>JAXMAM010000063.1:0-1848 GCA_046350455.1 Phycisphaerales bacterium | reverse complement strand
ATGGCAGCCTCAAGCTGCGCAGCCGTGCGCGCGTAGGCGTACTTGGCGGTTGGCAGCTTCAACGTGCGAGCGGCCACGTCGCGGATGGCGTCGCGATTCATGGTCAGGAACGCAGCGCGCGCGCTGGGCACCACGCTGTGTCCAGCCTTCTCAAGCTCAATGAGTGCCTCAGTGCGGATGGCCTCGATCTCTGGAACAATGTGATCTGGCTTGTGCTTCTTCACCAGGCGCTTGATGGCCTTGCCGTCCAGCATGTCAATCACTTCATGGGCGTCGGCCACCTGCATGGCGGGCGCGTCCTTGTAGCGGTCCACTGCCACCACACGGCATCCAAGCCGCTTGGCGCTGATGGTGAATTCCTTGCCAAGCTCGCCAGAACCCAGAAGAAGGATGGTGGCCGTCATAGGCGCGGCATCGTAGGCCCGCGCAAGGGCGGCTACCCTGCACAGCATGCGGGACCTGTTGATTGGCCTGGACGTGGGAACCAGCAGCCTGAAGGCGCTGCTGTGCGACGCCTCGGGCCGCGTGCTGGCCACCAGCCATGCGGAGTACCCGCTGGCCACGCCGCACCCCGGCTGGTCTGAGCAGGACCCGGACCTTTGGGTGCGCGCGGCGCATCAGGCCATTCCGCAGATTCTCACGCAGGCTGGCGTGAGCGGCCTGCGTGTGGCGGCCATCGGGCTGGACGGACAGATGCACGGCGCGGTGCTGCTGGACCGCCACGGAGCACCCGTGCGCCCTGCCATCTTGTGGAACGACAGCCGCAGCGCTCCAGAGTGTGACGAGCTCACAGCGCAGATAGGCGCAGAGCAGATCTTGGCGCGCACGGGCAACCGCCTGCTGCCAGGCTTTACCGCGCCCAAGATCGCGTGGGTGCAGCGGCACGAGCTGGACAACTGGGCGCGCACCGCGCAGATCCTGCTCCCCAAGGACTACCTGCGCTACAAGCTGGGCAGCGCCTACGCCACCGACGTGAGCGACGCCAGCGGCACGCTCTACTTTGATGTGCAGCACCGCACCTGGAGCCAGGACATGCTGCGCGACCTGCGCATCGCCGAAGCGCTGGTGCCGCAGGCCCACGAGAGCGCGCAGGTGGTGGACAAGCTGAACGCCACCGCAGCGCGCGCCACCGGGCTTACAGAAGGCACGCCGCTCATCGCTGGCGCTGGCGACCAGGCTGCGGGCGCGGTGGGCACAGGCATTGTGGATCCGGGCCGACTGTCCTGCGTGCTGGGCACCAGCGGCGTGATCTTTGCCGCCAGCGACACCTACCGCTCCAGCCCGGGCGGCGCCCTGCACGCGTTCTGCCATGCGGCTCCTGAGCGCTGGCATGTGATGAGCGTCATGCTGGCGGCTGCGGGGAGCTTCCGGTGGTTTGCGCAGACGCTGGCGCACCAGCCAACGCCTGCATCGGACTGGGCGGAGCGCCTGGACGCGCTGGCGCAGACTGCACCCGCTGGCTGCGACGGCCTGGTCTTCCTGCCCACGCTGGCTGGCGAGCGCTGCCCGTATCCGGATCCGCGCACCACGGGTTCGTTTGCCAACATGAACCTCTCGCATGAGCCGCAGCACTTTGCCCGCGCGGTCATGGAGGGCGTCACAGCCAGCATGGCGCTGTGCCTGGAGCTCATCCGCAGCGCTGGCGTACCAGTGCAGGAGCTTGCCATCAGCGGCGGCGGATTCAACAGCCCCTTCTGGACGCAGTGCTGCGCAGATGCGTTTGGCGCGCCGCTGGTGCGCATGACCAGCAGCGATGGCGCAGCGCTGGGCAGCGCGCTCCTGGCCTCTGTGGGCGCTGGCCTCCACCGCACCGTGCAAGAAGCTGTGGCCACCGTGCAGGCGACCGCG
>JAXMAM010000062.1:0-1962 GCA_046350455.1 Phycisphaerales bacterium | reverse complement strand
GGCGCTGTTTGTGGCGCTCGCGCTCCTGGTGCGCGTCATTGTGCCCATGCTGCCAGTGAACTAGGCACGCCCGCCGCCCAACGCGCACACGCGGGTCCTGCGCGCCGCGCGCCTCGCGCCCGCCTCACGCCCACCTCACGCCCGCTTCACGCCGCGCCCGGGCTTCTGGCCCTTGGCAATGGGCGCCTTGCGCGCTGTGTGCCGGCGCTGCTTCAGGCCGCTGCGCTTTCCTGCGCCCTTCTTGCCGCGGCGGATGAGCGCAGCCAGCGACATCGGCTCGTCTGCAGCGCGGCGATCTGGCTTGGCCTTCTTCAGTGGCTTGGGCGCGGGGCGCTCCACATCGGGCGCGCGGCCCATGCGGTCGCGCACATACGCGCGATACGGCGGCGGGGTGCGCACCGTGGTCTCCACCTTGGCCAGGCGCTCCACGCGCCGCCAGCGCTCTGCATCCGCTGGGCACCGGAACGAGATGGCCTCTGCAAAGCCGCCGCCATGCCCTGCACGGCCCACGCGGTGCACGTACTCCTCTGGCAGCAGCGGCACGTCGTAGTTGATGACCGTGCGCGTGGCCGGCACGTGCAGTCCGCGCGCGGCCACGTCGGTGGCCACCAGCACGCGAGCCCGGCCAGACGCGAACTCCTCCAGCGCCAGCTGCCGCTGCTTCTGGCTGCGGTCGCCATGCAGCAGCGCCACGGAAATGCTGTGCCGGCGCAGCGCCTCTGCCACCCATCCAGCGCGGCGCCGCGTGCGGCAGAACACAATCACGCCCTTGCGGTCTGCATCCTTCACCAGCGCAACCGTGAGCGCAGGCTTGTCCTCGTCTGGCACGTCCATCACCAGCTGGCCCGCATCGTGGCGCGGCTGTGGTGTGCCTGTCACCTTGTTTGGCGTGCCGTGCGAAAGATCCGCGCGCACGGGGTCCTTCAGCAGCTCCTGCACCAGCGCCTCCACAGGGCGGGGCAGCGTGGCTGTAAAGAAGAGCAGCTGCCGCGACGCCGGCGCGCGCGACAAGATGTCCTTGGCCTGCGGCATGAATCCCAGGTCCAGCATGCGGTCGGCCTCATCCAGCACCACCTGCTGCACCCACGCCAGGCTCATGGCGTCCAGCTCGCACAGCTCGCGCACGCGGCCAGGCGTGCCCACCAGCAAGTCCACGCCGCGCTGCACCATCTGGCGCTGCGGCGGCAGCGCGCTCTTGCCATACACCGCGCCTGCGCGCAGCACGCTCCCCTTGAACAGCTGCTCTGCCTCGCGGGCCACCTGCTGCGCCAGTTCACGCGTGGGGCACAGCACCAGCGCGCGCAGCCTGCGCCGCGCGTCCACCGGGCGGCCGCGCACCTTGGGCGGTGGGTTCTGCAGCAGGCGCTGCGCCACAGGCAGCACATACGCCAGCGTCTTGCCAGTGCCTGTGGGCGCCACCACCACCACGTCTCTGCCTTCCAGCGCTGGTGGCAGTGCAGCGCGCTGCGGGCGCGTGGGCTGTGTGATGCGCATGCGGCCAAGCGCCGCAATCAGTTGCGGCGCAAGACCAAGGCTGGCAAATTCATCGGGCATCATCAGCTCAGGCCGCGCACGTCGTCCAGCAGCCGGTCGAGCGCTACCTGAAGCTTCTCAGGAGTGTCGTAGGAGCCCTGGGCGATGGCCATCTTGATGGCCTCCACCTTGGCCATGCGCGCTTCTGGCAGCGCACGAATGGCTTCCAGGTGCCGGGCGTGCTCCGAGAGTTCCACGCGGTCGCGGCCCTCGGCCCAGCGGGGGCCCGATGGCGCCACTTCGGACTGCTGCGCCGCGCGGAGGGCGGCGGTGGCCTCGCTCAGCCTCTGCGCAGCGCCCATGGCGCCGAGCGGGGAGGAAGGTCCAACCTGGCCGATGTCGTTCATCGTGTGCTCCTTGAGGCGCGCGTGGCAGTCCGTTGCTCCGCGTCCTCGTTCTTCGCCTGGCCACCCACATCCGTGCGGCCAA
>JAXMAM010000061.1:0-2415 GCA_046350455.1 Phycisphaerales bacterium | reverse complement strand
CGTGAGCCCGTACGCGATCATCACATAGAAGAAGAGCCACAGGAATGCCAGCTTGGTCAGCGGGTTCCACCGCTCCACAGGCACCACAGCCGGACTATGAGCCTCCACCGCGATTGCTGCGTCCATGCCCCGGCAGCCTACCCCCAAATGCCTCATAACCAGGCCCCTGCGCCGCTGGCGGCACAGCCCATTGTGCACCGCTGTGGCTTCCAGTAGCCTTGTCCGTTTCCCCCGGTTCATCGGGGGCCAGCGCGATCCACAGTGGACACCGCACTGGTCAACGCAACCCCGCTGTTGGGGTTGCGGGGCCCTCGTGGCCCCTTCGTCCTAGCACCAAGCGCCCTTGGTTCGGGACGGCCGCCAGCCGCAGCATGCGGCGGCGTCCACTGGCCGGTCCCGCGGTGTCGCTGCAATCGCTCTATAAGGAGAGCCCCCATGTCCGAACCCAAGATTTCTCTCGCCAAGGAACTCGTCGAAGCAGGCGTGATCTTTGGCCAGCGCCGCTCCAACTGGAACCCGAAGATGAAGCCATACATCTTCGCCACCAAGAACGGCATCTCGATCATTGACATCAAGGAAACCATCAAGGGCCTCCTGCTTGCCAAGAAGTTCATCGCCAAGACAGTGGCGGCTGGCAAGGACGTGTGCTTTGTGGGCACCAAGCGCCAGGCGCGCGGAGCGGTTGAGCAGTACTGCACCGAATCCAAGATGCCCTGGGTGACCGAGCGCTGGCTGGGCGGCACCCTCACCAACTTCCGCACCATCCGCGAGCGCCTGAAGCGCCTGGAAGAGCTGGATGGCCTGATGGAAACGGGCGAGATCAAGAACTACTCCAAGAAGATGGAAGCCCAGCTGGGCCGCGAGCAGAAGAAGATCCACCGCAACCTGGCTGGTCTGCGCAGCATGACCAAGCTCCCAGGCGCGCTGGTGGTCATCGACACCAACCGCGAGATGAACGCGCTGCTCGAGGCCAAGGCCCTGGGCATCCCCACCATCTGCCTCATTGACACCGACGGCGACCCCGATCTGGCCGACATTCCAGTGCCAGGCAACGATGACTCCATGCGCAGCATCGAGATCATCATCCGCGAGCTGTGCGCCGCGGCTGCCGAAGGCCGCGCTGGCCGCGCCAACGCCACGCCAGAGGAGATGGGCGCTGCTGCAGCGCAGGATGCCACGGCGCCCAACGCGCCGCGCACCCCGCGCCGCTCCAGCCGCAGCCAGTTCCGCGCTGATGGCCGCGCTGCTTCCACCCCCGAAGAAGCGCCAAGCCAGAGCGTGAGCACCACCACCACGGGCAACGCCTGACCGCAGGCGCGCCGGCCACTGCTTTCCTCCGCATTTTTCACTCGGAGCTGGAATTCACATGAGCACTGCGAACATTTCCCCCAAGGACGTGATGACCCTGCGTGAGCGCACGGGTCTTGGCATGATGGACTGCAAGGCCGCGCTGGCCGACGCCAACGGCGACATGAAGCTGGCTGAAGAGCGCCTGCGCGAGAAGCTGAAGGGCAAGATGGACACCCGCACAGACCGCGCCGCTGGCGAGGGCTGCGTGGCTGTGGCCGTGGATGGCGACCACGCTGCTGTGGTGGAGGTCCGCGCTGAGACCGACTTCACCGCCCGGAACCCAGAGTTCCGCACCATGGCCACCGAACTGGCCAAGATGGCCTGCAAGGGCACGCCCGGCAAGGTGGAGTTCACCGACGGCATGAAGAAGCGGCTGGACGACGTGCGCATCAAGACGGGCGAGAACCTCTCGTTCGCTGGTGGCGTGCGGCTGGAAGGCGGCAACTTCGCCTCCTACGTGCACCACGACGGCAAGAAGGCCGCCCTGCTGCAGTACACCGGCACCATGCCAGCCGACCTGGCCGCGGGCATTTGCCAGCACATCGTGGCAGCCACCCCCACCCCCATTTCGGTGGACGAGAAGGGCGTGCCAGCCGATCTCATCGCAGCGCGCCAGCGCGAGGCGGTGGAGGAGGCCAAGGCCAGCGGCAAGCCTGAGCAGATCGCGATCAAGATGGCCGAAGGCAAGATGCGCAAGTTCTTCGAGGAAGTCACCCTGCTGGGCCAGCCCTACGTGCGCGACGACAAGAAGCGCATCAAGGAACTGCTGCCCGCTGGCGTGACCCTGGTGCACTTCGTGCGCATGACGCTGGGCACGCACGGCTGAGACCTGCGCAGCTGGTGATCCGGAATTCTGCGAGTGCTCGCAGGCCCAGCAAAGGCAAGTGCGAAGCGCGCCACCTAGGCGCGCTTCTTTCACTCTCCAGGCACGCATTGCCCGACTGTGCTACGCGACTGCCGCACCGAGAAGACGCAATGCACGTCGATACGCGGCATAGGTGATGGTGGGCACGCCCAGTAGACGTGCCTTCTGTGCCTTTCCACTGGTGCTATCGGTATCTGCCG
>JAXMAM010000060.1:0-2659 GCA_046350455.1 Phycisphaerales bacterium | reverse complement strand
TCGTTTCTCCCTTCGCGCTCGCCTTGCTCGCCGGCGGCACTGCGTTGGCTGGCATTTCACAGGCCACCTTGGTGGCGCCGGGCGGCTTTATCCAGGCAGGCGCAGGCCCTTCCACCTCGGGCTCGCCAGGCTGGCCTGGACTGGACTGGACTCCCTACCACGCTGCGCCGGGATCCGACGTGCATGAAGCGTCGTTCAGTGGCGTGTCCAGCGTCACGACGTCGGCGAGCTACTCCAGTGGCTCGACCAGCAACAGCGGCTCTGGCACGTGCGGCATGGGCTGGGTGGTGCTGAACGGTGCCAACAACGCGCCAAACAGCTCATCGTTTCCGCGCGGCGAGTGCAACGGCGGGTGGAAGGAGACCTTCCTCATCACCCATCCCTCCTACACCGGACAGACGGGATACATGCAGTTCACGGTGCATGCGACTGCCTCCCTCTTTGCAAGCGGCTTTGCTGGATCTGCCAGCCTGGACATCACGGCGTACAAGGACAACGCGCAGCTGATGAACAACGCCCTGTTCAGCCCTGGCAACTCTGATCTCATCAGCACCGACCGTCAGTACGGGCACTGGGCTGTGGCCACCTACGGCAATCCGCCCACAGACAGCAAGAACGTGAACGGCACGGTGACGTTTGCAGTGCCATTCACCTTTGGCACACCCTTCAGCCTGGGCGTGTACGCGTGCGCACAGGGCGGCATGCGCTCCTCGAGCGGCGTGTCTGGCAACTCAACCGCCCAGGCTGGCACTCCAGCACTGGTGAACTGGACAGGCATCACCAACATCTACGTGAGCGGTGCGCCCATCTCTGGCGCGTCGCTGTCCAGCGGCACCGGCCTGAACTGGGGCGGCCAGTTCCTGCCTCCGGTGCCAGAAGACCTGAACCAGGATGGCGTGGTGGATGGCACAGATCTGGGACTTCTGCTGGGGTCGTGGGGACCCTGCGCAGGCTGCCCTGCGGATATCAACCACGACGGCGTGGTGGACGGCACAGATCTGGGACTCTTGCTTGGCGCCTGGACCTGATCCGGGAGACACCGTGTCCCGGGCGGCCATGGACTGCATGGAGGGTGACTCATGCCGACAGACCTTCAGCTCCAGATCCTGCAGAACATCCGCATTGCATCCCCCTGCCCCGCCCGCTGGGAGGATATGCAAGGCGACGACAAGCGCCGCTACTGCACGCAGTGCGACCTGCATGTCCACAACGTGGCCGAAATGACGGCTGATGAAGTGGAGGAGATGCTGCGCCCCCTCATGGAGCGCGGCGAGCGCGTGTGCGCGCAGCTGCGGCGCCGCGAAGACGGCACCGTCCTGGTGCGCGACTGCCCGGTGGGACTGCGCGCTGTGCGCGCGCACACTCGGCGCATGGCAGCGCGGGCGGTGGCGTTGGCATCGTTTCTCTTCACCACTGCGGTGCTGGCCGCACAGGGCGAGAAGAACCCAACCAGCCGCGCGCGCATGGTGCAGTTCCAGCCCTTCAAGTGGGCGCAAGAAAAGCTGGCGCCAGGCGCAGTCGTGCCTCCGTACCAGATCATGGCTGGTGATCTGACGATCAGTGCGCCAGCGTCCGCCATCCAAGAGGCTCCGGACCCGAAGGCCGAGAGCACGACCCACTGACGCCCATGCTGCCCTTCGCCCTTGGAAGTCTGCTGGGGTACGCCGGCCTGGTGGTCACGGCCCTGGTGCTGTTCCTGAACGAGAGCACACCGTGGTGGGCGGAAGATCCCAAGCCGCATGCCCTGGAGCTGGTGTGCGTGGGCGGGCTCCTGCCCTGGGCAGCACTGTGCCTGGCTGCTGATCTCACGGCGCGCGTGCGCCGCACGCGCGCGTTCCACAGCGCCATCCACCAGCCGTGGACCACAGGCTTGTGGGGACTGGGTGCCAGTGCATTGGGCATCGGATTGGGCATGCCCATCGCGCCCTTTGTGCCAGAGTGGCTGCCAGACGCAGTGTGGACCAGCGCCACAGGAGCCGTGGCAGGCGTGGTGGTCATCCTGTGCATGCGGGGCACCCGCGTGGGCACGTGTGCCAGCTGCGGCTATGCGCTGGACAGCGCGCTTCATTCCACACGCTGCCCCGAATGCGGGCAGCACGCTGCTGAAGTGCTGGTGCGCTAGCCAGCCAGCGCGCGCGCTGCGCCCGGCCTGTCCAGGCACCACGCGCGCCGCACGCAGCCCATCCAGGCCACTGCCAAAGACCACACACCGCCCAGCAGCAGGCCCACCACAGCGCCCACACCGCAGGCGCCGGCCACATAGGGAACCACCCACTGCTCACGCGTGCCAAGCGCCAGCACGCCGCCCAACGCAAGCGCGCCAACAAGCAGGCTGCCCACCGCCACCGCGGCCAGGCGCAGCACGACGCTGCGCGCTTGCAGGCGGATGACTGGCCAGGGCTCGCCAGCGCGGGGCAACGGCAGCGCCGCTGCGCGCAGCGCCACACGGAGCAGCAGCGAGCCGATCGCCAGCCCCACTGCCACTGCACCCGCCAGGGGCACCAGCATCCACCACGTGGCGGTGCGGGACTCCACGCCATCCAGCACGCCCTGCACCACGCTGGCGTGCATCCAGACACCTGGAATCGTGCGGCCGCCCAGCGTCACGACGTCCTCGGCTCGATAGGCCGCCAGCAGCACCGTGCGCCCCTTCACGTCC
>JAXMAM010000059.1:0-2821 GCA_046350455.1 Phycisphaerales bacterium | reverse complement strand
CTCGCTCGTTTCCCCTGTCCACCGCCAGCGTGTACTGCACCAGGTCGTTGGTGCCGATGCTGAAGAAGTTGGCCTCGTTGCCAAAGACGCGGCTCATCAGGGCCGCAGAGGGCACCTCGATCATCACGCCAACCGGGACCTGCCGGTCGAAGGCCACGCCCTCGTCCTCCAGCTCCTCGCTGATGTCGGCCAGCATCATCTTGCTCTGCCGCAGTTCCATGACGTTGCTGATGAGCGGGAACATCACCTTCACTGGCCCCAGCGCGCTGGCGCGCAAAATGGCCCGCAGCTGCGCCTTGAACTCGCTGGGATTGGCCAGCGAGTGGCGGATGCTGCGCAGGCCCAGGAAGGGGTTGCGCTCTGGCTCCTCCATCTGCGCCTGCGTGTACTTGTCTGCGCCCAGGTCGCAGGTGCGAATGGTGAGCGGCTTGCCGCGCAGCAGCTTGATGGCCTGCGTGTATGCCTGGAAGTGGTCCTCTTCAGTGGGCGGATCCTGCCGCGTCAGCCACAGGAACTCGGTGCGGTACAGACCCACGCCGTCGCCACCGTTGGCCAGCACGGCCTCTACTTCCTCTGGGAACTCAATGTTGCCCATGAGCTGGATGCGCGTGCCATCCTGCGTGCACGCCTCCAGGCCGCTCTGGTCTCCCAGCTGCGCGCGGCTGCGGCGCGAACGCTCCTGCCGGCGCACATAGTCGTCCAGCGTGCGGGCATCGGGGCGCAGAATCACCACGCCCTCGTTGCCGTCCACGATGACCATGTCGCCATCTTCAGCCATGGCCGACATGCGCTGGCAGCCCACCACTGCAGGCAGGCCCAGCGCGCGCGCCACAATGCTGGTGTGGCTGGTGCGGCCGCCCAGGTCGGTGGCCAGCGCTGTCACCTTGCTGCGGTCCATGGCAGCGGTCTGGCTGGGGGTCAGTTCATGCGCCAAGATCACCGCAGGCTCGCTGAGGTTGGCCAGGCGGCTGGTGCGCTCGCCCATCAGGCAGCCCAGCACGCGGCGCTCCAGGTCAATGATGTCGTTGGCCTTCTGCTCAAAGACCTCGTTGCCCATGCGGCGGAACTGGTCCACCAGCAGGCGGAACTGGTCTGCCACCGCTTGCTCTGCTGTCACAAACTGCCCGCTGATGCGGCGCTCGATGGCCGCCACCAGCGCGCGGTCCTTCAGCAGGCCAGCGTGGAACTCAAAGATCTTGGCGGGCTCTACACCCAGCTCGCGCAGCGTGCGCTCGCGCAGCGTGTCAATTTCTGCGCCAGCGTCCTTCAGCGCCTTGTGCAGGCGTTCGTTCTGCCCGGGGACTTCTGCTTCTGCGATGGTCCGGTGCGGCACCACCTGCTCAGCGGTGCCTACCAGGAATGCGCGTCCGACCACAATGCCGGGGCTGACGGCGATGCCCTTGATGCGTTCCATGGGTTTCTGCCAGGCGCCCGGGCCGGCGTGCGCTGCACAGTGCAGAGCAGGCTGGGCGGAGCGGAGGCTGCCTCTGGATGCTACCAAGCACAGCGGGGCGCCTGCGCTGTGGCAGACGCCCCGCATGGGTGTGCGCGGTTGACGGAGGGGCTTACTGCTTGCCCTTCTCGTCGGTCACTTCGTACTCAGCGTCAATCACATCGTCCTTGCGGCCGCCCGTGCTGCCGCCGGTGGACCCGCCAGCATTGCCGCCAGCCTGTGCACCTGGGGCAGCGCCTGCGTCGCCAGCCGGGATGCTGGAGAGCTCGGCCGCTGCGTTGGTCAGCGCGGTCAGGGCAGCTTCGATGGCGGCCTGGTCGTCGCCCTTCAGCTTGTCCTCCACGTTGGACACAGCGCTCTCCAGCTTGACGCGCGCCTCCTGCGGCACCTTGGCGCCCAGCTCTTCCAGCTGCTTCTTCACCTGGTAGACCACTTGCTCAGCGCGGTTCTTGGTGTCCACCAGCTCGCGGCGCGCCTTGTCGGCCGCAGCGTGCTCCTCGGCGTCGCGCTTCATGCGCTCGATGTCTTCCTTGCTCATGCCGCTGGAGCCGGTGATCTTGATCTCCTGCTTCTTGCCAGTGGCCTTGTCGGTGGCCACCACTTCCAGAATGCCGTTGGCGTCAATCTTGAACGCCACCTCAACCTGGGGCACGCCGCGCGGCGCCGGCGCGATGCCAGTCAGGTCGAACCTGCCCAGCACGCGGTTGTCCTGCGCCATGGGGCGCTCGCCCTGCAGCACCACGATGGTCACTGCGCTCTGGTTGTCCGTGGCGGTGGAGAAGACTTCCTTCTTCTCGGTGGGGATGGTGGTGTTGCGCTGGATCAGCGTGGTCATCACGCCGCCCAGGGTCTCCACGCCCAGCGAGAGCGGGGTGACGTCCAGCAGCACCACATTCTTCACTTCGCCCTGCAGCACGCCGCCCTGGATGGCTGCGCCCACGGCAACCACCTCGTCGGGGTTGATGGACTTGTCCAGGTTCTGCGTGCCAAAGATCTGCTTGGCGATGTCCTGCACCTTGGGGATGCGGATGGAGCCGCCCACCATCACCACTTCCTCCACATCGGAGGGCTTCAGCTTGGCGTCGGTGAGGGCCTTCTCGCAGGGGCCGCGCAGGCGGTCGAACAGATCCTTGCACAGCTCCTCGAACTTGGCGCGGGTGAGCGTCAGCTGCAGGTGCTTGGGGCCATTCTGGTCAGCCGTGATGAACGGCAGATTGACCGTGGTCTCCATCTGGTTGCTGAGCTCGATCTTGGCCTTCTCAGCAGCTTCCTTCAGGCGCTGGAGGGCCATGGGGTCCTTGCGGACGTCAATGCCCTCCTTCTTGCGGAACTCCTCGGCCAGGTGGTCAATCAGGCGCTGGTCAAAAT
>JAXMAM010000058.1:0-3636 GCA_046350455.1 Phycisphaerales bacterium | reverse complement strand
CTGGGCCTGCTGCTGGGCGCCTGGGGCACCACCGGCGACTCGGAGGCAGACCTGGACCACGACGGCGTAGTGAACGGGACAGACCTGGGGCTGCTTCTTGGTGCGTGGACCTGACCTACCTACGTCAGTGCTGACCGGCTTCTGACTTGGATGAAGAAACCCTGTGGAAAAACTGCCTGTTTCAGGCAGGCTCCCAAAGGGCATGCCCATACTTCGCGTGTGGCAGGCTTTGGCTGGCTGCGCGCCCACGCGCTGCGCCGTGTCAGAGGCTGCTGCACCACGCGGGGCGGGGTTGGCCCAGCCACGGCTGGCGGGCCACCCCACCCGGCCCTCTCGCGTGGAGGTTTGGGCCGATGGGGAATCCGCGCGGATTCCCAGCACTTCAGGATTGCGGCTGCCTGGCCAGCCGCCTAGCATCCAAACAGAATCCGAACACCACCGCATTGGGCGGCACGGACGGACTGCAGTCGAAGGAGTCGAACATGGCAAATCTCAACAAGGTGATGCTGATCGGAAATCTCACCCGGGACCCCGATCTGAAATACACAGCTGGCAACCAGGCTGTCTGCGAACTGGGGCTCGCAGTCAACCGCCGCTACAAGACCAAGGAAGGCGAAGACCGCGAGGAAACCACCTTCGTGGATTGCGAGGCCTGGGGCAAGCAGGCTGAAATCCTGAAGCAGTACCTCAGCAAGGGTCGGCCTGTCTTCATCGAGGGCCGCTTGAAGCTGGACCAGTGGGAAGACAAGGATGGCGGCAAGCGCAGCAAGATGCGCGTGGTCATCGAGAACTTCCAGTTCCTGGGCAGCGGTGGCGGTGGCAGCCGCGAGGAAGGCGGCGAGGGCACGCGCACCCGCAGTGCGGGCGCACCCCGCAGCACGGGCCGCACCGCCGCTTCTGGTCCACACGAGCAGCCAGCGGACGAAGAAATCCCGTTCTGATCGGGACCGGCGCGTGGGTCCCGCGTGGCGAGACCCGCGTGTCAGAAGCAGATCATGGGGGTCGGCACCGGGCGCGCGCCCTTCTATCGGACGCGCGCCCGGTGTGCTGTGCACACCCATCTCCCTGCTGGCGCTGGACTTGCATGTCAGCTGGCTTTCTGGGATCATGCGCCATCTGCCTCCAGCAGGGCTCCTGTGGCCCTGCTGCGCCAACACTGGCACCTGTTGGGCGCTGAGGCCGCCCTAACTTTCACGCGGCACAGCCGCGAAAGGACAGCACCATGGCCTCCAAGAAGGTCGAACTGCTGCTCAATCGGACCATCGAGAACCTGGGGATCGTCGGCGACGTGGTCAAGGTGAAGCCTGGCTTCGCCCGCAACTACCTGCTCCCCCACCTCTTCGCGGAAGCCCCCACGCCAGAGAAGATCGAGGCCCTGAAGGGCGCCCGCGCTGCAGCACAGGCCGAGCTGGCCAAGCTGCGCAGCGAGCGCGAGGCCCTGATCGCCCGCATGGAAGGCGTCTCCATCAAGCTCATCCGCAGCGTGAACGACCAGGGCGTGCTGTACGGCGCTGTCACCCAGCGCGACATCAGCGACCAGCTGACGGCTGACGGCTTTGGCGTGGACATGCGCGCCGTGCGCCTCCACAACCCCATCCGCCGCATCGGCACCTACGCCTGCATCATCCAGCTGGACCGCGACCTTCGCACGGAAGTGGGCATCGAGGTGCTGCCAGACCGCACCCTGGAGATGCTGACCGCCGCGGCTGCAGAGCCAGAGCCAGAAGCAGCCCCTGCAGAAGAGCCAGCGGAAGAGGCAGCAGCCCCCGCCGCAGCCCCTGCTGCAGAGACCAAGCCAGCCAAGGGCAAGAAGAAGGCCTGAGGCCGTCCCCAGCCTTTCAACGGCTCCAACCATTTTGTTTCCTCACGCGCCGCCGGAACCCCCGGCGGCGCGTTATCGTTCGCCTCCGTCTTTCACGTGGGACTTTCAATCGCATGAGCTCCAGCCGTCCGATGAAGAAGACACCCAACTCAGGCGCACAGGACGCGTCTGGCACGCACGCCAAGGATCAGCGAGGCGACCAACCCATGACCACTGCTGCAGCACCACGCCGCGACACCCTGCCGGGCACGCGGCGCTCGGTTACGCACAAGTTCGCCATCGGCGGACACGAGGGCTACCTGACCATCGGTCTGTTCCCAGATGGCAGGCCTGGTGAAGTCTTCATCAAGATGAGCAAGGAGGGCAGCACGCTCTCTGGTCTCATCCAAGGCTTCTGCCGTGCGTTCAGCCTGGCGCTGCAACACGGGCTCCCTGTCACCGAAGCTGCAGAGCGCTTCCGCGGCATGCGCTTTGAACCCATGGGCCCCACGCACAATCCAGACATCCCAGAAGCGTCCAGCATCCTGGACTACCTGGCCCGCTACCTGCTGCTGAACTACACCGATCAGCGCTAGCGCACTCCTCCCTATCCCACCAGCCGCTTGCGCAGCACGGTGAGCAGGCTGCGCGGCTCCAGGAACGCCTTGGGCGGGCGGTAGTAGACCTCGGTCAGCCCGCGCTCGTCTGGCTGGCCCACCACGCGCACGGTGCCCTGCGCGCCAGCCAACCGAGACTCCAGCGCATCCGGGTCCAGCGTGCGGAACACCAAGTCCTGCTCGCGCCGCTGAATGGCGCGCACGCCCAGCAGCGTGGCGGCCAGCCGCACTTCTGCCACCTGCAGCAGCTCCTGCGTGCTCTGGGGCGGCGCACCATAGGCGCTCTCCAGGTCCTGCTGCACCTTCTGCAGCATGCCAGCGTCCTTGGCCACCGCAATGCGGCGGTACGCCTCCATGCGGCGCAGGTCGCTGGGGATGTATCCGCGCGGAATGCTGCCCACCACGCCCAGGTCCAGCGTGGTGTCGCTGGGCACCACGCGCGTCTCCTCCTTCAGCTCTGACACCGACTGCTCCAGCAGCTGGCAGTACATCTCATAGCCCACCGTGGCGATGTGCCCGCTCTGCTCCGAACCCAGCAGGTTGCCAGCGCCGCGGATCTCCAGGTCGCGCATGGCGATGCGGAAGCCAGCGCCCAGCATGCTGTAGTCCTCGATGGCCTTCAGCCGCTTCATGGCGTCTTCGGTGATGGTGCGGTCCTGCGGCAGCAGCAAATAGCAGTACGCGCGATGCTTGGACCGTCCCACGCGCCCACGCAGCTGGTGCAGCTCTGCCAGCCCGTAGATGTTGGCGTCGTGGATGATCATGGTGTTGGCCGTGGGAATGTCAATGCCGCTCTCGATGATGGTGGTGCTGACCAGGATGTCAGCCTGACGCCGCATGAACGCCAGCATCACGCTCTCCAGCATGGCAGGCGTCATCTGCCCGTGGCCCACCACCACGCGCGCGTCGGGCGCCATGGCCTTCACCTCCTGGGCCACCTCCTCGATGTCGTGCACGCGGTTGTGCACAAAGAACACCTGGCCTTCGCGCGCCAGCTCGCGCTGGATGGCCTGCTGCACGCGCTTGCGGTTGAACGGAATGACCTCTGTGACGATGGCGCGGCGGTCCGGCGGCGGCGTGGTCAGGCTGCTGATGTCGCGCAGGCCCAGCAGGCTCATGTGCAAGGTGCGCGGAATGGGCGTGGCGCTGAGCGTGAGCACGTCCGCCGTGAGCCGGAACTCCAGCAGCCGCTGCTTGTGCTCCACGCCAAAGCGCTGC
>JAXMAM010000057.1:0-3761 GCA_046350455.1 Phycisphaerales bacterium | reverse complement strand
CAGGATGGATCTGGTCAGCTGGAGCCGCCGCCCAAGGCTGGAGCAGCTGGCGGAGCGGGCTGCGAACCTGGTGAGCCCGCTGCTGTAGCGCGCTGCACGGTGTTGACAGCGCCGCGCTTCAGGTCGGGCACCATCTGCACGGAGCCATTGGGCCAGGTGATCTCCGCCTTCAGAGGCCCCCAGGCAGCCGGCGCGCCCACGTGCACGTCCGGCGAGAGCGTGCTCTGGAACGGTCCGCCGCCCCACAGCCAGCGCACGGCCTTGACTTGGCCGGCCTGATCCAGGAAGCGCACGCGCGCGCCCACGCCGTGCCGGTCGCCCTTGGAAGCGTTGACCAGGCGCAGCACCACGCTGTCCGCCGGCGCTGCGCAGTCGTTGCGCAGAAGGCGCAGCGGACCGTTCAGCTCCGCCACCACCAGGTCCAGATCGCGGTCGCCATCCAGGTCTGCAGCCACCGCGCTGCGATCGCGGTGCGCGCCCTGCAGGCCTGGCCCAGGGTCTGTCTCCACAGCAAAGCGCTGACCTTCCCTGCGCATCACCAGCGGCGGCTGCTCGTAGTCGCTGTCCATGGAGGCGCGGCTGGCCTGCGGATACACGTGGCCGTTGAGCACCACCAGGTCTGCGTCGCCGTCGTGGTCCAGATCCTCCCACACAGTGGCCCAGCCAAGCAGCGTGCGGCTGGGGGCGCCCACGCCGAACTGCGCAGTGCGGTCGTCAAAGAAGCGCCCGTCCAGGTTCACGTGCAGCGTGTTTGTGTCGCTGGAGAACACGGTGGTGAAGATGTCTGGGCGGCCATCCAGATTGGCGTCACCCACGGCGATGCCCATGGTGGCCTGCGCGCTTCCATCCAGATTGGTGCCAAGACCGCTCTTCAGGCCCACTTCCTCAAAGGCCACCTTGCCGCCTTGCGTGCGGTTCATGAACACATGGTTGGGCATGGAGTCGTTGCCCACCAGGATGTCGTTGCGGCCATCCCCATCCAGGTCCAGGATGGCAAGGTTCAGCCCATAGGACGGCGTGGCGGCGGCGATGCCCGCCTCCTTGCTGATGTCCTTGAAGGTGCCATCGCCCTGATTGAGGAAGAGCGAGTCCTGCGCGGCCGGCAGCCCCTTGGGACCCGCCATGACCTCCAGACCTTTGAACTGCGCGCGCGCTGGCGGATGGGCCGGGTCAAACTCAAGGTAGCGGGTGACGAACAGATCCAGGTCGCCATCGCCATCCACATCGGCGAACGCTGCGCTGGTGGACCATCCGGTGTCCTGGATGCCTGCCTTGGCAGACACATCTTCGAACACGCCACCGCCCTTGTTGCGCAGCAGCACATCGGGGCCGAAGCAGGCGATGAAGATGTCGTCCAGTCCGTCGCCGTCGTAGTCTCCCACCGCGCAGCCAAAACTCCAGCGCGTGTGGTGCACGCCCATGCGCTCGGTCACATCGCGGAACTTCAGGTTGCCCACGTTTTCAAAGAGGCGCGCGCCGGGCCCGTGCTCTGGATCCTGCAGCGTGGCGCCGTTGGGCACAAAGATGTCCAGATCGCCGTCGTTGTCGAAGTCAACAAGCGCGATGCCGCCGCCCTTCACCTCCAGGATCTCCTGCGACGGCAGCGCACCGCTGGTCAGGGTGCAGACCAGACCAGAACCAGCTGTGGCGTCGGTGAAGTGGATGTGTGGTGCTGCGGCCTGCTGCGCCAGGAGCGCGGCCAGCACGCTGATCAGGGGCGCCATGGAATTCCCTTCGCCTGCATGCGGGCCAGGGCCGCCTCTTGGTTGGCGCGCGCTGCTGCCGCCTCATCGGGCCGCTGCTGCCGATCCATGAGGCGCGAGAGACGTGCCCACGCCTCGTAGTGGTCTGGCCACAGCGCCACTGCGTCGCGATAGGCCACCTCCGCCTCGCCCAGCCGGTCCTCCCGCACGAACACATCGCCCAGACGGGCCAGGTTCTTGGCTCGCTCCCGCTTGAGGCCATTGTTCATGGTCAGCAGCTCCAGTGCGCGGCGGAAGCACGCCTCAGCCTCTGGCAGGTGATCCTCCTCCAGCTCCACCAGGCCAAGGCCAAAGTGCGAGTCGTCGTAGTTGGGGAACTCGCGCAGGTGCGTGGTGAACGCCACGCGAGCGCCCTGCAGGTCTCCAAGGTAGTAGGCGCACCATGCCACGTAGTGGATGACATGCGGGCCTTCGACAAAGGCGGTGGGCTGCGCCATGGCAGCCTCCAGGAGCGGACGCGCTGCGGCGTACCGCTTCAGCTTGTGCAGCGCGAGCCCTGCGTAGAACTTGGCCCGCGGCGATGAAGGATGGTCCTTCAGCACGGCTTCCGCCACCACGCGCGCCTCCTCATACTGCGCGGCACCCAGCAGCTTGCGCACCACGCCAAGGCGCGGGTCATTCAGCGGAGCGGCCGCGGCGGGTGCGGCTGCGGCTGGAGGGGAGCCGATGTCCCGGCCAGCACCCACAGACCCACCCCCAGGGGTGCCCGGCGATGCCGATGCTGGCGGCTGTACCGGGGGGGCTTGGGCCTGTATGAAAGATTCATGGGTACCGGACCCAAATCCAGAGGAAACAGCGCCGATGCAGGGAAGGCTTGCAAGCACCCACAAAGGCAGGGGTTTCCACGCGCAGACCATAGAGGACCAAGTATATGAAGCCGCTTCAGAGAAAACTGCTGGCGCAGGGAAGTGGCAGGATTACCTTGGGAGGGGTGGTCCGGCGCTGGGTGCCGGCAATAACCTTGACCCACCAGGTGTGCCATGCAACCTGGGCGTGTGTGCTGTCCCTGCCGTTGTGAGTTGTTCTTCTCCACGTCTGCCCTTCCCCACGATCGTCTGAATGTCTTCTGCCAACTTGGAGTGATGAGATGTCGAACCGACTGCTGTTGATCGCCGGAACGCTTTCACTGTCTACCAGTGTCTACGCACAGATCGCACCTCAGCCCAAGGCTGGCGCTCCGCTTCCCGACCTCTCCCCTGCGCAGCTTGACCTGTTCAACGCAGGCCGCGCGCTCTACCTCACACCCATGACGCCCGAAGTCGGTCTGGGCCCGATCTTCAACAAGGCGGGCTGCTTCAGCTGCCACGCCAACCCCGTGGGCGGCTGGGGCTCGATCTCGGTGACGCACTTCGGCATCTCCGACAAGGGCACGTTCCATGTGATCCCTGGCGAAGAGCAGAGCCTGCTGCAGGCCCAGGCCATCAGCGAGTCCTGCCAGGAGGTCATTCCGCAAGCGGCCAACTTCACCGCCACGCGCGTGACCAACAGCAGCATGGCCTTCGGCCTCATCGAGGCGCTGCAGGATGCAGCCATCGCTGCCAACGCTGATCCAGACGACCTGAACGCCGACGGCATCAGCGGTCGCGTGCACTGGGTCTCCGCGCTGGAAGATCCATCGCACACGCTGCGCCCCGGCCGCTTTGGCTGGAAGGCCCAGGTGCTGACCGTGCTCTCCTTCAGCGGCGATGCCACCCGCAACGAGATGGGCGTGACCAATTACCTCGTCCCCAACGAGAACGCACCGAACGGCGACCATGTGCTGCTGGCGCAGTGCGACAACATGCCCGACCCGGAGGACATTCCGGACGGCCAGGGCTTTGCCTTCATCGATCGCGTGACGCACTTCCAGCGCTACCTGGCCCAGCCGCCACAGACCCCAAAGAGCGGCATGGCCGGCGAGGCCATCTTCAACCAGATTGGCTGCAACCAGTGCCACATCCCCAGCTGGACCACCCGCAACGATCCCAGCTTGGAGACTGCGCTGCGCAACAAGACCAG
>JAXMAM010000056.1:0-4883 GCA_046350455.1 Phycisphaerales bacterium | reverse complement strand
ATTCAGATTGATCTCCCACCGAAGCATGCACGAGCGCTGCCACCAGCTCCAGCTGCCACGGTGGCGTGGGCACTGCGCGCCGCGCGCTGGCCAGCGCCTGCACGGCTTCGGCAGTGCGCCCCAGCGCCAGCAGGACTTCAAGCAAGGCGCTGGCATTTGCGTGGTCACCTGGGTCAGCTTCAAGAAGCTCCAGCCGAAGCTGCGCTGCGCCCTCCAGCTCTCCTGCTAGGAACAGCGAGACCGCCGCTGCAACCGCACGCTGCCGTGCCACGGCGCGCACAGGCGCGGGCGCTGCATCAGCCAGGGCGGCGGGCGCTCCCGCAGGTCCACCTGCAGAAGCAGGCCACTCCAGCCCAGCCTTCTGGAACACCAGCCGCGGAATGCCAACAGCAGCCATCCCAAAGGCCAGCGCGTCGCGCGGCACATCTGGCCCAGCCATCACCACCACGCCCGGTGGAACGCTGTGGCTGGTGCTGGGCTGGAGCAGCCGATGCACGTGCATGTCCAGTCCGCGCTCGCTGGCCACGATCCGTGTGTCGCCAGCGCTGCCCAAGGCCACCAGCTGGCCAAGCCATGCATCCCACGCGCTGCATGCAGCGCGCACCACGCAGTGAAACGCAGCAGCGCGGCGGGGCAGGACGCCCGATGCTGCCGGTTGCTCGAACCGCCAGAAGGCCTGGCACACTGCACCCAGCCCTGGCAGGCGCACTGCTCCCACGCGCCACGGCTGCGCGGCTGCTGCGGCCAGCGCCTGCTGCACCACAGCCGCGGCAGCATTGGCCTGGGTGCGGAGCACCTCTACCAGAGGCGCATCCTCTGCCACGGCCGCGCGCACTGCGTCGCGCAGGGAGGCAGGCACGCCTGGATGCCAGGCGCTGTGCGGCGGAGCCGCAGCTGCCGCCGCGGCCGCAGCCGCCGCAGCGGCCGCAGCATGCGCAGCCTCCTCCGCCTCATCATTCCCATCTTGCCCCAGCGCTTCTGGCCAGCCCGCCACCAGCGTGGCCACGCCTTGCTGGCGGGCAACTTCCCACAGCGTGGGCGCAGCGCGATCCGCTGCTGCACACGGCCTCAGCGCCTCCCCATCCGCAGTGGGGACGTCATCCGAGAGCACCCCATGCACATGCGCAGCCTGGCCTGTGACCAGCGTGGCCCACGGCGGCAGTGCGCCCAGCGCGTCCAGGCTGGCCAGCTTGCCGCTGGTGCCGCGCTCCACCAGCTGCGTCAGGTGCGGCATGCAGCCCGCGTCCATGTGTGGCGCCAGCACCTGCCAGTCTGCGCCCTCGAGCCCAATGAGCAGCACCCGCGCTGCGCCCGCACCACCGGGCCCGCCCTGGTCATGCGCCGCGCGCGCCCCCGCACTGTGCGCGCCACCTGCGGTCATCCGCTCATCCCCGCTGCAGCGCGCGCTGCCTGCAGCGCCTCGCGCGCATCTGCCCAGCCGGGCGCCTGCGCAGCGCATGCGGCGTATGCGTTCACCGCCTCTCTGTGCAGGCCCAGCGCGGTGAACGCGCGGCCAATGGTCCAGTGCACGCGCGGCGCCTGCATGTTGAGCGCCGCAGCGCGCAGGCCGTGCTCCAGCGCGCGCTCTGCCTGCCCAAGCTGCAGCTGCACCTCTGCCAGCGTTCCCAGCACGGCTGCGTCTTCTGGCTCTTCTGCCAGCGCCGCCAGCAGCGCCTCCTCTGCCTCTGGCCACTGCTGCAGCGCTGCCTGCACCTGCCCGATCAGTGCATGCATGCCTGCGCGCGCGTCCAACCCCTTCAGCGCCTCCAGCCTCGCCAGCGCTGCCTGCGGCTGGTGCCGCGCCAAGTCAAGCCGCGCGCGCACCACCACCGCGTTGGTGCTGCTGCGCGCGGGCTCTGGCAGCGCGTCCAGCGCCTGCTCTGCTGCGTCCAACTGTCCCAGCGCTGCATGGCACGCTGCGCAGAACAGCAGCGTGGGCGCTGCCTGCTGGCGCTGGCTGTCCAGTGCAGCCACCACCTCCAGCGCCTTGGCTGGCTGGCCTGCATCCAAGTAGCTCTGCGCCAGCTGCAGCTGGTTGGACGCCATGGTGTCTGCCTGCGCCTTGGCTTCATCCTCTGCCAGCGGGCTGATGTACCCCAGCGCCACCAGCTGCTCCAGCGCAGCGCGGCTTTCTGCGGGGTCCACGCGCAGGTCTGGTGGATGCATGCCGCACTCTCCCGGCTCTGCTTCCCACGACGGAATGCGCTCCAGCGCGCTGCCCTCTGCCGCCTCTGCCAGCTGCGGCACCAGCGCCTCGCTCAGCTCGCGGCCAGGCATGTCTGCTGCTGCTGGCAGCCCAAGCAGCGTGAGCACGGTGGGCGTGACGTCCAAAATGCTGGCCCCGTGCAGCTGCGCGCCTGCCTGCAAGCCCGGGCCTGCTGCGGCAAAGATCCCATACGGCCGATGCCAGTCCACAGGCCCAGCCTTGCCTGGCCGCGGGTCAGGGCGGCGGTGGTCGTTCCAGTAGCCGTGGTCGCTCATCACCACCACAGCAGTCTCTGGCCCAGCCAGCTGGAGCAGCGCGTCCAGCATCATGTCATGGAAGCGATAGATGCCCTCCATGCACAGGTGGTATGCGTCAAAGTCCTCTTGCGAGACCTCTGCCATCTTGGGCGGATGGAACTCCATGAACTCATGCCCAAAGCGATCAATGCCGTCGTAATAGACCGCTGTGAAGTCCCAGTCATCCTGCGCCAACAGGTGCGTGGCCATGGCATGCACAGACGCTGTCTGCGCAAGAAGCACGGCCAGCTTGCCCAGGCGGTTGTCCTGCTGCTGCATCAGCTGCGCTGCCTGCGGCACAAAGGGCAGGATGGCAGAGGCGTCCAGCTCAGAAGGATGCACGCGGCACGCTGCCAGCGCCTCTGCCATGTGCGGCGGGTGCACAGCGCCAGGCGGCATGGGTGCGTCCGCGCCCGCAGCTTCTGCCTGGTTGCTCACCATCACGCCAGCAATGGGCTCTGCAGGGTGCGACGCATACCAGCCCACCACGTTGGAGCGCAGCCCGCACTGCGTGAGGATGTTCCACAGCGCCTTGCAGCGGCGACTGGTGCTGGCAACTGGCCGCACGCCTGGGCCATCTGGCACAGGCTCTGTGAAGCCCAGGATGCCATGCGCATCTGGCCTGCGCCCGGTGGCAATGGTGTTCCACAGGATGGGGCTCAGGATGGGCCGCGTGGTGGCCAGGTTGCCACTGGCAGCGCGCTCCAGAAAGCGGGCGGTGGTGGGCATGAGGCCCCGCGCCATCAAGGGGCGGATCATCTGCCAGTCTGCGGCGTCCCAGCCAACAAGCAGCACCCGGCGGGGCAGGGCTGGGTGCTGGCGGCGGGTGACTGGCATGGGCCCGAGACTATCGCAGCCGCGCTACGACCGTGTGGGTCGCAGCGCGGCTGCTGTTGAGTGGCGAAGGCTTGGCAGCGCGAGCTCTGGCGCTTGCGGCCGCGCATCAGGCCCAGGCCCGAAGCACCAGCAGCCAGCAGGCCCAGCGCGCCGGGGGCAGGCACAGCGCCAGCAGCAATGCCAGCGCCGGTGTTCTCATACGCCCAGTCGTTCACGATGAACGTGCCGGACTGGTTGTCGATGGTCACGCGCACCCAGCCGTAGAACACGTTGCTGCCGCTGGCAAACGACAGGCCCAGGTACGCGCCGTTCACAGTGTTGAACTGCGCGTTGGGGTTGCCGGCGCCATAGGCCATGGAGCCAAAGAAGCTGGGGCCCACGGACGAGCCGTCAATCTGGAAGCCAGAGGCCAGCGACTTGACATACGAGTAGTTGAACGGGCCAGCGTTGAACGTGACCAGCTTGCCTGGGAAGAAGTTGACTGAGGCGCCCTGGTAGTTGCCGCCAAAGAACACGTAGTTCTTCAGCGTCACGTCGCCGTACGCGTCGCCGTCCAAGTTCAGGTTGAGCGAGGTGCCCTGAGTGATGGAGACATTCTGCGCACCGGAGTAGACGATGGCAGCGTCGGTGGACGCAGCCGCGGCAGCTGCTGCAGCACCTGCAGCCAGCGCATAGGAAGCGCGGAGCGAACCCTGGGCGGAAGACACAGATTGAGACATGCGGGAACTCCCGAAGTGGAGGAGAAAGGGACAGCCCTGCGAAAGGGCGCAGGACGGAGGGATTTTGCAGCAAAAAGCCGCAGTGTCAAGATAGACCAGTCCACTCCAGGCGACATACTGTGCCGTGCAGCCAGCCTGTTGCGCTGGCCAATAACCCTCCACCGGGATCCACCTCCATGCGACTCCACTCCACACTCGCGGCTGCCTTGGGCGCTGCATGCCTGTCTTCTGCTGTGTCTGCGCAAGTCCTCTTCCAGACTGGCAGCGACATTGGCTTCTTCACACCCTTCAATTCTGCCAACGCCGACACGGTGAAGTATGGCGACAGCGGCTGGCTGGGCGGTCCTGGTGCCATCCCCATGGCGCTGGGGCGATTCACTTTCAACCTGGCCACCTTTGGCGGGGACGGCATCAACGCTGGCACCACGGACATTGAGTTCACGCTGAACGACGGCGACCCCTCTGGCCTGGTCTTTGGCACGGGCGCGGTGCTCTACTCCAAGACGATCACCGGCGTGGTGCTGCCTGCCTCCAGCAACGTGAACCCAGCGCTCTTTGAGCTGGTCATTCCGCTGCCCAGCGTGATGACCACTGGCGGCTTCAACAACGTGGGCTGGTCCATCAAGCTGCGCAACTACAACTACTCGGGCCAGTTTGGCTTCCAGGTGGGCAGCTGCAACGTGCAGTACGTGGGCTTCTACACCAACAACGCGTCGTACTGGAACGGCACCAGCTGGAGCCTCTTTGCCTTTGGCGCGGACACCTGCCAGCAGATCGCGCAGTACTCGGTGATGATCGAAGCGCCAGATGTGCCGTTCTGCCCCG
>JAXMAM010000055.1:0-6436 GCA_046350455.1 Phycisphaerales bacterium | reverse complement strand
ACGGGCGGGACCGCGGCGTGCGTGGGGCGCGTGGGGCGAGTGGGACGCGTGAAGCCAGCGCGGACGGGCGCCCGGTGGCGAGCGGTTCATCCATCCGGAGCAGGCCGTATCAGAAGGGATGGCCACCGACCGCGGATCACGGCGTCTCGTCAGCGGTTCAGCGGGCCTGCCTGCGCCGAAGGAAGCTCACCCGGCCACTTCCGAAGCGCGACGCCTGCGCAGCCAGGGATGACTCGCCCGGCCGCCCCGGAAAGTAGGGACACCCGTGCCAGGCACGACTTTCGGAAACCCAGGACAGGAGTGCCAGGCACGAGTTTCACGAGTCCGCGGGTTCGCGGCGGGCGCAATCCATCACCAGCACCAGGTTCATCAGGCCGCCCAGGGCGATGAAGAGCGTGCCGAACTCGTTGGCAGAACCCAGGCCCTTGTAGGAACTCACCTGCAGCGGCTCAGCCACCGGACGACCTGTGGGGTCAAGCGGCGTTGGGGTTGGCATCAGCTCGCCCACGCGGCCGGTCTTCAGCAGCCCCTGGTTGAGCGCGTCCACGCCAAACGCAATGGGACCGTTCCCGGCCTGGGCCGCAAACCAAGGAGCGTCTTCACGGCTGTCCACGCAGTCCAGCCCGCCCACCGCCACGCCTGTCACAAACATGCCCAGCACACCCACCATGGCCAGCGCGCCGCGCTGCCGGTAGCCCAGCGCAAAATGCCCCAGGCCCGGCCAGAGCCACGCCAGGATGGGCGCACGCACGCCGTGGCCCATGCTGCCCACCACGATGACCGCCAGCAGCACCACGCCAGCCAGCGTGAGCGACATGGGCACAGCGGCCAGCACGGGGGCCAGCGGTTGGGCTGGCAGTTGCGCCAGGAGAGAGGCCTTAGGAGCGGGGGCCGCGGGGCGCACCGCTGGCGCAGCGCCTGGGTCTGGCAGCCCGGCCGCCCAGCAGATGCCCTCGCGCAGATGCGTGCGGAACAGCGGCTCTGCGAAGCTCTCCTCTGTGTGCCCCAGCGCTGTGTACCAGGTGCGACCGCCGTCAAACTCGCGGTACCACGCGATGGGGTGGTCGCCCATGGCTGTGGTGCCGGGGTCGTACGTCTTCTCATCCAGGCTGGCCAGCACGTGCACCTTGGCGCGCGGGTTGGTCTTGAAGGCGTACCACTCGTCGGTGCGCACCCAGTCGGCTGGCAGGCTGCGCGTGGAGCGGTGGGTGTGGTCCTCCACCTTCACAGTCGCCTGCTGGATCTTGGGGTGGCCCATGAAGAACGCGCCCATGAGCTCGCCGTACCAGGGCCAGTCGTACTCTGTGTCGGCCGCGGCGTGCACGCCTGCGTAGCCGCCGCCAGCGTGGATGTAGCCCTCGAACGCAGTCTGCTGCTCGGGGTTCAGCACGTCGCCCGTGGTGCTCAGGAAGACCACTGCCTTGTACTTCTTCAGGTTGTCTGCCGTGAAGACTGTGGGGTCCTCGGTGGCGTCCACCTCAAACAGACCCGTGCCAAGCTCCTTGATGGCCCGGATGCCCTGCGGGATGGACTTGTGCCGGAACCCCATGGTGCGGGAGAAGACCAGCACGCGGGGGAGCGGGGCAGCAGCGGCGGTGGTGCTGGACGCGGCGGTGGACGGGGCGGGCGCGCGGGCGCAGCGGGCGCGGCGGGCGCGGCAGGCGCAGGCGCAGCGGGCTTCGCAGGCGCAGCAGGCTTCGCAGGCGCGGCCTGCGCTGGCTGTGCCGGCTGCGCGGCCTGCTGGGCAGACGCCTGTGCTGCGGTTGCCACGGAGCACTCAACACACGGCATCATCATGACGAGCAATGCTGTCAGCAAGGCGAAGCTGCGCATGCCGCGCATCCTATCCAGCCACCGCACTACACTCGGGCACGCTGAGGAGCCCCTATGACTACAACCGGCCCATCATCCGAGGACAAGCGCGCGGAAGACGTGGTGGATCGGCGGTCTGGTCTTGACCGCCGCAACCTGGAAGGCGCCACGGTCGACCCCAGCAATCTGGAGCGCCGCCGTGGCCCTGGCCGCCGCCTGACCGACTTCATCAAGAGCGCCGAAGAGGGCGAAATGAACCGGGAGCAGTACCTGTTCCTGGTGGCCATTGACACCTTCAAGCGGGTGAATCACAAGACCTTCCCCACCTGGACAGACGTGCTGGAGATCATCCGCAAGCTGGGGTATCGCAAGACCCAGCACAGCGAGCTGAACCTGGGCGAGCGCGCCAAAGACTGGACCGAACGCCCGGACGCGCCAGCTGGCGTCTACAAGCCTGCAGAACAGCGCGAAGAGTGAGGCGCTGCGGCCGTAGCACACCCACCGCGCGCCTCCCCCATCCTGCCGCTGCGTCTGCTGCGCACCTGTCCCGAAAGTAGGGACACCCGTGCCAGGCACCAACTTATTTCTTCTTGTAGAAGTCCGCGTTGATCTGGATGTACTGCTGCCACTCGGCGGGCAGGTCTTCCTGCGGGTAGATCGCGTGCACGGGGCACTCGTCCACGCAGAGGCCGCAGTCAATGCAGGTGTCTGGATCGATGTACAGCTGCGTGGCGGGGCCGTGCTCTGACTCGCTCTTGCCAGGGTGGATGCAGTCCACAGGGCAGACTTCCACGCAAGCCGTGTCCTTGGTACCGATGCAGGGTTCCGCGATGATGTGCGCCATGCCGAGGGTCCTTGTGCCGCACAGAAACCACTGCGCGGGGCCGGAATCGTAGCGTCGAAAAACCAACAAGGCCGGCACACTGGCCGGCCTTGCTGGTCTTGTCCGGGCGAGAAGACTTAGCGGTGAGACTTCTTCTTCGATGCCTTCTTCGCGGTCTTCTTGGCGGCCTTCTTGGCAGCCTTCTTCTTCTTGGCCATGGTCTGGCTCCCATTGTTACGCAAGGGGTGTCGGAGAGAACTGAGGCCCGCGTAACGAGGCCCCTGCTCGACTATCAGTAGTACCTTTATCGGCACAGGCTGGGAAGGGCCTTCACGAGATTTTTTGCAAGATTCTTTTGGCACCCCCTTGAAGGGAACTCTGCTCCGTGTCACACGCCAACCACCCCCACCTCTCGCCATCCACCAGCCCAGCATCTGCTGCATCATCGCGCACGCGCATCGTGCTGCATGGTGCGCTTGGACGCATGGGGCAGCGCATCGCAGCATGCGTGCCCAATGAGCCGCACTGCCACATCGTGCAGGCCCTGGACCGCGATGATGAGCTGCAAGTCTCGCCCGGCGCAGCAGATCTGGTGATTGACTTCAGCAGCGACGAAGGCGCCCTGCGCGCCCTTCAGCTGGCCCAGACGCTGCAGACTGCGCTCTTGGTGGGCACCACCGGCCTCTCCGCCGCCACACGGGATGCCATCGTCCGGGCGGGCGACCGCCTGCCTGTGATGCTGGCCCCCAACACCAGCCTGGGGGTGGCGGTGGCGCGCCGCCTGGTGCAGGAGGCAGCGCGCCTGCTTCCAGGATTTGACATTGACATCGTGGAGACGCACCACACCCGCAAGCTGGATGCGCCCAGTGGCACCGCGCGCAGTCTGGCAGAGGCAGTGCAGCGCGGAACCGATGCGCCGCTGCCGCCAGAACGCATCCACGCCATCCGCGCTGGCGACGTGGTGGGCGACCACGTGGTGACCTTCAACGGCCCCGGAGAACGCCTAGAAATAGGGCATTTTGCAAGCAGCCGGGACTTGTTCGCGCTGGGTGCGCTGCGCATCGGGCAGTGGCTGGCGCGGCAGAAGCCGGGCGTGCACACGACCGACGAATGGTTCGAGCACTACGCGCGCCCGCACCGCTAGGCTTGTGGCATGAGTCACGCTGAGCCCGTCTGCTTTCCGTTGTCCTGCGGCGCCACGCTGGCCGTGGAGCACATGCCTGGCACCCGCAGCTGCGCGGTGTCCTGGCTGCTGCCGGTGGGCACCAGCGGCGACCCAGAGACAGCGCAGGGAGAGAGCACGGTGCTGGCCGAGCTCATCCTGCGCGGCGCAGGCGACCTGGCCAGCCGGCCGCTGAGCGACGCCTTCGACGCCCTGGGCGCGCAGCGGAATTCCGCCGCCGCGGTGCACCACACCACGGTGGGCGCCCTGTGCCTGGGCGACCGCCTTCCAGAGCTGCTGCGTCTTCTGACCATGGTGGTGCGCCAGCCACGGCTGGAGGAAGAATCGCTGGACGCGGTCCGCGCCATCTGCATCCAGGCGCTGGAGTCGCTGCGCGACGATCCACAGCACCTGGTGGGTCTGGCGCTGCGCGAGCACGCCATGCCAGCGCCCTTCAATCGCAGCGGCTATGGCACGCGTTCTGGGCTGGAAAGCCTGACTGCCCAGCGTCTGCGCGCTGCGTGGCAGGCGCGGGCCAAGCCGCAGGGCACCATCATTGGCATCGCAGGCGACGTGCACCCAGAGCGCACGCGCGACCTGCTGGAAAGCCTGCTGGCTGGCTGGAGCGGCGCCGCTGCCCCGGTGGTGGAGGCAGCGCCTGCAGCCGGGGGCACGCACGTCATCCACCTGGACACAGCGCAGACCCACCTGTGCCTGGGGTACCCCGCCCCGCCCGACGGCCACCCCAGCGCGTACGAACACCGCGTGGCGGTCCGCGTGCTGGGCGGCGCCACCAGCAGCCGCCTGTTCACCGAAGTGCGCGAGAAGCGCGGGCTGTGCTACAGCGTGGGGGCCAGCAGCGCGCTGGGCAAGGAGCGCGGGCTGATGAGCATCTACGCCGGCAGCACGCACGAGCGTGCCACCACCACGCTGGAGTGCATCCTGCGCGAGGTGGAGCGCTTTGCCCAAGGCATCACGCAGGATGAGTTCAACGACGCGCTGGTGGGCGCCAAGAGCGCACTGGTGATGAGCGGCGAAAGCAGCAGCGCGCGGGCCATGGCCATCGCCAGCAGCGTGTACCGGCTGGGCCGTCCGCAGAGCCTGCGGGAGCTGGCGGCAGAGTTCGACGCCCTGACGCTGGCGCGCGTGAATGCAGGCATTGCGCGCGACATGGGCCAGGCCTGGCGCGCACAGCGCACGCAGGTGACGGTGACGAAGGCAGAGTGAGCGCGCATCCGCGCAGCGCAGGACTAGCTGTGCCGCGGGGTCGCCTCTGCCACCTGGATGACGGTGTACTGGTCCAGGTTCAGGACCACCAGTTCGCCGTCGTCCTTGCGCAGTTCCAGGCGGTCAAGCCAGAGCTTGTCATGCAGGCTGTGGGCAAACCAGCTGCCTGTCATGGCCTGGCGGTAGCGCACCACCGTGCCTTCCACGGTGGTGGTGGAGACGCGGCGCACCGCAGGAAGCTGCTGCGTGACGGTGACGCGCGTGCCAGGAGCAAAGGCTGTGGTTTCCAGCGACATAGCGGGGGCGGATGATACGCGGCAGCGCAGGCGCGGGCCCGCGCGGGCGGCGTCAGTCTGGCGAGGAGTACGGAGCCGGCTGCATGGGCCCTGACGCGCCTCTGCCGGAGCCCGAGCTGGAGCCTGACATCATGTAGCCAACGATGGCCCCGCCAATGCAAGTGCCCCACGCCAGCGTGGTGAGCGCGCCCACCACAATGCCGATCCACGCGTGCACCGAACCCTTGATGATGGGCTTGGCCTTGCGGGCGCGGAGCCCCTTGATGCCCAGGATCAGGGCCACGATGCCCAGGCCTGGAATCAGCAGCGCACCGATGGCGGTGTAGTACGCAGCCAGCGCGTGGGGATTCTTGTAGGGAATGACGCCGCCCGTGGCGTCGCCCTGCTCTTCTGGCGGTGCGACTGGCACGGGGCGCACAGGAGGCGCCGCGGGCGCGGGAGTTCCGGGTGCGGGCGCGCCCACCGCAGGGGATCCCGGCGCAGGCCTTCCCGGCGGTGGCGGCGGTGGTGGGACGTTGCTGCTCATGAGGTGCTCCCTGTCCGGAACCAGGCCAGCCGCACTTGGCTGACCAGCACGCCGCAGAACATCAAGGCGCAGCCCAGCAGCTTCCAGGCTGTCATGGGCGAGCCCATGCTAGCCAGCCCCAGCACGCCAAAGGACAGGCAGGCTGCTTCGGCCAGCGCGCTGAAGACGCTCTCCAGGCTCAAGAGGATGGCGGTGTGCGCTGGCGGTGCCTTGCGTTGCGCCACCACCTGCAGCGTGAACGCCAGGCCAGTGCTCAGCACGCTGGCAAAGGCCAGCGGCCCCAGCGTGGCAGTCAGGCTGTCCCAGTGGAAGGCTTCGCGCGCGCCCCAGGTCTCCGCAGAGAAGCCCAGCGAGAGCACCAGCGACACAGCCATGCCACCGATGCCCGTCACTGCAAACTGCACCACGCTGATGACGAACGGGTCTGCGCTGGGTGCGGCCCAGCCCAGGATCTGCACGTGGAATGCCCACGCGAACGCGCAAGCCAGCACCCACATGTCGCCGGTGTTCAGGTGGAAGCCGTCGCCGGTGGGGTCGAAAAGGCTGAGGAAGAAGAGGCCCACCACCGCCAGCAGCGCGCCAGTCCACAC
>JAXMAM010000054.1:0-6826 GCA_046350455.1 Phycisphaerales bacterium | reverse complement strand
TCGCCAAAGACCATGTTGTGCCAGCCAGCGGCCACCGTGCAGTGAGGGCACCCTGCTGCGTGCGCAGCCTGGATGGATGCAAGCCGCGCCGCGCGCTGAGCAGGCTCGCCAGCGTTCAGCAGCCATTCTGTGGGGAGCGCCCATGCACCCATCTGCAGCGTGGAGGCCGTGGCCTCTGGCGCGGATGGCTGCTCCGGGCGCGGCTCCACGATGGCCGCGCGCGCTGAAGGGCCAGCAGGTGCGGGATGGCCCATCGGTGCGACAAGGCCAGCGGGCGCGGCGCCCGAACGCAAGGTGTCCTGAAGCCCCAGCGCCTGGTCGAACTGCTGCAGCACGTGCCAAGATGTGAACCGTGCCGTGGACACGGCGCGCAGCCTACGCCTTCTTCTTGGGGGCTGGCGCTGGCAGCTGGATCATGGACTGCGTGCGCAGCACCATGCCGCATTCGCTGCGCAGGTGATAGCCCTGCAGGTGCAGTTCATTGCGGAACCGCTGCATGTCAATGAGCGAGAGGTTGGGCTTGCCGTGGTTGTCCGTCCAGACCGTCATGATGCAGTCCGCAGTGCCTTCACGGCCGTGCGCCAGCATCTCCTTGTAGGTGCCCAGATAGAGGTGATCGCTCAGCGTCTCTGTCTGGATGGTGGTCATGTACGCGATGTGCTCGGTGAGCTTCTCTTCATGGTCGCGCTCGCCTGCACAAGGCAGCGACACCACCAGCCCGCGATCTGGCAGGTTGGCTGGGTTCTCCACCACCACTTCGCAGAAGGTCAGGCCGGCGTACTGGAAGCGGGCGCAGTGGCCGCCCTTGAAGATCCAGCCTTCGAACTCATAGTCGCCGTGCTCCAGGCGCTTGCGGGCCTCGATGCCAAAGAACTCCGGGTGCACCGCGCGGCGGTACAGGAGCATGGCGTAGGTCTGAAGGCCCTGGGCCTTGTTCGTGCTGAGGTTGGGTTCAAACGGGTCGTGCATGGCTGTGTGGGTAAAGGGTTCATTGTCCCGGGACAATGCGTGAAGACAAGGGTCTGCTCTCCACTTTCCTGCAAATCCAGAGTCTGGAAAGGCTTTGAACAACGCAATCTCTGCGCTACGCAGGGGTTGCAGCCCAAGTTCGGAGACGTTGTCCGTTCCGGCGGGTGAAAAAGAGGAGGAAAAAGGCGCAGGCCCCGGGCGTTTGGCCCAGGGCCTGCCTGGTGTGGGTGCTGCAGACGTAAGCCGGATTCTGTCCGCTGGACCTCCCGTAGGAGGCCAGCGCCGTGGCCATTTCTCTTCAGCCCGCCCGAAGGAGGGCTGACGGCCCCAGTGGGCTCGTGCGCGCGACCCGCTCCCCCGCGGACCGCGGTCTCCAGCGCGAACGCTGGACGGAGCTGCTTGCGCTTGCACGCGGTGGGGTTTACCTGGCCCCTGCTGTCGCCAGCAGAGCGGTGCGCTCTTACCGCACCATTTCACCCTTGCCACGCCATCCTTGCGGATGCGTTCGGCGGTGTGCTTTCTGTTGCACTGTCCCTCGTGCGCACCCACGCGCACGGGTGGCTGTTAGCCACCACCGTGTCCTGCCGTGTCCGGACTTTCCTCTGCCCGAAGGCAGCGGCCACGTATCTGCAGTGGACTGTCTGGCCGGTGGATTACGCCTTGATGCCAGTGATCTTCACGCGCAGGAACTCCTGGCGGTGACCAGCCTGGCGGCGGTAGCCCTTGCGGCGCTTGTACTTGCCGATGCGGAGCTTGTCGCCCAGCACGGGACCCAGGATGTCCGCAGAGACGCTGGCGCCCGAAAGGTAGGGCGTGCCGATCTTGGCGGGCGTGCCATCGGCAGCACCGATGACCAGCACCTTGTCGAACGCGATGGTCTTGGCATCGCCCTCGATGACGCGGGCGTCCAGTTCCACCTCTTCGCCAACCTTCACCTTGACCTGCGTTCCACTGTCCTCAAAGATCGCGTACACGGGAGAGCTCCTTGCTGTTGTCCGGGTGCCCGTTGGGGCGAATCCGCAAGTGTAGCGGAAACCAGGGGGGCCTGACAAGGACCAGCACGCCCTGCGAAACTGGCATTTCCGGACGTCAGCCGGACGCCGGCCGGGCGTCAGCTTGAGGCGCCGGGGGTACGCGGAGCAGCGGGCGTGCTGGGTCCATCACCGCCACGGGCTGGAAGGAACGCTGCCAGCTGGTGGCGCAGCGCATCCAGATCGAGCGGCTTGGGCAGCGCTGCCACCCTGCTGTCTGCGCTGCCCGGCGTGGGAGCATCGCCTGCCAACAGGATGGGGACGTCTGGCCCTGCCAGGCGGCGGATGGCCTGCACCGCCTGCGCAGGGGTCGAAGCCAGGAAGGCGGGATCCACCACCACGGCCGTGTTCATCTGCCCCTGCGCGCTGCTCAGCGCTGCGCGGAACGCCTGCGGGTCTGCTGGCGCTGTCACGTGGTATCCAGCGCTCTGCAGCGCTTCGGCCAGCATGGGGCGCAGGAGCGGATGGGCTTCACCCAGCAGCACTGCGCCGCGCGCAGCGCCACCGGCCTCGCTGCTGGGCAGCGCAGCTGCTGGCAGCGTGAGGACCACCGATGTGCCCACGCCAGCACCTGCATTGGCTCCAGAGAGCACCTCCACCCTGCCGCCGTTTGACTCGACGAACGACCGCACCAGCGCCATGGCCAGGCCAGCTGTGTTCTCGCCAGCGGTGCCAAAGGCATCAAAGATGCGCGGCAGGAGCTCAGGCGGAAGCGGCGGACCAGAGTCCTCCACGCTTACGCGCAGCGCAGGGCTGGCGCCCGGACGCTGGTCGCGCTCCATGCGCACGCGCAGCGTGCCCCCGCTGGGCATGGCGTCGCGGCCGCGCATGAGCAGGTTGAACAGCACCTGCTGCAGGAGGTTTGGGTCGGCCATCACCTGGTCCTGGCCCTGTGTCTGATCCACCACGTCCACTGTGATCTGCGGCGGCAGCACAGGCCGCAGCAGCTGCAGCGCCTCGCGCAGCACCGCAGCCACGCTGGTGGCGGTGCGGCGGATGGGCTTGGGCTGGCCCAGCGCCATCATGTTCTGCGTGGCGGCCTGTCCGCGTGCAGCGGCCAGCTGGATCACCTCCAGGCTCTCTGCCACCCGCGGCGGAAGGCCCTGCGAAAGCGCTGCCAGCGAGGCATGGCCGCGGATGGCGGCGAGCACGTTGGAGAGGTCGCGCGCAAAGCCGCCCGCCACCTGCGCCAGCGCGTCCATGCGGCGTGCCGCCAGCGCGCTGGCCTCCAGTGCGCGGCGCTCGGTGATGTCCAGCGCCAGGCCACGCATGCCGCACACCTGGCCCGACGCATCGCGGATGGGCGTGACCTGGATGGTGAAGTCGCGGCCGAACGCAGCCACGTCCGACCATTCCGACACGCCCTCCAGCGCGCGGTGCACCAGGCGCACGGTGGTGTCGCTGGCGCCAAAGGCCTCGCTGCTGGGGTGGCCCACCACGCTGGCGGCATGCAGCTTGACCAGCGGCAGCGCGCCGCCTTCGATCAAGGTGACCACGCCAGCTGCGTCTGTCTCCCACACCACCACCGGCAGCGATCCCACGATGCTGCTGAGGTTTGCGGTGCGGCGCTCCAGCTCAGCGCGCAGGTGGGCCAGATCCAGCGCCAGCCGCACCATGGCGGCCACCTGCTCTGCCACGTGGCGCTCCTCTGCGCTGGGGCTGCGCGGGATGGGCAGCAGGATGTCCAGCGTGGCGCGCGTGGCGGCTGCGCCTGGTGGCACCGGCTGGCTCCAGACAGCGCGCAGGCTGTGCCGGCGCAGGTGCGCGGCGTACGCACGGAAGCGCGTGTCCGCATCCAAGTCTGGAATGACCACCGGCTGTTCATCTGCCATAGCCAGCGCTGCAGGGCAGCCCTGTGCGTGGATGGCTGGGTCTGCGTACAGATCTGCCATGTCCGCCGGAAGGGTGGCCACCACGCCGCGCTCCAGGCCGCGGCCATCGTCCAGCACCACCACGCAGAAGGTCTCGCCCGCCATCTGGCGCTCTGCAAACAGGGCCACTTCGCGCAGGCTGTCGCGCAGCGTGGCTCCCTGGGCAAACTGGCTCAGGAGCGCGCGCTGCGCATCCAGCGCCTGGGTGCGGGCTTTCTGCACCAGCGATGGCCGGAGGACCAGCCCAGCCACCGGCTGGTCGGGCGCTGCATCGGCGCGGCCCAAGGCGTACAGGATGCCGTCGAACCGCCGGCTCTGGCCGTGCCAGGCGGCTTCCAGATCCAGCACGCGCGGAGGCGGCGCGTCTGCCGCGGGTTGCAGCGCGTCCAGCCAGAGGTAGACCTGCGCCTTGGCAGCAGGCAGCACATGGTGCACCGCCCTGGTCACCAGCTTGCTTGCTGGCTGTCCCAGCGCATCGCACGCAGCGGGCGTGGCAGCGCGGATGACTCCAGCGCGGTCCAGCAGCAGCACAGCCAGTGCGGTGTCGTGCTGCTGGTTGTGCGGAGCGCGCTCCATGCGTTGATCAGCACCACCTGAATGCCGGCGACAGGAATCGAACCTGCACGGGGTTGAGCCCGGTGGATTTTGAATCCACTGCGTCTGCCAGTTCCGCCACGCCGGCGTGGGCCGCTACTCGTCTGAGGCAGCGGCCAGAGTGTAGTTGGAGCTCTCCTTGGTGATCTGGATGTCGTGCGGATGATTCTCCACCACGGTGGCGCCAGACACCCGCACAAAGCGCGTGTGCTCCTGGAACTCTGGAATGGTGCGGCACCCGCAGTACCCCATGGACGCCCGCAGGCCGCCCACCATCTGGAACACGAATTCACCCAGCGGACCGCGGTATGGCACGCGGCCTTCCACCCCTTCTGGCACGAACTTGCCAGTGCCCGCCTTGCCCTGGCCGTAGCGGTCTGCGCTGCCAGCGGCCATGGCGCCCTCGCTGCCCATGCCGCGGTAGGTCTTGAAGCGGCGTCCACGGTGGATGACCAGTTCGCCTGGGCTCTCGTCCAGACCGGCAAAGAGGCTGCCCAGCATGACGATGTTGGCGCCGCTGGCGATGGCCTTGGCGATGTCGCCCGAGAGCCGGATGCCCCCGTCGGCGATCACTGGCACCTTGCCGGCCACGCCTTCCACGGCGTTCATGATGGCGGTGATCTGCGGCATGCCCACGCCAGTCACCACGCGGGTGGTGCAGATGGAGCCGGGGCCGATGCCAACCTTCACAGCGTCGGCGCCAGCGTCGGCCAGCGCCTTGGCGCCCTCTGCGGTGCCCACGTTTCCTGCGATGACCTGGATGTTGAAGCGACGCTTCACCTCCTGCACTGTGCGCAGCACGTTCAGGCTGTGGCCGTGCGCGGTGTCCACCACGATGACGTCCACCTCTGCAGCCACCAGCGCTTCCACGCGGTCCAGCTGCATCACGCCCACGGCAGCGCCCACGCGCAGGCGGCCGCGCGCGTCGCGGCACGCGTTAGGGTGCTTGGTGAAGTTGTCAATGTCGCGCATCGTGATCAGGCCGGCCAGGCGGCCGTCGCCCTGCACCAGGAGCAGCTTCTCCACGCGGCTGCGGTTCAGGAGCGCCTCGGCCTGCGTGGGAGTGATGTCGGGCGGTGCGGTGACCAGGCCGTCCTTGGTCATCACGTCTGCCACGCGGGTGGAGTCTGGCTTGTCCACGAACCGGGTGTCGCGGCGGGTGAGGATGCCCACCACGCGCGTGCGGCGGGTGCCATCTTCTGTGACCGGGAAGCCGCTGACGCCATGCTCCGCCATCAGCTGCGCAGCGCGGGCCACAGTGTCCTGCGGGGACAGGATGACCGGATCGGTGATCACGCCGTTCTCGCAGCGCTTCACCTTCTGGACCTCCCGGGCCTGCCGTTCAGCCGGCATGTTCTTGTGCACGATGCCCATGCCCCCCTCCTGGGCCAGGGCGATGGCCAGGGTGCTCTCTGTCACCGTGTCCATGGGGGCCGACAGAAGCGGGATGTTCAGCGCGATCTGCCGCGTCAGCTGCGTGCGCGTGTCCGCCTGATCCGGTGTGATCTCGCTGTAGCGGGGCACCAGGAGGACGTCATCAAAGGTGATGCCTTCCTGGATGATCTTGTGTTCCATTGGAACAGTCTAGCGGCGCCCTCCGGGTTCCTGCTACGCTTGGGGTCTCCCCGGCCCCACCCCGGCGGAGCTGCGCCTGGCGCGGGGCCTACTGTGGGCCTCCCCTGCTGCTGCTCGGACCTGGGTGGGAACCGTTTGGCCGCTCCCTGCGGAGGTCCCCTGCCGTGTCAGGTCACGAAGGCAAGCAGTTCCTGGTCAGCCCCATCAACCTCGAGAACCGTGGCACCAAGCCCGGCGATGGCCGCAAGGCATGGATGCTGTGGCTGGGGGCCACCATCAAGTTTGGCGGCAGCGACCTGATCGTGAAGAGCGATCTGAAGCCGCGCATCCGCCACCGCGGCATCCTGAAGGATCTGGAGACAGAGGTGTGCACGCCGGAGCTGATGTTCCAGGTGGCCCGCGACATCCTGGATCCAGGCCAACAGGAGGTCTTCCGGACCAAGGGCAGCATGGACTTTGCGTTCGACTACGACGACCGCAACCGCTTCCGTGTGAACCTCTTCATGGCGCGCGGCAAGCCAGCGGTGGCCGCCCGTCTGATCACCAGCAACATCCGCAAGTTCGAGGAGCTGTTCCTGCCGCCCATGCTGGGCGACGTGGCCATGACCGCGCAGGGGCTCATCCTGTTCTCCGGCGTGACCGGCTCGGGCAAGAGCACGTCCATCGCAGCCATGCTGCAGTACGTGAACGAGCGCAAGAAGGTGCACATCGTCACCATTGAAGACCCCATCGAGTACATCTTCAAGGACGACAAGGCCACCATCAACCAGCGCGAGATCGGCATTG
>JAXMAM010000053.1:0-7421 GCA_046350455.1 Phycisphaerales bacterium | reverse complement strand
TCTCATGCGCACCAACGGCGCGCTGTACGCCATCTTCGACGACTCCGAGTACCGCCGCGATCCGCGCCAGAAGAAGAAGGTGGTCTACAAGCACGTGGTGCCAGCAGCCACGATCTTCTACATCGGCAGGCCGGACTTCCACAAGATCAAGGGCACTGGCATGCGCGCTGCCAACCTGCAGCGTCAGGATGATGAGACTGTGCCGGACCGCTCCATCCGGGAGAAGGCAAGCGGCGCTGAGCGCGTCGAGTACCTGCAGCTGGGCCCAGACCTGAACATCGCCAACTCCTGCCGCGTGGACGGCATCAACAAGCCCAAGAACGCGCTGCCGGATGGCGACGCCACCTATCCCGTGGCCAAGCCGCCTGAGCCTCCAGAGCACCAGCCACGCGCGCAGCGACCGGGCTTCTCTGACCGCATTGACGGCCTCATGAAGCGCGCGTCCAAGGGCACCTGACATGCAGCGCTGCTGGGCGTGGGCGCTCGGCGCGGCGGTGGCCTGCAGCGTGATGCTGCTGCGACCAGCCGCTGCGCACGCGGAAGTGCGCCCAGCTGTGGAGGGCGTGGCCTGTGTGCCGGGCGGCGTGGCAGCCGTGCCGCTCCAGCGCCAGGAGGGGGATGCGTGGCCCAGCACGGTGCCGGTGCAGGTGGGCGGCCTGGACACCCAGGGAGTGGTGGTGTGGGTGGCGCCGCGGCGCGACAACGGCGCGCGGTACTGGACGCGCACGCCAGATCAGGTGGACGTGCGGCCTGTGGAGCAGGAGCCCCCTCCGGGAGTGACCGCGCAGGTGCTGGCGCTGGTTGAGCTGCCGGCCCTGGTGGGCGAGCTACGCGTGTGCGGTGTGAAGATCGAGGCCAACTGGCTGACCGCAGCGCCGCCGCCGGTGGGTGGCGCTGCATTCATGCCCTGGCCACAGGCTCCAGTGCTGGATCTGCCTGATCCCGACTCACCCTCGGAGTACTGGCGCTGGTGCCTGCTTGCGCAGAGCCGCGGCCAAGCGCCGCCGCCGCCGCACGGCACGGCAGTGGAGCGGCTGTGGGCACGTCACGCCGCCAGCCTGTGGGCTGCAGGCATGGAGCGCGTGCGGCTGGCGAGCGCTGGCGTGCATCGCGCGCTGCTGGATGCGCTGGTGGGGACGGCACAGGACCCGGCCTTGCCGCCGCCATCGGAGGTGGGCGCGTGGATCGCAGACCCCATGCGGCTGCGCGCGCTGCTGGCCGTGCTGCTGGATGCCTCCGCCCACAGCGACCAGCTGGCGCAGAGCGCGCTCAGCTGGCTGCGTGCGCACCGCCTGGTCACGGTGTGGGTGGAGTCTGATGCTGGCGACCGCGTGCAGTTTGCCGCTGCCAATCCGACGGCAGAGGAGGCTGTGGTGCGCCTGGCGTGGGTGGGCGAGGAGGATCCGGTCTCGCAGGCACTCCTGGTGCCGCCGCACCATGTGGCGCGCATGTGGGTGGACCGGCCGCCGCTCCAGGCCTCGGCCGACCCGGTGCCCATGCAGCGGATGCGTCCCGAGCGCATCGAGCTGACCGTGGGCGACAACCGCCACGTCATGGACATCGGTCCACGCGAGTATGCGGTCCGTCCGCCGGGGCTCTCCTTTGGCACGCTGCTCCCGCCACTCTCGCTGGCCGATGCACAGGCAAGCGTAATCGTGCCACCGCCGCCCGCCTGGCGCGCCACCGCGCAGCTCCGCCGCCGGCAGGGACGCTGGGAGCTGCTGGTGGAGTGCATGCATCCTGCGAACGAAGCAGAGGGCGACCACCACCCGGACGGCGAGGACGAGATCACCTTCCGGCTGGGAGACCCTCAGGCGCCAGTGCGCACCGTGCGTGTGGCGGGCGATGGCCGCCTGGCCGTGGACGGCGGCCCGGACGATGGCGCATCGGCTGGATTCATGCGATGGCAGGACCGATGGCGCGCGCGCATCGAACTGCCCGACGCGTGGATCCCCTCTGCGGCGGTGGGCCTGGCGGGTTCGTCGCGCCCCATGGTGTTCTCGCTGGAGCGCTCGCCAGGCCGAGGCCTGCCGCGGCAGGCTGCCGTGCTTGCGGTGCCAGAGTGGCTGAGGTGCCCGCCAGCAGTCATCGCAGACCTGAGCACGTGGAGCGATGCGGTGGTCAGGTAGGGCCGCCCTATACTCGGCGCCCGATGTCCACGGGCGAATTCCAGCCGTTCTTGCCTGCCCTTCCTGCGCCTGTGCGGCCCCGGGTGGTGGCGCTCCTCAACCAGAAGGGCGGCGTGGGCAAGACCACCTCCACGGTGAATCTGGGTGCGGCGTTCGCGCGCTACGGGCGCCGCGTGCTGCTGGTGGACCTGGACCCGCAGAGCAATCTCTCGCTGCACTTTGGCGTGGAGCCGCGGCCAGATCAGCCCAGCGTGCACGAGCTGCTCATGGACCCGGCCGTGCGGATCGAGGACGTGGCAGTGCAGGCGCGGCCAGGGCTTGAGTTCGTTCCAGCCGTCACAGAGCTTGCGCTGGTGGAGAGCGAGCTTGCGCAGCGCCCGGACATGCAGCACGCGCTGCAGCAGAAGCTGGAGCCTGCCTTCAGCCGCTACGACATCGTGCTGCTGGACTGCCCGCCCAGCCTGGGTGTGCTCAGCGTGAATGCGCTGACGGTGGCAGACGAAGTGTGGGTGCCCATGCAGGCGCACTACCTGCCGCTGCGTGGCTTGGAGAAGCTGCTGCAGACGGTTCACATGATCTCGCAGGGGCTCAACACCAGCATCCGCGTGACCAGCATCCTGCTGTGCATGCACGAAGACCAGTCCAGCCACGGCCGCGCTGTGACAGATGAGATCCAGTCGCAGCTGGACCAGTATCGCGGCACTGGACTGCCCTGGCAGGACGCGCGCGTGCTGCGGCCGGCTGTTCGCCGCAACATCAAGCTGGCGGAAGCGCCCTCGTTTGGCAAGACCATCTTTGACTACGCCCCTCGCTGCCAGGGCGCAGAGGACTATCGCCAGGTTGCGCAGCAGATTCTGGAAGGGTGGGGCGTCCCGCTGCCAGCGTTCGACGGCGCTCGTCCGCGCGCTGCAAGCAAGCCCAGGGCCAAGGCCACAGCCAAGGCGGCACGCACCAAGCCCAAGGTGGCGCGCAAACATGCCACGCGTGCCAAAGCAGCCACGGCAGTCAGGCTGGCCAAGGCAGGCGCTCCTGCCAAGCGAGCCAAGACTTCCAAGCCACTTCGGACTGCCAAGTCACGCAAGACAGTCAAGACAGTCAAGACAGCCAAGACAGCAAAGTCCGCCAAGACTGCGAAGCTAGCACGGCCCCCCCGGCTCACCAGGCAGCCGCAGGCGAAGAAGCGCACGGCGGGCGCGGGCGCTGGGCGCGCTGCGCGCGCGTCCACAGCGAAGTCCAGTCCCGTTGAACGCCGCACGCGCGTGCTGGCGCGCACGCAGGTGGAGCCCAAGCCCACGCGGCATGCGCGCGGTGGGCGCAGCGCGCCGTTCCGGTCTGGCGGCCTCAGCCTGTAGGCGGTTTGCCCGCCAGCAGCATGCCTACGCCAGCAGTCACATCAGAAGAGGCCCAGCAGCCCACCAGCGCATGGGTGGGCGCCGCAGCACTGCGCCATTGGCGCACCGCAGCCGCGGCGGCGCTGGTGTGCGCCATGGTGGCCACGCACTGGCCGCGCCTGGTCGGGCGTGCGCGAGCAGCCCATCGACAAGTTCCTGCACGCCGCAACCTATGGCGTGCTCACCATGCTGCTGGCGCGCACGCGCTGGTTTCGCTCGCTGTGGATGCCCATGCTCCTGCTGGCGCTGCTTGGCGTGGTGGACGAGTTCACGCAGGCCATCCCCGGACTGGGCCGCACCTGCGACCTGGACGACTGGGTGGCCGACGTCCTTGGCATCACCATGGCTGCCAGCATCATGTGGGCTGGCCGCCCTGTACCGGGGCAGCTGGCAGGCGTGCTCGACGCGCGCCGCGCGCTGCTGGGGCGCATGCTCCTGGATCGCCCTGTGAACTGGATCCACATCTGCACGGGAGCGCTGCTTGGTGCTGGCGTGGTGGGGGTGCTCTGTGTGGCGCTGGACAGCCGCTTCCGCGCGCCGCGCCCGCTGCACGCCGCGGTCTGCGGCGCCATCTTTGGGGCAGCGGCTGGGGCGGCGCTGATGCGCGAGAGCGGCCTGCGCGCGCTGGAGCGCCGCGTGGCTGGCAGCGCGCCCTGCGTGCGGTGCGGTCTGCCGCGCGCGGGTGATGGCGCAGCGCAGCTCGCTGCCCAACCTGCGCCGTGCGTCCGCTGCGGCCTGGTGCCGCACGCGCTGGCCTGGACGCCCTTCACGCTGGTGAACGGCCGCCGCGCCATGAATGTGTGCGCTCGCTATGTGGCGGAGGGGCTTGCAGTCATCATTGGCGTGGTGGCGGCGGGCGTCATCCTCACCACCTGGCTGCGCCTGGACGTGCCCTTCATCATGCGTCTTGATCAGATGTATCGCACGCTCCCGCTTGACATGCAGCGTCTGCTGGAGATTGCGCTGGTGGTGCTGGTGGGTGCATGGACGTTCCGCCGCTGCCGCGTGCGGCTGGCGCGTGAGCTGGACCGCAGCGGGCAGACATGCCTGGCGTGCGGCTACGACCTGCACGCCGCTGCGCCCAACGTGCAGTCTGGCGTGTGCACGGAGTGTGGCGAACCGTTCGTTCGGGCTCAGCCGCGCTAGACTTCTGGCCCCATGGCGCGCGTTGCAATCATCGGAGGTGGCTTGGCAGGCCTGTGCTGCGCCCGGGCGCTTGACGCCGCAGGCACCGAGTGGGTGCTGCTGGAGGGCTCGGACGCTCCCGGCGGCCGCGTGCGCACCGATGTGGTGGATGGCTTCCTGCTGGACCGCGGCTTCCAGGTGCTGCTGACCGCCTATCGCGAGGCAGGCGAGGTGCTGGACTACCAGGCGCTCAACCTGCGCACGTTCTACGCAGGCGCCATGGTGTGGAGCGGTGGGGAATTCCAGCGCGTGGCGCATCCGCTGCGGCATCCGGTGGCCGCCGCGCGCATGCTGGCGCAGCGCCCCAGCGCAGCGCTCGACGCCGCGCGCCTGGTGCCCATGGCCCTGGCTGCCATGCGCGCGCCAGCGGTGGCGCCCGGCACCAGCGTGGGCACCACCCAGGACCTCTTCCAGCGGCTGGACCTCAGCCGCGGCTTTGTGGATGGCTTTGCTCGCAGCTTCTTTGGCGGCGTCTTCCTGGACCGCACGCTGCACACGGACGCCAGCCAGTTCAGCTTCACCTTTGCCAACTTTGCGCGCGGGGACGTGGCAGTGCCAGCCCGCGGCATGGGCGCCATTCCAGCGCAGATCGCAGCTGGGCTTGCAGGCGGGACCATGCATCTGCGCACGCCTGTGGCGTGCTACGAGCGCACCGTTGGCGGCCTTGTGGTGCGCACCGCAGCGGGCGCAGAGCACCTTGCCGATGCTGTGGTGGTGGCCACGGACATGACCAGCGCGCACCAGATGGATCCGCGCATCGCAGAGGGGCACTGGCAGCAGACCACCACCTTCCACTTTGCATGCAGCACGCAGGACTTGCCAGCGCCCATGCATGAGAACGTGCTGTTCCTGGATGGCGCTGGCACTGGGCCGGTGAACCATGCGGCGTGCGTCAGCAGCGTGGCGCCAGAGTACGCACCAGAGGGCCAGGCGCTGGTCTCTCTCAATTTGGTTGACACAGACTGGGCCAGCCTGTCCATGTCCTCCGCGCAGGCGCGCATCGTGCAGCAGATGGAACTGTGGTTTGGCCCGCAGGCCATGCGGCGCTGGCGGCTGCTGCGCACGCACCACCTGCTGCGCGCGCTTCCCCGCCAGCATCCGCAGGACGTGCGGCAGCGCCCCGGCGTGGTGCTGGACGACGGCATCTTCCTGGCAGGGGACTATGTGACCGACGGCTCGATTGATGGCGCCATGCGCAGCGGCCGGCACGCTGCTCGTGCGGCGGTGGACTGGCTCAGCCGGAGACGCCCGAGCTGACCACGGTGACCGCCGTGCTCATGGCGGGTTCCAGCTCGTTGCGGATGATCTCCACACGCGCCTCGCGCACGCCCTTCATGAACACCATCTTGGCCGTAGCCAGGGAGCGCACCTTGGACTTCATCGTCCACCCCTGGGCTGAGAAGCGGCTTTCTGTCTCCTGGATGGTCTGGTCCATGTTGTCCACGCTGCCCTTGAAGGCAAAGTGTCCAGCCTGGATCACGCCTTCCGACTGCTTGAGACCCGTGGACTCGCGGCCTGTCATGCCGGGAATCTGCGGCAGATCAGACTGAAGCACTGTGTCTGGGGCGCTGTCGCAGCCGCTCAGGGCTGGCAGCAGTCCCAACGCGGCGCACGCGCAGCATGCCACCAGCAGGCGCCCCAGAGGGCCCAGGCGGGAGTGCGCGTCTGTTGGTCCAGGGCGTGCCATGTATCCGATACAAGGTAGCCGGAAACCCGCCCTCCATGGCCAAAGGCTTCGAGACCCACGCGCGCACGGTCACCGTGCTCACGCTCATCAGCCGCGTCACTGGCTTTGCCAGGGATGCGCTGCTGGCGCGTGTGTTTGGCGCTGGGGCGGTCATGGACGCGTTCAACTTTGCGTTCACCGTTCCCAACCTGTTCCGGCGCCTCTTTGGCGAGGGCGCGCTCAGCGCCAGCTTCCTGCCGGTCTACACCCGGCTGGTGCGCGACACGCCAGAAGCAGCCCAGCAGTTTGGCGGTCTCATGGTGGGCCTGCTGGCGGTCTTCCTGGCGGTGCTCACCCTGCTTGGCGAAGTGGTCCTGTGGTTCATCTACGGCAACGACCCGCAGGCCGCGCTGGGCAGCTACCTGCTCATGGTCATGCTGCCCTACATGCCGCTGGTGTGCCTGGTGGCGCTGCTGGGCGCCATCCTCCAGGTGCATGGGCGGTTTGGCCCCACTGCAGCATCGCCCATCATCCTGAACCTTGGCATGGTGGGCGCTGCCTTCTGGGGCAGCTACTACGCGCAGAACGTGGGCGTCTCGGCGCACCTGGAGGCCATCCCGCACATCAAGATGGTGGCATGGAGCGTCATTGTGGCTGGCCTGGTGCAGGTGGCATGGAGCTGGTGGGCGCTCCGCCACTTCAAGCTGCGCGTGCACCTGAACATCCACACCAGCCGCGAGCACTTCATGGAGGTGTGCCGCAAGGCGCTGCCCATGCTGCTGGGCCTGGGCATCTTCCAGGTGAACACCTTTGTGGACAACCTGGTGGCCAGCTACCGCACCATGGTGGGCGACACGATCTTTGGCATTCCCTATCCGCTGCCAGTGGGCAGCATGACCGAGCTTTCCTACGGGCAGCGCCTGTACGAGTTTCCGCTGGGCGTGTTTGGCATCTCCATCGCCACCGCCATTTTTCCTGCGCTGGCGCGCGACTCCAACAACACGCCCGCATTCCTTGACACGCTCCGACGCGGCCTGCGGCTCACCATGT
>JAXMAM010000052.1:0-8059 GCA_046350455.1 Phycisphaerales bacterium | reverse complement strand
CCACGCTCAGCGTGGCCTGCTCGTTGCTCTGCAGGTAGATGAGCGGGGCCAGGAAGTCATTCCACGTGTAGATGAAGGTGAACACCGCGGTGATGGCGGTCACTGGGCGCGTGAGCGGCAGGATGAGATGCCACCACATGCGCCACCAGCCGCAGCCGTCCAGCCGTGCGGCGTCCAGCAGCGCCTCTGGGATCTGCGCAATGAACTGCCGGTACATAAAGATGAAGAACGCATTGCCAAAGAAGGCCGGCACGATGAGCGGCAGCGGCGTGTCCACCCAGCCCAGGTTGCGGAACAGGATGAACAGCGGAATCATGGTCACCTGCGCTGGCAGCATGAGCGTGGCCAGCATGACGATGAAGAGCGGCTGCCGCCCGCGGAAGCGCATGCGCGCAAACGCGGTGGCCACCAGGCTGCTGCTGAGCGCCGTGCCAACGGTGACCAGCACCGTGATGACCACCGAGTTGGCCAGCGCATCCAGGAAGCCGTTCCAGCGCACCGTGCCCATCTGCGCCAGCGCCTCTGGGTAGTTGTGCCACTGCGGATCTGCCGTCCACACGCCGGCCAGCCCGCCGCGCACGGTGGCCGCCTGCGCAGCCTCTGGCGTCTTCAGGCTGACCACCACCATCCACCACAGCGGAAAGATGAACGCCACTGTGCCAGCCAGCAGCAGCAGGTAGGTCAGCAGGATGACGGGTGCGCGCTTCACTTCTGCAGGGCCTCGTAGTAGACCAGCCGCGCGCTGGTGCGCAGGATGAGCAGCGTGACGCCCAGCGTGACCAGCAGCAGCAGCCACGCCATGGCGCTGGCGTAGCCCATCTCGTAGAACTGGAAGCCCTGGTCGAACAGGTACAGCACGTAGAAGCGCGTCAGGTCGCCAGGCTCGCCGCCGGTCATCACGAACGCCTGCGTGAACACCTGGAAGCTGCCGATGACCGCCATGAGCGTGTTGAACAGAATGACCGGGCTGAGCATGGGCAGCGTGATGCCCACAAACCGCCGCACTGCGCCCACGCCATCCACGCCTGCGGCTTCGTGCAGATCTTCTGGGATGTTCTGCAGGCCAGCCAGGTAGATCATCATGCCGCCGCCCACCATCCACATGCTCATGACGGCAAACGCCGGCGCGCCAAACACTGCTGCGTCCTTGCCAAACCACTGCGGCGGGCCAGGGATGGCCGCCGAGCTGCCCATCGCGGCCAGCACATGGTTCACGCCGTTGATGGCGGGGCGCAGCACCTCGTTCATCAGGCCAGCGTCGCCGTCGAACACCCAGCGCCACAGCACGGCTACGCCCACGCCGGCCAGCACGGTGGGCAGGTACCACGCAGCGCGGAACAGCGGCACGCCGCGCACCTTCTGGTTCATCAGGAGCGCCGCAAGCAGCGCCAGCACCTGGCCGCCAGGCACAGCGATGAGCGCGTAGTACATCGTGACGCGCACGCTGACCGGGAAGGTCTCGTCTGCGCTCAGCAGCTGCTGGTAGTTGCGCAGGCCCACCCACTGCGCCTCGTCCAGCGTGCCCATGCCGTTCCAGCGCGTCATGCTCAGCAGGAGGCTCATGACGATGGGGAACGCCATGAAGATGCAGAAGCCAAGCACCCACGGCGACGCAAAGACATACCCCGTGCGCTCCTCGCGCAGCGCGTGCGCGGGCAGGCGCGTGCGCGCACGCAGCGCGACAACCGCCACGCCAGCCAGCAGCACCACTGCCGCGGCGCACACAGCCACCATGCCCCACGGCATGCGCGGGAAGTCCGTGCGCCCCAGCGGGCTGGTGCGGATGTCCTTCCACTGCTGCCTGAATCGCTCCACAGCTTCCTTCACCGGAATGCTGCCTGTTTTCAGGCCCTCATCCATGTTCAGCGCCAGGCGCGACTCAAACTTGGGGCTCACTGGCCAGTCCACCCAGCGCGCCACCTGGATGGCGTCCAGGAAGCCCTGGTCGTTGGCGGGCTTCACTGCTGGGTTCACAAAGGCGTCGCTCTCCGCGGCCTTGCGGTTGCTGGGAATGGCCAGGCCAAGTCGCGCCTGCGCGCGCTGCGCGTCCACGTCGGTCAGCCAGCGCACCAGCTTCCAGCTTTCGTCCTTGTGCTTGCTCTGGCTGCTGATGGCCCACGCCACAGTGAGCAGGATGTTGGCCCGCTCTGATCCGCGCGGCAGCGGCGCAAAGTCCCAGTCAAAGCTGGTGATGCGCGCGTACTCCGGCACCACCCAGCGGCCAAACGGCCCGGCCATGCCCACCCGGCCCGTGCTGAACACCGCAGCGCCAGTGGCGATCTTGCTGCGGCCACTGGTCAGCGTGTGCTCCTCGTCGTGGCGCCAGGAGCGCAGCCGCTCCAGCGCCTCCATGGCGCGCGGATCCTCCAGAGTGACCTCGTCAAAGCTGGCGCCCTTCACGTCCACGCCCCACGTGTAGAGGTAGGCGCGCACCATGGCGGCCCAGGTCACAAACTCGCTGCCGGTGTAGTGCTCGCCGTGCTCGTCGGTCAGCGCGCCAATCTTGCGCGCGGCGCTGATGTAGTCGTCCCACGTCCAGTCTGGCGCAGGGAAGGGCACGCCCGCCTTCCGGAACAGGTCCTTGTTGTAGTAGAAGCCAACCGTGGTGAAGTCCTTGGGGATGCCAAGGAGCGCGCCCTTGCCCATCTGCGCGCCGTCCCACCGGAAGGCGTCCACCACCTGCGGGTAGAAGTCCTCCAGGTGCAGCGCGCGCGGGTCGTGCGCGGCGGCGTCGCGCTCCAGGTAGGGCTCCAGCGGCTCCAGCAGGCCCATGGCGCCAAAGCTGGGGATGCGCTCATTGCCCACGTAGAAGACATCTGGCGGATCGCCAGACGCCATCATGGTCTGCAGCTTGGTGTAGAAGCTGGCGCTGTCGCCAGGGTTGATGCGGCGCACCCGCACCCCAGGGTTGGCCTCCTGGAACTGCCGCAGGCTCTCGTTGACGATGGCGTCCTCTTCTGGGCCGCCTTCGCCAGACCAGTGGAGCACTGTGATCTCCACGCCAGCCTTGGGAGCCAGCTGGGCGTTCAGCTGCCGCCAGCCCACCCGGGCAAACGACCACACCACCAGCGCCACTGCAGCCACGCCGAGGGCCCAGCGAACTGCAGAAACGCCTATCCTTGCAGCTCCAGCCGCAGTGCCCTGACGCAGCATGAACCCAAGAATAGCAGCACAGCTTGTGGGTCTGTCGCTGAGCGCCGCCCTGGGGCTCGCTCCGCTGGACACGTCCTTTCCGCCAAGTGCGCCGGTGGCGCAGGGCAAGGCGCCAGCCTTCCGCGGGCCGTCCAGCATCGCTGCTGTGCAGACCAACGACGGCCGCTGGCGCGTGACCATTGCGCTGGATGGGTCCGCTGCCGGAAAGGCCACCAGCGTGCTGCTGGCTGGCAGCTTCACTGGCTGGCGCGGGCAAGCGCTCTCCATGAAGCAGCAGCGCGACGGCCGCTGGACAGCCACCACCACGCTGCCAGGCGGGCGCCACCTCTACAAGTTCGTGGTCAACGACTCCACCTGGATCCCCGACCCAGCCAACACAGTCTCTGAGGACGACGGCCAGGGCGGCCGCAACAGCGTGCTGCTCCTGGGGCCAGAGTCCTGGCTGGACCCCAGCAAGGCCAAGGCGGGTGACAGCGTCATCGAGGCCACTGGCCTGGCGCACGATCCCGGCAGCCCCAACGATCGCCAGCGCCTGGGCCAGGGCTGGATGGTGCGCTACCGCACGCTGGCGGGGGACGTGCAGGCTGTGGAGCTGGCGTGGCGCGCTGGCCCAGCGGGGCAGCCTTCGCACACCGACTCCATGCGCCGCGTGGCGCAGCAGGGCCCCTACGACGTGTGGGAGGCGCTGCTGCCTGCTGGCACAGCACCCATCGCCTACACCTTTCTTGTGAAGGATGGTTCCAAGACCGTGCGCGACCCTTCTGTGTATTCGCTCGATCCAGCTGCGGCTGGTGGCTTCCGCACGCCAGACTGGGCCAAGGATGCTGTGTGGTACCAGGTCATGGTGGACCGCTACCGCAACGGCGACCCAGCCAGCGACCGCCCCAACACGCTGCCGTGGACGCAGGACTGGGACAAGCCTGCCGCACACGAAGGCAAGGACGGCCAGAGCTTCTACCGGCACTTTGTGTTCGACCGCTTCTTTGGCGGCGACCTGGCTGGCCTGCGCGCCAAGCTGCCGTACCTGAAGGAGCTGGGCGTGAACGCGCTGTACCTGATGCCAGTGTTCCAGGCCAGCACGCCGCACAAATACAACACCACCAACTACCTGCACGTGGACGAGCATTTTGGGCAGAGCGGCGACTACGCCGAGGCCGCCGAGAAGGAGGACCTGCTGAATCCGCGCACGTGGACCTTCACCCCCACGGACAAGCAGTTCATCGACTTCCTGGCAGAAGCCAAGAAGCAGGGCTTCCACGTGGTGATTGACGGCGTGTTCAACCATGTGGGCACTGGCCACCCCGCGTTCCAGGATGTGAAGGCGCATGGCCGCACCAGCCGGTTTGCAGACTGGTTCGACATCAAGACGTGGGAGCCGTTCACCTACGACGCGTGGTGGGGCTTCAGCGAGCTGCCTGTGTTCAAGAAGGATCCAGAGAAGGGGCTGGCATCCAAGACAGCGCGCGAGCACATCTTTGCCGTCACCCAGCGGTGGATGGACCCCAACGGCGACGGCGATCCCAGCGACGGCGTGGATGGCTGGCGCCTGGACGTGCCCAACGAAGTGCCGCTGCCCTTCTGGTGGGAGTGGCGCACCCTGGTGAAGAAGATCAACCCCAACGCATACATCTCTGGCGAGATCTGGGATCGCGCCGAGGCGTACCTGGATGGCCGCGCCTTCGACGGCGTGATGAACTACGAGTTCGCCAAGCCAGCGGTGCAGTGGGTGGCCAACCAGAAGCAGAAGATCACCGCGTCTGAGCTGGACAAGCGCCTGGCTGCGCTGCGCCTGGCCTATCCAGCCGAAGCGCACTACGCCATGATGAACCTGCTGGACAGCCACGACACCGATCGCGTGTCCAGCATGATCCGCAACCCGGACCGCAAGTTCAACGAGAAGAACCGGCTTCAGGACAACGACCCGTACGACGCCAGCAAGCCCACGGCAGAGGACTACGCCAAGCAGAAGCTGCTGGCGCTCCTGCAGATGACCTATGTGGGCGCGCCCATGATCTACTACGGCGACGAGGTGGGCATGTGGGGCGCCAGCGATCCCAACAACCGCAAGCCCATGCTGTGGCAGGATCTTCAGCCCTACCAGAATGCACAGGACGCAGTGAACACCGACCTGCTGGCGTACTACAAGGGCATCATCGCCATGCGCCGCGCCAATTCCGCGTTGCGCACGGGCAGCTTCCGCACGGTGCTGGTGGACGACGCGCAGGACGTGTGGGTCTTCCTGCGCCAGGACGCCACGCAGCAGGTGCTGGTGGCGCTGAACGCCAGCAGCAAGCCCGCCACCATTGACCTGAGCAGCCTGGGCAGTGGCTGGAAGTCTCTCCACGGCGGCGACGCGGGTGGCGCGCCTGGCAGCGCCACGGTCACCGTGCCGCCTGTGTCTGGCCGCGTGTGGGCCAAGTAGCGCATGCCGCCCCGCGCACCAGCGATCTTTGCGCAGCGCCGCGCTGGCGTGCTGCTGCACGTGAGCAGCCTGCCGGGTGGGCATGGCATTGGCGACCTGGGCCCGGCTGCGCACGCCTTTGCAGCGTGGTGCGGTGCAGCAGGGCAGAGCGTGTGGCAGATGCTGCCTGTGGGGCCTGTGGGCCCTGGCGACAGCCCGTATGCCAGCACCAGCAGCTTTGCTGGCGAGCCGCTCTTCATCAGCCTGGAGGTGCTGGTTCAGCAGGGACTGCTGCCGCGCGCAGCGCTCCGCCCAGCGCGGGGTGAGCGCCAGCCGGCCACTGGTGGGCCAGCGCAGTACGCCGCAGCGCGCGCCTTCAAGCGGCCACGCCTGGTGCACGCGTACCAGGCATGGCTGCACGGCAAGGGCCACCAGGCTGCTGCGTTCCATGCGTGGCAGCGCCGCGCGCAGGCGTGGCTTCCGGGCTGGTGCGCGTTTGCAAGGGGCAGGGCCGCCCGCGGCCCGCTGGCAGAGCCGCTGTACCACGCGTTCCTGCAGTGGCAGTTCCACCAGCAGTGGAGGGCGCTGAGGGCCACGTGCCGCACCCACGGCGTGCTGCTCTTGGGCGACGTCCCCATCTTTGTGCCGCTGGAGTCCGCAGACGTGCAGGATCATCCAGAGCTGTTCCGCCTGGACAGCGCTGGCCGGCCCACGGTGCTCACGGGCGTGCCGCCAGACTTGTTCAGCCGCACGGGCCAGCTGTGGGGCCACCCGCACTACCGCTGGAGCCAGCATGCGCGCACAGGATTTGCATGGTGGATCGCGCGCGTCCGCGCTGCGCTGGAGCGCTTTGACGCCCTGCGCATTGACCACTTTGTGGGCCTGGTGCACGCGTATGAGATCCCAGGCCGCGCGCGCACTGCGCGCCACGGCGAGTGGCGGCCCACGCCCGGAGCGGCCCTGCTGGCCGCGCTGGAGCGGTCGTGCGGCCGCCTGCCGCTGGTGGCAGAAGATCTGGGCGCGGTCACACCCGCGGTCACTGCGCTGCGCGAACGCTTTGGCCTGCCGGGCATGCGCCTGGTGCAGAACGCGTTCTACGGCCCCAGCAGCCAGGACCTGCCGCCGCTGCATGCGCGCACGTGCGTGACCTACCCAGGCACGCACGACAACGACACCACCGCTGGCTGGTGGCGCACGCTGCCGCGTCACGCGCGCCAGCGCTTCACCGCCTACACCGGCGAGCGCCGCGCTGCCGCAGTGCCGCAGGCCATGATCCGAGCCACGCTTCAGTCGCCTGCACAGACCGCCATCGTGCCCATGCAGGACTACCTTGGCCATGGCTCAGATGCCCGCATGAACCTCCCAGGCCGTGCCAGCCGCCAATGGCGGTGGCGGATGGCGCCAGCGGCCCTTGGCACGCTGGATCCGGCTAGCATTCGCGCTCTCGCCTGCGCCGCGGCGCGAGCCTGACGGTCAGGCCTGCCAGCGGCCATGGATGAACCGCCCACATGGCTGCCCGCATCGCCAAGCTGCGCATCTCAGATCCCTTCGGAACCCTCGATCTTCTGCGGACGCTGGCGTCGGACCTGTGGTGGTCGTGGAACGAGAACGGTCAGCGCCCCTTTGCTGCGCTGGACCCGCGCCTGTGGGAGGCCACGCGCCACTCTCCCACTGCCATGCTGCGCCGCATTGACCCCAGCGTGCTGGAGGCCAAGATCGCAGATGAGCGCTACCGCAGCCTGGTGGCCGACGCAGACGACGCCCGCCGCCGCTACTACGCCACGCTGCCGTGGTACGAGGAGCACTACGCCGAGCTCCGCCCGGAGATGCGCGTGGCCTACTTCTGCAGCGAGTTTGCGCTGCACGAGAGCATGCAGCAGTACGCCGGAGGCTTGGGCGTGCTGGCAGGCGACCACCTGAAGAGCGCCAGCGACCTGGGAATTCCGCTGTGCGGCGTGGGCCTGCTGTACCGCACTGGCTACTACGTGCAGGAGCTGCGCGGCGACGGCACCACCCGCGTGCTGCATCCGCACTACGACTACGACAACTGGCCGCTGGAGGACACCCGCGTGAAGGTGGACTGTCCCATCGGCAGCAAGACCGTCCGCGCCAAGGTGTGGAAGGTGCAGGTGGGCCGCGTGCCCTTGTACCTGCTGGACACCGACATTCCAGAGAACCGCCGGCGCGACCGCGCGCTGACCCAGGCGCTGTACCAGGGCGACCCAGAGCTGCGCCTGCGCCAGCAGGTGCTGCTGGGCGTGGGTGGCGTGCTGGCCCTGCGCGCGCTGAAGGAGAAGCCCACCGTCTACCACCTGAACGAGGGCCACGCTGCCTTTGCAGGCCTGCGCCGCCTGGCCACGCTGGTGCAGCGCGGGCTGACGCTGCAGCAGGCCGTGGAGCACGTCCGCCGCACCACCGTCTTCACCACGCACACGCCTGTGCCTGCCGGCCACGACCGCTACGACGTGGACCTGAGCTGGAAGGCGCTGCGCCGCATGCTGCGTG
>JAXMAM010000051.1:0-8186 GCA_046350455.1 Phycisphaerales bacterium | reverse complement strand
CGTTCACCAGCACCACCTGGCGGGCGGTGTCCACGTCAATCTCGCTGAAGGGGCGGCCGCGGATCACCTTGCGGCCCACCGCATCGTGCCACGCTGGCCAGATTCCACTGACGCTGATGCCCTCGATGGCGGCGTAGTCGCTCTCCACGCTCATGCCCACCTCCGTGATGGGCGTGATGCCCTTCACGCTGGGGCACTGATCCTTGATGGCGCGTGCTTCGGCCACCTTCAGGCGGCACTTCTCCCACGGGAACTTCTGGCGTGGCGCGTTGTCTGGCCGGTTGGGGAAGATGAACAGGCGCGCGGCGCCCACGGTCTCGAACTCGGTGAGCACCTTGTTCTGCAGGCCGGTCAGCGCGGCGATCACCGCCGTGACGCTGGCCACGCCCACGATGATGCCCAGCGCGGTCAGGAAGCTGCGGGTCTTGTTGGCCCAGATCTGGCTGAGGGCCATGCCCACGGCCTTCATGATGAAGAACGGGGAGAACTTCATGCCGCCACCCCCGGGTTCTGCATCTTGCGGGCCAGCGGGCCCACCGATGGGTCGTCCACCGCAGGCAGGTCGCTCAGGATGTTGCCGTCGCGCAGGCGCACCACGCGCTGGCAGTGCGCGGCCACGTCATCTTCGTGCGTGACGATCAGGATGGTCTGACCAGTCTCGTGCAGCTGGCGGAACAGCGCCAGGATCTCCACCGTGGTGGCGCTATCCAGATTGCCGGTGGGCTCGTCCGCCATGAGGATGCGCGGACGGTTGAGAAGCGCGCGCGCAATGGCCACGCGCTGCTTCTGGCCGCCACTGAGCTGGTTGGGCCGGTGGTCCACGCGGCCTGCCAGGCCCACGCGGGTGAGCGCCTCCAGCGCGCGGCGGCGGCGCTCCTTGGAGCCACCAGCGTTGCTGGCGTACATGAGCGGAAGCTCCACATTCTCCAGCGCGGACTGGCGCGGCAGCAGCTCAAAGCTCTGGAAGACAAAGCCCAGCTCCTCGTTGCGGATGCGGGCCAGTTCATCGGCGTTCATGGCGCTCACCAGGCGGCCGCCCAGGCGGTATTCGCCTGCGGTTGGCCGATCCAGGCAGCCCAGCGTGTTCATCAACGTGCTCTTGCCACTGCCGCTGGAGCCCATGATGGCCACCATCTCATTGGGCATGATGTCCAGATCCACCCCGCGCAGCGCATGGATGGTCTCCACGCCAACGCGGTAGATCTTCTTGACGCCTCTGAGCTGGATAAGGGGCTCTGCCATGGGAAACGACAGTCTCTAGACCGACAGCCTGCGATCAGCGCATGCGCATCCTGGGGCCGCCGCCGCCGCCAGACTCGGCGCCACGCTCGCCGCCGCCGCCTGACTCGTCCTTGGTCACACGGTCCTTGTCCTTGATGCGCTCCATGGCCTTGTAGGGGCCGGTGATGACCACATCGCCTTCGGTGATGCCTTCCAGCACCATGGTGTCGGTGAGGTTGCTGGGACCCGTGCGCACCGGGGTGATGATGGCGCGGTTGTCCACCACGCGGAACACCACAGGTGTGGTCTTGCGACCAGCCTGGATGAGGGGGCTCTCGCGCACAGAAGAGGGCAGGTCTTCAATCTTGCGCTCCACCACGGCCTGGCTGGGGAGCACCAGTCCCTCGTGCGAAGCGATGGAGATGTCCACGTTGCCGCCCAGGCCGCTGAAGACCTGCTCGCCATCCAGCTCAAGGGCCACGGCAGTCTTGAAGTAGCCAGTGCCGTCCTTTTCCAGCGTGCTCTGCAGCGCCACTTCTTCCACAATGCCTTTGAAGACGCGGTTCTTGTAGCCGTTGATGCGGACCTCTGCAGCCTGGCCCACCGCCACGCGCGGAATGTCCGCCTCGCTGACCTTGGCGGTCAGCTTCATCTGCGCGAGGTCTGCCAAGGTCATGATCTTGGTGCCGGGATTGTTCATGGTGCCCACCACCACCAGCTCGCCCACCTCGGCGTTCAGCTGGGTGATGATGCCGTCAATGGCTGCCACCACCAGCGTGCGGCGCAGGGCCTCGCGCTGCTGATCAATGGCAGCCTCTGCAGCGGCCAGGCTCTTCTCCAGCTGCACGATGGTGTTCTTCTGCGCCTGGTACTGGCTCTCCATGTCGCGCACACGGGTGACAGCATCGTCATAGGCCTGGCGGCTGATGTCTCCGGTGCGGTACAGCGCCTCCTGGCGCTGGGCTGTGGCGCGGGCGTTCTCCAGCGTGTTCTGCGTGCCGACGATGCGGGAGCGCTCGGCCTCCAGGCGGTAGCGCTCGCCGTCGCGGCGGGCTTCAGCGCTCTGCAGGGCGGCCTTCAGGTCGCGGTCGTCCAGGCGCATGATCACTTCGCCAGTGCGCACGCGGTCGCCTTCGCGCTTGGGCAGCTCCACGATGCGGGCGCTCACTTCTGCGCTGACGTCCACCTTGTGCTTGGGCTCCACGGTGCCCGGCGCGCTCACGATCTCGGTGAGCACTGCCTTCTTCACAGCGTCCATGCGGACAGAGGTGCCTTCTGAGCCGCTGGTGCTGAACCATCCTGCGATGGTGTCGCCGGCGAACAGGGCGACCAGCCCAACCACGAAAAGACCTGTAATGCCTGTGACGATCAGCGCTTTCATGTCTGGGTTACCGCGGGGGACCCAGAATCATACGGCCGAAGCAGCCGCAGGGTGCAGCAGCAGCCCCTTGCCCGGCGTGAATGCACGCGGGCGCACAGGCCCATTATGGGGCAGGCTCGATGGTGACCGTGAGGCCAGCGCTCTGGAACTGCTCCTGCAGCAGTTCTGCGTGCTCGCGATGCGTGACAGTCAGCAGCGCCACGCCGGTGTCCTCTGCCTCCACCACGCGGGTGACGGCGTCCTGGACATTCAGGCGCACCAGCTGGGAGACAGTCCGGATGACGAAGGTCAGCTCGTTGACGTCGTCGTTGTGGAGCAGCACCGACCAGCCAGGCATGCGCTTGGGGCGCGGCGGCTGGACCGCCGGCGCAGGAGCGACCGGTGCTGGAGGTGCTTCGGTTGACATGCTTCCAGTGGACTGGCTTTGGCTGCACGAATCAAGTGCGCGCTGGCGATTATTCCCGCCAATCAATGACCAGCTTGCCAAACTGCTCGCCTGCCTCCAGGCGCTGGAAGGCCTCCTGCGCCTGCTGCGGCCGAAACACGGTGTCCACCACGGGGCTGAGCGCCCCTGACTGGAAGAGCGCCACCACCTGCCGGAACTCGTCCATGGTGCCCATGGTGGAGCCGATGATGGAGAGCTGGTTCCAGAACACGCGCGCTAGGTCTGTGGCTGGGTCCGGGCCCGTGGTGCAGCCGCACGTCACCAGAGACGCCCCGCGCGCCATGCTCTTGATGCAGGAGAGGTGCACGGCCTTGCCCACGCTCTCCACCACCAGGTCCACGCCGCGGCCGTTGTTCAGCTTGCGCACAGCGCGGCTCCAGTCGGTGCCGTCGTCCAGGACCGTGTGGGTTGCGCCCAGCGCCTTGGCGCGCTCCAGCTTGGCAGCGTGCCGGCTGGTGACCACCGTGGTGCAGCCAAAATGTCGCGCGATGCCCAGCGCTGCCAGCGCCACGCCGCCGCCGATGCCTGGGATGAGCACCGTCATGCCGGGGGCCAGATGCCCGCGCGTGACCATCATGCGCCATGCGGTCAGATGCGTGAGGCCAAACGCAGCCGCCTTGATGGGGTCAGCTTGGCCGATGTCCAGCAGGTTGTGCGCGGGCGCGGTGAAGAAGGCGGCGTGCGTGCCTGGCTCGTGCTCGCCGATCATCCAGATGTCCTCGCCAGCAGGTGCGCGGTCCGGCAGCGCGGGCTGCTCGCGCATGATGGCTGCGTTCAGCATGACGCGCTTGCCGATCCATGCTGCATCCACGCCGGCACCCACGGCCTCCACCACGCCCACGCCGTCGCTGCCGCCCACGGTTGGCCACTGCGTCTCGATGCCAGGCAGACCACGCGCCACCCACAGGTCCAGATGATTGATGGCCGAAGCCAGCGTGCGCACCAGTGCGCGTCCCGGGCTGGGCTGCGGCTGCGCACGCTGCGTGACAAACTGCACCTGGGCCGAGGCAGGCGACCCTGCTGCCTTGAATTCAATGGCTTGCATCGCCTGCGAGTGTAGAACCACAACGGCAGCCCCGCGTCTTACGATGGACGCGCCCTGCCTGGTGGCAGGCACTCCCGCTGGAACCAACGCCATGACAACCCTCCTCTACCCGGTGCTGCTGGCTGTGCTGGCTGCGCAGCCGCAGACGCCCCAGACAGATCCCGCAAGCGCCAATCCGAGGATTGCTCCAGCCCAGGCCCAGGCGGAGGAGCGCATGGTGCAGCAGGCTGTGGCGCAGTGCCCCATCAAGGCAGAGCCGCCCTTCAAGGACTTTGGCTTTGTGCCGCCACGCAAGGAGCTGACGCTGGAAGCCAGGATCGTGAACCCGCTGGACAGGCCAGTCACCTGCATCCGCAGCGTGCCCACCTGCCAGTGCACCACTATGGACATGCTTGGCAAGGTGATCCCAGCCAAAGGCTCCATCACGGTGCCAGTGAGCATGAAGACCAGCGGCGCCACCGGCGAGAAGGTGGCCGCGGTGCGCATGCAGTTCGAAGGCGTGCCAGGCATCGTGGAGGTGAAGCTGCGCGCCGAGGTGGCGTACTCCGTGCGCTGCGTGCAGGACAACCGCACGGCCGACGGGCGCCAGACGCGCGATGCGTTTGTCAACGCATTCGACTTTCCAGAGCAGACCAAGGGCGTCATCACGGTGGAGGCCATTGATGGCAAGCCCTTCCGCGTGCTGAGCCTGCAAGGCGTGGCACCTGTGTTTGTGGGCTGGGATCCGGCCAAGGACGCGCCGCGCGCTTCGTACCAGGTGCGCTATGACTTCAGCGCTGCGCCGTGCGACCAGGTGCCCAAGTACCTGCTAATCGAGACGGACCGCGCGGACGCGCCGCTGGTGGACATGCGCGTGCGCCACAACTGCACGAGAATCAGCCCAAGCTTTGGCTTTGGCCAGTACCGAGAGAATCTTGGCCTGCTGCATGTGGGCGAACCCGGCGAGTTTTCTGTGGAGATCAAGCATGCCAACGGCGTGCGGATTGACTCTGTGACCAGCAAGGACCCGCGCTTGGCAGCGCAGCTGGTGGGCGTGAAGTCAGACGGCGACAGCCTGCTGGCCACAGTGCGCGTGACGCCGCAGGAGGGCGCAAGCGGCGTGTTCATGGCACCGCTGCTTTTCACAGGCGTGGGCCCAGACCCCAAGCAGCCAGTGCCGCCTGGGCAGCCAGCCGTGACTGCGCCGCGCATGGCGGACTTCCTGGTGTATCTGAAGGCCCTGCCAAAGCAGAGCGCAGCGGCTGCGGCGGGCGCACCGACGCCTGCTGCTGGCCCGCTCTCTGCCGCCACGCGCGCAGCGGTGCTGGCTGTGCCCAGCACGCCTCGCGACACGCGGGTGGATGCTGCCAAGATCAAGACGGTGGGCGATCCAGCAGTGCCAGCGGCCGTGGTGCAGCCGCTGCCAGTGGTGGCGCGCATCGCAGAGCGGGCTGAGGAAGTGCCCATGGATCCAGCCCGATTTGCCAAGGCCAAAGCTGCGGTGGACAAGGGACTGGCTTATTTCGAGGGCTCGCAGGGACCCAATGGCGGCTGGATGGAGGGCACGCCAGCCAAGGGCACAGACCAGACCAAGAGCTCCAATGCGGCGTCGGTGGCGGTCACTGGCATGGTGCTGAAGGCGTTTGCGCAGAGCGGCCGCACAGCCCTGGCCGACGGGCGGGCGCAGCGCGCGCTGGATTACGTGCTGAGCTCCACCAACATGCGTGGTGAGTTCACGCCAGATCCCAAGGGTGGGCTGTCCAACTATGTGGCGGCGTTTGTGCTGATGGGGCTTGCCGCGCAGCAGGACGCGCACCTGGCCAGGGAGCTGGAGACTGTCCGACTGTGGCTGGTGAACAACCAATGGGATCAGGCCAAGGGGATCAGCCCCAAGGATGACTGGTACGGCGGCGCTGGCTACGGCCGCCACGGGCGCCCAGACCTGAGCAACACGCAGATCATGCTGGAGGCGCTGCACGACGCAGGTGCCTCGCCAGACGACCCAGCGGTGCAGCGCGCGCTGGTTTTTGTGCTGCGCACGCAGAATTCCAAGCAGAATCCAGCCAGCTGGGCGCAGGCTGGCAGCGGCGATGGCGGCTTTGTCTACACGCCTGTGAACGGCGGCGAGACCTTTGCCAGCGAGGACGCCAGCGAAAAGCTGCCAGAAGGCGCTGCCAAGACGCTGCGCAGCTATGGCAGCATGACCTACGCCGGCTTCAAGAGCATGCTGTATGCGGGCCTGGCGCCCAAGGATGAGCGGGTGCTGGCTGCGTACGACTGGATTCGCAGGCACTTCACCTTTGACCAGAACCCAGGCCTGGGAGCGCAGGGACACTTCTACTACCTGCACGCCATGGCCCGCGCGTTGAACGCTGCTGGCCAGGCGGTGATCGTGGATGCCGATGGCAAGCCGCACAACTGGCGCGATGAACTGGCGGACGCTCTGCTGGTGCGGCAGCGCACCGATGGCGCGTGGGTGAACACCGCAGACCGATGGCAGGAGAGCCAGCCAGATCTGGTGACGGCCTACAGTGTGCTGGCGCTGCAGGAGGCGCTCAAGCCTGTGCTGCGGGCGCAGTGACGCCCTGCGGGGCAGGCGCTACAAAGCGCAGCGCCTGGGCGGCGAGCGCTGCAGTGAGGCCAAGGAGCAGCGCGCCAGTGGCCTGGTGAGCGGTGGTCAGCGAGTATTCCCACCAGGGAATCTCTGTGCCGCGGCGCACCAGCACCACCACCAGCGCTCCGATGCCCAGCGCCATCTGCAGCCCCACGGTGTGCATGACCGCCTTGCCAGTGCGCTGCAGCCACGGCAGCTGCGACACGCGGCTGCAGCGGAGGCCCGCAAGGATGGCCACCGTGGCCACGATGAGCGCCATGGTGATGTGGCCGTGCAACGCCCAAGAGGGGATGGAGGCGCCGGTTTCGCCCGTGGGCGGCTTCTGCAGCAGGCGCACGCACGCCCCCAGGAAGAGCTGGACAATCAGGCAGGCCAGCGCCCACACGGGCAGCGCGCGAGCAGAGCGCGCACCCGGCACCTGCAGTGGAACTGCGGTGGCCCAGCGCTGCGTGACCGCAAAGGCCAAGACCATGCCGAGGGCAAACACGCTCTGCCCCAGCATGGCGTGCGCGATGCGGATCTTGACGTTGGGCGCCAGGTCTGCGGGGTTCATGGAGGTGGTCACGTTGCCTGTGACGCTCAGCCCGCCCAGCCAGCCCTGCGTGATCACCAGCACCACCATGAGGCTGGCAAGCGCGCGGGGCAGCATGCGCTTCTGATCCTTGATGACCACCATCCACGTGCACAGCGTGGTCACCCCCACCAGCATGCCGAAGAGGCGGTGCGCGTGCTCGTAGAAGATGCCGCCCTTCATGGCGCTGAGCGGATAGAGCAGCATGTTGTGGCCAAAGCTGTTGGGCCAGTCTGGGACTGCCAGGCCAGACTCAAGGCTGGTGACCAGGCCGCCCAGCACCACCATGACCAGGATGTTGGCGGCGAGCACAGCGGCCATGAGCACCGATGGATCCGTGGTGCGCGCTGCGGGGCGCATGCGCTGGCCGATGATGTCGCCCACCCAGCCCAGGATGGCGCTGCCAGCGAACAGGCCGCTGGCGTACAGCGCTGCCTGCGTGGCGGTGTTGCCCTGCTCTGGGCGCAGGAACATGCCCAGCACCATCAGATTGACCGTGGCGGAGACCAGGCCCACGCGCAGGCCATGCGCGTGCGTGGCGGGCGAGCCGGGCTGCGCTGCGGCGCGCAGGCGGGCAGCGCGCGCGCCGCCAAGCACCAAGCACAGCACCATGCCTGCAAACAGCAGTTCACCTGCAAGGAAGCCTGGCTGAAGCAGCGCCACATAGGCCAGCGTCCACATGGCCACCGTGCTGGCCAGACCCAGAGCCAGATTGATGGAGCGCACCCACCACGCCCACCCCAGCACCAGCGCCACGCCCACTGCGAACAATGGGATCAGCACTGAAAACGAGGCTGGATTGGGGTTGGCTGCAGTGGCCAGTGCGGTGGTCATAGGTGCCCTCCAACGCGGGCCGCAGATGCGGCGGGGAGACCTATCCTATGGGTTCCCCCGTTGCGCATGCCTCATTCCGCCCACCAGACCGCAGAA
>JAXMAM010000050.1:0-9171 GCA_046350455.1 Phycisphaerales bacterium | reverse complement strand
CTCGATGATGGTGGTGCTCACCAGGATGTCAGCCTGACGCCGCATGAACGCCAGCATCACGCTCTCCAGCATGGCAGGCGTCATCTGCCCGTGGCCAACCACCACGCGCGCGTCGGGCGCCATGGCCTTCACCTCCTGGGCCACCTCCTCGATGTCGTGCACGCGGTTGTGCACAAAGAACACCTGGCCCTCGCGCGCCAGCTCGCGCTGGATGGCCTGCTGCACGCGCTTGCGGTTGAACGGAATGACCTCTGTGACAATGGCGCGGCGGTCTGGCGGCGGCGTGGTCAGGCTGCTGATATCGCGCAGGCCCAGCAGGCTCATGTGCAGCGTGCGCGGAATGGGCGTGGCGCTCAGCGTGAGCACGTCCGCCGTGAGCCGGAACTCCAGCAGCCGCTGCTTGTGCTCCACGCCAAAGCGCTGCTCCTCATCCACCACCACCAGCCCCAGGTCCGCAAAGCGCACATCAGCGCTCAGCAGGCGGTGCGTGCCGATCACCACGTCCACCTGGCCGCGCGCCAGGTCCTCCAGGATGCGCTTGGTGTCCGCCCCGCTCTTGAATCGGCTCAGGCTCTCGATGCGGAACGGATACGCGCGGAAGCGGTCGCGGAAGGTGCGCTCGTGCTGCTCGGCCAGCACCGTGGTGGGCACCAGCACCGCCACCTGCTTGCCAAACTCCACCGCCTTGAACGCAGCGCGGATGGCCACCTCGGTCTTGCCAAAGCCCACGTCGCCGCAGACCAGGCGGTCCATGGGGCGCGCGCTCTGCATGTCGCGCTTCACCGCCACGATCGCAGCGGCCTGGTCCTCTGTCTCGGTGTAGGGGAAGTCCGCCTCAAACTCGCGCATCCACGTGGTGTCGTCGGGGTAGCGCACGCCCGCAGTGCCTTCGCGCGCGGCCTGGATGCGCAGCATGTGTCCGGCCAGGTCGCGCACAGCCTCCTGCACGCGCTCCTTCTGCGCCTTCCACCGGCGGCCGCCCAGCGTGCTGAGCGGCGGGCGCGCAGCACCAGCGCCCACGTAGCGCTGCACCAGGTCGATCTTGGCTGCTGGCACATGCAGCTTCACCTGGCCGTCAAACTGCAGGGTGAGGAACTCCTCCTCTGGCCCGCCGTCGCGCGTGGCCATCATCTGCAGGCCCAGGAAGCGCGCGATGCCGTGGTCGCGGTGCACCACGTAGTCACCGGGTGCAAACTGCAGGAATGCGTCGCGCGTGGTGGCGGCGCCCACTCGCTGCACGCGCCGGCGCACGCCAAAGCGCTGCAGCAGCTCATGCTGGGGCACCACGCTCAGCGGGCGCGCGCCAGGCTCAAGCCAGCGGAAGCCGCGGTGCACATGCTGCCGCACCAGGTGCGCCTTGCAGCCGGGCGCGTGCTCGTCCAGCAGCTCCTGGCCGCGGGTCAGTTCGCCTGGCGTGTCGCAGCAGAGCCACACCGGGCCCTCGCCAGCCAGATGCAGCACCTCGCCAAACGATGCGCGCACGTCGCTGTCAAAGGCAGGCAGCGCCTCCACGGGCAGCGGCACCACGCGGTCGCTGGCGTTGGTGGCGCTGAAGCCGTTGATGTCCACCACCGCGTGGCAGCAGGTCTGCAGGCTCTTGAAGACCTCGGGCGGCGCCTGCACGGCACCACCATCCTGCGCGCGCTCCCAGTAGCCGCGGCCCTGCTCCAGGATCTCAGACAGCTCGGAGAGCACGCAGACTGGCTGCCAGATTGCAGCAGGCGCGTGGTGGCACCTGGCCCTCGCCATCCAGCAGTGCGCTGGTGCTGGCGCCCACCAGCAGCGCCTCCTGCGCAGCGCGGTCGCTGGCCTGCGTGGCCAGGTCAATCTCAAAGATGCGCTCCACCTCGTCGCCAAAGAAGTCCAGGCGCACCGGCATCACGCCGCCAGGCGGGAAAGATGTCCTCACGCCGCCGCGGACGGCAAATTCACCAGGGCTCTCGATGGCGTCTGCGCGTGGCTGGCCAGCCTCCGGTCAGCCACGCTGCCAGCGCGCGCGGATCAGCGCGGTCACCCACGCGCACCACGCGCGCATCAGTCGCGCCAGGAGCGCTGCGTCTGGCACCATCTGCATCGCTGCTCGAAGGGCGCCACCAGCACTGCCGGCGGCGTGCCAGCGCGCAGGCAGCGCACCACTGCCAGGCGCTCGCAAGAAGGTCAGCGCTGCGCCACCTTCGCCTGGCGCCTCCAGTGCAGGCAGGAGCGCTGGCTGGCCGCCCTGGCCTGCGGCGTGCAGGTCCGCCAGCTCTGCGTACGCCTCATCTGCTTCGTCCAGGTGCGCGGTCACCAGCAGCAGCGGACGCTTGCAGCGCGCTGCCAGCGCAGCGGCCACAAACGTGGTGCTGCTGCCGCGCGCGCTACGCGCAGACGATGCCCCGCCCACCTGGACGTTGGCGGCCAGGGGTTCAAGCGATGGACTGGATGCCACCTGGGCGAACCAGGCAGCGCTATCGTCCGTGCGGACGGACATAGAGCGCAAAGCGTAGGCGTTGCGGGTGGGTTGCGGGGGCGCTGCGGGGACAGCGGGTGCAGCGGGTGCAGCGGGCGCAGCGGGTGCGTCACGGCACCAGGTAGGGCGAGACCCGTTCCAGCATGGCAGGCCCCACGCCCTTCACGCGGTCCAGATCTGCCACTGTGGCGAACGGCCCGTTGGCGGCACGGTCCTGCACGATGCGCTCGGCCAGCGATGGCCCCACGCCCGGAAGGAGCTCCAGCTCCGCGGCAGTGGCGGTGGACAGGGAGAGCGGCGCCGTGCACTCCGCCTGTGCTCCACCTTGCTCGGCTGGCATGGCCCACACGCCACCCCAGGGCATGTCCAGTCCCACTGCTGCCAGCACCAGCAGCCCGCCCACCACAGCAGCCGTCAGCCGCGAAACATGTGGCTCCCCCTGCATGGCCTACGCGTCCACATCTGCGCTGGACGAAGCCGCATCCAGCGCGCCCAGCGGCTGGCGCAGGCGGCGCCGCACGGTGAGCAGGCGCTCTGCGGCTGGCTTGGGCGAGCCATCCTCGTTGAACAGGCCGCCTCCACCAGCGCCCGTGCCAGCGCCGTCGCGCAGGCGGTCCCAGACCACAGCTGCCACGCCTGGATTGGCCATGGACGCCTGGAAGGCCATCGCCGCAAAGCCACCCTGCGACTGCAGCGACCAGTGCTGCCGCCACCATCCTGCAGTGGGACCATCGTCCTTGCTGGGCGCACCCAGCGCAGTCACGATGACTGGCGGAACCTCCTTGCGGCCAGTGAAGCGGTCCAACATGGCGGCCAGCTGCATGACGTCGCGGGCGCCGCGGCCACGGGCCTCCTGGCCCACCAGCATGGGAATGCCCAGCAGATCAAAGCTGATGCCATCCGAGATGATGGCCTTCAGGTAGTGCAGCGCGGTCACTGCGCCAGCGTTGGTGGTGACCGTGTCGTTGAACGGGTCGCCGATCTCCACCAGCAACTTGGCTGTCTTGCGAGCCGCGCGCGCCGCCACCGCCGCCACGCGCGTGGACTCCACCATGCTGTTCAGGCTCAGCTGAGCGGTCTCGTTCATGTGCACGCTGCTGGCGATGTTCCAGATGGAGCACACAGGCCCGTAGCGCACCACCGTCTCGTGCACGAAGGCGTACAGGCGCTCCTTGAGCTTGGCCGGATCAGACAGCAGCGGGCGCACCCATCCAGGCACGCCGTTTGGCCCCAGGTCCAGGAGCGCCCCGCCCACTGCGCGGCGGTCATTCTGCTTGGCCCAGGCCATCCAGCGGTCGGTGGCGTCCCACACATAGCGGCCCGGGGTTGGCTCGATGAGCGCCCACGGCGTGGGCACCGCGACGATATCGAACTCCTTGTGCAGCGCGGTCTTCAGGTGGTCCGGCTGCTTCTCCAGCGGCACGCGCACGCCCAGCGCGTTGCTGGCGCCCTGCTTGCCATACCGTCCATGCAGCATCCACTCGGCGCGGCGCATGGTCAGGCGCTCGCTGGCGCGGACCGAAAGGGCCAGCGCCTCGCGGTGGGCCATCTCAGCGCGGAAGGGGTCCGCCTCCACCATGCCCTGCACGAACATGGAGCGCGAGCGCTCGAACAGCTCGAAGGCCTCTGGCGCCTTGGCTGGGTCCAGCAGGCCCCAGTTCTCGCTCTTCTCCAGGAAGAGCTTGATGCGGTGGCGAGCCAGCTCCTCGTTCAGTCGGTAGGGCTCTTCGCGCTGCTCCAGCAGGCAGGTGGGCAGCATGAGCTTGCCAGCGGACCCAGCGTCCACCAGCAGCGCCAGCGCGTGCGCACTCACCGTGTCCGCGGGGCGGCACACGATGTGCCCGTCCTGGAACGCCACCGCTCCGGGCGCCGAGACGTCGTCGGAACCCAGAAGGTGCGCGTTGACCAAGGGCCACTCGCGCGCAGGGCCATGCTCGGTGAAAACCGCAAAACGCAGCATGAGCAGCGCAGTGTAGTACGCCCCCGCCACCCCTGCGGGTTGCAGGCGCAAACGCGCTACCATCGGCATTTCCCATGCACGGAACGTCGCACGCCAGCGCTGTGTTCGCCACCGATCTTCCGCTGAAGGGGCGCCGGCAAGGCAAGGTTCGCGATGTCTACCAGCTGCCACAGGCTGCGGGCAGTCCCCCGCGCCTCCTGGTGGTGGCCACCGACCGCATCAGCGCCTTCGACGTGGTCATGCCCACCCCCATTCCGGGCAAGGGCCAGCTGCTGACCTCCATGAGCGTGGCCTGGTTCAGCCGCATTCGTTCTCGCAAGCTGGTGGCGGACCACCTGCTGAGCACCAGCGTGGCAGACATCCCGGGGCTTTCGCCTGAAGACCAGCTAGCGCTGGAGGGCCGTTCCATGGTGTGCCGCGCGGCGCGCGTGGTGCCCATCGAGTGCGTGGCTCGCGGCTATCTGGCTGGCAGCGGCTGGGTGGAGTACCAGCAGCATGGCACGGTGTGCGGCGTGCGCCTGCCGTCCGGCCTGCGCCAGTGCCAGCAGCTGCCAGAGCCCATCTTCACCCCTGCCACCAAGGCGGAGACTGGGCATGATGAGAACATCTCCTTTGACCAGGCGTGCGCAGCCGTGGGCGGCCCGCTCGTGGAGCAGCTCCGCGCGCTGACGCTGGCCATCTATCGCATGGCAGCGGAGTTTGCGCAGGGCCGCGGCATCATCCTGGCAGACACCAAGTTTGAATTTGGGCACGCGCTGGACGCTGCCGGCCAGCCCACCAGCGAGCTCCTGCTGGTGGACGAAGTGCTCACGCCAGATTCCAGCCGCTACTGGCCAGCACAGGGCTACGCGCCCGGCAAGGACCAGCCCAGCTTTGACAAGCAGTTCCTGCGCAACTGGTTGCTGGAGCAGGTGGCGGCCGGGGCCTGGCGCAAGGAGCCGCCTGGCCCAGCGCTGCCGCCGCAGATTGTGGAAGCCACGCTGGAGAAGTACCGCGAAGCGCAGCGCCTTCTGGCCTGAGCAGCGCGCTGCCTAGCGGAGCCCAGCGTCGGCCACGTTCCGCAGCAGCATGGCAACAGTCATGGGGCCCACGCCGCCTGGCACCGGCGAGACCCAGCCTGCCACGGCCGAAACCTCTGCAAAGGCCACGTCGCCCACGGTCATGTTCTTGCCGTCCGGGCCCTTCACGCGGTTGATCCCCACGTCCACCACCACGGCGCCCGGCTTCACCCAGTCCCGCGTGACCAGCCCTGGAACGCCAGCTGCGGCCACCAGCACGTCGGCCGTGCGTGCCAGCGCTGGCAGGTCTTCCGTGTGCTTGTTGGTGCTCATCACCGTGGCTTCCGCGCGCATCAGGAGCACCGCCACAGGCTTGCCCACGATGTTGCTGGCGCCCACCACCACGCAGCGGCGGCCGCGCAGGTTGATGCCCGTGCTCTCGATCATCTCCACCACCGCCAGCGCAGTGCATGGCACCAGGCTCCGCCGCCCATACACCACATTGCCGATGTTGGCAGGGTTGACGCCCTCCACGTCCTTCTCTGGTGCGATGAGGCTCTGCACGCGCTCCGTATCCACGCCGGGAGGCAATGGCAGATGCACCATGAGCGCGTGCACCGAGGGATCGGTGCTCAAGAGCAGCACGCGGCCAGCGATGTCGTCAAAGCCAGCGCCAGCTGGCAGGCGATGCAGCACGTACTCCATGCCGATCTCGCTGCACGTACGCGCCTGGTTCTGCGCGTAGATCTCTGCGGCGCGGTCGTTCCCCACCAGCACAGCATCCAGGCGCACGGACTTTCCAGCACTGGCCACGCGCGCACGGATGCTCTGGCGGACCACAGCAGAGAGCGCGTTGCCGTCAATGATGGTGGCTGGCATGCGCGGCTGAGGATACGGCCTTGCCGGGCTTCACAGGCATGACCGCCAAAGGGCCGCCGGAGGCCGCAAACCCATTACCTACATGGCTTTACGAACATTCCGGGCGCCCGCTCCAGCCATCCAAACCGCGTGCGGAAGGTTCCACGGTGGTACAGTCGGTCCTTCCTACTAGGAGACAACAATGCTTACTGCGCTGGTTGGTTCGCTCGCACTGGTCTGCTTCCAAAACGCTCCGCCTGCCAAGACGCTGGCTGTGGGCGACCCCGCACCTGTGCCGAACATCGAGCACTGGGTGCGCGGCGACAAGCCGAAGTTCTTTGAGCCTGGCAAGGTCTACGTGGTGGAGTTCTGGGCCACGTGGTGCGGTCCGTGCCGCGCCAGCATGCCGCACCTCAGCGAGGTCTACGACCACTACAAGGACAAGAACGTCGTGGTGGTGGGCGTGAGCGACGAGAAGCTGGAGACAGTCTCCAAGTTCCTGAACACCGACGAGTGGAAGGAGAAGGCCCGCTACACGCTGGCCACAGACCCAGACGGCAGCACCTACGCGGACTACATGAAGGCCGCTGGCCAGAACGGGATCCCCACGGCGTTCATCGTGAAGGACTCCAAGGTGCAGTGGATTGGTCATCCCATGACCATGGACGAGCCGCTGGCCCAGGTGGTGGCCGGCACATGGGACATGCCTGCCTTCAAGCAGACCTTTGACCAGCAGCAGGCTGCTGCCCGCAAGCAGATGGAGCGCAGCCTGAAGATCCGCGAGCTGCGTTCCAAGAATGACTGGGCTGGCATCATGAAGCTGCTGGACGAGGACATTGCCGCAGCCACGGGCATGCAGAAGACCAGCCTGCAGCTGCAGAAGTTCCAGCTGCTGCTGACCGACGCCAACGATCCCACAACTGGCTACGCGCTGGGCAAGGACCTGATGGCCGCCAATGCGACCGATCCCATGGTCCTCAACCAGTTGGCATGGTTCGTGCTGGACAACCCGAAGGTGAAGGATCGCAACGTTGACTTTGCGCTCACGGTGGCGCAGGCCGCAGCCAAGGCCAGCAACAACAAGGATGCAGCCATCCTGGACACCCTGGCCCGCGCGCAGTGGGACAAGGGTGACAAGGCCGCAGCTGTGGCCACTCAGAAGAAGGCTGTGGAGATCGCCAACCCAGACATGCGCGACGAGCTGACTGAGACCCTGAAGAAGTATCAGGATGGCAGCAGCGCCTCCACACCCACCACCAAGACTTCCTTCCTGCCGCAAAACACAGCACCCAAGACCGACGCACCGCCCAGCGGTGGTGGCGCAGGTGGCAGCGGCGCTGGTGGCAAGGGCGGCGCAGGCGGCGGCTTGGGTGGCGCTGGCGGCATGGGTGGCGCTGCGGGTGGCAAGCCAGAACTCTCCCCTTCTGCGTCCAAGGCGTATCCAGCAGTGACCAGCAAGGGCTTTGCCTCGGTGGACGAAGCGCTCACGCTCTTCAAGACCATCGGCACCGACCCCAACGCGTCCGCCCGCCTGGTGGCCGCGCTGAAGGGCAGCCCCGATGCAGACATCGCCATCCGCGTGATGAACGCCATGGCGCAGGACATGCAGCCTGTGGCCGCAGCCGTGGTGACCAAGTTCAAGCGCCCGATGAACGGCCTGATCAACCTGCCAGAGGGCGAAGAGCTGGGCACGTTCGAGGCAGTCAAGGTGGATGACGCCAACGTGGACGTCTTCTACAAAGATGCCAAGGGGGTGAAGGTTGGCACTCCTGTGCCAATGACCCTGATGGAGGGCAGCTGGTACCTGAACTTTGACAAGCTGATGCCCGGCGGCGACGTGGGCGCAGCCAGCGGCCAGATGGCCATGATGGCCAACATGTTCGGCGACTCCATGCGCACCGCCACCAAGACGGCTGCCGCGCAGGTGTCCGCCGATGTGGCCGCAGGCAAGTTTGCCAACGTGGGTGAAGTGACCCGCGCCTTCCAGAGCGCCATGCAGGCTGAGATGTCCAAGGCCATGGGCATGGGCGGTGGCGGCATGGGTGGCAGCGGCGGCGGCATGAAGGGTGCTGGCGGCGCTGGCGGCAACGGCGGCGCTGGTGGCGGCGGCAACGGCGCTCCCGGTGGTGCAGGTGGCGCTGGCGGTGCTGGCGGAGCCCCCACTGGCAAGTGAGCCAACCATGATCACACCCATCCTCGCAGCAGCATTCGGCCTGGCGCTGTCCCCTGTGGACGGCCCAGGCCTTTCTCTTGGCTCCAAGGCGCCCCTCCCGGACATCAGCGACTACGTCCGCGGCACCAAGCCAGCGTTCTTTGAACCAGGCAAGACGTATGTCATTGAGTTCTGGGCCACGTGGTGCCCGCCCTGCCGCGCCAGCATGCCGCACCTGAGCGAACTGGCCGACAACTACAAGGACAAGGTGGTCGTGGTGGGCGTCAGCGACGAGCCTGTCCAGAAGGTGACCACCTTCCTGAACCAGGACGAGTGGAAGCAGAAGGCGCGCTACACGCTGGCCACTGATCCAGACCACAGCACGCACGACGCGTACATGAAGGCCGCTGGACAGTCTGGCATCCCCACCGCGTTCATCGTCAAGGAGGGCGTGGTGCAGTGGATCGGCCACCCCATGACCATGGATGAGCCGCTCTCCAAGATCGTGGCTGGCACCTGGGATGTGCAGGCTGCCAAGAAGGACTTCGACGCCGCGCTTGAGGCGGAGCGCAAGTCCATGGCGCGCCAGGAGGAGATCGCCAAGGCCTACGAAGACAAGGACTGGCCCACAGTGCTCAAGCTGATGGACCAGATCATCGCGGACTCTGTCGGTCCAGAGAAGAGCATGCAGCGCCTGAACAAGGCGCAGGTGCTGCTGGTGTCCGGCAAGACAGCAGACGGCTATGCGCTCATC
>JAXMAM010000049.1:0-9637 GCA_046350455.1 Phycisphaerales bacterium | reverse complement strand
TCGGCGCTGCTGTGAGCTGGCAGGGATATGAGGACGCGCTGCGCACCATGTGGCAGCGCCAGCTGCACATCTTTGGCGTGCCCTTCTACTACATCGAGTACGGCATCGCGCAGCTGGGCGCGCTGCAGATGTGGCTGCAGTCCCGCCGGCACCCAGGCAACGCGCTGCAGAACTACAAGAAGGGCCTGGCCTTGGGCGGCAGCCGCCCGCTGCCAGAGCTGTTCCGCGCCTCTGGCCTGAAGTTCAGCTTTGGCCCAGACACCATGGGCGAGCTGATGAATGAAGTGAGCCACGAGCTGGAAAAACTGCCTGCCTGAAGCACTGAAGCACTGCCCTATCTACCCCTGAGGAGTTCCTGTGAAGAACGTTCTGGTCCTTGGCGCTGGCAAGATCGGCCGCATGGTGGCCTTCCTTCTGCAGACGTGCGGCGACTACCACGTCACGGTGATGGACGGCCACCAGCACAGCCTGGATGAGACCCTGGTGCTGGCCAAGGGCGCGCGCGCCGTGCACGGCGGCTTTGACGACATCAAGATCCTGGACACTGCGCTGGACGGCCAGTGGGCCGTGGTCAGCTGCGCGCCCTTCTTCTGCAACGCGCGCATCGCTGAGCGCGCCAAGGCCAAGGGCGTGCACTACCTGGACCTGACCGAGGACGTGGCTGTGACCAAGAAGGTCATGGAGCTGGCGCACGGCGCCAAGACGGCGTTCGTTCCGCAGTGCGGCCTGGCGCCGGGCTTCATCACCATCGCGGCAGCGCATGTCATCGAGGGCATGATCGACCTGCACGAAGTGAAGATGCGCGTGGGCGCGCTGCCAGAGTTCCCCAGCAATGCGCTGAAGTACAACCTGACGTGGAGCACCGACGGACTCATCAACGAGTACATCCAGCCCTGCGAAGCCGTCATTGACGGCAAACTGGTCACAGTCCCAGCGCTGGAGGGCCTGGAGCACATGATGATCGAGGGCATCGAGCTGGAGGCGTTCAACACCAGCGGCGGCCTGGGCACGTTTGCCCTCACCCTGCAGGGCAAAGTAAAGCACCTCAGCTACAAGACCATGCGGTATCCGGGGCACAACACCATCCTCAAGCTGCTGCTGTGGGACCTGGGGTTCCGCGAGCACCGCGACGAGCTGAAGCGCGCGTTCGAGCGCGCCCTTCCCACCACGGCGCAGGACGTGGTGGCCATCTTTGTGAGCGCGGCTGGCACCCTGCACGGCCGCTACACCGAGAAGACCTACGCGCGCCTGGTGCGGCACAAGGAGATCGGCGGCCATCATTGGACGGCCATCCAGATCACCACGGCCTGCGGCGTGTGCGCAGTGCTTGACCTGCTGCATGAGGGCCGCACGCCCCAGCATGGCCTGGTGCGCAACGAAGACGTGCGCTTCAGCGACTTCATCAACAACCGCTTTGGCCGCCACTACGCGTGACGCTGGAACAGCCCCGGCACATGACGCCCGACGAGTTCCGCCGCCATGGCCACGCCATGGTGGACTGGATCGCCGAGTATCTGCGCACCGTGGAGGAGCGCCCAGTGCGCAGCAACGTTGCGCCTGGATGGGTGCGCGCGCAGCTGCCCACCGAGCCTCCCCAGACGGGCGAGCCGTGGGAGGCCATCGCCGCGGATGTGGACCGCGTGGTGCTGCCCGGCGTGACGCACTGGCAGAGCCCCAACTTCTTTGCGTACTTCCCAGCCAACGCCAGCGGCCCTGCCATCCTGGGTGAGCTCCTGAGCGCTGGCCTGGGCATACAGGGCATGCTGTGGGCCACCAGCCCTGCGTGCACGGAGCTGGAGACCCACGTGCTGGACTGGCTGCTGCAGATGCTTGGCCTGCCGCAGTGCTTCCACAGCAGCAGCGCTGGTGGTGGCGTGATCCAGGACACCGCCAGCAGCGCCACGCTGTGCGCGCTCATCGCGGCACGCGAGCGCGCAACAGAGCAGCATGCTGGCGCACTCGGGCTGGCAGCGTGCCCGCAGCAGCTGGTGGCCTACGCCACGCAGCATGCGCACAGCAGCGTGGAGAAGGCCATGCGCATCGCAGGCCTGGGCGCCAGCGCGCTGCGCCTGGTGCCCACGCGCGCTGATCATTCCATGGATGCTGGTGCGTTCATGAGCATGGTGGAGGCAGACCTGGCTGCTGGCCGCACCCCCTTCTTCTGCGTGGCGTGCATTGGCACCACAGGCAGCCACGCGGTGGATCCCGTGCCACAGCTGGGCGCGCACTGCCGGCGCCGCGGCATCTGGCTGCATGTGGACGCAGCGCATCTGGGGACCGCTGCGCTGTGCCCGGAGTTCCGCAGCATCCACCAAGGCGTGGAGATGGCCGACAGCTACTGCGTGAACCCGCACAAGTGGATGCTGGTGAACTTTGACTGCGACGCCTTCTGGGTGCAGGACCGCGCCGCCCTGGTGCGCGCGCTGAGCGTGCTGCCGGAGTACCTGCGCAACACCGCCACAGAGAGCGGCAAGGTCATCGACTACCGCGACTGGCAAGTGCCGCTGGGCCGCCGGTTCCGCGCGCTGAAGCTGTGGTTTGTCATCCGCCACTACGGCGCTGAGGGCCTGCAGGCCATGGTGCGCCATCACATTGCCCTGGCAGAGCGCTTCCGCGCCCACGTGCGGGCAGACAGCCGGTTTGAGCTGGTGGCGCCCACGCCGTGGTCCCTGGTCTGCTTCCGGTTCAAGGCTGGCTGCCAGGCGTCCGAAGCGCTGCTCCAGGCTGTCAACGCCACCGGCCGTGCGTACCTCAGCCACACCAGGCTGGACGACCGGTTCGTGCTCCGCTTCAGCGTGGGCGCGCCCACTGTGGAGGCGCGGCACGTGGATGCTGCGTGGGCGCTGCTGCAGGAGCTGGCACCGGCGTAGCGCTGGCCGCTGCGCGCAGCACGCGCAGGCTGCGGACCGCGGTCAGCCGCAGCGCACGGTGAGCAGCACCACTTCTGGTGGGCAGTTCAGGCGCACAGGGAACCACGCTCCAGCACCCACGCTCACAAAGAGCGCGTGCCCGCGCCGGTGATACGTTCCAGCGCTCAGCCGGCTGCCGATGTGCAGGTTTGCCTTGGGGCGGGCCTTCAGCGCCACCTGTCCGCCGTGCGTGTGCCCGCTCAGCGTGAGCGCCACGCCGCGGTCGGCTGCGGCAAAGAAGGCCTTGGGATTGTGCGCCAGGAGCAGGTGCGGCACCTGCGGCAGCGCTGCCACGCTGCGGCGGAGGCCAGCGGCACTCCGGTGCCAGTCCACGCCACCCACGCGCAGGCCGCCGCGCTGGCCGTCCACCGTGGTGACTTCGCCGTGCAGCACCTCCAGCCCGCGCATGCGGGCCAGGCCTTCGATCATGTGGTTGCTGTCCAGGTGGTCGTGGTTGCCCAGCACCAGGAAGCGCCCCAGCGGCGCTGTCACCGCGCCCATGGCGGCCAGCAGCGGCTCCACGCCGTCGCACTCCAGATCCACCACGTCGCCCGTGCAGGCCAGCAGGTCCGGCTTGCAGGCCGCCACGCGCTGCACTGCCTCCACCGCGCGGTCCACGGGCATCAGGTGGCCCAGGTGAAAGTCTGTCACATGCGCAATGCGCAGGCCGTCAAAGGCGTGCGGCCAGCCGGCAGCGCGCACGGTCACTTCACGCAGCTCGATGGGCTGCCGCGCGTGCCGCCTGGTGAGCGAACCCAGCGTCAGTTTGTCTGCCGTCTTGGTGAGCAGCAGGTGGCGCACCTTGGCGCGCAGAAACTTGGACTTGCGCGGGGGGCGAGGGCTCATCACCTGGTCCATGGCCGGCTGCATCAGAACTTCAGGCTGAGCGCTGCAAAGATGCCGCGAATGCCGCCATCCACGTCGCTGGGGCCATCCTGCAGGTTGAAGTCAAACAGGCGGTAGCCGAACTCCACGCCCAGGTTTGGCGTCAGCATGGCAGCGATGCCCACCCGGATCATCCACATGATGTCTGCGTCTGGAATGGTGGGCCCCACACCGGCGTAGCCGTAGATGCGCAGGTCCTGCAGCAGCGGCACACGGTTGTCCATGCCAATCGCGATGTCCAGCCCGCCTCCGCCGTAGATGGCGCCCACCGTCTTGTCGAACTGGCTGAAAGATCCTGTGGTGGTGTTGTCCAGCGTCTGGCTGTAGCCAAAGCCCAGGCCGCCAGCCAGGGCCACCACGCGCAGGTCAAACAGCGGGCGGCCGTTGGCGCCCATGGACTCTGTGGCCTGCTGGCGGTTGGCGCCCGCAGCGCTCCACGGCCAGGGCTGATCTGCGAAGGGCCGCCACACCACGTAGCCCACTTCCCCGCCAGCCATCCAGGTGCTCAGGTCTCCATGCAGGCGGTCGCCCTGCGCGATGACTGTTGTTCCAAACAGGCCAGCCTTGCGGGCGCGCTGGTTGTCGTCCCCAGAGGCCTGGAATCCCACCAGGCCAAAGCGCCAGCGATCCACCCACACCGCCATCTCGCCAGCAAAGCCCACCATGGTCTCGCCCACAGCCAGATCGGTGTTCAGGTCAAACGACGTGCCGCCTGCACCCACGCGCGCCTTGCCAGTCAGGCGCGCCACCCACGCACCCACTTCAGCAGTGACCTGCACGGGCTCGTCCACGCCCAGCACCAGCGGCGCAGCGTCTGACAGCCGGAGGGGCGCCGTGACGGGAGCGGTCGCAGAGGCGGGGGCTGTCACGGTGGCGGGACCTGTCGCAGGCGCCGTGGCGGGAGCGTCTGGTGGCGCCGCGCCCTGCAGGACCAATTCGCATGCGACAATAGCAAGCATCATGGGTGAAGCGTACCCCAGCCAACCAGCGCCACCGCCACGCCCAGAGCGGCAACCACCGCCTCCGGGGGCTGTGCTGCTGGGCCGCGGCGCGTGGGTGCTGCCTTCGCGCCTGGAGTGGACATTCACAACCGCACGTGGGCCAGGTGGGCAGCATGTGAACAAGTCCAGCACCGCTGCGGTGCTCCGTGTGGCGCTGGATGACATTGGCGGACTGCACCCCGACGCCCGCGAGCGGCTGGTGGCGCAGGCTGGCAGCGCGCTGGTGGGCGGCAGCGAGCTGCTGTTCCGCTGCGACATGCACCGCAGCCAGCTCCAGAACCGCACCGCATGCCAGGCCCGGCTGGCGACGCTGGTGGCGCACGCAGCCATTCGCCCCAAGGTGCGCAAGAAGACCAAGCCCAGCAAGGGCAGCATCCAGCGTCGCCTGGACAGCAAGAAGGCAGACGCTGCCAAGAAGCAGCGCCGCCAGTGGCGCGGCGAGTAGAGCCCGCAACGCGATGGAAAAAGAAAGCGGCCCCCGGACGAATCCGGGGGCCGCGTGTTGAGTCAGGCTTGCCTCACCCTTGCGGGTGAGAGCACTCACTTAGGGGCAGGCGCCCCAGCTGCCCAGGAGCAGGCCCAGGTCGGTGCCGTCCACCGTGCCCGAGTCGTCCAGGTCAGCCGGGCAACCAGCGCAGGCGCCCCAGCTGCCCAGGAGCAGACCCAGGTCGGTGCCGTCCACCGTGCCCGAGTTGTCCAGGTCACCGACGCATGCTGCACCGCAGCCGCTGTTGTCGCCATTGATGGAGACCAGCCATGCCGTGGTGAAGGTCGCGCCAACCGTGGTGGTCAGCGTGTACTGGTTGATGCCGCAACCAGCAGACTTCAGGTAGGTGATGTTGGTCGGACCGTTGTTGTTACCGCGAGCGCGGACCTGATAGCCAGCGCCGGTTGGCACAACAGGGTCAATCTCAAGGGCAACCACCAGGTTGTTGGCAGTCTCGTCCGACACGCACAGCGGCGGGTCGAAGTTGACGACGCCCACGAACTGGCCGCCTGGAATGCTGATGTCGCGCGAAGCGATCTCTTCCAGGTCACCACCAGCGATCTCCACCGGGTTGACCGGTGCGCCGCCGTTGATGTCGCGGTACAGCTTCAGACGACCACCGAAGGCGAGGTCGCTGACCACCGCAGTGGTGGTGCTGGTGAGCTTGATGTTGCTCACGCCGAAGCTGATGCAGTGGATCTCACCCGACACGCTGCCCGCTGGGAAGACGCGAGCGTAGTAGTTGTCGGTGGTGTAGGACGTCGCACCGGAGCCGCCAGCGCAGGCCACCAGCGAAGCGTTCAGCGTCGCAGTGTCCGTGTTGGTGCTCACGTTGTTCGGACCAGGATCGCTGCAGACAGTGCCCAGGAGTTCGGGGCAGACCGCTGGGGTCGTAGCAACCTCAATGACGTAGTTATTGAGGGCGCCAGAGCCGCAGGGCACGCCGCTGAACAGTGGGTTGCCGGCCGAGTCTTCCATGCCGACGAACGCGTAGTAGGTGCCTGGGTTCAAGCACGCCGAGGCCACGGATGGGCAGGTGCCCGCGCCGCCAGCCACGATCGAGAAGTCACCGCAGGGATCGCCGTTGATGATGAACACGCCAGCGAACGAAGCAGACCACACGCTCAGCGTCGCAGTGGACGGAGAGGTGATGGTGAACTTGTACCAGTCCGTGTCACGGGCTTCCGCATCGGCCCAGAAGGTGCCGGCGGTCTTCGTGTTCAGGGCCAGGTTGGTCGTCTGGACGATGTTGTCAATGTCGCAGCCGGGGTTCACGTCATCGCCGCAGGGTTCGTTCTCTGTGGCGGTGGTGCTTGGCAGCGAGCATGGATCAGGCATGTTGAACGAGATGGTGCCGGTGCCGCAGGCGTTCTCAAAGCCGCCCAGACGCACCAGGTAGTAGTGGCCCGTCTGCACCGTGACGCTCAGCTCCGAAGTGAAGAAGCCAGTGTCGTTGGTGCAGTCTTCGTTGCAACCGATGAACTGGTCGGGCAGGAGGCTGCCGTCCACGGTGGGCGAGGTGCCCAGGTCGTAGGCAGCGATCTTGCTGTCGAAGTTCGCAGTGTTGCAGTTGCTGAAGATGGCCGTGCCGTTGGCAACAGCCTGGACGCGGTACCACAGGTCCTGCCAGATCGGAGCATCGTCGTTGGACGAGTTGCAGCCGGTCTCTGGTGGGCCGTCGGTGTTGGCGCCGCAGGTGTTGAAGTTCACCACCTGGCCGTCGGTCACGTTCTGTGGCGACGTGGCGCAGTCGTTCGGATAGGCCGGAGCCGTGCAGCTGTACTGGAAGAGACCGCAGAGGGCCACAGCCAGGTCAACGCAGGTGCTATCCCAGGCAACCGCGCAGCAGTCTGGGGCAGCGCCGCAGACCTGCTCGCAGCAGGCAGTGTCGCTGCAGCCGCCGGTGGCGTGGGCAGTGCCGCAGCCATCGGTGGAGTTGGCGCACTCAGCAAAGGTCACTGCGCTGATGGTCAGCACGCCAGCACCGGAGGTGCAGGAGTTGGCTGCAGCGCAGTAGCCACCGATGCGGATGTAGTAGTTGGTGCCGGCAGTCACTGCGAAATCGTTGATCTCGGAGTGATAGGCCTGGCAGCCAGTGTCGTCCGCAGCGTCGCCGTTGCATGCAACCAGCGTCGAGGTGCCGCAGCTCGCGCCCTGGTAGAGGGCCATCGAGGTGTCATAGCCACCCGTGAAGCAGGTGCTGAACGAAGCAAAGCTGCTGATGGACGGCGTGAAGACAAACCAGATGTCCTTGTTGCCGGCCAGCCAGTTCAGGAAGGTGCCAGCGCACAGCGTGTCAGCTGGGGCGTTGGCCGACGCCGTCGCGGCCGTCGTGTCAAAGTTGTTGGTGCCGATCACTGCGACGGTCGCAGTGGCGCACTCATCCTGTGCCATCGCCGGCGAGGCGATGCAACAGAGCGCGGCGATGCCCGCCGCGGGGCCAAGCAGGCCGGAAGCCGACCGCTTGAAGAAGTTCGTGCTGCTCAACATGGGGTTCTCCAACTACGAGTAGAGAGAGTGAACACTCGGTCGCCTACGTGCGACCACAAGCCTGACAATGGCCCAGCGCCGCGCAAAGGCAAAACGCAGTAGCCAAACTCCTGCGGGGCGGGTGTTTCCCAGTCGGCCTGAATGGCCAACAACATGAGGTCCCGCCCGCTGGAAGTCCGAAGAAGCCTAACCCAGACCGCACAGAAAGCAATAAACTCAAGTCCAGAATGAGTTTGGCCCGCATTTTGCCAGCCGGGGCAGCTAGCCACCCACCAGCTGCACAGCCCCAGAACCTTTCACAACTTCGCCGATCACGACGGGATCTTCGCCGTACTTGGTGAGCTTTTCGACCACTGCATCCGCGAATGCAGGCCGAACGATGAGCGTGTAGCCAATTCCCATATTAAAGACCCGGAACATCTCCTCTCGTTCGATGTTTCCGGACTTCTGCAGCAGGCTGAAGACAGGTGGCGGTGCCCACTTGGTGGTGTCAATAACTGCGTCCAGCTTGGAGCTCAACGCTCGACAGACGTTTCCAGGCAGTCCACCACCGGTGATGTGCGCCATGCCGCTCACCACCTTCTTCTTCTTGTAGCTGGCCAGCAAGCGCACGATGGGCTTGGCGTAGATGCGCGTGGGCTCAAGCAGCACCTTCCACAGCGGATCCTGGCTCAGCTCTGGATAGACCGCATCCAAGTCCAGGCCAGCGTCCTTGATCACCCGCCGCACCAGCGTGAACCCATTGGAATGAATGCCGCTGGACCGGAGGCCGATGATCACGTCCCCCTTCTTCACGCGCGCTGCGTCCACCACGCGGGAGAGCTCCACCACACCCACGCAGAAGCCAGCGATGTCAAAGTCCCCTGGCTTGTAGATGTCCGGCATCTCGGCGCACTCGCCACCGATGAGCGCGCAGCCAGCGATCTCGCAGCCCCGGGCCACGCCTTCGATCATGGCTGCCGTGGCGGCCGGCTCCAGCTTGGAAAGACCCAGGTAATCCAAGAAAAACAGGGGCTCTGCGCCCTGGACGATGAGGTCGTTGACGTTCATCGCCACGCAGTCAATGCCCACGGAGTCGTAGACGCGACGCTCGGCCGCCAGGATCACCTTGGTGCCCACGCCATCGGTGCAGCCCACCAGCACAGGGTCCCGGTAGTTGCGCTTGAACAGCTTGTGGTTGAAGTCCAGCCGGAACATCCCGGCAAACGCGCCGTGCTTGCCCATGACGCGCGGGCCATGGGTGCGCTTCAGGATGTGCTGGATGCGGTCCACCACCTCGTCCCCCGCGTCAATGTCAACGCCCGACTCCTTGTAGGTCAGCGGCTTGCGATCAGCGCTGGCTGGGTCTGCGGAACGGGCCACGGCTGGTTCGATCGGAGAGGCGGACATGGGCTACCGATCGTAACGGAGGATGCCCCGCTTTTCTTGGCAGCGGCAGTGAAGCGAACCACCCAGTCGCGATCCCCCATCTTCTCTCCCTGCAGAATGGCTGCGCGGTAGATGGCCAGGGCCTGTGCGTTCTGGCCCGCCTTGCGGCAGGCGTCCGCTGCATCCAGCAGGGCGTCGGCCGCCAGGCTGCGGAGCGCTGGCTCTGGGGCACACCATGTGGACAACGCCTGCGCAGTGATGGAGGCCAGCGCTGGAACGCTGCCAGCCCGCTTGCCCGCCGCGCGCAGGCGTTCTGCCACCTTGCGCCTGGAGGCGGTGTCCGCCTTCTTCCACCACTCCAGCGCCTTGCTGTTCTTGCCCTGCAGGATGGCCAGGTGTTCCAGCAGCGGGAAGTCCCCAAAGCCGCGCACTTCGCCCATCTGTTCCCACAGCGCGCGCGCCATGAGCTCCTGCCAGGCGCCCTGCTCTGCGTTGCT
>JAXMAM010000048.1:0-11168 GCA_046350455.1 Phycisphaerales bacterium | reverse complement strand
CCACGCCTCTGGGCGGATGCTGACCACTGTGCCTTGAGCTTCGACCAGTCCTGTGAACATGGGCCGCTGCACCCTGCGCCGCCAGCATGGCGCGCAGGAGCGCTGCCAAGCCTAGTGCGCCCAGCGTGAATACGCCCGGCGCTAGAACGCCCTGCGGAGGGTTGCGCCGGGATAGTAGGTGCGGAGGATCTGCTGCGCTGAAGCGCCCTTCTGGGCCATGGCCTCTGCGCCAAACTGGCACATGCCCACTCCGTGGCCAAAGCCAGAGCCGTTGAAGCGCACCTGGTTGCCCACCACCTGGGCCTGGAACGAACTGCTGTTCAGGCGGTCCTTGGGGGTTGGTTCGCCTTCGCGGGCGTAGTTCACAGCGCGGCGGAAGTCCTCTGCGCGCATCTCCACGCGGGTGCCGCGGGCGTCCACCAGGCGCACGCGCACAGGCCGCCCGGCCATGTTCACGGCCGTCACCTCGATGGACTGCAGGCCGGTCAGACCAGCCAGCTTGTCCAGCGGCGCGTCCAGCGCCAGGTCTTCCAGGCTGCTGGTCAGCACCGCGCACTCCGGGCTGGCAGCGTCTGCAGCGCCCGCCTCGTCCGCAGCGCCCACGCGCTGGCCCAGCGCGCGCGCTGCCTGGGGGCGGTCCTCCTGCCAGCCATCCTCCTGCGGTGTGACGGTGCCAGCAGGCGCAGCGCTGGCAAGGAGCGCCGGCGGCTGCGCAGAGGCCACCGCTGTGCTGGGCCGGCTGCATGCCATCTGGTCGTTGGCCCAGCGGTGCAGCTGCTGCAGGATGCGCGCCGTGGACATGGTCTGCTCCCACCGGAACTTGGGCGCGTTGCGGCAGCAGTCGCGGTGCGCGTTGGCAGCCTGCGCGCCCGCCATGAGCGGCGCGATGCTGTAGTGCGGGTTGCGCGTGATGGACTCGATGGCGCATGCCGGCGACCCACCGCACGTGCTGCTGTAGTAGGCGGGCACCACGCGTTCGTCGTAGATCAGGAGCAGGCCACGCGTGTCCAGCACCGCCTGCCTGGCGCGGGTGTCCTTCACCTCGCCCACCCAGGCCTGGCTGGCCTCGCCAGCCACCAGGTCATAGTGGCGGATGTCCTTCCAGTGCGCGTGCTCGCACACCGCAAAGCTGCGCGCTGCGATGGCCTGCGCGCGGAAGGTCTCCGCGTTCCAGTTCTTGTACAGCTCCTTGGCCAGGACACCAGGCAGGTAGCGCTCCAGCGGCACATCCACCACCAGGTCCATGGCGCCCGGGCCATCTGGCATCGGCACCACGCGCACAGGTCCCGGCCAGTCTGTGCCGTCGTACTGCACCACGGCGCGCGACCCCACCGGCGGGCGGAACTCCACCGGCTTGCGGCCAGCCACCTTCAGGCCGCGCCCGCTGGCTTCGGTCACGGCCACGCCCTGCGCAGAGGAACGCACTGTCACAGGCGTGCGCACCGACCGCACGCTTCCGTCCGCGGTCACCATGGAGAGCGCGCCGCTGGGATGGGACAGGCGCACCGTGGCAGTGTCCGCCCGCAGCGCTGCGATGCGCACGCGCAGGTCTGGCTCTGCTGCTGGAATGACCGGGCACGGCTCGTATGGATCAGCGGCAGCCTGCTGGCGGAGCGGCTCTGGCGCCTCTGGAACTGGCGCCACACGCGGCACGGGCTGATTGCTGGCTGTGGGGAGCGGCTGCCGGCGCTGCGTGGGCTGTGACGTGCAGCCATGCTGGGCCACGCCCCCGATGACGACACCACTCATGGCGGCCGCTGCGAAAAGCGCCGTGCGCAGGCGTGCAGATGCTGGGTGCATGAGTCCGTTCATCGGCCTGCTGCCGCGTCCTGCGGCAGATTTGCAGCCTACCCCGGCCAGCGCGCTGGTCAGGCCAGGTTGCGCAGGCCCAGGCCCAGTTCAGCCAGCTTGCGGCGGATCTCGTCCAGGCTGTTCTGCCCGAAGTTCTTCACGCCCATCAGTTCGGCTTCAGTTCGGGCAGCCAGCTCGCCCACCGTCTGGACGTTGAGCAGCTGGAGCGCCTTGCGGGCGCGCACCGAGAGGTCCAGCGTGGAGACTGGCTTGTTCAGCACAGAGCCTTCCACCTGGCCGCGCAGGGAGTCGATGTACTCCTTGTTGGCCCGGGCGAAGTACCCCTGATCCAGGCCCTGGCCAAGGCGCAGGCCCTTCTGGGCCAGCATGCTCTTGATCTCCGTCAGGCTGGTCTCGCCAAAGTTCTTGTAGGACAGCAGCTCTGCCTCGGTGATCTTCAGGAGATCGCCCAGGGTGCGGACGTTCATCTTCTTCAGGCAGTTGCGGCTGCGCACCGTGAGCTCAAAGTCGGTCACGGGGGTGTCCAGCAGCGCGCTGCGCTTGGCGCCCTCGCGCTCGCTGCCCTCGTCGTACAGCATGTCCTTGCTGGCCTGGATGTCCTTCATGTACAGGCGCGCGCGGTCGTGCTCTGGGCGCGCCTCCAGCACCTTGCGCAGCAGGCGCTCGGCTGCGTGGACCTCGCCGCGGTCCTCGTGCAGCACTGCCAGGTTGAGCATGGCGTTCACGGGCGGCTCTGGCTGCGAGCAGATGTCCTGGTACAGCTGCAGGGCCTCGGTCTCCTCGCCCACCAGGTCCAGCAGGTAGGCCAGGCGGAACAGGTAGTCGTTGCGACGGTCGCGGTCGCAGGCCTCGCGGTAGGCATCAATGGCGCCCAGACGGTCGCCTGCCTGTTCCAGCTGCTTGCCGCGGTTGAACGCAGCAGAAGCGCCAGCAGGATCGCGCGTGACAGCGGAACCACCAATGACCGTATCAAGACCGGGATTCGACATGAGACCTCTCTGCTCCTTGCTTGGTCCGCCCTGCACAGGCACGGCAGACGGGAAGCCACAGAGTGTACCGCACCACCGCATTGGCCTGCTTTCGCAGGGTCCGCGAACGTCCGCCCATGGTTACGCGGGTGCTGCCGCTACAGCTGCGCAAAGGCCATGTCGCTGCCCTGCTCCACCACCGCCACAGCGGGCTGGAGCTGCGGGCCCAGGTCCTGCAAGCCTGGCACGCTGGCCATGCGGGCGCGGATGTCCGCGGCACGCACGCGGGCCAGAGGCCGGCCGTCGAACGCAGCGTGCAGGTCGGACGCGATCTGCATTTCCGGGCGGCTGAAGTCCAGGGGCTCGATGGCCTGGGCGAACGCCTGCACGCGGTCGGTGGCGTTCTGGAAGGCGCCGTCCTTCTCGCACCAGGTGGCGGCGGGCAGCACTGCGTCGGCCACGTTGCACAGCGCGTTCTGCAGGGTGTCCAGCAGCACCAGCGGCGTGCCGATGGCAGCGTCGCGCAGCTCTGCGGTCACCCAGTCGCTCGGATAGTTGCCGGTCATGACCACTGCGCCCAGCTGCTTGCCGCGCAGCGCAGTCATGAAGCCAGCCCAGTCCTGCACCGCAGGCGCGTCTGCTGCGCGGTTGCGGGTGGCAGCAGCCACCGCCGCCAGCACGCGCTTCACACCGCGGGCGTTGGGGGCCTTCTCTGCGTACATCTTGAAGCCGCCCTTGAAGACCCGGTCCTCGCCCTTGAAGGGCACCGGACCCACCGCCAGCATGGCGCCCGGATCCATGGCCAGCAGCCAGGTGGCCAGCGCAAAGGCATCCTCGCAGGTGAGCATGGGGCTCACCACCAGCGCAGTGCGGCGGCGAGCGTTCACCGCCTCGGCCACCACGCCCAGCGTCTTGGCGCGGGCCACATGCCAGGCATTGGCGGCGTGGGCGCTGTCGAACGCCGGCACGCCCTTCACCTGCGGCATGCGCAGGCGCTGCTCGGCGTGCACGTGCTTCCAGCTGGTGCGCACCTCGTCGGTGATCCACCAGGTGTTCACCTCCATGTTGGTGCGCGGCTTGATGCGGTGCACCACGCCGTCGTTGTGCTCCACATAGATGTTGTCGCCGCTGGCGGTCAGGCCGTCAATGCTGGGCGTGCGGGTGAGGAACCACACACGCTGCTGGAACAGGAAGTCCTTGTCCAAAAGCGCGCCCACTGGGCAGATGTCCACCACATTGCGCGCCAGCGGGTTGTCCAGCGCGCGGCCGGGGAAGACATCAATCATCTCGCGGTCGCCGCGGCCCTCCACCATCAGCTCATCGGTGCCGGTCACCTCGCGGGTGAAGCGCACGCAGCGCGTGCACATGATGCAGCGGTCGCTGTACAGCAGGATGTCCGGGCCGATGTCCTTCTTGGGGTTCTTGACCTTCTCTTCCAGGAAGCGGCTCTCCCCACGGCCATACTCAAAGCTGTAGTCCTGCAGGTAGCACTCGCCGGCCTTGTCGCACACCGGGCAGTCCACCGGGTGGTTGATGAGCAGGAACTCCATCACCGACTTCTGGCTGGCCGCGGCGCGCGGGCTCTCGGTGGAGACCACCATGCCGTCCATGCACTCGGTGTGGCAGGTGGGCTTCAGCTGTGGCATCGCCTCAAGCTTGCCAGTCTTGGGATTGGGGGCCCAGCACTCTGCCAGGCAGATGCGGCAGCTGGCGGGAATGGACATGGAAGGGTGGTAGCAGTAGTGCGGAATGACCACGTCGTTCCGCAGGGCCACCTGCAGGATCTTCTCGCCCTTGGTGAACTCGCACGCCTTGCCGTTGATGGTGATCTGCATCGGAGCGAGGGATGATACGCCCCGCCCCTAGCCGTCGGTGACCAGATCCAGCACCACGGCGCTGTCCTCGAATTCAGCCCCGGTGACGCGCACGGTCCGGCCGTCGCCCAGCGCTGCCTTCAGAAGCAGCGCCTTGCCCAGCTCTGGCACAAACCACGCGCCCACCTGGGTGCCCAGCGGGATGGGCAGGCAACCCACTGCTCCGCCGTCCGGCTCCAGCGTGGCTGCCACGGCTCCAGCACCCGCTGGCTGGATGCTCCACCGGCTGCTCACCACCCACCCCTTCCACGGCGCAGCCAGCTCGAACGCCTGGCCGTCCACCCGCGCCTGCGGCGTGCCCACGTCCTGCGGCCAGGGCAGGCTGCGGTCGTGCTCCAGCCACTGGGGCAGGCGCGCTGCCAGCCACGCATTGACGTCCTCGGCGCGCACCCGCATGCGCCACGCCTGCGCGCCCTTGCCACGCACGTGCGTGAGCTCAGAGGCCACAAACTGCTCCAGCGCGCGGGCAGTCTCCAGCTGCGCGTCCCCTGCCGCGGGCTGGCTGTGGAACCACCCTGGCTGGAGCCGCGCAGCGCCTGCAGCGGCCGCGGCAGCCACCACCAGCGCGCCAAGCACCACCAATGCACGCCGGCGCCGGCGCGGCGTGCCACGCACAGGATGAATGACGGCTGGCTGCATGCTCAGGCCTTGTAGCGCTGCACCACCAGCGTGTCGTTCTGGCCGCCAAAGCCAAAGCTGTTGGACAGGCACACGTCCACCGTGGCCGCGCGCGCCTTGTTGGGCACGTAGTCCAGGTCCAGGTCTGGGTCTGGCATGGTCAGGTTGCGCGTGGGCGGCAGCATGCCGTCGCGGATGGCCAGCACGCAGGTGATGAACTCCACGCTGCCCGCCGCTGCGATCAGGTGCCCCATCATGCTCTTGATGGAGCTCATGGGAATGCGCTTGGCCTGGTCTGCAAACACAGCCTTCACAGCGCGGGTCTCGATGGAGTCGTTCTCCTTGGTGCCCGTGCCGTGCGCGCTGATGTAGTCCACCGGCGCGCGGCCGTCCGCGCGCGTGGCGCGCGGGTCAATGCCAGCCTGGCGGAGCGCAGTCTCCATGGCTGCGGCAGCGCCGCGGCCCTCTGGCTGGATGTCGGTGATGCGGTAGGCGTCGGCGCTGCTGCCGTAGCCAGTGACCTCTGCCAGCGGCGTGGCGCCGCGCGCCAGCGCGTGCTCCAGCGTCTCCAGCACCACCATGCCGCTGCCTTCGCCCATCACAAAGCCGCCGCGGTCCAGGCTGAACGGCCGGCTGGCCTCAGTGGGGTCGCCCTTGCGTTCGCTGAGCGCGGTCAAGCGGTTGAAGCCTGTCACGCCAAACACGTGGATCATGGTGTGCGTGCCGCCTGCAAGCATCACATCCGCGTCGCCGCGGCGCAGGATGCTGAAGGCCTCGCCAATGGCCTGCGTGCTGGCCGCGCACGCAGTCAGGCAGTTGTAGGCCGGGCCGCGCGCGCCAAACTCGCGCGCCACATGCGCCAGCGGCATGTTGGGCTCCTGCTCAATCTCGCGCGCTGGCGTCATGCAGCTGAGCGCCTTCTGCGCCCAGCGGATGCCGTCCACATGCGCGGCCGCGTTGTCCCAGCCAGCCAGCGCGCTGCCCACGTAGTTGTCAAAGTCCAGCACGCCCTCGCCAGCGCCCAGATAGATGCCAGTGCGGCGCATGTCGCGCGGCGGAGCCTGCAGCAGGCCAGCCTGCTTCCACGCCTGCGACGCAGCGCCCAGCGCAAACTGGCTGTTCAGGCCAGCGGTGGCGTGCGCGGCTGCGTCCTTCACGAAGCGCGTGACGTCGTAGTCGCGCACCTCGGCGGCAAAGGTGGTGGGGAACGTACGCGCGTCAAAGCGCGTGATGGGTCCCATGCCGCTCTCTGCGTTCAGGAGGCGCTTCCACACCTGCTCGATGTCATGGCCAAGCGGCGTCACCCAGCCAGTGCCAGTCACCACCACGCGATCGCTGCTCATGATGCCCTCCGCAGGATGATGGCTGCGTTCTGCCCGCCCAGGCTGGGTGTGACCACCATGACCGCGCCCAGCTGCGCGCTGCGCGCTGGTGCGGCGTTGGCGTCCAGGCCTTGCGCGCCCTTGGTGTTGATGCGCGCAGGGAGCTTCTGCTCTGCAAGGCAGCGCACGGCCACTGCGGCCGCCAGCGCGCCATGGCCAGCGCCGCAGTTGCCCACCGCAGTCATCACTGTGACCAGCGGCAGCGTGGCTGCGCGTGCGCCAAACACAGCCTGCAGCGCAGCGCGCTCGGCTGCATCCAGCGCTGGCACGCCGCTGCCAAAGGGCACCACCGCGTCAATCTCCGCGGCCTTCATGCCAGCGTCCGCCAGCGCGGCCTCCATGGCGTCCACCATGCCCTGGCCATCTGCTGCAGGGTCCACGCCCAGCGTGTCTGGGCAGAAGCTCTGGCTTGCGCCGAACCCAGCCAGCACTGCCAGCGCCTTGGCGCCGCGCTTCTGGGCCAGGTCTGCCGCCTCCAGCACCAGAAGGCCAGCGCCTTCGCCAGGCAGCCCGCCCTTGGCATCTGGCGCAAACGGGCGCACCACGGTGGCTGCGTCCTCGCCAGGCTGTGTGGTGGCCAGGCGGCGCGCGTAAAGCTGGCGCATCATGCCCATCAGGTTGGTCTTGCTCTCGCCACCGCCGCTCAGGCAGGCGTCAGCATCGCCGCGGCCGATCACGCGCATGCTCTCGCCGATGCTCAGCAGGCTGCTGGCCTCTGCGCAGGTGATGGTGTTGCTGGGGCCCTGGCAGTCGTGAATGATGGTCACGTGGCAGGCCAGCATGTTGGGCAGGTACTTGAGCATCCACAGCGGGGTCAGGTTGCTCATGCCCTCGCGGCCCCACTTGGCCACGTCAAACGCGCCATCTGCAGCGCGCGCCGTGGCCAGCGCGCCAGTCAGCTCGTTCTCCTCTGCTGCGATGAGACCGGCGCCAATGTGGCAGCCAAAGCGGGCTGGCGGAATGGTCACGCTGCCCTGCTCATGCGCCTTGGTCACCAGGCCAGCGTCGGCCACGGCTGCGCTGGCTGCGCCCACGCTCAGCTCGATGTCGCGCGACATGACCTTGGTGGCCTTGCGGTAGCTCTTGGGCACCACGCTCTTCAGGTCGAAGGCTTCGTCGGCAATCTGCGCCACGTACGGCGTGGGGAAGCCGCTGAAGTCAAAGGTGCGGCATGGCCCGAACCCGCTCTTGCCCTCGCACAGCGCCTGCCACAGCGCGCCTGTGCCCAGGCCAAAGGGCGTGACCGTGCCAGTGCCGGTGATGACGACTGCTCGTGACTGTCGCGGCATGGGAATGGGGCATCGTATGCCAATCCCCGGGGCGGCGCAGGGCGCAGCACAGGCCGCGCAGCGCGGGCTTCACTGCGCGGGCCGCGCTACGCGCGCATGCGTCGCGCGATGAGCATGGCCAGCTCCAGCGACTGCTCGTAGTTCAGGCGCGGATCCACGGGAGACCGGTACGCCCGCGCCAGCATGTCGTCGTTCAGGCCGCGGGCGCCGCCGGTGCATTCGGTGACATCCTCGCCTGTGAGCTCCACGTGCACGCCCGCCAGATGCGTGCCAGCAGCGCGATGGATCTCGAACGCCTGCTCCACCTCTGCCAGGATGTGCCCAAACTTGCGCGTCTTCACGGGCACGCCCTTGCCTGGGCCAGACTGCGGCACCACGGTCTCTGTGTTGCCGTGCATGGGGTCGCAGATCCACACCGGCGTTCGGCCGGCCTGCGCCACTGTCTTCAGGATGGGCGGCAGGCAGCGCGCGATCTCATGCGCGCCAAAGCGCGTGATGAGCGTCATGCGGCCAGGCACGCGGTGCGGGTCCAGCACCTCAAGCAGGCGCAGCAGCGCCGCCGGCTCTGTGCTGGCGTTCACCTTCAGGCCAATGGGGTTCTCGATGCCGCGGAAGAACTCCACGTGCCCACCGTCCAGCTGTGCGGTGCGCACGCCGATCCACGGGAAGTGCGTAGTGAGGTCCCACCAGCCCTTGCGGTGGGGCACCTGGCGCGTCTGCGCCTGCTCGTAGTGCAGCACCAGGCCTTCGTGGCTGGTGAAGAAGTCCACCTGGTGCACCTGCGCCACGTCCATGCCCACCAGCGTCTCCATGAAGCGCAGGCTGGAGCCGATCTGGTCCACCATGGCCTGGTATTCCGCCGCCAGCGGCGAGTGCTTCACGAAGTCCAGGTCCCAGTATTCCGGGTGATGCAGGTCTGCAAAGCCGCCATCCACCAGCGAGCGGATGAAGTTCAGCGTGAGCGCAGCGCGCTCATAGCCGCGCAGCAGGCGCGAAGGATCGGGCGTGCGGTCCACCGCGTCCCATGCGGGGCCGTTCACCAGGTCGCCGCGATAGGCGGGCAGCGTCTGGCCGTTGCGCGTCTCGGCGTCGGCGCTGCGGGGCTTGGCGTACTGGCCTGCAAAGCGGCCGATGCGCGTGACGCGCCGCCGCCCGCCCTGCACCAGCACCAGGCTCATCTGCAGCAGGATCTTCAGCCGGCTGGCGATGGCGCCGGGCTCGCAGCCGTCAAAGGTCTCTGCGCAGTCGCCGCCCTGCAGGATGAAGCGCTGCCCTGCCGCAGCCTCCGCCAGCTGGCGGCGCAGCATCTCGATCTCAAAGCTGGTGACCAGCGGCGGCAGCGCCCGGAGCGCCTCCAGCGTGCGGCCCAGCGCTGCCTGGTCTGGCCACGCTGGCTGCTGCTGCGTGGGCTTGGCCTGCCACGACGTGGGGGACCAGTCTGACGTGGCGTGCGCTGGGGACGGTGGTGTGGTGGGTACGGACTGCATGCTGATCTGACTGCGGGCGACAGGACTTGAACCTGCACGGGTTGCCCCACGGGAACCTAAATCCCGCGCGTCTGCCAATTTCGCCACGCCCGCGGAGAGCAGAAAGTACATTCTACGCCGCTGCCTGCGCGCGCTCTGGATGCCCGCGGCTGCCAAGGACGCCCGCCGTGACACCCAGCCAGTTTGCTGCTGCCAACATCCTGCCGTTCCTGGCCCGGGTGGTGCTGTTCCTGGCCTTCATGCCACAGGGCTGGAACAACCTGATGGCCATGCGCGAGTACACCGGTCCGGAGGCGCAGCGCCTGCGTGAGCTGGGCGTGCGCGGCGTGACCGACGAGGAGCCCGCCAGCACCGATGTCTCGCTGGGTGCGGTGCGCGGCGAATGGCCGCAGGACGCACCGCGCCCGACTCCGCCCAACGATCCCCCGCGCGGACCCATGGCCAACGATCCGCCGCGCGGGTCCAAGCCCAGCGATGCAGCGCCGGTCACGCCCCCGCAGCAGCCTGCCGCCACACCAGCCACGCCCCCCAGCACGGGCCCGCTGCCAGCGCCGCGCGCCGAGCGCCTCAGCCCGCTGGCGCCGCTCAAGGAACGCAAGCTCTATGCCATGGCGCTCATCGCGGATGGCGCGCACCTCCCCTTCCCCACGGAGATTGCCTGGGCGGTGGCCGCCGTGCAGCTGGTGGGCGGCGCATGCATCCTGCTTGGCATGTTCAGCCGGGTGTGGGCGCTGCTGATCGCTGTGATCCTGGCGTGGCTCTTTGTGACGGTCACGCGCTACTCCGTGACGGGTGTCTGGTTCTTTGGCATGTCCGCCAGCGACATCAATCTGGTCTTCGCGCAGATGGGGCTCTTTGTGATGGCCCTGATGGTGTTCCTGGTGGGCCCAGGCGCATTCAGCATGGACCGCGCGCTCTTCCGCCGCTCCCGAACGCGCCGCAGCAACGCGCGTAGCACCTAGGGCCGTGGCCATGCCAGACCAAGGACAGCCTGCACAGGGGTACGGGGCCCAGGAGCCATACTCGGGCAGCGCCGCGCTGCCAGTGGTGGTGTCGGTGGCGCTCCACCTCCTGGTGGGCGGGCTGGTGCTGGTGGTGGGCTTTCACGCAGTGGACATAGCGCGCCGGCAGGTGGCGCCGCTCATGGTGGCGGACTGGCGCCCACCGCCACCGCCGCGCGTGACGGCAGCGCCGCCATCGCTGCCGCTCCCGGGGCGGGAGGCGCCTGTGCTGGGCCCGGCCTCGCGCGCCAAGGGCCATGGCAAGGATGGCGCCACCGCTGCTGCAGAGCGCCTGGGCACCACAGTGCCAGAGCCGCGCTCCAGCGCGCCAGCGCCAGCGCCGCGCGTGGCTGGCACGCTGGGGTTTGACGCAGCGCCGCCCACTGCGCCGCGCGCCGCTGGGTTTGCAGCAGACCGCTCGCGCGTGGCGTTCGTGCTGGATGCAAGCGGACCCATGATCAGCGTGATGCAGGCCGCGCAGCGGGAACTGGGCCGCCGCCTCATGCAGCTGAGCGCAGACCAGGAGTACGTGGTGGTGGTGGCGCGCGGCAGCGGCGCGCAGGTGGTGCCCGACACGCCCAACCGCGCCACGCGCCAGTCCATCGAGCGCTCGCTGCGCTGGCTGGAGCAGTACGCGCAGCCACAGGGCGCGTCCAACCTGGGCGCCGCGCTGGACACTGCGTGGAACGCCATGGAGCCGAACGCAGTCTGCGTGCTGGCCCGCGGAGGCGGAGCCC
>JAXMAM010000047.1:0-11600 GCA_046350455.1 Phycisphaerales bacterium | reverse complement strand
GCCTGCCAACGCTGCTGCGCTGGCCGACCTGGCGCGCAACCCAGCGCTGGCGCCCGCTGTGCGCGCAGAAGCCATGGCAGCGCTGGCAGAGTTCATGCAGCCGGGCCCGCGCGACCGCGTGAACGGCCACTGGCGCCCGGTGGATGCCAGCACGCGCGACCGCGCGGCCTATGTGGAGGTGCTCAAGCAGAAGCTCCCCAGCCTGGCAGCCAACGGCCCCAGCGATGTGCGCGCCATTGCGCGCGAGCTGGCTGGCCGCTTCAGCGTGCCCATGGACAGCGGCGCTGCGCTGGCCACCGTACTGGACGCCACCAAGCCAAGCGCAGAGCGCGTGGCCTGCCTGGTGCAGCTGGCGCAGGACAAGGACTCGCGCGCGCGCCAGGCCATGGACGCAGCGCTGGCCTCGGACGACGCGCACCTCCGCGCGCAGGCCCGCACGCTGCTGGCGCAGGCTGATCCTGCAGCGGGCGTGCCGCTCCTTCTGGCTGCGCTGCAAGGCGGCTCGGTGGCAGAGCAGCAGGCCGCTGTGGCCGCGCTGGCCACAGTGGACGCCGCCGCCGCGCGCGCTGCGCTGGCCGCGCAGCTGGCCAAGCTGCAGGATGGCTCGCTGGCCCCCGCGCTGCAGGTGGACGTGTACGAGGCCGCGCAGGCAGTGCCCGAACTGAAGCCCAAGGCAGACGCCTGGCGCGCTGCCCTGCCCAAGGACAAGCCAGTCAACGCATGGCTCTTCTGCCTGGAGGGCGGTGATCCGCAGGCTGGCCGCCAGGTGGTGAACTTCCACTCTGCCGCTGCATGCCTGCGCTGCCACACGGTGGAAGGCACCGGCGGACACGCAGCGCCGCCGCTTGCAGGCGTGGCCACGCGCCACGACCGCACAGGCCTGCTGGCCAGCCTGATAGACCCCAACGCGCAGGTGGCGCAGGGCTTTGGACCCGTCAGCGCCATGCCAGCCATGGGCACCATGCTCACGCCGCGGCAGATCCGCGACGTGGTGGCGTACCTGAGCACGCTGAAGTGAGGCCAGTGCTGCGCGGCTTCGCGCGCGGCGGTGCGCCGCGCGGCCTTACGGCGTCCAGTTGCCCAGCAGCAGACCCAGGTCGCTGCCGTCCACAGAACCATCGTCGTTCAGGTCTGCGTCTGGATCTGCGCTGCCCCAGGCACCCAGCAGCAGGCCCAGGTCGGTGCCGTCCACGCGGCCGTTGCGGTCCAGGTCGCCTGGCTGTGGCGGGCCGCCGCCTTCCACGTAGTTCTTGGTGGCGCTGATGCCCACGTTGCCGGCCCAGTCGGTGGCCTCCACCCAGTAGGCCACGTTGTCGCCCACCAGCAGCGCTGGCAGCACGCCGCGCCACTGGTTGTTGCCGCTCCACTTCATGGCCACCTGGCTGGCGGGGCCAGCGTCCACCGTCCACTTCAGCACCACGCCGCGATCATGGAAGCCACGGTCGCTGGTCATGCCGTCCACGATGTTGGCGCGCACCACATGGGTGGAGGGCGTTGGGCTGGTGGTCACGTTCTCCAGCGCCAGGAACGTTGGCGGCTTGGTGTCCTGCGCGTTGGAGGCCGACGCGATGTAGATGCGGTTCTGGAACGCACCGCTCTCGCCCTGCGCGGTGATCACGTCCAGGCGGCCGTCGTTGTTGAAGTCTGCCACGCGGATGTCCAGCGTGCTGTTGCTGATGGCTGGGAACAGCGTGGTGTTCTGCGTGAACACGCCGCTGCCGTTGTTCACGTACAGGCGCTCGGAGGTGCCCAGGCTGCCCATGATCAGGTCCAGGTCGCCATCGTTGTCAAAGTCCAGGAAGCGGCTGTCGTTGTCATCCACAGATGGATTGGGCGAGATGTTGGCGCTGATGTTGGTCCAGGTGGTGCCCGTGCCGTCGTTGCGCAGCAGCAGCTCTGCCGAGGACGTGCCAGCGTTCACGCCGATCAGGTCCAGGTCGCCGTCGCCGTCAATGTCGCCAGCGTCGTAGCTGTAGGCGCTGCTGTCGTTCACCAGCACGGTGCCAGCGTTGAAGCGGCCCGTGCCATCGTTCTTCCACAGGCGGCTCTGGTTGGGGCTGGATGCACGCGTGCCCAGGAAGATGTCCAGGTCCAGGTCGTTGTCCGCGTCAAAGAACAGCACGTCCATCTGCTCGGAGATGTTGCCGGTGGGAAGCGCAGCGCTGGTCGCGTCGGTGAAGAATCCGGCACCGTTGTTCACGTACAGCTTGGGCTGGCCACTGCCAAAGCGGCTGGTGGTGCCGCTGTTGCACAGCACAATGTCCAGGTCGCCATCGTTGTCCACGTCGCCAAACTGGGCGCGCGAGCTGCTCAGCGTGGCTGCTGGGAGCCGCGCTGCGCTGACATCCGTGAACACGCCCAGGCCGTTGTTCAACAGCAGCATGGGACGCTTGTTGAAGTCCTGCGCCAGGATCAGGTCCACGTCGCCGTCGCCATCAATGTCGCCGGCCTCCACTCCGCGGAACCAGCCGGTGATGCCTGCGGCGCGAGTGGACGTCTCATCCGCAAAGACGCCGGTGCCCACGCCCTGATTGATGTAGATGCGCGGCGCCAGCGCGGCAGAGGCAGAGGAGTAGCCCTGCCCGTTGGCCCACACAATGTCCAGGTCGCCGTCGCCATCAATGTCCAGCACGGTGCACTGGTTGGTGTATTCCGACTGCGTGGGGAAGCGCGTGGAGGTCTGGTCTGTCCACTGCGCGTGCGCAGCAGAGACCAACGCCACAGCGGCCACCGCTGGCATACAAAGGCGGACGATGGATGTACGGCTGGTGGAAACTGCCTGGTTCATAGGATCGTGGGGGCCATCAAACATAGCACCTGCCCTTCTTGATCGAAGCAAACTGGCCCAGATATTCGCGGAATGCCCGTTGTTTGCAGCAGGTTGCGCCACAATTCTGGCACGGTCGCCCGCGTTGGTGCCGGTAGCCTCAGCAGGATGCGATGGAACCGCCTTGCCGTGGTGCTGACCGCTGGGCTGGCGCTGGCCCTGGCCGGACCTCTCTGGGCCCAGACTGGCAATGCCGCCGAGCTGTACCAGCAGGCCTTCAAGGCCATGGGCTGCGCGCCCTACGGCACCGAGGAAGGCGCGCTCATCACCACCGAGGAGCGCAATTTCCTGGCTGAGCTGGGACCCGTGCTCTCGCCAGAACAGGCCGCGCGGGTGGAGTTCATCCTCACCAAGGGCCAGCCCGCCGTGGACGCCATCAGCGCTGCAGCCCTGGCTCGCAAGTGCGACTGGGACCTGGACTACACCAAGGGATTCGAGCTTCCACTACCGCACCTCTCCGCGCTGCGCAACGCTGCGCGGCTGATGCGCGCCAAGACGCTGCTGAACGTCGCCAACGGAGACGAGGGCGGCACGGCAGACACGCTGGCCGCGCTGGGCAACATGTCGGTGCACTCTGGCCAGGACCAGGTGCTCATCTCGTCGCTGGTGGGCTCGGCGGTCACGTCGCTCATGACCGATCTGGCGGACACCGCCATCGAGAGCGGCGCCGTGGACGCCAAGTCCGCAGAGAAGATGCTGGAGGCCATGGGAGCGCTGAAGGGCAACGATCCCTTCCAGTACGGCGCCGCCATGAAGGGCGAATACACCATGCTGAAGGAGCAGCTGGCCAAGCCGGACGCTGGCCGCATGCTCCAGGAGATGCTGGGCGACTCGCCAGACTCCAAGGCTGCCGCTGCCATGAGCCCGGACGAGATGCGGCAGGAGGTGCGGCAGATGAAGGGCCTGTACGACCGCGCAGCCGCTGCGTTCGGCAACCCTGATCCAGAGGCAGGCCGCGCCGAGATCCGCGCAGTGCAGCAGGAGGTGGAGTCTGGCAAGGCTGGCAAGCTGGCCAAGCTGGTCATGCCCAGCCTGGAGCGCTGCTACGAGGCCAAGCTGCGATCGGCGCAGTCCCTGGCCCTGCTCTTTGCACGCCTGCAGGCCATTGCAGACGGAAAGCTGGAGAAGCAGGAGTACCTGAACGCAGCCATCCCGCTCGCGCGTGCTTCACAGGCGGCGGGCGCGCTGGACGCCACCATGCAGGAGGCGCTGGAACTGCTGCGCGTGGCGCCGAGCGCCATGGACGACGATGCGCGCCAGCGCGTGGACCAGCTGATGGAACGGCTGAAGCCGCAGGTGATGGGCAACCTGGCGCGCGCGGCTGGGCTGAAGAAGGCCAGGTTCGCGGTGCTTGGCCTGGCCAACCCCAGCCTCAACGTGCGCTTCCTGGGAGGGCTGCGCGGCGCCACCCGCGTGGCGCTGGCGCATGGCCTGCAGCAGGCGCGCGCTGCCAAGGATGGCTCGCTGGCGGTGCCGGGCGTGATCCTGGCTGTGCGCGCCGCGGCGCTCCTGAGCACGGATCCCACGCTTGCGCGCGCCCACGTGGCGCAGTCCATCTGGGCCGAGGCAGCGTCGGCCCTCAAGGAGGCGCAGGCCATCAGCCCCATCAGCCAGGACGCGCGGGACAACCTGGACCTGGCGCTGGCCACCATGGGAGCGTCCGACCCCTTTGGCTGGCGCAAGGGCCTTGAGCTGGATGTGGTGGCCATGGTGGCGGACATGCGCCAGCGCCAGCCCGGCGCTGCCACGCAGGAGGCGGTGGAGATGCGGCAGCAGGTGCTCAAGCAGCGCGGCGCCAACTCCTGCTTTGCGCGCGTGGCGTTCATGACGTCGCTGCGCGGCGAGGACGACCGCTTTCCGCTGGACGGCGATGCTGTGCTGGTGCGCCTGACAGACCTGTGGCCAGAGAAGGCCGCTGCTGCGGTGCATCAGGCAGCCCAGGACTTTGCGCAGGCCAACCGCGATGCGCCCGAAGGGGTGTACACGCCCGGCGCGGGCACGGTCCGCTTTGACCTGCCGCTGGAGGAGCAGCGTGCGCTGTTCCGCAAGCAGGACCCGGTTCGCGGCCTGACCTACGTGGACGTGCAGACTGCGCAGGGCAACAGCGGCGCGGTGTACACCAGCGTGTTCGACGCGCTGGCCACGCCCCGCTAGCGGATGAACCGCAGCCGGCCGAAGTCCGGAATGAAGGTGGCGCCGCCCGGGGTCAGCGGCAGCGGTGCTGGGAAGTACACGCACCAGGCCTTGCCCACGATCATGTCGCGCGGCACCACGCCCGGCTGCGCGTCGCCAAAGGTCAGCAGGGACAGCTTGTGCGCGCGGCCCCAGAGGCGGCCATCGCGGCTGGCGGCTGAGTTGTCGCCCAGCATCAGGAACTCGTCCTTCTGCAGCTGCGCTGGGTGCTCCCAGTCAGTGGCGAATGCAGGGCCCTTGATCTCGTCGCCATTGATCGCAAACTGGTTCTGCGGATCGTGGAAGGCCGGGCGGTAGTACAGGTCGCGGTCCACACGCACGCGGTGCAGCGAGAATGGCGCAGCGCTGCTGAACGTCCAGTCCAGCGAGGGCGGCGACGGCGCGCGCGCGTCGGTGGGCGAGCGGACGTAGTCAGGCACGGTGCGGCCGAACATGCTGCACTCCAGGCGGTCGCCCAGCGTGGCAAAGTCGTACTCCAGGCGCCCCACCAGGCAGCCATTCACGAACACCCACATGGCCTGGTCCACGCGCCAGAACTCAAACCACAGCAGGCCTTCCGCGTTGGGCTGGAAGGTGTAGCTGGCTTCGTTCAGCGTCTCGCCTGACTCGATCACCTCGCGCTTCACCGCCACTGTTCCGCTGCCCTTCAGCGCAAACGTGCACTTCTGCTTGCCCGCGGAGAGCGCAAAGGTGGTTGCAAAGTTGGCTGGATCTGCGCACTCCACCGCTGCGCACAGGCGCAGGTCCGACACTGCGTACAGCGCTGGCGGCGGCCGCAGCATGTTGTAGGCGTTCCAGTCGTTGATGGCCCACGCAGCGTCGTTCCAGTGCAGCGCTGCCTGGCCAGCTGGGTGAGCCCACGCACGTTGTGGCGCGGTCTTCCACTCGGAGGCCGTCGGGCCAGCGCCAATCCACGGTGGCCCCGGCCACTGCCTGCGCATGGCGGACTCCAGCTGCTGCGTGGTCACCATGGGCTCATAGTCGCTGTCGTAGATGGGCTGCCACACCGCGCGCTGCACGTGCTCTGGCTTGCGCTCGATCTTCAGCTGCTGCGCGTCTGCACCCAAGGGGCCCGTGAAGACGTCTCCGTCAAAGAGAAGGAGCGTCTCGTTCGGCAGGCCCACCAGGCGCTTGATGTAGTTCTGCGTGTCGCCCACCGGGTCTGTGGGATTCTTGAACACCACCACGTCCCAGCGGCGCGGCTCCGAGAACAGGAACAGCGGCTTCAGCACCAGCACGCGGTCTCCAGCCCGGGCGTTGGCCGCCAGTTCGGAAGCCCGCTCCACGCCGATGCTCAGGGAATGGCTCAGCATGGGGTCGAACATGGCCGCCAGGACATCCGCCCGCGCCGCGGCCATGGCTGGCGTGGCGTCTGCGGCGTACTCGTAGCCGGTCATCGGGTCGTTCACCCGCAGGTGCGCCCCCATCAGCGTGGGACCCATGCTGCCGGTTGGGATGACAAAACCCTCAAGCACGAACCCACGGAAGGCCATGGCCAACGTAAATGCCACAGTCAGGGACATCAGCGTGCCGAGCACGTCGGAATCGTGGGCCTTGCCTTCCGCCATAGGGGCTGAATCGTATCGTCAAGCACCACCAGGAGCGCCTCTCTGCAGGCACGCAGCAAAGGAGACACACATGAAAGCACATCTCGCAACCCTCCTCGTCGGCGTGGTCGTGGGCTCTGGAGCAGCCCTGGGCTGGCACGCGCAGAATTCGCCACCACCAGATGGCCCCGCGTACAGCGCGGTGACTCCCAATCATCAGTGGCTGACCACTGAGACAGGTCAGTGGAATGTGGAGGTGAGGTCCTGGGCCACCCCCGAGACCGCACCCACCACCCGCACCTACAAGATTGGTGGCGGGCTGGACGGCGGTGGCCGCTTCTGCATCATGCGCACTTTCGGATCTGCCGGAGCGAATGCCTACACCGGATTCCGCGTGATTGGCTTCAACAACAGCACAGGGCGCTATGAGATGGTGATCTGGGACTCGCTGGGGACTGGCATCACGCGCGCCACCGGCACGCGCGAGGATGGCGTCATCACCTGGGACGTGGACACGTTCCGCGCGGATGGCACGCCCATCCACCTGCGCGGCACCGAGACGCATCCCAACGCCGATGAGTGGACGCTGACGCTGCACAGCGTGGACGCTGGGGGCGCCACAACCAAGGTGGAGGAGTGGAAGCACACGCGAGTGCCGCGCGGGCACTAGCCGCGCATCACGCCTGCGCAGGCGGCGGAGGTGCGCCACCATCGCCGCGCCGGCGCTTGCGATTGCGGTTCCGCTTGCGCTTTCCAGCGGCCGCAGGCGGCGCTGCGCCGGGCGCTGCGGGTGCGGTGGATGCGGCAGGTGGCTGTGCGCCGGGCGCAGCCGGTGCAGGGGGTGCTGCGGGCAGCGGCGCGCTGGGCGCAACGGGCTCGCTGCCCTCCTCCAGCGGCGTGAGCTCCTCCACCGCCACCGCAAAGTCGGCAGCGCCGCTGTCTGGCCGCACCAGCGCCAGCTGCACCAGGATCTTGGTGTCCACCACCGTGCCTGGGCCATGCGGCGTGTTCACGCGGCTCTTCAGCTTGGGCAGGCGCTTCTTCAGCTCTTCGTAGGTCTGGTCTTCATAGCGCAGGCAGCACATCAGGCGCCCGCAGCGGCCGCTGATCTTCAGCGGATCCAGGCTGGCCTTCTGTGTCTTGGCGCTCTTCATGCTGACCGGCTTCAGCACCTTCAGGAAGTTCTTGCAGCAGCAGTACTGGCCGCACTTCTCGTAGTCGGCGGTGATGCGCGCCTCGTCGCGCGCGCCAATCTGGTGCATCTCCACGCGCGCGCTGAAGCGCCGCGCCAGCACCGGAACCATCTCGCGGAAGTCCACACGCTCCTCGCTCAGGTAGTGCACGGTGACGTGCTCCTGGCCAAGCACCGGCTCCACCTCCACCACCTTCATCAGGAGGCCCGCTTCTGCCAGCAGCGCCCGCACGGCCAGCAGCTCCTCCTTGCCAAAGCGCGCGCGCACCGCAGCCCAGCGGTTCAGGTCCTCCACGGTGGCCACGCGCAGCACGCGGCCGCCGGTGTGGAACGGATAGTCCTTGCCGCCGGAGTTCTCGATGTATCCCAGCATCTCCTGACGGCTGATGCTCTTGCTGCAGCCATTGTTGCCGCAGGTGGTGGTGAGCATGTCGGCCACTTCCGTGCCGCGATGCGTGCGCACCACCAGCTTGCTGCCGCACCCGGGCTTGGCGTCGCCGTCATAGGGGAACTCACCCACCATCTTCATGCTGCCAAACCGCACCACGATGGACGACGGCGGCTTGAGCCGCTCGTACGCCTCCTGGTCTGTCAGGGCAGAGCGGAACGCTGGGTCGCTGTCGCGCTCAAAGACTGGCAGCGGAACGATGCTCACGCGCGCATGGTAAGGAGTGCGCGCCGGACAGTGGCTGCAGCAAGCGCGCCAAAGCCTGCGGCGGCCAGCATGCACCACGCTGGAACAGCCTGTTCCCAAGACTCCAGCGTCACGCCGGCCATTTCACGCAGCGCGGAAGCAGACGCCATGCTGACCAGCATGAGCGAATAGCTGGCTCCGCAGACGCCCACGGCCAGCATCCAGGCCAGGCGCGCGCCCTGTTCCTGTGGTGCGCGCGGCCAGCCAGCCAGCGCGCGCGCTTCCAGCACCAGCACGCCCAGCCACAGCAGGCTGGACCACTCCATGCGCAGCAGGTTGCTGCACGCCCATGCGGCCACCGCCAGCGCTGCGCCTGTGGAAGCGCATGCCGAGGCCAGCTGTGCAACGCGCATGCCCTGACCTCTCCAGAGCAGGGCTGCGCACTGCAGCGCTGGCAGGGCCAGCAGCCATCGCGCCACGCTTGCGCCACCGAGGCCTGCGCCACCCACGCTCTCTGTCCGGAGCGCTGCAAGCAACGCGGCACACACACCAAGCACCAGCGACATCCACATCAGATCCCAGGCCAGCCTGCGCTGCCGCACCTGCATGAGCGCTGGAGCCAGGGCCTCACCGCACTCGGCGCAGCGGCCGTGTGCAGTGTCCAGCAACGGGTGCCCACAGTTGCCACAGCGCTGGGTCAGCAGCCGCACGGCGCTGCGCACCCAGCGCACGCGGCGGAACCCCGCGCGCGCCAGCGCTGCAGCGCCTGCCCAGATCACCGTGTCGCCAGCCAGGCCAAGAAACTCTGGCTGCAACGGCAGGCGGCCCTGGCTGGGCATGCTGTCCACCAGCGTGGACTGCATGCTTCCAGGGGGCGATGGCGTGCCCAGCTGCGCCCCACCCCACCAGTGGCTGAACTGCGTTCCATCTGTAGTTGAGTGGAGTGCCAGCGCTGGAAACGGAAAGCCAAACGCTGTGTCTGTCCCGCGCTCCAGCTCTTCAGGCCGGAGTTTCGAAGGTTCCACCACCACGCCCCGGCGCGTGGGGAGCGGCGGGCTTTCCACCCATGCTGGAGTGCTCCACCACGGCGCGTGCAGCCCGCGCACGGAAGTCTGCGTGGTCTGCTGTACGTATGCCACGCGGCACGCGCCCGTTCGCAGCTCTGCTTCCCACACCCAGCCATTGGTGATGCCCGCCGAGTAGCCGCTGCCAGCCAGCATGACTCCCGCCGGCCGCGCTGGCAACCGCCCGCTGTTCTCCCATGGCTGGCTGAACGCCATCAGCGACTCTGGATCCTGCAGAGGCACCAGCGCAAAGAGCCACGCGCTGGCAATGCTCATGGCCAGGCCAACGCCCAGCACGCCCCAGGGGACGCGCAGGGTGAAGTCAGCCGGAGCGGGCTGCGGGTCCACGCCCGCGTCAGAACCAACATGCATGCCAGCGCCGCGCCCGCTGCGTGGCGGGTGGGGCGGTTCTGGCTGGTCAGCCTGCGTTGGCCCCGGCTGGTGGTTCACACCTGTCTATTGGGTGCAGGCGCACACCAGGTTGCGGTCGCCATACGGATTGTCCACACGTCCCACTGGCGGCCAGTACTTGAAAGCATGCAGCCACGGGGCGGGGAAGGCGGCCTCCTGGCGGGTGTAGGGGCGGCTCCACTCGTTGGCGGTGCACACCGCAGCGGTGTGCGGCGCATTCTTGAGCGGGTTGTTGTCGCGCGGCCACTCGCCCTTCTCGATGCGGGCGATCTCCGCACGGATCGCGATGAGCGCGTCGCACAGGCGGTCGCACTCTGCCTTGCTCTCGCTCTCGGTGGGCTCGATCATCAGCGAGCCAGCCAGCGGCCAGCTCATGGTGGGCGCGTGGAAGCCGTAGTCCATGAGACGCTTGGCGATGTCATCTGGCTTGATGCCTGCGCTGGCGTCGAACTGCCGCACGTCAATGATGAACTCGTGCGCGCAGCGGCCATTGCTGTTGGTGTAGACCACGGGGTAGTGGCTCTCCAGCCGGTGCGCCATGTAGTTGGCGTTCAGGATGGCCACTTCCGTGGCGCGGCGCAGGCCCACCGCACCCATCATGGCGATGTACATCCAGCTGATGGCCAGGATGCTGGCGCTGCCATAGGGCGCAGCGCTGATGGGGCCGATGGCGTGCTTGCCAGCGCTGTCTGGGCGCACCACCGGGTGGCCAGGCAGGAACGGCGCCAGGTGCGCGGCCACGCCGATGGGGCCCATGCCTGGGCCACCGCCGCCGTGCGGGATGCAGAAGGTCTTGTGCAGGTTCAGGTGGCAGACGTCTGCACCGATGTCGCCCGGACGCGTCAGGCCCACCTGCGCGTTCATGTTGGCGCCATCCATGTAGACCTGCCCGCCGTGCTGGTGCACGATGTCGCACAGCTCGCGGATGCGGTCCTCGAACACGCCGTGGGTGCTGGGGTACGTCACCATCACCGCTGCCAGGTCGGCTGCGTGCAGCTCTGCCTTCTTGCGCAGGTCTGCAAGGTCCACGTTGCCCTCTGCGTCGCTGTCCACAGGCACCACGGTCATGCCAGCCACCACAGCGCTGGCCGGGTTGGTGCCGTGCGCGCTGTCTGGAATCAGGCACACCGTGCGGTTGGGCTCGCCGCGATGGCGGTGGTACGCGCGGATCACCATCAGGCCGGCGTACTCGCCCTGGCTGCCAGCGTTGGGCTGCAGGCTGCACGCGGCAAAGCCAGTCACTTCGCACAGCCACTGCTCCAGCGTGCGGAAGAGCTCCTGGTAGCCGGCCCACTGCTCGCGCGGCGCAAAGGGATGCAGCTTGCCGAACTCTGGCCACGTCACGGGGATCATCTCGCTGGTGGCGTTCAGCTTCATGGTGCATGAGCCCAGCGGGATCATGCTGTGCACCAGGCTCAGGTCCTTGCCCTGCAGGCGCCACAGGTAGCGCAGCATCTCGTGCTCGCCGTGGTACTGGCTGAACACCTGCTGCTGCATGAACGGCGTGGTGCGGGCCATGGCGCCCAGATTGGTGGCGGGCGCGGTGGCGGCCAGGTCGGCCACCAGCGGCGCGCGCTTGCCAGTGCCGGTGGCAAAGGCGTCCAGCAGGTCCTGCAGGTCCGCAGGGGTCACCGTCTCATCCAGCGCCACGCCCACCGTGCCGTCGCCAAAGGAGCGGAGGTTGATGCGCCGCGCTGCTGCAGCGGCGGTCACGCCTGCCTGCTGAGCGCCG
>JAXMAM010000046.1:0-13207 GCA_046350455.1 Phycisphaerales bacterium | reverse complement strand
CGAGCTGCGCACGGTCACGCTCAGCCGCGCAGAAGCAGATGGCTGGGCCGAGACCCTCTCTGGCCTCCGCCCAGGAGACCTGCTGGTGACGCAAGGCTCCCCGACCCCCGGAGCGCGCGTGCGCGTGCAGAACATGCCTGGCACCCAGGCTGCAGCACCGGAGGTGCCACATGGCGATCATTGAGTGCCGCCAGCTCTGGAGGGACTACCAGCGCGGCGAAGAAACCATCCACACCCTGCAGGATGTGGACCTGGACATCCAGGCTGGCGCGTTTGTGGCGCTCATGGGCCCCAGCGGCAGCGGTAAGACCACGCTGCTGAACCTCCTGGCTGGGATCGATCGCCCCACACGCGGCACGCTGCTGGTGGATGGCCAGGACGTGACCGCGCTCAGCCGCGGTGCGCTGGCGCGCTGGCGCAGCACGGCAGTGGGCTACATCTTTCAGCTCTACAACCTGGTGCCTGTGCTCACGGCCTACGAGAACGTGGAGCTGCCGCTCCTCCTCCACCCGCTGAGCAGCGCCCAGCGCCACGCGCGCGTGGCCGAGGCGCTGCAGGTGGTGGGCCTGGGCAACCGCCACGGCCACTACCCGCGCCAGCTGAGCGGCGGACAGGAGCAGCGCGTGGCCATCGCGCGGGCCATCGTCACGCACCCCACCCTGCTCCTAGCGGACGAACCCACTGGCGACCTGGACAAGGAAAGCGCGCAGCAGATCATGGACCTGCTGCAGCGCCTGAACCGCGAGCGCGGCCAGACCATCGTGATGGTGACGCACGACCCGGCCACGGCTGCGCGTGCTGGACGGCTGGTGCATCTTGAGAAGGGCCGCATCGTGGATGCAGAGGTGCCTGCATGAGCGCCGCGGTCCGCACCATTCCCTTCGTGTGGCGCAACCTCTCGCGCCGCCGCCTGCGCACGGGGCTCACGGTGCTGGGCATCGCGGTGTCTGTCTTCCTCTTTGCGTTCGTGGAGAACATGCGCGCTGCCGTGGTGCGCGCCACCGAGGCAGGCGCTGGCGAGACCACGCTGGTGGTCTATCGCAAGAACCGCTTCTGCCCTTTCACCAGCCAGCTGCCACAAAGCTACGAGCAGCAGATCAGGCGCATCCCCGGCGTGCGCTCCGTGGTGCCCATGAAGATCGTGGTGAACAACTGCCGCGCCAGCCTGGATGTGGTCACCTTCCGCGGCGTACCAGAGGAGGGATTCCTGCAGGACCACATGGCCAAGGCCACGCTGCTGAGCGGAAGCGTGGAGGAATGGAAGCGCCGCAGCGACGCAGCGCTGGTGGGTAGCGGCATGGCCAGCCGCCGGGGCCTGAAAGCGGGCGACCGCTTTGACGCTGCTGGCGTGAAGTCCTACGTGGCTGGCATCTTTGAGAGCCCAGAGCCGCAGGACCTGAACGTGGCCTATGTGCACCTGCCCTTCCTGCAGGAGACCGCGCAGCGTGGCGGCACGGGTGGCATCGTCACCCAGTTCAACGTGGAGGTAGATGACCCGCGCCGGCTGGAAGAGGTGGCGCAGCAGATTGACGCCGCCTTTGCGCGCGACCAGTTCCCCACCACCACGCGCGCAGAAGCAGCGTTTGTGGCCCGCGCAGCGCACGATGTGATCGTCCTGGTGCGCTTTGCCAGCTGGGTGGGCTGGGCTGCGCTGGGCGCTGTGTTCATGCTCATCGCCAACAGCATCGTGCTCAGCGTGCGCGACCGCGTGCGAGACCATGCGGTGCTGCAGACGCTTGGCTTCACGGGCGGGCTCATCGCGTGGATGGTGCTGCTGGAGGCGCTCATCCTGGGCGTGGCGGGCGGCGTGCTGGGCGCTGGCACCGCCTACGTGGCCATCCGCGTGGCAAGGCTGAACTTCACCATGGAGGGCGTGTCCATTGATGTGGCGGCGCAGCACAGCGTGGCCCTGCTGGGCGTGCTGCTGGCCGCGGCGCTGGGGCTGCTGGCCGGAGCGTTTCCAGCGTGGATGGCTGGCCGGAGGCCCATCGCACAGGGCTTCCGCACTGCATAAGGAGCGCACATGGCAGGACTCCTTCCATTTGTCTACGCCAGCCGCAACCTCAGCCGCAGCCCAGCGCGCCTGCTGCTGAGCGTGGGCGGCGCTGCGCTGGTGGTGGCGCTGGTCATGGCTGGCGCTGGATTTGCGCTGGGCATGGACGCAGCGCTGCGCTCCAGTGGAACGCCCGGCAACGTCATCCTGATCGGCTCTGGCAGTGAAGAATCCATCGAGCGCAGCGAGGTGTCACCCGCCACCGCTGGCGTGGTGGCTGCCAGCGTGGATGGCATCCGCACTGTGGCCGGACAGCCGCTGGTGAGCAGCGAGGTGCACGTGGCGCTGCCAGTGCAGGTGGCGGGCGCCGCAGCAGCAGCCAGCGAACGCGACGAAGACCAGCGCACCAGCCGCGACCTGGCCATGGTGCGCGGCGTGACGCCAGCCGCGTTCCTGGTGCACCCGCAGGTGCGCATGGTGGCTGGCCGCGCACCGCTGGCGGGCGCCAATGAAGTGATGCTGGGCACCACTGCAGCCAAGCGCCTGGGCCTAGACCCAGCGCAGCTGCAGCGCAGCCTGAAGGATGACGGCACCGGTGGGCCAGAGCTGGCTGTGGACAACCGCACGCTGCGCGTCACTGGCCTGTTCACTGCGCCTGCCACCGTGATGGATGGCGAAGTGTGGGCGCCGCTCACCGATCTCCTGGTGCTCACGCAGCGCGACACCATCAGCACAGTGATCATCGGCCTGGAGCCCACCGCGCACGCCGCAGACGTGGAGGCGTTTGCGCAGCGCCGCATTGACCTGGAGCTGACTGCCATGCCAGAGACTGCGTACTACGCAGGGCAGAGCGCCTTCTACCGCCCGGTGCGCATCATGGTGCTGGCCAGCGCTGCCCTGGTGGCAGCGGGCGCGCTGCTGGGCGGACTGAACACCATGTATGCGGCGTTCGCGTCGCGCGTGCGCGAAATCGGCATGCTGCAATGCCTGGGCTACTCACGCACCGCGGTGGTGGTGAGCCTGCTGCAGGAGAGCGTGCTGGCCAGCATGGCAGGCGCGCTCATCGGCGTGGCGGTGGCTGCGCTGGCGCTGGACGGCCTGAGCATTGACTTCAGCATGGGCACGTTTGGCATTGCCGTGGATCACCGCGTGGTGGTCCTGGGCCTGCTGGCTGGACTGCTGGTGGGCGTGGCCGGCTGCGTGGTGCCAGCGCTGCGCTGCCTGCGGCTGCCGCTGCCCGTTTCTCTCAAGACTGACTGAATTCCCCGCACCGTGAACCTCATCTGTCCGTACTTCACCCTGACACTGTCCAAAGGAGGACCCATGCAACTTCGAATGATCCTGGGAGCCACGCTCTGCCTCACGTTGGCAGCCTGCAGCGACAACACGCCAGCCAAGCCATCCGGCGGCGGCGCGGGAACGACCACCACCAGCGGCGGCAGTTCCACCGGCAGCAGTTCCACCGGCGGCGGCTCCACTGGCGGCGCGCACCTGGAAGGCATGCGCCTCCCCGCTGGCCTGGTGGTGAAGGGCGCTGCGCAGAATGCCGTGGGCGTGGCGCAGTGCAAGACCAGCGCCAAGCTGGGCGACACGGTGGTGGTGGTCGGCCGCATCGGCGGCGCCAAGGTGCCCTTCAACGCCAGCCGCAGCGTGTTCACCATCGTGGACCCCAGCCTGAAGGCGTGCAGCGACATCCCCGGCGACGACTGCAAGACCCCCTGGGACTACTGCTGCGACCGCGACAAGCTGCCGCAGAACATGGCCACCATCGAGATCGTGGATGCGCAAGGCAAGGTGCTGCCCATCAACGTGCGCGGCGCTGATGGCCTGGAGCCGCTGGTGCGCGTGGCTGTCACTGGCAAGGTGACGGAATGCAACGACCAGGGCCTGTTCGTGGTGCGCGCTGAGCGCATCAACCTGGAGTAGCGGCGCGCGGCTGGATGACCGCCGCCATGCGGCCGCTGCGGGCGCCATCGCGCCGGTAGCTGAAGAAGTCCTGCGCGTTCTGCACCGTGCATTGGCATCCGCCCTGTACGTCTGCAGGCCGCAGGCCCAGCGCCAGGAGCTGCGCGCGCACCGCGCCAGCGCAGTCCACGTGCGGCCGCGGCCATGCAGGGCGCTGCTGCACGTGTGCGCCCAGGCCAGCAGCGTGGAACTCCGCAGCCAGCTCTGGACCCACTTCGTACGCCTCCACGCCAATGCTGGGGCCGATGGCCGCCAGCAGATGCTGCGCCCCCTGCGCCCGCAGGTGCTCCACCGCCCGCGCCACCACGCCACCCACCACGCCGCGCCAGCCAGCGTGCACAGCCGCCACCGCACCCGTCCGGCTGCACGCCAGCAGCACGGGCACGCAGTCTGCGGTGCGCACGCACGGCGCCACGCCAGCGTGCTGCGAGACCACAGCGTCGGCCGCAGCCTGCGGCGGGCCAAAGACCTCGTCCGGCGTGCATGCATACACATCTGCGCCATGCACCTGCCGCACGCGCACCATCACCGCGCTGGGAGCACCCGCCGCCGCCAGCAGCCGCGCTGCGTTGCGCGCGATGTTGTGCTCCGGGTCTGGATCGCCAGGAGCCTGCGCCTGCCCCAGGTTCATGGTGTCAAAGGGCGCTGGGCTCACTCCTCCATGCCGGGTGCTGAACGCATGGGCAAACCCAGCCTCCAGCAGCACAGAGCTCTGGTAGATCACCACGCCATCCTTGGCCTCTACGCGCTGCAGCGTCACGCTGCGCACACTACCTGCCTGCGATGTCGTAGTCGAACTCGCCAGGAGAGTCGGCCCGCCGCGTCCAGGTCACCTGCACATCCTTGGGCTGCAGCCCGCGGGTGCGGATGGTGGGCGGCGCGGGATGCGCCTCCTCCAGCTTCTTGCCGGTGGCGCTCTTGGGCGGAACCGCTGGCACCACCTCGATGGTGATGGGCTGCTTGTTGTCCAGGTCCTGCGGGATGGTGAAGTTGGCGTCGTCCGAGGCCTGCAGCGTCATCACGTAGCCATGCGACTGCATGTCGTAGTGGTAGTTGGTGTCCTGCAAGGCCTTGCGCAATTCCTTCAGGTTGGTGGGCCGCTGGCCAGCGTCCCAGACAGTGCGCAGTCCTTCCGCCAGGAACTCCAGCCGCGTCTGCGCGGCGGCGTACGACGTGGGCTTGGCCGCCTTCACGTACTCGATCCACTTGTTCTCAAAGTCCTGCACATCTGCGTCGGAGTTCAGGCCAAACGACTGGCGCATGGCGTCCCATGCGGGCGTGCCAGCATTCACCATCTGCAGCAGGCGGTTGAAGGCGCCCTGATACTTGCCCTTCTCTCCGTAGACCAGGAAGTGCACCATGGACCAGCTCTGCAGGTACAGGATCTGCGCCTTGCCAGCCTGCACCACCGATCCCCACTGCTCATGTCCTACGCGCAGCAGCGTGGTGAAGGGCACCTGCGCCTCGTGCTCCACGGCTGTCTTCAGCAGCTCGGTCATGTGCGGCGCAGCCTGGCCCACTGCGATGGTCTTGCCCTCCACCACGCTCAGCCCAAAGAACTCCGCCAGACCCTCGTTGAGCCACGGCGGCAGGTCGCTGCCAAAGAAGGCGTTGGCGAACTGGTGGAAGCCCTCGTGCTGCGCCACATGCGAGATGCGCTGGTCAGACAGGTTCTCGATGAAGAACGCCAGCCCTCCACCGCGCGGCGTGATGAAGAACATGCCGCCCGAGCCCATGGCGTTCACGCCAAAGTGCGTGCGCAGCGTGTCCAGGTAGTCCTTCTGGCGCGCAAAGAGGAAGACGTTCAGGATCTCTGGCGTGCGCCGCCGCATGCCGGCCGACTGCACCAGGCGGCGCTGGTATTCGTCGTACATCTGGTCCAGGCGCTTGGTCCACTTCTGCGTCTGGTCTGCGGGCAGGTCCGACCGAATTCGATAGTGCTTGCTGGTGGGCAGCTGCTTGCCGCGCGGTGGTTCCGTGCGGTCCCACCAGGTGCCCACCGCCTCCTGCGCGGCGGACTGACCCTTGGGGGCAGGCTGGCCCTTGGAAGTGGTGCCGCTGCCGGGCGTGCTGCCGTTTCCAGCCCCAGCACCCAGGCCACACGCAAGCGCCACGCTGCACACGGCCGCCATCCGGAACACAGATTGGACGAGGGACACTGGCGGCACCACCGTATGTTCGCAGACAGCGTCTGGGGCCGCAGCAGCGACCTTTCAAAATGTGCCTTCCAGGGGTCCAGGGCTGCCATGGCCGAGAATCTCCAGCACCCAGGCCTGCAGGAGCGGCTGGCGGGGCCATGGGCGGATTCCCAGAAAATTGGTGGAATGAGTCTTGCGCACCCCCAAAATCGGGCCATACTGCACACAGCCTTTCTTAAGTTGAAAGGGAGCTTGGGAAAGGTCAGCAGTCCGCAACGGCGGTTCACTGGCTGTGTGAGGCGAGTAAAGGGCTCAGAACTCACACGTCAAGGAACGCTCGGAAAAGGGAACTCTGGTGTTCTGATCACTTCGGTGATCGCCAGTACTGCCGGTAAGGCTGCGAGGGAAAAAGGGAAAGGACGGCCGCGAACCTATAGAAAAGGGCGCGGCCGATCCTGTTTTTGGGCCAGGTTCGCGCGCTGCGCTGGCCAACTCACCTCAACCAGAACCACCGGGACCGCGAACAAGGCATCCGTATACTCACCTCTTTCTCGCAGCGCGGTCCCTGCGCTGCCAGTGGAGCACGCACCTGATGCCATTCACGTCCAGCCAGAAGCACACCTCCTGCCTCGCTGCATGCGCCGCGTGCGCTGCCTTTGGACTTGCCGCCTCGGTGGCTGCTCCATCCTGGGGGCAAGCCACGGGTGACACCAGTGCACCCGCGGCGCCGGCACCAGCCAAGACTGCGCGCCAGATTCTGGATGAGCGCTACGTGATTGGCCCCACCGCGTCAGATGAGTTTGGCTACCGCATCGCCTGGCAGACAGAGCCATTGGCCACCAAGGGGTCTCAGACAGCCGTGTGCTGCGTGGATGCAGACAGCATCTGGTACGGCGACGAAGCTGGCAGCGTGGTGCGTGTGCGCCGTGAGAACGGCGAGAGCATCTGGCGCGCCAGCACCTACAAGGGGCTCGAGCATCTGCTGAGCATTGATCACCTGCCGCTGGGGCAGAGCGACCACGTCTACGTGGTCACGGACATCTACTGCGTGGCGCTGGACGCGCTCACTGGCTCGCTGGTGCGCCGCACCGTGTTCGGCCAGCTTCCATCCAGCCCACCTGTGGCATTTGGCCCGTATTTCATCTGCGGCACCCGCACTGGGCTGATCGCGTGGTTCCAGTACGGCGCTGGATACGCCTGGCGCGCCACCACCATTGGTGGCAGCGTGGCATCCAGCCCCACCATGGAAGGCGGCGTTGTCCTGGCTGCGTCCAGCAAGGGCGTGGTGCTGGCCATGGACGCCAGCAGCACCCATGTGATCTGGGACCGCAAGCTCTCCTCGCCTGTGTCGGCGCGCATCGCAGCAGACCATCTGGCAGCGTTCGTGGCTGGCCAGGACCAGACGCTGTGGGCCTTCGACATGCAGCGCGGCCGCGTGCTGTGGCACTACTTCACGCAGACCCCGCTCCTGAATGACCCAGTCCGCATGGCGGACGGCCTGTACCTGCAGATCCCAGGCGAAGGCCTGGTGAGCTTCAATCCCCATCCCACAGACAAGCCAGATGGCGAAGTGCTGTGGAAGAGCACCGCACCAGGCAACGTGGTGGGCCGCCTTGGCCCCAACCTGCTGGTGTGGGACCACCCCAGCCGCACGCTGAGCTTTGTGGCCAATGACACAGGTCGCATCGTGTCGCAGGCAGCCCTGCCGCAGGTTGAAGTGCTGAACGTGGTGCCGCCTGTGAACGGCGATCTGTACGTGGCCGGCAAGGATGGGCGCGTGGAGCACCTGGAGCCGCTGGCCAGGCCTTCTGTGCCCGGCATGCCGCCAGCTGGTGCAGCCATGGCGGCACCAGCGCAGCCAGCCCCTGCGCCCGCAGCAGCCCCGGCGAACGGTGGCGGTGATGCACCCGCGGCAGCGCCACCCGCCACGGCGCCCAATGCTGCCATCCCCAGCGCCCAGCAGCCCAAGCTGAATCCACGCCTGCGTTGAGCGCCCCAGAGGCCATGGAGCAGGCCGTACGCATCCGCCGCGCGCTGATTTCAGTCAGCGACAAGGAGGGCCTTGTTGAGTTTGCGCAGGCCCTGCACGCTGCTGGCGTGGAGCTGGTGAGCACCGGTGGCACCGCTGCAGCGCTCAACAAGGCAGGCATTCCAACCAGGCCCATCGAGGACCTGACTGGCTTCCCAGAGATGATGGACGGCCGCGTGAAGACGCTGCACCCCCGCGTGCACGGCGGCCTGCTGGGCGTGCGCAGCAATCCAGCGCACCAGGAGGCCATGCGCCAGCACGGCATCCAGCCCATTGATCTGGTGTGCGTGAACCTCTACCCCTTTGAGCGCACGGTGGCGCGCCAGGGCGTGGCAGAGCACGAGGCCATCGAGCAGATTGACATCGGCGGCCCCAGCATGCTGCGCAGCGCTGCCAAGAACTTTGAGAGCGTGACGGTGGTGACCAGCCCAGCGCAGTACCCAGAGGTGCTGCAGCAGATGGCAGCCCACAACGGCTGCACCACGCTGGCCCTGCGCCGCCAGCTGGCAGCTGCCGTGTTTGCGCGCACCGCTGCGTACGACGCCGCCATCGCCACCTGGATGGAGCAGCAGGCAGCGCCAGGCGCCCTGCCCACCACGCTTCGCCTGTGCTATCCGCAGGCCCAGGAGCTGCGCTACGGCGAGAACCCGCACCAGCGCGGCGCGGTGTACCGCGACCCTGCCTTCACTGGCCCAGGCGTGGTGAGCGCCCGCGTGCTGCACGGCAAGCCTCTTTCGTACAACAACCTGCTGGACGCTGCTGCCGCGCTTGACCTGGTGCAGGACCTGCACGCGCAGCTGGCCGCGCAGCAGCGCGCGGGCTCAGCGTGCGCGGTCATCAAGCACACCAATCCGTGCGGCGCTGCGGTGGCCAGCACCGTGCTGCAGAGCTTCCAGCACGCATGGGCTGGCGACCCGCTGGCTGCGTTCGGCGGCATCGTGGCCTTCAGCGCGCCAGTGGACCTGGCCACAGCAGAGGCCATGGCAGAGGGCGAGCGCTTTCTGGAGGTGGTCATTGCGCCGGGCTATGAGCCTGCTGCGCTGGAGCGCCTGCAGCAGCGGTGGAAGAACGCGCGCCTCCTTGATGTTGGCCCGCTGCCAGCGCCGCGTGCTGGCCTTGCCATGCGCAGCGTGCGCGGCGGCATGCTGGTGCAGGAGGAGGACACGCACGCCATTGCGGGCAGTGCCTTCACGCACGCCGCAGGCCCAGCGCCCACAGACGCAACGCGCCATGACGCTGGCGTGCTGTTCACCATTGCCAAGCACCTGAAGAGCAACGCGGTGTGCATGGGCTGCAACGGCATGCTGCTGGGCGCTGGCGCTGGCCAGATGGACCGCGTGGCCAGCTGCCGCAACGCCATCCAGAAGTCCAGCGCCGCCATGGCCGCGCTGCCAGCTGGGAGCGTGCCGGTGGCCGCCAGCGACGCTTTCTTCCCCTTTGCAGACGGTCCTACGCTGCTGGCCGATGCGGGCGTCCGCTGCATCGTGCACCCCGGCGGCAGCAAGCGAGACCAGGACACCTTTGACCTGTGCAACGCCCGCGGCATCACCTGCCTGCTGACTGGCACGCGGCATTTCCGGCACTGACGGCGGCTATCATTTCCCTCCCATGGCCGCGCAAACCAAGCTTGACCATCCCACGCTTCCGGTGCTGAAGGCTGCCTTCCCAGGCACCACCTTCATGGTGCAGGAGTTCCGCGGCCAGTACACCGTCATCGTGCCGCGCGACCGCCTGAAGGACGTCTGCCGCCTGCTGCGCGACGACCCACAGTGCGCCTACGACTTCCTGGCCGACGTCACCGCGGTGGACTATCTGAACTACCCAGCTCCCCAGCCTGGCCGCTTTGCCGTGGTGTGGAACCTGGCCAGCTACGCCAAGGAGCAGCGCCTGCGCCTGAAGGTGTATCTGAACCCCAGCATGGACACCTCTGGCGCAGACCTTGATCCAGAGCTGGTGGTGGACACAGTGACTGACCTGTGGCCCGGCGCTGAATGGCTGGAGCGCGAGGTGTTCGACATGTTCGGCATCCGCTTCCGCGGCCATCCAGATCTGCGCCGCATCCTGCTGTGGAAGGACTTCCCAGCATTCCCGCTGCGCAAGGACTATCCGCTGCGCGGCCGCGGCGAGCGCGAGTACCTGCAGACGCTCAACCGCAACTCTGCGTAAACCGCTGGGCCAGCGCTGGCCAGCACCCTACGGAGGCGCCATGAAAGTCCTGGTCCTTGGCTCTGGCATGGTGGGCAGCGTGGTGGCAGCCGACCTGGCAGCCACGCCTGATTTCCACGTCACGGTGGCGGACGCCAGCGCAGCGTCACTGGAACGCGCTGCACGGCGCAGCCAGAACCGCATCCGCACCCTGAAGGCAGACGCTGGCGGGCGCACGCAGGTGCAGAAGCTCATCAGCCGCGTGAAGCCAGACATGGTGGTGGGCGCCCTGCCCAGCCGCTTTGGTTTTGCAGCCATGCAGGGGGTCATCCAGAGCGGCCTGCCCTACGTGGACATCAGCTTCATGCCAGAGGACTTCCTGGAGCTGGACCGCGCAGCACGCAAGGCTGGCGTGCCAGTGGTGGCCGACATGGGCGTGGCTCCGGGCATGAGCAACATGCTGGCTGGCTGGGCGGCACACACGCTGGACAAGTGCCAGCACATCGAGATCCTGGTGGGCGGCCTTCCCAAGGCGCGCGCGTGGCCGTGGCAGTACAAGGCGCCCTTCAGCCATCACGACGTCATTGAGGAGTACGTGCGCCCCAGCCGCGTGGTGGAGCACGGGCAGGTGGTGGAGAAGGAGGCGCTGAGCGAGCCAGAGCTGGTGAGCATCCCCGGCGTGGGCACGCTGGAGGCCTTCTACACCGACGGCCTGCGCAGCCTGGCCCGCACCCTGAAGGTGCCGCACATGCGCGAGAAGACCATGCGCTACCCAGGCCACGCAGAGCTCATGCGCACGCTGCGCCACGTGGGGCTGTTCAGCACCACGCCTGTGAAGGTGGGCAAGACAGAGGTGCGCCCGTTGGACGTGCTGGCCGCGCTGCTCTTCCCGCACTGGACCTACCAGGAGGGCGAGCCAGACATCACGGTGATGACCGTGCGCGCCACTGGCACGCACCGCGGCCGTCACGTGCGCATGGCCTGGACCCTGCATGATGAGCTGGACCCTGCCACGGGCTTCAGCAGCATGGCGCGCACCACTGGCTTCCCAGCCACAGCAGTGGCGCGGATGGTGGCCAGCGGCCGCATTCGCACGCCCGGTGTGCACGCACCTGAGATGCTTGGCAAGATGCCTGGCGTGCTGGACCTGGTGCTGGCAGATCTGCGCGCGCGCGGTGTGGTCTACACGCCCACCATGGAAGAGGAGCGCAAGCCCGCTGCGCGCAAGGCTGGCGCGCGCAAGGCCGCCACGCGTGCGTCCGCCACGCGCAAGCCGGCCGCTCGCACGTCTGCGCAGCGCACGTCAGGTGAGCGCAAGCCGGCCGCTCGCAAGCCTGTGTCCCGCACGCGCGCTGGTGCCAGGTAGGCACAGAAGGCCTGCTGTTCCATGGAGACGCGCGAACACCGCGGCCTGAAGGAGCTGGCAGCCGCGTGGCTCTTGTCCATGGGCTGCCGAGCAGTGGCCACCGAAGTGCCCTGCCCCATCGCGCGCTTCCGCGTGGACGCTGCTGGCTACGCAGAGGGCGAGCGCACGCTGGCTGGCCCTGGACCGCACCGCACCGTGGTGATTGAATGCAAGGCCTCCCGCGCAGACTTCCTGCGCGATGACCTCCAGGTGGAGCCGCTCCTGGAGGAGCGCGAGCGCCTCCTGGCCCGCAAGCGAGAGATCGAGGAGACGCTCATCCCTGTGCACGAGCCGCAGCTGCGGCAATCCGGCGCTGCGCTGTTTGACCAGGCTGCTGGCTGGGACTTTGAGCGCAGCCGGCTGCTGCCCTACCGCCGCGTGCTGGCCCAGCTGGCCCGCGTGGAGGAACGCCTGCACGGGCAGACCAAGTTTGCGCTCATCGCGCGCTGGCGCCTGGCAGACGAACTGTGGCTGCTGGCCCCCAGCGGCGTGGTGCGCGCGCGCGAGGTGCCTCCCGGCTGGGGACTGGCCGAATGCAACGCAGCCGTGCTGCGCCGCGGCGTGAAGCACGCGCTGGCCATGGGCGCGCTGCCGGTGCGCGTGGCGCACCCAGCGCCTGCGCACCAGAGCCCCCAGGTGCGCCAGCAGCGCCTGCTGCGCAACATCGCCATCGCGCTGACGCGCGCGCAGTACCCCGCTGGGCCAGCGGAGCCCACCGGCACCTCCGCCTCCACGGATGCTGCTGAAGGCTGAGCGCTACTCGTACAGCTGCACGATGCCCGCAAAGCGGCCGTCCACCGCCACCCACAGCATGTGCTCATCACTGGGGATGGGCGGCACGCCCGAAAGGTCCACGCCGTGGTCCAGCAAGTCCTCTGGCGTGCCCAGCAGCACGCGGCTGCCAGCCACCACGCCCGCTGCCCCGCCGCTCGGCAGCCGCTCGCAATTGAGCGCCTGCACCACCTGCACCACGCGCAGATCAGCGGTGCGCATCAGCGTCCACGAGGCTGGGTGCCCGCACCCACACACCACCGCGGTGGCTGCGCGGAGCAGGTCCGACTCGCTCATCCAGCCAGCTGGCAGGATGGTGGCCAGGGCTGGTTGTGGAATGGGGGATGGCATGGAAAGGTGCACCACCGCGTAGCATCTTCGGCACTATGGCAGACCGCAACTACTGGATCATTGGCGCAGATGGAAAACCATACGGCCCAGCAGACCTGGAAACGTTGCGGCGCTGGATTTCTGAGCGGCGGGTGACGGTCGCCACCCCTGTGGCCACCGCTGCAGAGGGCCCCTGGGAGGACGCTGCCAGCTGGACTGAGCTGCAGGAAGCCCTGGGCTTGGAGCAGCCCACGCCCACCGCGCCACCCACCACAGGCGGCGCTGTTCCGGGCGCTGGTCCCGGCGCTGGTTCTCCGCCCCCGCCACCATCCGGTAGCGCCACATATGGTGGCGCACCTGGCGCAGCACCTTCGGCCGCTCTCGGAGCCTGGCCGCCCACCAACCTGCAGGTCACGCTGCTCATCGCAGGC
>JAXMAM010000045.1:0-14270 GCA_046350455.1 Phycisphaerales bacterium | reverse complement strand
GTGGGCGACACAGGCTGGCGCAACGTGGCCGCACCAGCCAGCTTCACCGCCACAGACGGCAGCAGCACGCTGGCGGTCAACCTGTCGTGGGCAGCGGTCTCTGGCTCCACGGGCTATGCCATCTGGCGCGGCAGCAGCGCTGCCAACCTGCAGCAGGTGGCCACGGTGGCCGCTGGCACACTCACCTACGCAGACCCAGCGCAGGCTGGCGTGGTGTGGACCTATGCCGTGCAGGCCATCCATGCGCTGGGCACCACCGCGCTCAGCACCACCGACACTGGCTGGCGCAACCTGGATCCGCCCAGCGGTCTGGCAGCCAGCGACGGCACCTATTCCGACAAGATCCGCCTGACCTGGAACGCAGTGCCTGGCGCGGTCAGCTATCGCATTCAGCGCACGCTGCCCGGACAGAGCGAGACCATCCTGGCCAACATCAGCGCAGACAACACGCTGTATGACGACACCACTGCGCCTGTTTCAGTGACGGTGCAGTACCGCATCCGCGCCTTCAGCAGCGCGGGCGCCACGCAGGCCAGCGCCTTTGAGACTGGCTGGCGCAACACGCCAGGCCCCACCAACACTGCCGCCAGCGACGGCACCTTCACCGACAAGATCCGCGTGACCTGGGACGCGGTGGCGGGAAGCACTGGCTACAAGCTGTGGCGATCTGTGAACGGCGGCACGCTTGCGCTGCTGAGCACGCTGCCTGCAGGCACGCTGGCCTACAACGACACCACCGCACCCGCGCTGACCACATGCTCGTACGCGGTGTCCAGCCTGAACGGCGCCACAGAGAGCGCCACTGGCCCTGCTGACACCGGATGGATGAACCGCGCAGGCCCCACGGTGACCGCGGACGACGGCACCAGCACCAGCAGCGTGGTGGTGCGGTGGACGGCTGTCACTGGCGCCACGGGGTACCAGGTCTACGCCAGCAACTCGCCCGCTGCGCCGGTTCTGGTGGCCACGCTGGGCAACACCAAGAACTGGACGGACATCAACGCAGCGCCTGGTGTGCTGCGCTCCTACACCGTGCGGGCCATTCACGCGCTTGGCACCACACCGCAGAGCGCGGTGGAGACAGGCTGGCGCAGCCTGCCGGTTCCACAGACCGTGCTGGCCAGCGACGGCACCTTCAAGGACTATGTGCAGGTGAAGTGGCAGACAGTGCCGGGCGCCACGGGCTACCAGGTGACCAGGATGCGGCCGGGCCACGCGGGATCGAAGGTGTTTGGCCCGATCGCCACCGCCAACTGGAACGACAAGACTGCCACGCCTGGCGTGCGCTACCAGTACAGCGTGGCGGCTGTGTCTCCTGCGGGCGTTGGGGTGAACAGCCCAAGCGATGTGGGCTGGCGTCCGCGTGGCGACGAGTCAGACACTGGCACCGGTGGTTCTGCTGCAGGGCTTGAGCAGCCGCCTGCCACGGGTGAACAGCCAGGCATGTCCGATGGCGGCACCGAGCCGCCCGTGCAGGGCGGCGGTGGCCAGACCGACAGCAGCAGCGGGGCTGGCAACAGCGGCGGCGGTGGTGACGGCACCGCTGGTGATCCAGCCGATCCAGACACCAAGGGCGTGCACTGGGTGGTTGACACCGCAGTGCTGCTGAAGGGCGATGTCAACCTGGCTTCGGCAGACAGCCTGAGCCTGCGGCTTGGCTCTGCAGAGGACAGCGGCAGCGTGACCACGCTGGGCACGCTGCGGCTGGACGGCACGCTGGTGCTGGCATGGCAGCCTGGCTTTGCGCCTGTCTCGGGTGCAGAGTGGACGGTGCTGCGGAGCGCGCAGATGCAGGGAAGCTTCCGCCGTGTGGCATTGCCAGCTCCACCTGAAGGCTTTGTGCTGCAGGTGATCTATGGCAAGAGCAGCATGGTGGTGCGCCTGGTCTCAGCGCACGCTGGCCTTGGCGCGGCGGATGAACAGTAGCTGCAGCAGGAAGTGCACCACCACGCTGAACACGCCCAGCCCGCCGCCCAGCAGCACACCAATGGTGGCGCCTAGGAAGGTGGCCATGCCGACTGGCTCCGAGTCCACCCACGGCACCACGCGCGCAAAAAACTGCGGCGCAATGTTGCCTGACACGTAGCCGAATAGGCCACCCATCACCATGCCGGCCAGCGCGCATCCGGACACGATGAGGAACGTGCGCATCCACGTGAGTGGGCCGGGACCGCTAGGCGCCTCCGCTGGTATCGCGTGCTGTGGGGGAATGCCGGTCATGTGTGCTCCATTCTAGGCCCTGTGGCCAGGGGCTGCGAAGGCGGGGCTTGTCCGCTGCCCAGCAGAGCAGCCAGGCGATCCAGGCGGAGGTTCACGGCGCGAGCGTCCGAGGTGTGATCACACATCTCGTACGTTCGGCAGGACGTGTGGAGCCATGACACGCATGAGGCGTCGCCCATCGGCGAGATCTGCACGGTGATGGTGTAGTGGGACTTCACCCTGTGGCCAAACACCAGCTGGTCCTGCGGCCCGGAACACAGCAGCACGGTGTGTCCGCCAGTGTCGTCTGGGCGGGTGGGCCACCACTGGTTGCGCAACTCCGGCTGGATGAACGCCTGGCGGATGTGCTCGGGCGGTGCATGGATCTGTCGCACCACGTGGAAGGATCGGTACGGAGCGGTCTCCGACAAGACCACGGCATCGTTGCCACCGCATTCAGGGCAATGGCTGGTGACCCGGCCCAGCAGATTGAACTTGCAATGACGGCAGTGCGTGAATCCAAGCCAGTTCAGCTCATCGCTCAGGTGGGCGCGCACGGATCGCTGCCGAACGATCACAGGCCACCACGCAGCCAGCGCCGCAAGGCCGATGTAGAGCAATCCCAGAAGCACCAGGACAATCAGGGTGATCAGGAGCACCTGGTCAGTCTTGCTTGTTCCACCCACCGCCACCACCAGCATCATGATCAAGACAAAGGCCACTGCAAGGCCAACCACAATCCTGCGCGGGGATGGCATAATGACCCCGTCGTCCACGGTCATGCCAAGGGATGCCGCATGCCGGAAGATGTGCTGACGGGCTTCTTCAGATGGCACCACCCGCAGCGCTGGGAAGACAGCATCGCGGACTGCGGACGGCAGCAGCGATGGAATCCGGGCATGCAGGGCCTTCAGAGATCGCACGGTGTGAATCCCCGCCGCAGGTGGCCTGCGGCCCACCCGAGCCTAGCTCATGATCTGCGACAGATACGCCATCGCCCACAGGAAGGTGCCCATGGTCAGCACAGCACTGATGGCGGTCAGCATGCCAATGCGCCTGGACACCAGGAAGCCCATCAGGCCAAGGCCTGCGGCCAGCAGCGCCATGCCTGCCAGAATGCAACGAACCGACATGGTGTACAGCGCCATCAGGCCATCCGAGGCGCGCTGCGTGAGATCCACCTCTGGGCCAGTAAAGGGGATGACCATGGCTGCCACCGCGCACGCGAGCACAAACGCCAGCGATGCCGCCATGAGCACCACGATGAGCGCGCGTCGCAGGCGCTCTGACTGGCGCAGGCCCAGCAGCGTGAATACGCCGCTCATGGAGAATCCGCCCAGAATGGAGGCGATGATCACAAACTGCGTGAGTGCCTGGCCGCGGAAGTGGAGGATGGTCTGCATGCCGGGCGAGGCTCCAGCTACACGCCCACCGCGGTGGCGCCCGTTGGAGCAGGACGCAGCCACCGCGTGCCGATCTCCTCGCGGGTGAGCGCAGGATTGGCGCGGTGCAGTGCGGCCGCCACCAGACCCATGAACATGGGCTGCGGCTCCAGCGGCCGGCTGGTGAGCTCAGGGTGGAACTGTCCGCCAATGAAGTACGGGTGCACCGCCTGCGGCAGCTCCAGCACCTGCATGATGGGGTGCTTGGGGTGCCGGCCGCTGAAGACCAGGCCAGCGCCAGTCAGTGCCTCGATGTACGCGGGGTCTACCTCGTAGCGGTGGCGGAAGCGTTCGCGCACCAGGTTCCTGCCGTTGAACAGGAAGCTGGCCAGCGTGTCCTTCTCGATCAGCACGTCCTGCGCGCCCAGGCGCATGGTGCCGCCCATGATGCCCTCGATGCGCTTCTGCTCTGGCAGCTCGCTGATGACTGGATGGCTGCTGGCGGGGTCGAACTCAGTGCTGTGGGCGTCCTTGTAGCCCAGCACGTTGCGGGCGTATTCAATGACCGCCACCTGGAAACCAAGGCAAATGCCCAGGAACGGCACCTTGTTCAGGCGCGCCTGCTCCACGCAGCGGATCTTGCCTTCCACGCCGCGCATACCAAAGCCGCCAGGCACGATCACGCCGTCAAAGCGCGTCACCAGCTCCTTGGCGCGGGCCGCGGTCTCTACGTCGCTGGTGTCCAGCCATTCCAGCTTGATCTCGGTGCTGAGGTGCGCGCTGCAGTGCTCCAGCGCCTTGTCAATGCTGGCATAGGCGTCGCGCAGGCTGGCGTACTTGCCCAGTACGCCCATGCGGATGGCGTGCTTGCGCGGCGCCAGCAGGCGCTCGGTGAACACGTTCCACACCTTGCGCTCGCGATCTTCCTTCACCGGGTCGGTGCGGTCGTGTAGGTCCAGCAGGCTCAGGATCTCGCGGTCCAGCCCAGCCGCGCGCATGGCGTCCGGGATGGAGTAGATGCTGCTCCGGTCATGCATGCTGAACATGCGCCGCATGGGCACGTTGCTGAACATGCTGATCTTCTGCATCACCTTCTCAGAGACTGGGTTCTTGGCGCGGCACGCAATCAGGTGCGGCTGCACGCCGGCCTCCATCAGGCGCTTGATGCCAAGCTGCGCGGCCTTGCTCTTCTGCTCGCCCAAAATGCTGGGCTCCAGGATGTAGGTGAGCGCCACAAAGCAGCAGTTTTCCGGGCCTTCTTCAAAGGCCAGCTCGCGCAGGGCCTCGATGTAGAAGCCGTTCTCATAGTCGCCAGCGGTGCCGCCCACCTCCACAAAGACCACGTCGCATGGCTTGCCATTGTTGCCGGTCATGGCCAGCTCGCGCAGGCGCATCTTCACAGCGCCCGTCACGTGCGGGATCATCTGCACGTCGCGGCCCAGGTAGCCGCCGCGGCGCTCGCGCTCCAGAATCTCGGTGTAGATCTGGCCAGCGGTCACAAAGTTGCGGCGGCTGAGCGGCTGGTTGAGCACGCGTTCATACGTGCCCAGGTCCATGTCGGTCTCCAGGCCGTCCTCCAGCACGAACACCTCGCCGTGGCGGTAGGGGTTCAGCGTGCCGCTGTCAATGTTCAGGTAGCCCTCCATCTTGATGGGGGCCACGCTCACGCCCTTGTCCTTCAGGAGCTTGGCAAGGCTGCTGGAGAAGATGCCCTTGCCCAGGCCGCTCATCACCGTGCCGATGACCACCACGTACTTGGTGCGGCCAGGCTGGTAGCCCGGGGGCGCTGGGCTGAACGCCTCAGTGCTCTCGTCGGAGGTGCCAAATTGGGCCAGGAAGCCGGCGGTCTCGGTGCCGGCAGCGCGGGTAGGGGGGCGCGAGCCAGGCACAGATCCATCCGAGTGGGGCATAGCCAAGCCTAGCACGAGCGCGGGGCTTGGTTCAATCGCGTTTTCTGCTGGTTTTTGCAGGTGTGGGCATTCTGGGGCGCTTCTGGATGCCACCGAAGGGTGGAAGTGCGGTATCTCCTTGACAACCTATGCGCCCGCGCACACGCCGCCTGAACCCCATTGTGACCGCTCCGTTCGCCTGCATGACCGTGGCCAGCCTGCTTTGGCTGCCGCCCGCTGGGCTCAGCCGCCCGGCCATGGCCGGCGCTGAGGCGGAGGCCGAGCACGTCTACTGCGAGTGCCACCAGCACCGGCTGGAGGGCCTGGCGCCAGGCGAAGGCGAGGGGCGCGGCACCTTCAACCCCTCCACTGGCGCAGACAACCGCAACTTCCCGCCAGACCCGCTGGTGGCGTACCAGGGCATGGTGCTGGAGGTCACAGTGCCAGACCTGGCGGGGAAGATGTTCACCGCCACGCAGCGGCTGACGGTGGCGCCCATCGGCGTGCCTGTGCCAGCGCTGGAGCTGGACGCAGAGGGCCTGAAGATCCTGTCTGTGAAGGTGGATGGCAAGGATGCAGAGTGGACGCACGATGGCAAGGTGCTCAGCATTCGCTTTGCCAAGCCGCTGGTGGCGCCAGCGCAGGGCGGTGCTGCGCAGCCCGTGGTGATCACCACCACGTACGAGTGCGCGGATCCCTATCGCGGCATGACCTTCAGCCCAGCCACGCCAGAGATTCCGGGCGTGGCGCGCGCTCGCAGCGCAGAGCTGCACACACAGGGCCAGACGGAGACCAACCACTACTGGTTCCCCATTCATGACTCGCCCAACGTTCGCCTGCCTACCGAACTGATCATCAACGTGCCCAAGGGCATGGTGGCCAGCAGCAATGGCGCGCTGGTGGAGCAGAAGGACAGCGGCGACCGCAGCATCTGGCATTGGAAGCAGGCCAAGCCGCACGTGCCGTACCTGGTCACGCTGGTGGCGGGCGACTTTGAGCGCATCCAGCTGCCCAACCCCAAGAGCAAGGTGCCCATGACTGTGTGGGCTGCGCCGGGCCGCGCTGATGATGTGCGCGCCACCTTTGCCAACACCGACGCCATGGTGGCGCTGCTGGAGAAGCGCCTGGGCGTGAAGTACCCGTGGGACCGCTACGACCAGCTGGTGGTGCGCAACTTTGGCGCAGGAGGCATGGAGAACACCAGCGCCACCACGCTGCAGCCCAGCAGCGTGCTGGACCCCGTGGCGCGCAAGGAGCAGGATCTGGACGGACTGATCAGCCACGAGCTGTGCCACCAGTGGACCGGCGATCTGCTGACCTGCCGCAGCTGGGCGCACATCTGGCTGAACGAGGGCTGGGCCACCTACGGCACCGCGCTGTGGATGGAGGAGCGCGACGGACCGGACGGCTACTACGACCAGGTGCTGGGCAACGCTGGCGTGGCGGATCGCGATGTGGTGGAGGCGGAGCAGGCCATGTGCAGCCCGGTGTGGAGCAACGCGGGCGAGACCTTTGGCCGCCCTGCGAATCCATACCCCAAGGGCGCCAGCATCCTGCACATGCTGCGGCGCATGCTGGGCGACGAGGTGTTCTTCCGCGGCGTGCAGAAGTACATGCAGGCGCACGCTGGCGGACTGGTGGAGACCAGCGACTTCCGCTACGCCATGGAGGAGGCCAGCGGCCTGGGGCTGGAGTGGTTCTTTGACCAGTGGTGCGACCGCCCGGGCTCGCCGCGCGTCACAGCCACCACCAGCTACGACCCAGCCACGCGCATGCTGACGCTGAAGGCAGAGCAGACGCAGAAGATGGACGCGCGCACGCCAGCGCTGCGCATCACGGTGCCCGTGTGGGTGAAGACGGCAGCCTCCGAGAAGCTGGTGCCATGCTGGATGGACCAGAAGACAGCGCAGCTTCAGGTGGAGCTGGATGGTCCGCCCGTGGCGGTGTGGGTGGATCCGTACCTGGATTCGCTGAAGGTCCTGACCGTGGAGCAGCCAGAGGCGTGGACGCTGGGTGCGCTGCAGCGCGCGCCCACCATCGCTGCGCGCCGTCAGGCCATGGCGCTGCTTGCCAAGATCGAGACCGCAGAGGCGCGCGCAGCGCTGCGCTCGGTGGCAGCGGACGCCAAGGCGCGGCACACGCTTCGCAATGCCGCCATTGCGGCGCTCGCGGCCTACGGCAGCACCGACGCCAAGCGCGCAGTGCTGGAGCTGCACGACGCGGGCAGCCCAGATCCGCGCGTGATGGCGGCACTGACTTCGGCGCTGGCCAAGGTGGACAAGGCGGACGCGACGCCGCGCCTGATGAAGGTGCTGGACCCCGCCACGGCCACCGAGAGCTACGGCGTGCGCGTGGCGGCCATGGACGCGCTGGTGGCGCTGGACGTGCGCGACGCCTTGCCGCTGATCCGCGGGCAGGTGGGCCTGCCCAGCCAGGGTGAGAACGTCAGCCAGGCTGCGCTGCGTGCGCTGGCCAAGTGGGGCGAAGCGCAGGATGTGGCCGCCGTGATGGCGCGTGCGCAGCTGGGCATTGCAGATCGCGCGCGGCCAGAGGCGCTGGAGACGCTGGCCGCCATGGCACCCCGCCTGAGCGCTGAGGACCGCAAGCGCATTGAAGCCTTCCTGATCAAGATGCTGGACGATCCGGAAGGACGCACCGCAGGAGCAGCTGGCGCTGCGCTGGCCACGCTGAAGTGCAAGGACGCATTGCCGCAGCTGCAGGCCATTGCAGACCATCACCGCGACCCTGGCCGGCGCACGCGCGCTGCTGGCTGGGTGAAGGCTGTGAAGGGCGCGTAGTTCAGTCGCTGGGCTGGCGGCTGCGGCGGCCGCCCGTGCGGCGGCGCGCGGACCAGGCAGCGGCCATGAGAAGTGCAGGCGCGGCCACGCCTGGTGCTGGCACCGTGAGCACCAGCTCAAAGCTGATGTTGACTGCCACAGCGCCAGTGTCCCCCATGGTGATGCCCGCGTTATTCAGTCCGAACCCCATGCCCATGCTGGTGTTCATGGCAGGAACCTCTCCGGACGCGCCAAACAGTGGCAGCAGGTCGCCTGTGCCAGAGCCAGAGTTTGCCAGGTCTGACCACGCGTAGTAGCCGGCCTCGCCAAGTGCGGGTGCGGCCTCGGTGGTCCAGAAGGTGGAGGTGTAGGCGCACGCCTGCGTCAATTCCAGCGGCAGCGTGAAGTAGACGTTGGCGTTCAGCCACGCAGGCACGCTGGTTGGATTGCTCACCTGGCAGAGGAGCGTGAGGCTGCCCGTGACCACGCACTGATCTGCAGATGATGCCACGTTGTACCAGGCGCTCAGGTTCAGGGAGTAGCTCACTCCAACGCTGGTGGTCTGCCAGGTGCTGGTGCCGACCTGACCAGGCGCAAGGATGGGGTCGGGGTTCAGCGCGCCCGATGTCACCCACGCAGCGTCAGCGCCGCCTTGCGGACCGTAGGCGGAGTAGGTGGCTCCAAAGGTGCATGGGCCAGGCACCACCAAGGCAGCAGCGCACGGCAGCGCTGGGACGGCAGCAGCAAGGCAGGACAGAAGGGCGGTGGTGGGGCGCATGGGGGGAGGGTGTCCAAAGGCAAACGTAGCGCGCGTGGAGCAAAGAGCAATCACATTCCCGCTGCTGGCTGCCAGAGTTCCACGCGATTTCCTTCTGGGTCCATCACCCAGGCAAAGGTCCCCTGTTCGGTGGTCTCCACGCGGTCGTCCACGGCGCAGCCCTCTTCCTTGAGGATGGCCACCAGGGCGCGGACGTCCTGCACACGGAAGTTCACCATGAATGGCGCAGTGCTGGGCTGGAAGTACTTGGTCTCAGCGGAGAAGGGGCACCACACCGTGGAGCCAGTGCCTGCAGGTGTGCCTGGGTTGTTCCACTGAAAGACAGCGCCGCCCCAGGCCTCGATTGGCACGCCCAGGTGGTTCTGGTACCACGCCCCCAGGGCCTTTGGGTCCTTGGCCTTGAAGAAGACTCCGCCGATGCCGGTGACGCGCTGCATGGGGTGCTCCTGTGAACTACTTCACGCGCTTGTACTCCACCAGAAAGATCTTGGTGGACTTGGGTGCTGCAAAGGTGGTCGGGCGCGCGCCGGCTGCATCCAGCTGGTAGCAGATGGAGAGCGCATCGCCATGCAGTTCATAGATGGCTGGAATCGTGCGCCCGGCGTTGGGCCCCTGCGTTCCCTTGATATCCATCTGTGGCGGGTGCGTGCCTGGCACCAAGGAGTACGTGCCCACGTCGCCCTTGAAGTCGTAGGTCTGGTCGGTCAGCTTGAGTGTGGCGCCATCAAAGGCTGTCACGGGAAGCTCGGTGCCGCCAAGGGTGGCATGTTCCGGCGCCCACGTGCCCGCCAGATCGGGCGTGTTGGTGCAGGCGCCCAGCGCGCACGTCAGCAGCAGCGCCACAGCAGCAGAAGTGCAGGCGCTGGACCTGGAACGGGAGGCGTGATGTTGGATGCGCGGCAAAGGGGCGGTGTCCACGGTGCGGAATGTAGTTCCGCTTTCCAAACTGGCACCTATAACCACAGAAAACGAGTGCAAGAGTGTTGTGTTTGGGCTTGTTTTGGCAGTTCGCCCTCCACCTGCACGCGTTCCATGCGAGACTTGCCGGACTGGGCGCCGATCCCTTCGGCCGCCTGGCGGGTGGGCAAAGGGTCAATCTGTTTGCCGGGTGGCAAGGCTTGGTTGTGGCCGTCAGTTTGTCGGCCGGCCTGTGCCCCCCATTGATCCCTCCATGATCCGTAGCCCTTTACTACGGGAAAGAAGACCATGCGCAATTTGAAGTTCCTTGCTGCTGCCGCTCTCACATTCACTGCGGTGGCCAGCGCTGACACCGTGGACGTCTACGGTGCATTCATTGGCCCCGGCCAGACGTTTAACGTCACGGAGTACGGCAACACGGAGAACGTGATTGCTGGCCAGATCGGCATCACCATCAGCAACAGCTCCGGCCTAAACCTGGATGGCAGCTGGATCTCCTACTGCACGGAGATCTCCCAGAACATCCAGATCGGTGGCGGCGCGCAGACCTACACCATCTCCAGCGTGGCGGACCTGCCAACGCCAGGCGCTGGCATGGGCTCGGCACGCGCTGAGGCCATCGCTCGCATGTACTTCGCTGCCGGTGGCGCGCAGTACAGCAACGACAACGACTTCTGCGGCGCGTTCGCGCTGGCCATCTGGAAGGTGTCGGATGACTTTGACGGCACGCTGGCCAGCCTGGGCCTGGGCTCTGGCAACCTGGTGCTGAACAGCTCCATCAACGTGGCCACGCAGAACTACCTGGACTTCCTGTTCGGCGCTGCGGCCAACCTGAACGGCCCGCAGGCCAGCATCCTGGGTCTGGGCAACGGCAGCTACCAGGACCTGATCATCGAGGTTCCTGGTCCTGGCGCGCTGGCCCTCCTGGGCGCAGCTGGCCTGGTGGCTTCCCGTCGTCGTCGCGCCTAACCGCGCGCTGGCCACGGCACCATGTTTCAACTCACGCCGCCGCTCCTCACGGGGCGGCGGCGTTGTTGTTGGAGGGTCATTGCATCCTGCGATAGAACTCGGGCGCAAACTGCAGGGTGATCACGCAGAGAAGAAGTGCGAACGCGCCAATGACCAGGGCGGCTCGATCCTGTCGGCGGTCGATCTTGGCCGCGAAGCTGCATGCTGCGATCGATCCAAGTCCGCAGCAGAAGCCGATGAGCGCGTGGATGTGGGGAAGCGTGTCCCGCACCACGAGGCCGATGAAGCCGTACACGATGGAGACCATGGCGGAAAGGAGGAGCAGCGTGGAGAGCAGGCGCACGGCAGGGCGTGGAGAGGCCACTTCCTGAGGCGCTAGAGAGCGTGGGTGTTCGGCTTGGCGCTGCTTCATGATGAGCCACGGTGATGGATCAGGGCCCAGGGCACGGTCAGTCCTCTGGGCTCGCCAGGTGCTTCCAAAAGCGCTCGGGCGCTTCCAGGATGCTCTTCGTGATCCGGTAGTGGCTGGTTGCTTCCAAGGCGATGGGTTCCATGCGTGCGCCATCCAGACTCAGGATGGTGGCGCCCGGGAAGGTGAGCAGGATGGGCGAGTGCGTGGCGATGATCATCTGCACGTCGCCCTTGGCCACCGCGCGTGCCATGCCGGCCAGCAGCGCCAGCTGCCGCTGGGGCGAGAGCGCTGATTCTGGCTCGTCCATGAGCACGATGCCTGGCTGCATCCATGCTGCGAGCATGGCAAGGAAGGCCTCGCCATGGGAGCGCTGGTGGAGCGATTTGCCGCCGTAGCGCGCATAGGGGTCATGTCCCTTTGGAAAATGTGGATCTGCCTTGCGGTCGTCCAGAAGCGATGCAAAGAAGCTGTGGAACTCAGCGCGGAAGAAGTACCCATCGCGGGGCTTTCGCCGGAACGACGCTTCCAGGGCGGGGGACAGCTCGCTGACAACGTGTGGTCCTGTGTTGGTGCCCAGTTCATTGCGGCCACCGCCACTCACCGGCAGGTCGCAGCATTCTGCGATGGCCTCCATGAGGGTGGACTTGCCAGAGCCGTTCTCCCCCACCAGGAAGGTGACGGGAGTGGTGAACTCCACATGCAAGTCCTGCACGATGGGCAGGTTGAATGGGAACTGCTCTGGATCTGGCACGCGATCCGGGCGGAGTTCCAAGGCTAGCAGGTAGGGAGCGGTGTTCATGAGCGGTGCTCCGCAAGAGCGGCACGGAGCGCGGTGAGGCGCGTGCGGTGCGTGTATCGCACGATCATGTGGAGGACCAGGAGGATGACGATTCCTGGGGCCGTCAGGATCAACGCAGATACGGCGGAATCGGTGATGGACCTCCACACCGCAAGCGAGACAAGCATGAGCGCAAAGACCAGCGCCATAACGTTGTATTGCCGGCGTTCGCTCAGCAGTTGGGCCATCCTCCGGTCAATCACCCGTCGATCCTCCTGCGCAGGCGGGCCTCCCACCATGCACTCACGCACGCTGCCCGCCGAGGCATGCGCTGCGACGAAGAGTGAGACCACCTCTGGCGTTTCACCCTTCCAATTCTTGTTGTTACGATCCACCACAAGCGCAAGCGGCTCCGCGCAACCCGGCAGATACACAAGCAGGCTTGCAAACTCTGCGCACCGGGTCATCGCGATGGAAGATGGCTGGCCTGGACCTGGGATCATCGCATTCGCATGTTTCATTTCCGCGCGCGGCCTTGATGCCGCGGTGATCCATGGTGACCTGGTGCTTGCCTCTGCAGGCGAAGGGTGAGGCGAGATGGAACGGTTGGAGGCGATGGCAGGCGGTAGCGCTGATTGATGGCCGCCATGGCAGTATGAAGATCGTTGTACGCCATCAGACCCAGTTGCAGGCTGCGCCTTGCAAGCGGGCGGTACGGATTGACGAGGCGCACGGTGCGCCGCTTGCCCACCATGCCGCTCTCCGGCTCTTCCCACGTCCAGAGCGTCCAGCCCAGCAAGCGCCGCGACACGCCGCGCTGATCCACGCGCACGCGCCACCACAGTGGAAGGGTGAAGGCTGTGCAGAAGCCGGCCACAATCAGAATTCCCTCGATGGTGAAGAACGGTCGCGGCGGCGGAAACCCAGGCGCGGGTGGGACCAGCACGCGGAGCAGAGCAGCGGACGCAACCAGCGTGGCTTTCAGTCCCTCCCAGCGCCCACCAGCACGCGCGCCGCAACCGGGGTCCAGCCGGGAAATCCATGTTCGGCGGGTTCATGGTGTGGCGCGCCTCCACACGGCATCGCGGGCGCTAGCCCGGAAGGGCATGGTGCGTTGGCCCTCTTCCAGGCCTGGCGGCAGTGGGCAGGCTGATCACCTGCAGGTTTGCAAAGCTGGAATTGGCCTGGTCAATCCGCTGGGCCAGCGCGCGCATGTGGCAGGTGGGCACCATGGGAAAGAGGTGATGCTCTGCGTGATAGAACATGTTGTAGAAGACCAGGTTGACCAGCCGGCCGCGCTGCGTACGGGTGACGATGGTGTGCTCGTCGCCTCCATGGTGGACAGTCCACACAGCAAAGAAGCCAGCCAGGCATTCGCCTGCAGCCATGGCGCCCACGTGCCAGCGGAGCGCATGCAGCGCTGGGACAGCGAACGCCACGGCAATCACTGTGGCGATCGCCAGCGCCTCTGCTGCGATCCACCGCCGCTTGGCGGGCGTGCTCAGCTGCCAGCCGCTGGCGTGCACGCGGTAGACAAAAACAGGTCCCATGAGGATGGCGCGCCACCAGGGCAGGCGAGCGGTGAAGCCCTCCATGTCATCGTCTTCCAGGCAGCAGCGGTGGTGCTTGAGGTGCGCAGCCTGCAGCGCGTGCATGCAGGCCAGCATGCTGGCGCTCAGGCCAAAGAGCATCAGGTCTTGCGCGCGGCGCGGAAGGCCCAGCGAGTAATGCTGCGCGCCATGCGACTGGCGCAGACCGGTCAGGAAGAAGAAGAACGAACAGAGAGCGCCGAGTGCGATGTACCCCGCGTGGTACGCCACCAGGGAGCCCGCAAGCCACGGAAGCGAGAGGCATGCCTCCCAGATTCGTTCAGGAACGGTCATATGCACCAAGTCACGCCACTGCACGGTCCTTCTGAGCCGTTGCGCCGCCTGATCTGTGCACATCCGGAAGTCCTCCTTGGTTGGGAGAACTCTAGGCAGGCTGCTGGCGCTTCAGCAGGCGCTTCCGCGGGGCTGTAAATGCCCACCATGGACGTGGCGGCGCGCCGTCAAGAAACGCTGTGATGGACATGAAGACGTCCAGCACGCAGGGGTCCTGGCGCTGCTTGGTGCGGCGGCAAAGGCGTTCGTACAGCGTGAAGGGGTCCTGTCCCACCAGCTGCTGCG
>JAXMAM010000044.1:0-14748 GCA_046350455.1 Phycisphaerales bacterium | reverse complement strand
ATGAGCTCCTGCCAGGCGCCCTGCTCTGCGTTGCTGGCCACGGCGCCGCTCCGCGCTGCCAGGAACTGCTCCTGCAGCGCTTCGTTCCACCGAGTGCGGTCTGACTGCTTGAGCGCGCGCCACATGGGTGTCTGCTCCAGCGCAATGGCCAGGTCCAGCGCCATCTGCGGTGCCAGCGTGGCCATGCCGCGCATGGCGCCCGTGGCCAGCGCCAGCGCCTCCTGCTGGGTCAATGCTGGGTCAGCGCACGCATCTGTCACCAGCTCGCGCCACAGCGTGTAGTTGGCTGGGCACGTGGACTCCAGCGCAGCGCGCTTGGCGTCGCGGCGCGCCTTGGGCGTCTGCGCACCAGCGCCAGCGCGCTCCACAGCGTGGAAGCTCTGCACGAACTCTGGGCGCTCTGCGATGGCGGCATACAGGGGAATGGCGGTGCCGCGGCCAGTGAACCCAGGCCAGATGCCATGGAGGTTGCTCCACGCAAAGGCGTCCCTGCCGCAGTTGCCAGTCACCCAGCCCTTCGTGGCCTGCTTCCAGGTCATGGCGCAGTGCCCCTCCTGCCCCAGCGGCTGCGCTGGCACGCCAAAGGCGCGCGCAGCAAAGCTGCCGAACTTGCTCACAGCGCCGCACACCCCGCCGTACTCCAGGATCACCGCTGGCGTCCAGCGCTTGCCGTCGTAGTAGGCCTTGCCCTCGTGCACGCTGTGGCCGTTGGCAGGATTGCGCTCCTGGTACTTCACCAGCCACATGGCCTCGCCGATGCGATCCTGGTTGCGGATCTCCGGCTTGGGGAGGCTGGCGTGGAACCAGGCGACGTCCTCGTCGTAGAGCGGGATGTCCACCACGCGGCGCACTTCCCACAGCGGCAGCCGCTCGAACCCAGGGAACAGCACGTTGTTCTGGTAGGCATGGCGATAGAAGTGGTAGCGCTTCACCGGATCAATGGGCGCTGCCTTGGCGTCGCCCCACTCGCTCCATGGAATCACGGGCGTGCCGTGCTCCAGCGCAGTGGCCACAGCCAAGCGGAAGAGCAGACCTTCGTGGTCGGCCGGATCGTCCTTGTCAATGGCACGCCACACGCGCAGGCACGCTGCAGGGTCCTGCGGCACAGGCGGCGTGGTGGTGAAGGCATCCATGGCCTCCTGGCTGGAGAGCAGCCAGTCCACAAAGTCTGCGCCGCCCTCCTCCTTGCGGATGGCGGCCAGGGTGTCCGCGCCCACCATGCGCTCCAGGCGCGCGCGCGCTGCGGCCAGCTCCTGCTCGGGCGTGGCGTCGCCAGCCAGCGCCGGCGCGCCCAGGCTTGCAGCCACGCACAGCGCCACCGCCCATGCGCACCAGATGCGCCATGCGGAGGCTGCGCTCACCACGCCACGCGCCATGCTTGCACTTCTGCGCATCATTGACCCCACACCTCCGCGCGGCTCAGATGGAAGCACTCCTTGTTCACCAGCTGGATCCGCACATAGCGGCCTGCAGGCGCCTTGCCAGCCACGGGTGGAATCTGAATGTCCCACTCTGCCTGCTTGCCAGGAGCGTCGGCCACCTTCACCCAGTCGGTGCCGTCGTTGGAGACGCTGATCTCCAGCCCCTGGATGCGGTTGTGCCAGCCGTCGGTGCGATTGACCAGCTTGATGCGCGAGATGGCGTGCGTGCTGCCAAGGTCAATGCGAATCCACGGCTTGTCCTCGGTGGCTGTGTGGAAGGCGCACGGCTTGTGCCCTTCGCCAAAGAGGTCCAGGTGGTGTTCTGGCGTGTCGTAGCTGGAGGTGGAGGAGAGCAGCAGCAGCGCGTTGTCCGACAGGCGCTTCTCAGGTGCCAGCCGTGCTGCCGACAGGCTGAGTGCGCACACCGCCAGCAGCAGGCACCATGCTGTCCGCAGGCTTGGGCTCGGTGAAAGTGGCTTCCGCATGTGCGCCCGATGATAGGTCCGGCGGCCGCACAAACGCGATGAGCGCAATGCCCGGCAACCCTGCAGCCACTGAGACTGCAAAGAACGCTGTGAAGTCCAGCTGCCTGGCCAGCAGGCCGCTCACTGAGCCAGCCAGCGCGCCTCCCGCAGCCATGATGGCGGTGAGCAGCGCGTACTGGGTGGCCACGTGCGCGCGCGAGCACACCGACATCAGGTAGGCCACGAACCCAGCAGCAACCATGCCGCCCGCCACGTTCTCCACAGCGATCACCGGCACCAGCGCCCACACCGCGCCATGCGCCTGGCTGTCCGCCACCGTGGCGCCGTACGCCCAGGCAAGCAGCAGGAACCCAGCGTTGCTGGCAGCCTGCAGCACAGCAAAGACCCACAGCGACCGCATGATGCCCCACCGCGCCACCAGCCAGCCGCCAGCCAGCGCACCAGCGATGGTGCACGCAAAGCCAAGCGCCTGCCGGGTCCAGCCGATGTCGGACACGGAGTAGTTCAGCCCGTTGCGCAGGAGCGGCGCGGTCATGGCGTTGGCCAGCTGGTCTGGCAGCCTGAACAGCAGCACAAAGGCCAGAAGCAGCAGGATGCGCGCGCCCCACTGCTGCACGAACACGCGCACTGGCGCTGCAAACTCCTCTGCAACACCGCCGCCCACCGGCGCTGCGCGCACTGGCTCGGCCGCGCGCCACACCGCCACCAGCACGGCAGCGCACAGCGGCACAGCGCATGCCAGCGCAAGGTTCCAGCCAAGGTGATCGGCCAGCACCAGGATGCCAGCGCCCACCACCACAAACGCCACGCGATAGCCGCTGACGAACACGCCAGCGCCAGCGCCCAGCTGCGTTGGCGCCAGCGATTCCGCGCGGTACGCGTCGGCCACGATGTCGTAGGTGGCGCTGAACGCCACCATGCAGGTGAGGACCACAGCAAAGAGCAGGCTGTGGGCAGCATCCGAGCCGTCGCCGGGTCCCACTGCAGCCGCCACCGCCAGCAGCACGCTCATGCACACCGCTGAAGCAGCCAGCCAGGATCGCCGCTGGCCCAGCCGCCCCAGCACTGGCAGGCGCATGCGGTCCACCACTGGCGCCCACAGCACCTTCAGCGCGTAGGGCAGCTGCAGGAGCGCCAGAAGGCCCACCCAGTCCACACCCCACTTCACATCTGCACACCAGAGTGGCGCCACCGAAGTGGCCACCAGATTGGGCAGTCCACCAGCAAAGCCAAGCGCAGCCAGCACCAGCATGGTGCGGCTTTGGAAGACCTGGGCAAGGCTCGGCCGGTCCGTGGCCACGCCTCCAAGGTACGCCATGGCTGCCCGGGGGCGGAGCGGCGGCAGCGCGACCCCAGCTGGATGGCCGCGCGGCTACGGCCAACTGCGGTCAGCCCGCAGAAATGCCAAGCGCCTTGGCCATGCTGGAGCCCAGGTCTGCTGGGCTCTCTGCCACGGTGATTCCGCAGGCCCGCAGCGCATCCATCTTGGCCTGCGCAGTGTCATCCGCACCACCGATGATGGCGCCAGCGTGACCCATGCGGCGGCCTGGGGGCGCTGTGCGGCCAGCGATGAAGGCCACCACTGGCTTGCTGGGCATGTTGGCCTGGATCCAGCGGCCGGCCTCCACCTCGTCGGTGCCGCCGATCTCGCCGATCATGATCACGCCTTCCGTCTCCTGGTCTGCTGCGAACATGGCCAGCACATCAATGAAGTTCAGGCCCTTCACTGGGTCGCCGCCGATGCCCACGCAGGTGCTCTGCGCCATGCCGCGCTCGCTGGTCTGCCACACTGCTTCGTAGGTGAGCGTTCCGCTGCGGCTGACAATGCCCACCGCCTTGCGGGTGGCAGAGTCTGCGCGGTGCGTGTGGATGTACCCCGGCATGATGCCGATCTTGCAGCCACCTTCTGTGCGGCCGTCCTCGCCGGTCTTGCGGCCCGGTGTGATGACGCCGGGGCAGTTGGGGCCCACCAGCACGCTCTCTGGATAGCCTGCCAGGCGCGCGCGCACGCGCACCATGTCCTGCACGGGGATGCCTTCGGTGATGGCCACGATGGTCTTCACGCCAGCGTCGGCCGCCTCCAGGATGGCGTCGCCAGCAAAGGGCGGCGGCACGAAGATCATGCTGGCGGTGGCGCCCGTGCTGCGCACAGCGTTCGCAACCGTATCAAAGATGGGGAGGCCGTTGGCGTCCTTCTGTCCGCCCTTGCCTGGCGTGGTGCCGCCCACCATTCGGGTGCCGTAGTCAAGGCAGCCCTTGGTGTGGAATGCGCCGGAAGACCCCGTGATGCCCTGGCAGATGACCGTGGTGTTTCCGTCAACGAGAATGGCCATGAGTCCAGCCATCCTAGCGGAAACCGTTACGATTCGGGGATGCAACGCTCGCGGACCAGCAGCGCGCAGGAGACCCTGGCTGCGTCCATCAACGAACATCCACCGCTCGCGCGCCTGACCGGCCCAGCACTGCCCGACACCACCGATACAGCCCGGCTGGTGGCGGAATTGCGCGAGATCTCCTTCCCAGGATTCCACCGGCTGGAAGGCGCGCAGCCAGCGCAGACAGGCACGCCCGATGCGGCGCTGGCCTTTGCGGCAGACCGTCTTCCCCGCTTCACAAAGCACGCCATGGCGCTGGTGGAGTGCTGCCTGAACAGTCAGGCACCAGAGCGCGCTGGGCAGGCAGCGCAGATCACTGAAGCGTTCGTGGAGCGCATCCCGCAGGTGCGCGAGCTGCTTGCGGCGGACGTGGAGGCCGCCTTCCACGGCGACCCTGCCGCGCGCAGCCGCGAGGAGGTGGTGCTGTGCTACCCCGGCATCTACGCGCTCACCGTGCACCGCTACGCGCACGAGCTGTGGAACCAGGAGGTGCCCATCCTGCCGCGCATGATGAGCGAGCTGGTGCATGGCGCCACAGGCATTGACATCCACCCAGGCGCTGTGATCGGCCGCGGCGTGTTCATTGACCACGGCACCGGCGTGGTCATTGGCGAGACCTGCCGCATCGGCGATGGCTGCCGCATCTATCAGGGCGTCACGCTGGGCGCGCAGCGCTTTGAGCGCAACCCGGATGGCAGCCTGCGCAAGGGCGTCAAGCGCCACCCCACGCTGGAGGACAACGTCACGGTGTATGCAGGCGCCACCATCCTGGGCGGCGACACGGTGATCGGCGCTGGCAGCATCGTGGCGGGGGGCGTGTTCGTCACCCGCAGCGTGCCGCCCAACCACCTGGTGGCCGGCCCCAAGCTTGAGGTGCGTATCCTTCCGGGTACCGCAGGCATGTAGCGGAGCGCATCATGCAGCCAGCCACACCATCCTCCACGTCCACTGTTGCATCCTGGCGCCGGGCTTTTGTGGGCAGCCGGACCATGGCAGCGGCCGCGCTGTGCGTGGTGTTCTGCGCGCTGCTCATGGCCTCGCCCGTGGCGGCCCGGCTGGGCGACAGCGGGGCTGGCGCAGTGGCTGGCGTGGATGCACGCACGCTGTACAACCGCGTGCACATCATCGGCGCCAGCGCCAGCGCTGGGTTTGGGCTGCGGCCGCCCCTGCCGCAGGGCCACCCAGGGCGCATGCAGCCGCTCTCGCTCACGCGCATCGCGCAGGCAGCGGCCGCTGGCGGCGCAGTCACAGGCGACGCCACCAGCCTCTTCTTTGTCAGCCCCATCACCACGGGCAAGCATCAGGTTCAGGCGGTGCTGAGCGCCAAGGACAAGCCCACGCTGGTCATGGGCGTGGACTACCTGTTCTGGTTCACCTACGGCGCCGCCGATGCTGAGCGCCAGCCCATCAAGCAGGAGGCGCAGCGCCTGGCCATGCTGGAGGTGGGCCTGGCCAACCTGGATCTCTTGGTGAAGGCTGGCATTCCCGTGGTGGTGGGTGACCTGCCCAACATGTCGCAGGCCGTGGGCAAGATGCTCTCGCCAGCGCAGATGCCCAAGCAGGAGACGCTGGACGCCGCCAACAAGCGCATCCGCGCGTGGGCAGCCGAGCGCAGCCTGACCACCGTGGTGCCGCTGGCGGAACTGGTGCTGCAGCTGGATGGCGACACGCCCTTCCAGGCTGGCAGCCGCACGTGGTCCACCAAGGCAGATGGTCCGCTCATTCAGGCAGACCGGCTGCATCCCACGTTTGCTGGCAGCGTGGCGCTGCTGGCCCGTGCAGAGCAGGCAACCACCGAGCACTACCGCCCTGGCGAAGCGCCGGGAATGGCCACCACCGCATTCGAGCACGACCCTGCCAAGGTGGCCAAGTCCCTGCAGAAGCTCATCGAGGCAGACCTGGCGGCGCGCAATCCAGCGGCCCAGGCGCCCGCGCCACGCTGACAGCTCCTTAGATCTTTCCCTGCAGCGCTGCCAGATTGCGCTTGGTGCTTGCGTCTTCCGCAGCCTTCAGCAGGTCGTTGAGCCATCCAGCTGCTGCATCGCGCCCTTCTGCGCGCCGCACCGCTGGCAGGAGCGCCTCTGCATCCATGTCTGTGCGCGGACCCCGCACAGCCTTGCGCAGCGCAGCCACCACCGCCTTGTCCGTCAGGCGGCCCAGCTCCGGGCCCCAGATGGCCCACAGCATGTCGCGCTGCTCGGCAGTGGGCGCATCCACCAGCTGCCACGCTGCGGTGAACGCATCGCGCTGCCGCATGCGGAAGAGCGGTCCCAGCGCTGCCTGGGCCACCGCCTTGCCCTGGCCCTTTGCCTGCGCCACAGCCCAGAACTGCGCGGCCACGCGGTCGTCACCCATCTGGACCAGCGCGCGCATGGCGGCGGCAAAGGGCGCGCTGTCCGTGGCAGTGCGGGTGGCCTCCATGGCCTGGCGCGCTTCGGCGTGCAGCTCGGTGGCGCCCGGTGGCGGCTCTGCTGGCTTGCGCGCGCCCAGCCCCTTGGCCACTGCGGGCGTAGGCAGCGTCATGAGCGGATCGCCCAGCGTGGCGATGCGCCACACCTGCGGGATGATGTCACCTGGCCACTGCCGCGACGCCACCAGGAACGGCGTGGTGGAGAGCAGGCGGTCCGCCAGCACGCGCGGCGGCACGAATGCCGGGAGATACGGCTCCTGCACGGAACCGGCGTAGGCATACACCCCGTGGTCCAGCCACCGCGCGCCGATGCTGTCCGGCCGCTCTGGCAGCTGCAGGCTGAAGCTGTGCACCATGCTGAGCACCGCTGGCTTCTGCAGCAATGGCACATCGGTGGCCCACAGCTGCTGCTCACGGGCCAGCTGGAAGAAGTCCCAGTTGCCGCTGGAGTTCACCAGCAGCACATCCGCGCTCACGCCTGCTGGAAGCATGGACTTCCAGGAGGTGACCGCAGCGTTGGCGCCTTCGTTCACCTGGCAGGTGAAGCCCGCGGCAGACAGCTGGCTGGCAGCCTGGGCAAAGCCGAACTCCGTGAACATGTTGCCCTTGCGGTCCGCGTAGCCGTCCCACATCCACACGCTGGTGCGGGACAGGAACAGGCTGCACATGGCCATGCTGGTGGCACGCACAGCGTCGCCGGGAATCTGCGCGGCAAAGGCGTAGCGCGCGCCCGCATCGGTGCGGCACAGCGCGTCGGTGACTGCCAGCGGCGCGGGGTCGCGCGGCGGCAGGCGCGGGTCCCACCCGCCTGGTGGCGACGGCAGGTTCACGCGGTAGGGCGTGTTGCGGCACAGCGTGAAGGTCTCCAGCTCGTCGCCCAGCACGTTCCAGCGGAAGCCCGACTGCTCAAAGGCCTTGCGGACCGCGGCGTCCAGCTGCTGGAAGCTGGGTGCGTCCAGCACAGCGTTGGGGGTGCCGAACGATCCGTCCACCCACGCCACCAGCTGGCCGCGCCCAGCCGCCAGCGCCAGCGCCGCTGTCCACGCAGGGTCTGCAGCCGACGCGCCCACGATGCCTTGCGGAGTCAGGTTGCGCGCCTTGAGCGCCGCCGCCACGCCAGCCGCGGGATCACCGCCCCACGCCTTGGCCACAGCCTGCTCCAAAGCGGCCTGCAGCGCCGCGCCCGTGGGCGCCGCACCCACCGAAGCGCGGCGATACACAGCCTTTGGACTGAACGCGCGCACAAAGCGCGGCGCAAAGGCCAGGTCCTCGATCAGCACCGGCCAGCGCGCCGCGGGAGTCCAGCGCGCCACTTCGTCCAGGAAGGTCGCTTCGTCCGGAACCAGGACCACCTGGTCCAGCACCGGCAGCTGCGCCTGCACCTCCAGCGAGCGCAGCCCAAGGCGCGCGAACCATGGTGGCTCTGCGCGCAGCGTGTTGGGCGATGCGGGAGGAATGGCCTGCAATGCCAGGATGAGCGCAGCGGTGATCATGCAATCCCTATCCAACGTGCAGTCTGCAGCGCGGCCATGGCTCCCAGGAGCGGGCCCACCACAGGGATCCATGCGTAGCCCCAGTCGCTGCTCCCCTTGCTGGGCAGGGGCAGCATGGCGTGCACCACGCGCGAGCAGAGGTCGCGCGCTGGATTGATGGCCACTCCAATGGGGCCACCAGGCCCCAGGCACACCACCGTGAACGCCAGGCTCATGGCGGTGATGAACCACATGGCATGCTGTTCCGAGCCGGTCATGGCGGCGCCCAGGCCAGGCATGGCTGACGAGGCATCTTGCGCCCATGGATTGAGCACCATGCACAGCACCGCCAGCACCCACGCAAACGTGGCCCCCGCCTCTGCAAGCAGATTGGAGAGCGGAGCGCGAATGCCAGGAACAGCCACCAGCGCTGCGCGCACGCGCTCGGGGTCCTCGGTGGCGCGCCAGTGGGGCAGAAACTGCGCGGCCACCAGGGCAGCGCCCACCAGCGCGCCCAGAAACTGCGCGCTCAGATAGGTGGGAACGTCAGCCGCTGGCAGCCGGCCGTAGGCAGCCAGCGCCAGCGTGACTGCGGGGTTCAGGTGCGCGCCGCTGCGCACGGCCGCCCATCCCGCCACGAACATGGCCAGCCCACAACCTGCAGCCACCACCGCATAGCTGCTGCCCTGCCCCTTGGTGCGGCTGAGCATGGCGTTGGCGGTGACAGCCTTTCCCAGGAACACCAGGATGGCCGTGCCGAGAAACTCGCTGGTGAAGTCATTCATGCGCGCGCACTCACGCTGGTGGCGCAAGGTACCCGCGGGCAAGCTCTGCAAACCGGGCCTGCTCTTCAGCCACCCAGGTTTCTGGCTTGCCCAGTTCTGCGGCCAGGATGCCCGCAACCTCTCCCGCGCACTCCAGGGCAGCGCGCGCGTCCAGCAGCAGTGCGCGCGTGCGGCGCGACAGCACATCCTCCACCGTGCGGGCCTGCTCGTGCCGTGCTGCGTACGCCACGGCGCCGCGCGTGTGCGGCAGGCGCGGATGGATGGTCCGGCCGCCCTCGGCCACTCGGCAGGTCAGCTGGCACACCTCTGGCCAGTCTGTTCCGTACACATGCGCCCACTCTGGAATCCCAGCAGGAAGCGGGTCCTGCCCTGGCGACCCGTGCACTGGCAGCCCGGAGGTCTGGCATGGCGCGTGCGCCAGCCCACCCACTTCAGCCGCCAGGTCGATGGTGTCCTCCGCCATGCGGCGGTAGGTGGTCCACTTGCCGCCGATGATGGTGACCAGTCCATTGGGGCTGGCCAGCACGGTGTGCGAGCGCGAGAGGTTCTTGGTGGCCTCGCCCGCGGCAGCGCGCACCAGCGGTCGCAGGCCCGCAAACACGCTCAGGATGTCCTTGTTGGACGGACGGTCCGCCAGGTACCGCTCGGCGTTGCGCAGGATGAACTCCACCTCGTCATGCGAAGGGCGCGGTTCCGCGGAAGCATGGTCGCGCGGGATGTCCGTGGTGCCCACCACCAGCACGCCGTGCCAGGGGATGGCAAACAGCACGCGCCCGTCGTCCGTGTGCGGCACCATGATGGCGCAGTTTCCAGGCTGGAAGCGCGCAGGCAGCACGATGTGCGAGCCCTGCGCCGGCTCCACCCGCGCGGGCGCGCCGGGCACGTCCATGCGCCGGATGTCGTCCGCCCACACGCCGCACGCGTTGATGACCACGCGGGCGCGCACCTCCAGCTCCGCGCCGGTCTCCTCATCGCGGACACGCGCGCCGCACACGCGGCCAGCGCTGTCCTTCTCCAGCGCAATGCAGCCCACGTAGTTCAGCGTCACCGCGCCGTGGTCGGCTGCGGTCCGCGCCAATGCCACAGCCATGCGGGCGTCGTCGAACTGCCCGTCGTAGTACTGCACGCCGCCCTGCAGGCCATCGCGATTCACGTTGGGGATGGCCTCGGCCGTCTCCTCGGCGGTCAGCATCTTGCTTGGGCCAAGGCTCTCGCGCCCAGCGAGCATCTCGTACAGCTTGAGGCCAGCGCCGTAGAAGGGCCCCTCCCAGAAGGCGTAGCGCGGGACGATGAACCGCAGATTGCGCACCAGGTGCGGTGCATTGCGCATCATGGTGCCGCGCTCATGCAGCGCTTCGTGCACCAGGCTCAGGTTCATCTGCTCCAGGTAGCGCACGCCACCGTGCACGATCTTGGTGCTGCGGCTGCTGGTGCCCTTGGCAAAGTCACCGCGCTCCACCAGCGCCACGCGATAGCCGCGCACCGCTGCGTCCACTGCGCAGCCAAGCCCGGTGGCGCCACCTCCGATCACCAGCACATCAAACGTGCCTGTCCCCAGCTGCCGCAGCAGGTCCTGCCGATGGGCTGCCGCGGTGATCATGCCCTGCTCCCGCGCTTGCCCACCGTGCTCTCCTGCCGCCAGCCTGCAGCGCGCTCCACGCCCCGCTGCCACAGGGCTCGGGCTGCGCTGCGCCTGGCTGGGCTCATCCGCGGTGCAAACACGCGGTCCGTCTGGCGGACGCGCGCACGCATCCGGACAGCCCCCACCGCAATGCCAGCCAGCGCCGCAGCCCCCCAGGCGGTGCTCTCCAGCGTCCGGGGCCGCTCCACGCGCGCGCCCAGCAGGTCGGCCTGGATCTGCATGAGCGCATCGCTGGCCGCGGCGCCTCCATCTACATGGAGCGTGCGGACGTGGCTGCGTGTGTCGTGCTCCATGGCGTGAATGACATCGGCCACCTGGTGGCTGATGCCTTCAAGCGTAGCCCGGGCCAGATGCGCGCCCGTGGTGGCGCGGGTGATTCCCAGCACCGCCCCCCGTGCGTGGGGATCCCAGTATGGACAGCCCAGTCCGGTGAACGCCGGCACCACCATCACGCCCCCGCTGTCCGGCACGCTGAGGGCCAGCGGCCCCACCTGATCGGAACGCTGGATCAGGTGCAGGCCGTCACGCAGCCACTGCACAGCCGCCCCGCCCACAAAGACGCTGCCTTCCAGCGCGTACTGCGTGGGTGCGCCACCAATCTTCCACGCCACTGTGGACAGCAGGCGGCTGCGGCTGCGGGGAATGCGTGCACCGGTGTTCAGCAGCAGGAAGCACCCAGTGCCATAGGTGCACTTGGCCATGCCCGGGCGCACGCACTGCTGGCCAAAGAGGGCGCCCTGCTGGTCACCCACCAGCGCTGCCAGCGGAACACCTGCGCCCAGCACGCCGCGCGCCACAGTGCCGCACACACCGCTGGTGGGCACCACGCATGGCAGCATGCTGGCTGGAATGCGGAACCGACGCAGCAACACCGGGTCCCACGCGCAGGAGCGGAGATTGAAGAGCAGCGTGCGGCTGGCGTTGCTTGGGTCTGTCACGTGCGCGGCACCGCTGGTCAGCTTCCAGGCCAGCCAGGTGTCCATGGTGCCAGCAAGGAGGTGGCCCTGCTCCGCGCGGCGCCGCGCGCCAGGAACGTTGTCCAGGATCCAGGCCAGCTTGGTCGCGCTGAAGTACGGGTCCAGCCGCAGGCCGGTTCGGCGGGAAGTGTCTGGCCCCAGTCCGCTCCGCTGCAGCGCTGCGCATGCGGCGGTGGTGCGCCGGTCCTGCCACACAATGGCGCGGTGCACAGGCCGGCCAGTCCGGCGATCCCACACCACGATGGTCTCGCGCTGATTTGCAACACCCACGGCAGCCACGCGCGCTGGCTTCACGCCCGCTGCCCGGAGGGCGGCGCGGGCAGCGGCGCGCTGCGTCTCCCAGATCTCGTCGGCGTCGTGCTCCACCCAGCCATCCTGTGGGAAGTGCTGGGCAAACTCACGCTGCGCTGCGCCCAGGAGCGCTCCGTTGGCGCTCCACACCATGGCGCGCGCGCTGGTGGTGCCTTCGTCCAGCGCCAGGAGGACAGGTGATGCTGCGTGCGTGCTGGATGCCACGGCTACATGTCCGGTGGCGTTGGCGCGTGCGGCCCGCCCCAAGGAAGGTCCACAAGCGTGATGTTCGACAGCCGCGCCAGATATCGCAGTCCAAAGGAGCGGCGCAGCTCATCCGACGGATAGCTGGCGCGCAGGCGCTCAACAAATGCAGCATGCGCTGCGTAGAGCTGGTACGTGCAGATTCCCATCATCGCCTCATGGCGCCACTCGTCCGCTTGGCGCCCGCGGGTTGCAGCGCGAGCTCGGGCGGGGTTGAACCCGCGCGCCTGCTTGGAGCATTCAATGGCTCGATCGCGCACCGGCACTGCAAGCGCCAGGTAGGCGCTCCGCGCGCGCTGCAGCGCTGCGATCTCCGGCGTGTCGTCCATCCGCCCCAGCCGGAGCTCGTCGCAGGCTCGGTCCACCAGGGCTGCTGGCAGGAAGAAGGATGGGAACTCACGCTCGTCTCGGATGTGCCGGAGCTTCGCAGCAGAATCGGGCGACACCTTGGCGCACACTTCTTCAATGATGCTCTCAGCCAGGGTTCGCAGCGCATTCACCTTGCGCGCACCCTCCTTGTCCACCTGGGCAATCTGCTCAGCCATGGCCCGTTGCGCCTGCCACCGCGCCACAGCGCTGCGGGACTCGCTCCGTCCTGCGTGGCGGTAGCCCATCTGCAGTTCTTCCAGACGCTCGCGAGTGCCCTCGTACGAACGCTGAGCCTCGGACAATCGTGATGACGCCGCCTGCAACACATCGGCCGCCACCACCATTTCGTCGGGCGTGAGCCCAGCGCTCACCATGACTTCCGCAGGGTTGATCCGGAGCCCACCTGCCCATTCGCTGTCCGAGGACCAGAAGCGTGTTTCATCGCGCCCTGGGTTGCCATACTCCAGATCCTGATGGAGGACTTCCGCCTGAGCCTTGGTCAGCTGCGCTGCAAGCGCCACCAGCAATCCTTCAGTGAAAGCCCTCCGCGTCCGGACGGACATGCGCTCTTTCTCGACTCGAAGCTCGTCCAACTTGGAGCGCACTGCTTCGCGCTCCTCATCCGTGTGGCTGCCCCACCGCAGCGATCCCATCAGCTGCTCCACCTGCTGCGACAGCGGCGCCACACAGGACTCCCAAACCTCCACCATATCCTTGCGGACCTGGAGCGCCACGACAACTGCGTCGTCTGAGACATTGAGCGCTTGCAGGCGCGCCCGCAGCGAGTCCTCCGCGGGCAAGCCAGGCGCAGCGTTCTCGCGGCCGTCCTCGTTCTGGTTGAACTCCTCCTGCCCGGCCTCCTCCTTCTGCTTCTCGACCTCAGGGTCCTCGCCAGTCAGCGCAGTCCAGGCAGCCTTGACTTCCGGGCTCATCTCACCCAGGGCCTCTGCCTCGCTTCCGCTCTCTTCAGGCTGCTCCTTCCCTGGCTTCGGCATGCAGCCTTCCACCACCTTCTGGAGGTCAGCCCAGGCGGCCTCGCGCCGGCGGGCGGTCTCTTCCGCCACCTGCTCCTCGCCCTTGGAAGTGCCTGGGTTTCCGCGATGAGCACGCATGGCGTCGTTCAGGCGGCGCACGCCCTCCTCCAGCTCTTCGCTGTCCTGCACAGCCCACCGCTGAATGGCCGCCTTCAGCTTGTCCACGCACCCCGCTGGCAGATTGGGGCGCCGCAACGTCTGCATGGCTTCAAGCGCCTGCTCCTCCCATCCCAGGCCCATGCGTGGATACATGGTGGACACTGCGCTCATCACGGTCCGCTCCCGCGCCACGGGGGGCAGGGACCTGGCCACATCCTGCAGCACCTGCCACTGCAACATGCGGTACTCGCTCATCTTGTCCGCCGTGGCGCTTCCAATGCAGATGCGCACCGCCTCGATGCGGCGCATGAGGGCATCCTGCGCAGAACCTTCCTCTTCCGAACCCTCCTCATCCGTGTCGTCGCCGTCCGCTGCCTTGTGCGCTTCCGCCTGCCGTGCCTGGCGCGCATCCTGCGCAGCCATGTCCTGCATCGCGGCTTCCTCCCAGGCTTCGGCCAGGTTGACGCCAGCCACACCCTGGCGCTCGGCCTCCTTGCAGGAAGCCAGCATGCCCCGCCGCAACGTCTCCAGCAGCGACTCTGTGGCCTCCGCGCGCTTCTTGGCGGTGCTCACCAGCGCCGTGGACAACGCCTTGCGAACTGCCTCGGTTTCATCATGCAGCAGGAAGCTCCCGGCAGCAGTCGGGCGCTCGTTGCCCATCAGATGGGCCACCACATCCAGGAACGCCTGGGCGCGTCCCGCAGCGCGCAGCTGCCGTGCGGCCTCCACCGCCGCGCGCTCAGCGTCTGGCGCGTTGGCCGCCAGGTCATCGAACAGCTGCTGCTCTGCCTCGGTCACCGCGCGCTGCGTCTGTTCTGCCGTCCGCACGATCTTCTGCATGCGCGCCGAGTCCGGCCAGGAACCGGCGTCGTCCTCCCAGAGGGACATTGCGGCGGTCACGCGCTGCGCGCGCAGGGCGCCGTCTGCAGCCACAAAGCGCTCGAACGCGGCCACCGCCTGCTCGCGCGGCAGGCGGCAGTTGGCGCACTGCAGGTCCTTCAGGAAGTCGCTCAGGTCGTACTGGGGGCCGATGGGATCAGCCCACTGCGCGCCGGCCTGGGGCGCAATCCACGCTGCACAGGCCAGCAGCACCAGCCACATCCACTTCTGGATGGCTGCCGCCG
>JAXMAM010000043.1:0-17496 GCA_046350455.1 Phycisphaerales bacterium | reverse complement strand
GCCTGGGCTCGACCTGGTGCGCCCAGAGGATCGCCCCAACGCGGATGTCATCTTCTGGACGTTCCGCATGATGGTGGGCGCTGGCACGGTGCTGCTGGCGCTCCTGGTGGTGGCGGTCTTCCAGTGGCATCGCGGCGCATTGCAGACCAGCCGATGGCTGCTCTGGGGGTGCGTGGGCTCGGTGCTGCTGGCGGTGGTGGGCAATCAGGCTGGATGGGTGACCGCTGAGCTGGGCCGGCAGCCGTGGATCGTGCATCCGCCTGCGCCGCGGGCCAACCCAGAGCTCGGCGCGCGCAGCCCGCTGTACCTGGCCCGCCCACACGCGGACGGAACGGTGGCGTTCCGCACCTGGGCTCCTGGCGAGCCTGTGCAGGACGTGGTGGCGCAGGGCTGGCATCTGGCGTACGGCTACCGCATCGTGCGAAACGCAGACGGCAGCCTTCGCGCGTGGGGCGAGAGTGATCCTGCGTCCGCGCTGGTCTACGACGGCACCAGCGGCATGCGCACCTCCAACGGCGTGAGCACCGTGCTGCGCGCCGAGACGGTGGCCACCAGCCTGGTGCTCTTCCTGCTGATCTACGCAGCGCTGGGCGCGCTGTATCTGGTCTCCATGAACCACGTGATCCAGCGTGGCCCTGAGGCTGCCGCCGCGCCAGAGGACGAGCTGCTCAGCCGTCGCCGCGCGCGCTCGGTGCAGCGCGCAGAAGGGGGCGCCGCATGATGCAGTGGTCCCTTCCCAGCGCAGATGCAGCCGCGCAGGTGGCAGCGCCCGAGTGGATGGCAGTCACGTGGTTCATGCTTCTGGCTGTCCTGCTGGCGGCCTATGCCATCCTGGACGGATTTGACCTGGGCGTGGGGATCGTGCACTTCATGGCAGGGCGTTCGGCCAAGGACCGCGCGGCGCAGATCAGCGCCATTGGCCCCGTGTGGGACGGCAACGAAGTGTGGCTGGTGGTCTTTGGCGGCGCGCTGTTCGCGGCCTTCCCCATGGCGTACGCCACCATCTTCAGCGCGTTCTACCTGCCGCTCATCGTCCTGCTGTTCTGCCTCATTCTGCGCGCGGTCAGCATCGAGCTGCGCCATGTCTTTCACGGCGACCGCTGGAAGCTGCTATGCGACGTGGCGTTTAGCGGTGCATCGCTGCTGGCCAGCGTGATCTTTGGCGTGGCCGTGGGCGCTGCCATGGTGGGACTGCCGCTGGGGCAGGGCGGCGATTTTGCGCCCGATGCCGCTGGCGCACCCGGGCCGATCCAGGCGGTGCTGGCGCTGGTGTCTCCCTTCAGCGTGGCCACCGGCGTGCTGGCAGCCGCGCTCTGCGCGGTGCACGGCGCGGCCTACCTGGGCCTGCGCACTGGCGGCCAGCACCAGGAGCGCTGCCGCCGCGTGGGGCTGGTTGCAGGGGTGGTGTTCCTGCTGGCTGTGGGGCTGGTCACCGCGCTGGCGCTGGGCACAGTGCCGGCAGCCACGCGCAACATGGCATCTGCGCCCGCGCTCTGGCTGGTCTCGCTGGTTGGTGCGGGCTCCACAGCATGGGCGCTTCGATCGCTGCTGGCGCGGCGCCGGGTTGCTGCGTTTGTGGGCACCTGCCTGATGGCCGCAGCGCTGGTTGGCCTGTTCTTTGCAGCGCTGTATCCAAACATCGTTCTGGCCAAGGATCCAGCGCACAGCATCACGCTGGCCACCGCCTCCAGCTCTCGCTTCACGCTGCTCATGATGTTCTTTGTGGTGCTGGTGGCTGCGCCGCTGGTTTTGGCCTACACCCTGATCACCTATGGAACCTTCCACGCCGCTGATGCGGACGCGTACGGCGAGGAGGGGGGTCACTGATGGCGCAGCCGCACCCACCATCCAGCCCGCAGCCGGCGCAAGAAGGCGCCTGTTCAGCGGGCGCCGCCCTGTGGCGCACCGCGCGCCTGTTTGTGGTGGTCACGCTGGCGTGGCTGGTTCTGGCGGCATTCCTGCCCAACTTTCACTTGGCAGGCACGCCGCTTGGAGAGCGCCTGGTGTTCGTGGCTGTGGTGCTGGCGCTGCTGGGAAGCATCCTGGCTGCGCAGGTGGCCATGCTGCGGTCATGGTTTGGATCGCTTGAAAGCCGTCAACCAGCCCACGCAGCGCGCATCGGCACGCTGCGGTGGGCGATCTTCATTCTTGTTGCAGCCGGGGTGGTTGCTGGGCTTGCAGTGCTGTGGTACGCGAATGCGGAGTGGATGCCGCACGTACACGACGCAGTGCATGGTCAGCCGGCGCAGTCTGCGGGGAGTTCATGGAAGTAAAGGTCTTCTCAGTCGAATCGCAACACATCATGCCTTGGAAGAACGGTCTGGGGACTACCCGGGAGCTGTGCTCGGACGCAGCCAAGCCTGGTGGCGACTGGACCTGGCGCCTGTCGCTGGCGGACGTGCCGCATGCGGGGCCATTCTCGGAGTTTCCCGGCGTTGACCGCCACATCCTGTGTGTGCGCGGTGGCGGCATGCATGTGTCCGTGGACGGTTCGTGGCAGCGCGTGCCGCGTGTGGGTGATGCGCTGCGCTTCCGTGGCGAAGCGCAGGTGAAGGGCCAGCCGCACGGCCACGGCGTGCAGGACATGAACCTCATGGTGCATCGCGCGTTCTGGCGGGGCGCCATGCGCATGGTGCGCGGGGGTCAGCTGGAGGTGCAGGGGGCGTCGTTCCTTCTCATGCATGCCACGCACACGCCCGGCACCTGCAAGGTGGGGGACCAGGTGGTGAGCCTGCAGTTGGGTGAGACAGCCCTGGTCAAGGCGCCCCCGGTCCAGACAGTCCATCCGGATGGAGAGTGTGCATGGGTGCTTGCGGCCCTCTTTCCGGCTGCCCAATAATCCCGGTGCTGGCAGGTTCCGCTGGGGATTCTTGATATTTGGTGATCTCCACCGGAATTGCCCAGCATTCTTTCAGCACGATTTGCCGATTTTGGGCATACTGATAGGAGATGGGTGTTCGGCCTGCATGGCAGGCGCGCCCTTCCGACCGACGCTCGACTGCTCGCCCGAGTCTCGCACGGTTTCTCGTCCCTCGGGCAATGCAGGATCGACTTCGCTATGAAGCTGTACGTCGGCAATCTCTCTTTTACTACTACGGAAGACCAGCTCCGCGACCTCTTCGCCCAGCACGGCGAGGTGTCCAGCGCAGCCCTCATCATGGACCGCGAGACCGGCCGCCCACGTGGCTTCGGCTTCGTGGAAATGCCAGATGGTGGCCAGGCTCAGGCTGCGATCGCAGCCCTCAACGGCCAGAACTTCATGGGCCGTGACCTGACCGTCAACGAAGCCACTCCCAAGCCGGCCGGTGGCCGTGGCGGGTTCGGTGGCGGCGGCGGCGGCGGTGGTCGCGGTGGCTACGGTGGCGGTGGCGGCGGCCGTGGTGGCTACGGCGGTGGCCGTGGCGGCTCCGGCGGCGGTGGCCGCGGCAACTGGTAATTCACCAGCTGTCTGAACGCAACACATTCCAGGCGGGCTCCTGCAACGGGAGCCCGCCTGTGTTTTTGCACGTGTGCCTGCGTCTGCCCTCTGGCGCTGGCGCCGCCCCGGTCTGTGCAGTAGCCAGCGCTACGCCATCATCCGCGTGGTCACGCGGTTGGCCTCTGGAACGCTGCCGCGCTCGAAGCCAGTGATGTTTGCGATGGTGGTGTCCGCGATGGCCTGCATGGCTTCCTGGGTGAAGAAGCCTTGGTGCGCAGTGATGACCACGTTGGGAAAGGTGAGAAGGCGCGCGAACACGTCGTCGGTCAGCACCTGGTCTGAGAGGTCGCGGAAGAAGAGGTCCGCCTCCTCCTCGTACACGTCCAGGCCCACGCTGCCGATGTGGCCAGACTTCAGGCCTGCGATGAGCGCCTTGGAATCCACCAGCGCGCCGCGGCCCGTGTTGATGATCATCACGCCCTTCTTCGTGAGAGTCAGCGATGCTGCGTTGATCAGGTGCCTGGTCTGCGGCGTGAGCGGGCAGTGCAGGGTGAGGATGTCGCTGGACTCCAGGAGCTCCTCCAGCCGCACCATCCGCACGCCAAGCGCGGCGCACTCTGGGCCAGGCGCCACGTCATGGCCCAGCAGCGTGCAGCCAAAGCCGCCCAGGATGCGCGCCACCACCTGCCCGATCTTGCCCATGCCCACGATGCCCACTGTCTTGCCATGCATGTCAAAGCCCATCAGGCCACCCAGCGCAAAGTTCTGCTCGCGCACGCGGGCGTAGGCGCGGTGGAACTTGCGGTTGCAGGTCAGCATGAGGCCCACGGCGTGCTCGGCCACGGCATAGGGCGAGTAGGCGGGCACGCGCGCCACCGCCATGCCCAGGCGTTCCGCCTCTGCCAGATCCACGTGGTTGAAGCCGGCGGAGCGCAGGGCAAGGAGGCGCGTGCCGCCAGCGTGCAGCGCGCGCAGGGCGGCGGCGTCTGCCCGGTCGTTCACAAAGAGGCACACTGCTGAGCAGCCCTGCGCCAGCGGTGCAGTGTGCGCCGTGAGCTGCGCATCCAGCCAGACCAGCTCATGGCGCGCCTTGGCGTTTGCGGCGTCCATCGGAGGCCGCTCGTACGGGCGGCATGAAAAGACAGCGGTCTTCACTGCGGGATTCCTTCCTCTGCGGTGCGGGCCAGGATGACATGGTCCTCCCACGCGCCGGCGATCTCAAGGTAGCGCTGGGCCAGGCCTTCGCGCCGAAACCCAGCCTTGGCTGCCACTCCCAGGCTGGCCTGGTTGCGTGGAATGATGGCGCACTGCACGCGGTGCAGGCCCAGGCCGCTGGTGGCGCCATCAGGCACGCCGTTCTCGGGCTGCGGCAGGAAGGCCAGGCGCAGGATGGCGCGCACGCCCTCTGTGGCCAGCCCTTGGCGGACATGGTCGGCGCTCACCCACCAGCCGGCGTTGGCGCACTGAAAATTGCCGCGCACGATGTTGTTCAGGTTGAACGCGCCCGCCAGCCCGCCCTTGGCATCGAAGGCGAACAGCCTGCACGCGCTGCCGTTGGCCAGCTCATCGCGGCTGCGCTCCAGCTGGCGCGTGAACATGGCGCTGAAGTCGGCGGAGGTGTCGGTGCGCGGGAACCATGGCGCCAGATGGGTGGTCCAGCTGCGCTCGTAGGTGCGCACGAACGCCTCGCGGTCCTCTGGCACGCAGGGGCGCAGCAGCAGGCGGGCGGTGCGGACCAGCGGTGCGCGCATGGCTAGACCCCGATGTACCGCACCAGGTCCGCCACGTCGTGGCCGTCGGGGCAGTGGTTGGCCATGCGGAAGCGTTCCTCAAAGAACAGGCGCGCAGCCAGCACCGTCCAGCCAGTCTGGTGGCTTGCGCCGCAGCCGCGGCCAGTCTCTGCGTCGAAGTACTCGTGGAACCAGACCAGATCCTGGAAGTGCGGGTCGTTCCACACGGGCGATCCATCCTGCATGCAGGGCCGCTTGCCATCCGCGCCCTTGCGGAACAGGCTGAGCACGCGGGAGCGCAGCTGTGAGCCAACCTGCTGCAGGGTGCACTGCGTGCCACTGCCCACCGGCATCTCCACCTTGAAGTCATCGCCGTAGTAGGTGTGGTAGCGGCCCAGCGCCTCGATGAGCAGGTAGTTCATGGGCATCCACACTGGCCCGCGCCAGTTGCTGTTGCCGCCGTAGATGGAGGAGCTGCTTTCACCGGGCTCGTACTGCGCGGTGGTGGTCACGCCGTCCCACTCAAAGCTGAAGGGCGCATCCTTGTAGATGCGGCTCATGCTGCGCACGCCGTAGGCAGACAGGAATTCGTCTGGCGAGAGCGCGTGCTTCAGCAGCGCGGTGGTGCGGAAGCCGCGCAGCAGGCTGAAGAGGCGGGTCTCGCCGCGGCCGGGTTCGCGCCACCGGCTGACCAGCTTGGCCAGCTCTGGCCGCTGCACAAAGGTCCAGTTCAGGTGCTTCTCAAAGCGCGGAAGCCTGCTGATGAGCTCCGAGGTGAAGACATGAACGCCGAACAGCGGGATGAGCCCCACCGCAGTCTGCACGCGCAGCGGATGCACCGTGCCATCTGGCAGGCGCAGGTGGTCGTAGAAGAAGCCGTCCTTCTCGTCCCACAGGCCGGCGCCTTCGCCGCAGGTCACGTTCATGGCCTCGGCGATGTCCAGGAAGTGCGTGAAGAACTTGCTGCACGCGTCCTCATAGCTGTGATCAAACTGCGAGACCAGCACGCCAATGCGCAGCATGTTCAGGCAGAACATGGACATCCAGCCAGTGGCATCCACCTGCTGCAGCGTGACACCGTTGGCAAACTGCCTGCTGCGGTCGAACACGCCGATGTTGTCCAGCCCCAGGAAGCCGCCTTCAAAGATGTTGTTGCCCTCTGCGTCCTTTCGGTTCACCCACCACTCAAAGTTGAGGGCCAGCCGGAAGAACATGCGCTTCAGGAACTCCACATCTGGCTTGCCAGTGTGGATGCCGTCAACCTCAAAGATGCGCAGCGCAGCCCACGCCTGCAGGGGCGGGTTCACGTCGCTGAAGTTCCACTCGTAGGCGGGGATGGCGCCAGTGGGATGCATGGAGAAGTCCATGCACAGCTGCTCGATCTGCTCCTTGGCCAGGTCTGGATCAATGTCTGCAAACGCCACTGCCTGGAAGGCCAGGTCCCACGCGGCAAACCACGGGTACTCCCAGCTGTCGGGCATGGAGATGACCTTGTGGCTCCAGTAGTTGGTCCACTGGGCATTGCGGCCCTTGCGGCGTTCTGGCGGTGGCGCGGGCTGCGCGGGCGGGTCGCCCTCTAGCCAGCGCCGCACACCGTAGTGGTAGACCTGCTTGCACCACTGCAGGCCAGCCCAGGCCTGCCGCTGGATGAGGCGGTCGTCAGCGTTGGGGATCTCATCGCCCTGAATGGCGCTGAAGAACTCATCGGCCTCGCGCTGGCGGGCGGCCATCACAGCGTCAAAGTCGTCCCATGCTCCGGGTGGCTGGCCAGTGTGGGTGAAGCGCACGCGCACAGTGGCGCTCTGGCCTGCAGGCACGCGCAGCACGTGCACGCCGGCCATCTTGGTGCCGCAGCGGGCTGGGTTCACCGTGGTGCGGGTGCCGCTGGTCACCGCATCGCAGATGCCGTCCTTGAAGTAGCGCTCCGCGCGGGGCTGTCCGTACAGGCGCTCCACGTTTGTCTCGTTCTCGGTGAACAGCAGCTCCTGGGCAGTCTCGAACTCCAGCCTCCAGGAACCGATGCCTCGGCCGTTCAGCGCCACGCTGCGCGGGCCCACAGCCTGCATGGAGGGGCGCTCGCCATCCTTCAGCCAGGCCCAGGTGTTGGTGAAGATGGCCTGCGGCAGCACGTGGATCTCTGCAGCTTCTGGGCCGCGGTTGTGCACCGTGATGCGCAGCAGGTGGTCCGTGGGGCTGGCCTTGGCCCATTCGATGAAGCAGTCCCAGTAGCGGCGTTCGTTGAAGAGGCCAGTGTCCAGGATCTCAAACTCGCGCTCAGCGCGGGAGCGCTTGGCGTTCTCCTCCACCAGCTGCTGGTAGGGGAACGCAGCCTGCGGGTACTTGTAGAGCATCCGCGCGTAGCTGGAGGTGGGCGTGCCGTCCAGAAACCAGTAGAGCTCCTTGACGTCCTCGCCGTGGTTGCCCTGGTGGTTGTCCAGGCCAAAGAACCGCTCCTTGATGATGGGGTCCTTGCCGTTCCAGAAGGCCACGGTCAGGCTGAAGTCCTGCTGGTCGTCGCACCAGCCGCCGATGCCGTCCTCGCCCCAGCGGAACACGCGGCTGCGCGCGTGATCAAACGGGAACGCGCGCCACGCGTGGCCCTCTGCGGAGTAGTCCTCGCGCACGGTGCCCCATTGGCGATCTGTCACGTACGTGCCCCAGCGGCGCCAGGGCTGCTCTGGCGTGTCGCCGCGGCACTGCGCCAGACGCTGGTGCTCCGCTGTCTGGAGACGCGTCATGGGCGCACCAGGCCGGGATGCTGCATGCCCTCCGGCAGGGCGTTGGCCCATGCAGGCTCCCACAGGCGGAAGCCACCAAGGAAGGCATTGGCGTTGTCGCCCAGCCGGCCGCGCTTAGGCAGCTCCTTGATGAGCCGCGCATTGCCGCCGCCCAGGACGATCTCGTCCGGATTGAAGATGGCGTCGAACAGCTCGCACGTGGCGGCCACGTGCCTGCGCCAGCGCTTCTTGCCAGCGCGCTCCAGCGCACGCTCCCCCAGATAGTCCTCGAACGTCTTGCCCTTGCGGTAGGGCAGGTGGGCCAGTTCTGCCGGCAGCACCACGTGGTTGGTGATCAGCGCGCTGCCCAGGCCCGTGCCAAGCCCAAGGAAGAGCATGGTGCCGCCCATGTAGCTGCCCACCGCCTGCATGGCGGCGTCGTTCACCATCTTGACTGGGCAGCCGAAGGCGGCCTGGTAGTCAAAGTCCACCCAGCCCTTGCCCAGGTTCACAGGGTCGTGCACAGGCCGGTGGCCGCGCACGGGCGCTGGAATGCCCATGGTGATGCGGTCGATGGTCCAGCCCTTCAGCTGCGCCTTCACGCCCTCCACCATCTGCTGCGGCGTCAGCGTGGGGCCAGAGTCAAACGCGCGCTTCTCTGGATCATTGGGAACCCGGACTTTGACGTGGCTCCCCCCGATGTCAATGGCAAGCACCTGTCCCATAGTGGGGCAGAGTCTATCGGCGGCAGGAGGCGCAGATCAGGAGGGAGGCTCGGATCAGGCTGTGGGCAGGACAGGCGCATGCCATCCGCCGGGCGGCATCAGCCAGTCGTCGCCCAGCTCTGGGCCCCATGAATGTGGCTGGTAGATGTGCACCGGCACCACATTGCCCAGCACCTGGTCGAAGATGCGCCAGCACTCCTCCACCGAATCCTGCCGTGCAAACAGCGTGGAGTCACCGCGCATGGCATCGCCCAGCAGGCGTTCGTAGGGCGTCATCTCGTCGCCCTGCTGGTCAATGGCCAGCAGCTCCATGGTGTGGCCGATCATGCGTTCGCCGTCCACCTTCACCTGCGCGTTCAGGCCGATCTCGATGCGCGGCGAGAGGCGGAAGCGCAGGAAGTTGTGATGCGGGGGCTGCGGCTCGTGGAACACCACAGGCGGTGGCCGGTGCAGCTCCACGCGCACCTCGGTGGCGGTCACCGGCAGGTTCTTGCCAGCGCGCAGGAAGATGGGCACGCCCGTCCAGCGCCAGTTCTCCACGTGCAGGCGCGCAGCCACGTATGTCTCGGTCTGCGAGCGGGGCCGGATGCCGGGCTCCTTCAGGTAGCCGTCGAACTGCGCGCGCACGATGTCCCTGGCCTGCACCGTCTGCACAGCGCGGAAGAACTTCACCTGCTCGTCGCGGGTGCGCTCGGTGTCGCTCCAGTCAGGCGGCTCCATGCACAGGTACGAGAGCACCTGCATCAGGTGGTTCTGCATCACGTCGCGCAGGGTGCCCACGCTGTCATAGAACGCGCCGCGGCCCTCCACGCCAAAGTCCTCTGCCATGGTGATCTGGATCTGGCGGACGTGGTGCCGGTTCCAGATGGGCTCCAGGAAGGCGTTGGCAAAGCGGAAGTACAGGATGTTCTGCACCGCTTCCTTGCCCAGGTAATGATCAATGCGATAGACGCAGTCCTCTGCAAAGACCTGGTGCAGCTCCTGGTTCAGCGCTGTGGCGGAGGCGCCATCGTGCCCGAAGGGCTTTTCCACCACCACGCGCGCACCGGTGGCGCAGCCAGCGTCGCCTAGCTGCTTGACCACCTTGCCAAAGAGCGAGGGCGGGATGGCCAGGTAGTGCGTGGGCGCAGAGGCGCCTCCCAGCGCAGCGCGAAGCGCCTTGAAGGTGGCAGGGTCCTCGTAGTCCCCGTCCACGTAGCTGAACTGGCTGAAGAGCTTGCCAAACGCCTCCTCATCCACGCCGCCACCAAAGCGGGTGATGCCGTCGCGGGCGCGCTCCTTGACCTGCTCGGTGGTCATGCCGCTCTTGGCCACGCCCACCACTGGCGTGGTGAGCGTGCCGCGCCGGACCATGGCCTGCAGCGCTGCAAAGATCTTCTTGTGGGCCAGATCGCCAGTGGCGCCGAACAGCACCAGCGCATCAGACGGGTGGTGGACAGTGGGCACAGTGGTTCCTTCGGGGCGGTCAGCCCTTCTTCTCCAGATGGCCGCCGAAGCCGTAGCGCATGGCGCTCTGCACCTTGTTGGCGAACATCGCCGCGCCGCGGCTCTCAAACCGGTCAAACAGCGCGGCGCTCAGCACGTGCGCGGGCGCACCCACGTCAATGGCGGCCTCCAGAGTCCAGCGGCCTTCGCCAGAGTCGGACACGCGGCCCTCGAACTTCTCCAGGTGCTGATCAGAGGCGAACGCCTGCGCCGTGAGGTCCAGCAGCCAGCTGCTCACCACGCTGCCGCGGCGCCACACCTCGGCCACATCGGCCAGGTTGAACTCGTACATGTACTCGCTGGGGTCGCGCAGGGGGGTGGTCTCCGCATCCTGCTCGCGTGCGTGCTTGCCGGCGTCGGCCATCTTCAGGATGTTCAGGCCTTCTGCGTACGCCGCCATCAGGCCGTACTCGATGCCGTTGTGCACCATCTTCACAAAGTGTCCTGCGCCGCTGGGGCCGCAGTGCAGGTAGCCCTCTTCCGCAGTGCCGCCCAGCTTCTCGCGGCCGGGCGTGCGCGGAATGCTGCCACGGCCGGGCGCCAGCGCCTTGAAGATGGGGTCCATGCGCTGCACGGCTGCCGTGTCGCCGCCGATCATCAGGCAGTAGCCGCGCTCCAGGCCCCACACGCCGCCGCTGGTGCCCACGTCCAGGTAGTGGATGCCCTTGGGCGCAAGCGCGCGCGAGCGCTTCAGGTCGTCCTTGTAGTAGCTGTTGCCGCCGTCAATCAGCGTGTCGTCCTTGGAGAGGAGCGGCGCGATCTCCTGGATGGTGGAGTCAACAAACGCTGCGGGAATCATCAGCCACACGTTGCGCGGCGCCTCCGTCTTGGCCACCAGCTCCTTCAGGCTGGCGGCAGGGGTTGCGCCCAGCTTGGCCAGATCTGCCACCGCTTGCGGATTGCGGTCATACACCACGCACTGGTGTCCAGCCTTCAGGAGCCGCTGCACCATGTTGGCGCCCATCCTGCCCAGTCCGACCATTGCCAGCTGCATGGAGATCTCCTCTCGCTCGATGTTCAGGAAGTCAGTTGCCCGGCTTCAAGTTGGGGTCCAGGTTGAAGTTTGGAGGCAACGTGTGCCACGCCTTGCCCTCCTTGATGTCAAGCTCGCCGTTCTGGAAGAGCTTGGTCATGTAGGGCGGATCGAAGTCCTGGTTGGGCTGCTCCTTGAACGACTGCGGGATGTAGGCCAGGTTGAACTTCACGCCGTCGCGGCGGGTGATGAGATAGATCTGGTACAGGTCTCCCACGCCCTGGGTCTGGATCAGGCAGTCCACGGCGCGCGCTGCGATGCTCAGCGTGCGGCGCTCCACCTCCTGCCAGTGCGGGTCCAGGCGCGAGTTGCGGATCACCCAGGCCACCCGGTCGCGCGTGATGCCCAGCGCCTCACTGTCCTTCTTCAGATTCATGCTGGGCGGATACAGAAAGACCTGCGCGCACGCGCCGCCGTCCACGTGCATCTCCTGGTAGGGCTTGCCGTCCGCCGTGACATCAATCATCACAGGCGGAAATGCAGCAGGAATGGCAGCCGAAGCCACCAGGATGCGCCGGATCAGCTCATACGCCTCGGGCGTGCCACGGGTGGCGATGTTGCCGATGTTCCAGATCACGCCCCGGCCTTCATCCAAGTTGGTGGTGCCGATGAGCAGCAGGCGTCCGCGGGCGTACTCGGTGGCGATGTCCCGGATGACCTGGTCGGTGACGTACTTGTCCAGCAGCTTGCGCAGCGGCGAGTTGTTCAGCAGCGATTCGCCGAACAGCGCGCCCATGAAGCCGTTGGAGGTGCAGATCTGCGAGGTGCTGGTGGTGGTGTACACCTCCTTGAGCGTGGCGTCGTACCGAGGCCCAAGGAACGCGAAGGGCGCTGTGAGCGCGCCCGTGCTGATGCCGGTCACAGCCTTGAATTCGGGCCGGGTGCCCAGCGCAGTCCAGCCGCAGAGGATGCCTGCGCCGTATGCACCATTCTGCCCGCCGCCGCTGATGGCCAGGAAGTTGGCCGGTGGCAGCGGACCAGTCAGGCCGGCCTTCTTGCGGTCATCGAGCTCCATCAACGCGGCGCGATGCAGCTCGGCCACGAACGCTGGCTCGATGACATCGGACCAGGTGCGCGCAGAAGGATCGTTGAGCACCAGGGCCTTCTCGGCCAGATTGTCGGGAACAGCGTGTTGGCGGGAAGGACCGCAGCCGAAGGACGCCGTGAGGATGAGGGCAGCGGACGCCACGGCTGCCCAACGGAAGGTGTGCCAGATCATGACAGCATCTTACGGTCCGTCCGGCCCCTCACTGGTGCAGAGCGAACGCTGCCAGAAACCCACGTCCACCCAGCGATTGAGCTTGAATCCCACACAGGGGAAGTGCGCAACCTTTGCAAATCCGCACTTCTCGTGGAAGCGGACGCTCTGCGGATTGGGCAGCGAGATGCCCCCGATGGCCTGCCGGAACCCCTGCGCCCGCATGCGCTCGAACAGCGCGTGGTACAGGGTGAGCGCTCGCCCCGAGCCTCGCGCGTCCGGCCGCATGTAGATGGTCGTCTCGGCAGTGGCGTCGTAGGCCGCGCGGGTGCGCCACCGCGATGCATACGCGTAGCCCACCACGCCCTGCGAATCCTCCATGGTCAGCCACGGGTATTCAGCCTGGATGCGCTGGAGGCGCGCCACCATCTCGTGCTCGGTCACCGGCTCCAGCTCAAAGCTGACGATGCTGTCCACGATGAACGGGTTGTAGATGTCGCGGAACGCAGCTGCGTCTGCCGGCGTGGCGTCACGTATGACCGTGCCGCCTGAAAGCGCCTGCGGCTTCTCCGCTGGCCGCAGGTCCAGCGCCATGTGGTGGTCCGCCACGGTGCGGCCCTGCCAGCGCAAGGCCTCCTCCTCCGCGCCCCACCAGAGGAAGCCAAGCGACTGGTAGAGCTGGCGCGCTTCAGGTGCTGCGTCTGTCACACACAGCGTGATCCGCTCCACGCCCGGCCAGCCGCGGGCGTGCGTCACGGCGGCCAGCATCAGCCCGCGCGCGGTGCCGCAGCGGCGCGCCTCTGGCGCCACGTACATGCCCCAGATCATGGCGCGATGCGCTGCCTTGGCCTGCGGCTGGCGGATCAGTCCCACCATGCCCACCAGCGCGCCCGATGCGTCGAACGCGCCATAGATGGCGAACCGCTCCGGCTGCCCCAGCGCGCGGGCCTGCTCCTGGGTGTCGTTGCTCCGGTCGTCCTCTGGCGAACTGGCGAACGCCAGCGGGTGCTCGGTGAGCGCTCGGCGGCGGAACGCCTGGAACACAGCGACATCCTGGGGTGTCAGGCGGCGGATCACAGGGGCGGGCGGCATGACGGCGCGACACGATAGGCCATTGGACTGGGGCGTGAGCGGACGGGCGCGCTCTGTGGCACACTGCGCGCATGCCGCACAGGGCCAAGATGGTCTGGATGGTCCGCCACGCCGACACTGAGTGGAGCCTGAGCGGCCGCCACACGTCGCGCACCGACCTGCCGCTCCTGCCGCAGGGCGAGGCTCGCGCCCGCGCGTTGGCGCCCGTGCTGGCCAGGGAGGAGTTCCAGCTGGTGCTGACCAGCCCGCTGCAGCGTGCCAGGCGCACCGCAGAGCTCACCGGCTTTGGTGCGCGCGCCCAGGTGGAGCCCAACCTGCGCGAGTGGGACTACGGCGATTACGAAGGACTGACCACCGACCAGATCCATGCGCTGCGGCCTGGCTGGCAGCTGTGGTCTGCTCCATTCCCCAACGGGGAGTCCATGGACGCGGTGGCGGAACGGTGCAAGGACGTGGTGGCGCGGGTGGAGAGCGTGCCCGGCAACGTGCTGCTCTTTGCCCACGGCCACGTGTTCCGCATGCTGGCCGCCATGTGGCTGGATCTTCCCGAGGCCCGGGGGCGCTCCTTTGGCCTGAAGGCGGGCTCCATCAGCGTGCTGGGCTACGAGCACGGAAACCGCGTCATCTGGCAGTGGGACCGCGTGGATGCGTTTGAGGGGCACTGAGCCCGCGGTCGTACCATGCCTGCATGGACTCCGCTGGCACCATGCTTCACTCCCAGTCGCCTGAGGCGGATCCGTCCGTCGCAGAGCTCATCAAGCGCTATGGATGCGGGCCAGTGCGGCTGACCGGCACTTCCGATGCGCTCTATGAACGGCATCTGGTCTTCGACAACGTGATGGATCCGGGATTCTCCGACGCGCGCCAGCAGTTCGAGGCGTTCGCGCGGTCCATCCGAGACATCCTGTCGCAGCGCTGGATCAAGACTGGCCAGGAGCAGACGCGGCAGCAGGCCAAGCGCGTCAGCTATCTGTCCATGGAGTATCTGCTGGGCCGATCGCTGGCCAACAACGTGACAAACCTGCTGCTGACGCCGCACGCGCACCGCGCGGCGCGCGAACGCGCCGTGGAGTGGTGCGCCATGCTGGACCAGGAGCCAGACGCTGGTCTGGGCAACGGCGGCCTGGGGCGGCTGGCGGCGTGCTTCATGGACTCGCTGGCCACCATGGATCTGCCGGCCCGCGGCTACGGCCTCCGCTACGAGTACGGAATGTTCCGGCAGACCATCCGCGATGGCTGGCAATGGGAGCAGCCGGACAACTGGCTGAGCCAGGCGGATCCGTGGGAGGTGCACCGGCCGCACCTGGCGGTGCAGGTGAAGCTGAACTGCGGCTTCGAAGCCAAGGGCGGGCACCTGCACCCGGTGCCTGGCTGCTCCTCCACGCTGGTGGGCGTGCCCTACGACCGGCCCATGGTGGGCTACGGCGGACGCACCATCAACACCCTGCGCCTGTGGCGCGCGCGCGCCACAGATGGCTTTGATTTCCAGGAGTTCAGCAGCGGCGACTTTGTGGGCGCGCTGGCTGGGACGCTGGCGGCAGAGAGCCTGACGCGCGTGTTGTATCCCGACGACACCACCACGCGCGGCCAGGCGCTGCGCTTTGTGCAGGAGTGGTTCCTGTCTGCATGCAGCGTGGCGGACATCCTTCGCGAGTTCCGCGAGAGCGGCCGACCGTGGTCGCAGCTGCCCGACGCGGTGGCCATCCAGCTGAACGACACGCACCCCACGATGGTCATTCCCGAGCTGCTGCGCATTCTTCTGGATGAGGAGAAGCTGGAGTGGGACCAGGCCTTTGACCTCACGTTGCGCTCGGTGGCGTACACCAACCACACGCTGCTTCCGGAAGCGCTGGAGCGCTGGCCGCTGCACTGGTTTGAGATGATGCTGCCGCGCCATCTGGAGCTGATCTACGAGATCAACCGCCGCATGCTGGACGACGTGCGCCACCGCTTCCCTGGCGACGAGGCGCGCGTGCAGCGCATGAGCCTGGTGGAGGAGGGCTCCGAGCGCAAGATCCGCATGGCGCACCTGGCCATCGCGGGCTCGCACAGCACCAACGGCGTGGCCGAGATCCACTCCCGGCTCCTCCGCACTGTCACCGTGCGCGACTTTGCAGAGATGTTCCCGGAGCGCTTCAGCAACAAGACCAACGGCGTCACCCCGCGCCGGTGGCTGCTGCTGTGCAACCCAGAGCTGTCGGACGCCATCAGCAGTGTGATTGGCCACGGCTGGATCACGGATCTTTCGCAGCTTTCGCGCCTGGCGCCGGCGGCCAAGGACGCTGCGTTCTGCGCTGCTGTGGGCCGGGCCAAGCATGACAGCAAGGTGCGCTTTGCAGGCTGGGTGAAGGAGGCCACTGGCCAGGTGGTGGATCCAGCCGCCATGTTCGACTGCCAGATCAAGCGCATCCACGAGTACAAGCGCCAGATGCTGAACGCGCTGCGCATCGTGGTGCTGTACAACCGGCTGCGCAAGGACCACACCGCCGAGATCGCGCCGCGCACCTTCTTCTTTGCGGGCAAGGCGGCGCCGGCGTACCGCTTTGCCAAGGTGGTGGTGAAGTTCATCAACAACCTGGCCGCCACGCTGGACGCAGATCCGCTGGTGCGCGGGCGTCTGAAGGTAGTGTTCCTGCCGGAATACTGCTGCACGCTGGCAGAGCGCCTGATTCCAGCAGCCGATGTCTCCAACCAGATTTCCACCGCGGGCTACGAGGCCAGCGGAACCAGCAACATGAAGTTCATGATGAATGGCGCACTCACGTTGGGCACGCGAGACGGCGCAACCATCGAGATGGCGCAGGCTGCTGGCGAGGACAACATGTTCATGTTCGGCCTGACCGCGCAGCAGGTGGCCGAGAGCCGCGGCTGGTACAGCCCGTACTGGCACCGCGACCACGACGCCGACGTGCGCGAGGCGCTGGACGCCATCGCCAGCAACCACTTCAGCCCGCATGAGCCCGGTGTGTTCCAGCCCATCCTGGACGCGCTGCTCACCAACGGCGACCGCTACATGCATCTGGCAGACCTGCAGTCGTACCTGCAGGCCGACGCGCGCCTGGTGCAGCTGTACACGCAGCCCAAGGAGTGGACCCGCAAGGCTGTGCTGAACATCGCTGCATCTGGCCGATTCTCCAGCGACCGCACCATCCACGAATACGCCCGAGACATCTGGAACGTCGAACCATGCCCAGTTCCGTAGAAGCAGCCTCCTCCGCACCGCGCCTCTCGCCGCTGGCTGGCAAGCCAGCGCCCGCCTCCATGCTGGTGGACGTGCCGCGCCTGCTGCGCGAGTATCAGGAGCGCACGCCGGACTGCGCAGATCCCACGCAGATGGTGGCGTTTGGCACCAGCGGGCATCGCGGCACGCCGCTTGCGGGCACGTTCACGCACGCGCACATCCTGGCCATCACCCAGGCCATCTGCGAGTACCGGGCTGCGCAGGGGACCACCGGGCCGCTGTACATGGGGCGCGACACGCACGCTGTGTCCGGCCCAGCCCAGGCCACCGCGCTGCAGGTGCTGGCGGCCAACGGCGTGGAAACCGTCATCCAGCGCGACGATGGCGTCACGCCCACGCCCGTGATCTCGCGCGCCATCCTGGTGCACAACCGCGGGCGCCACAGCCGGCTGGCGGATGGCATTGTCATCACGCCGTCGCACAACCCGCCGGAGGATGGCGGCTTCAAGTACAACGGCGTGAACGGCGGCCCAGCGGACGTGGACGCCACGCGCTGGATCCAGAATCGCGCCAACGAGCTCCTGAAGGATGGCAACCGCCAGGTGCGCGCCGTGGCGCCAGATGCAGCGCTGCGCGCATCCAGCGTGCATCAGGAGGACTTCGTCCTGCCGTACGTGCAGGACCTGCCCAACGTGGTGGACATGCACGCCATCCGCGACGCGCGGCTCACGCTGGGCGTGGATCCGCTGGGTGGCGCGGCCGTGCACTACTGGGAGCCCATCAACCGCCTGTTTGGCCTGGATATCCAGGTGGTGAATCCGGTGGTGGATCCCACCTTCAGCTTCATGACGGTGGATCACGATGGCAAGATCCGCATGGACTGCTCCAGCCCGTGGGCCATGGAGCGCCTGGTGGCG
>JAXMAM010000042.1:0-18630 GCA_046350455.1 Phycisphaerales bacterium | reverse complement strand
CGTCGCCGCTAAGGTGCGTCTGGCCATGCGACTCCATCACACATTCGTCACCCTGTCTCTGCTCGCGATCACGGCATTCTCAGCGTGCACGGTCGCGCCGGCCTCGAATGGTGAACGCTCGGCCCGCGCGCTCGGCGAAACCGTGGCCGAAGTCGATCCAAGTTACGGTGGCGTGTTTCAAGACAAGGATCACAACCTTTGGTTCAGCGGCGGTAGCCAGGGCGTGTACCGAACAGACGGCAAGCCTGGCGGGACCATCACCCGTTTCACTTCGAAGGATGGGCTGCCCAGCGATCAAGTCGGCGAGATTCAGCAGCACGCTCCCACAGGCGACATCCTTCTCAGCACAGCGAATGGATTTTGCAGGTTTGACGGACACGCGTTCACCACGCTGAGCGCAGCTGACCCTTCGAAGAGCGAGTGGAGGCTTCAACCCGACGACCTCTGGTTTCCGGCGGGGCAGGACACCGGCGCCGTGTACCGATACGACGGCAAGGTCCTTCACCGTCTGGCGTTCCCCAAGACGAAGGCTGGCGACGCCGCAACGTTGCCGCGCGACCAGTACCCGAACGCCAAGTACAGCCCATACGACGTCTACATCATCTTCAAAGACAGCCGGGGCCATATTTGGTTCGGCACCGCCATTCTCGGCGCGTGCAGGTACGACGGAACGTCATTTGCGTGGTTCGCAAAGCCTGGGCTCGACCTGGGAAGCTTCGGAACGCGCTCCATCATCGAGGACAAGGCAGGCAAGTTTTGGTTCAGCAGCACGCTGAACCGCTACGCGATTGATGCGATCCCCGCCTCTCGGGACGAGCACGGCGACGTCGCGATCAAGTACCACACGGAACCGGGCTTCGGCGGAGACGGCGACCCGTTTTCAGTCTTCATGTCTGCCGTCAAGGACAAGAACGGCGACATCTGGATGGCGACGCTCGGCGCAGAGGTCTTCCGATTCGACGGATTGAAGCTGACCAAGATTCCCGTCGAATTCAAGGAACGGGCAATGTTCGGAATCCATGTCTACAAGGATCGCCAGGACAACCTGTGGCTTGGAAGTCAGAAGGATGGCGTCTACAAGCTGAATGGCGAGAGGTTTGAGAGATTCAGGCCGTGAAGGCGGCCTCGCCAACACGCCCATCTACAATGCCGTGCAGTCTGGCGACGCACAGCGCCCTTCAGGCCATGACGACCACCAGCCATGATCCCGGACCATTGGAGCGCGCCATTCGCTCACACGATGTCCCATCCATCTGCCGACTGATGGATGCTGGCGCGCCGCTTCCAGCAGATCCGGACCTGGCAAACAGATTGCTCTGCCGCCTCTGTGCTGCTGGCGATGCAGCCCGCGTGCAAGTCCTCCTGGAGCAGGGACTGAACGCCCGTGGCTACTTTGACCCCGAGGAAGCGCGCAGGTTCGAGCAGAGCATGTTCAAGCGATCGAGCCAGCATGACTCGCTGATGGGAGAGATCTTCGATGGGCTGCCAGACAAGTGCCGCGAGGACTTCGAGCGTTCCATGCGGGAGTTTGATGCGCAAATGGTTGAACGATTGAGCTCAGCGCCCAGGAGCTGGGATATTCCACTGTTCCGCGCAGCAGAAACTGGTAGCGCGGCATGTGTGCAGCTTTTGCTTGCGGCCGGCGCTGATCCGCATGTGCGCGACAACTCCAGGCGAACAGCGATGTACTCCGCCAGCTCTGCCGAGGTCGTCCGCGAGCTCATGTGCGCAGGCATCCCACTCGAAGACTCGAACCATTTTGGTTGCACTCCTTTGGCCGAGGCTGTGAGTGACGGTGAAGCTGCTTTTCCGCGCATCCGCGCGCTGTTGGAAGCCGGTGCCGACGTGAACGCCACCCATAACCATGGATACACCGTGTTTATGTGCGCTGTTGGGTCGGAGCGTTGTCCGGCGGTCTTGCGACATCTTGTCGCCAAAGGCGCTGACCCGCACGCCGTCACCGAGTTTGGATACAACGCCTTCCACGCCGCGGTTGACGTCAACGGAGAGGCAAACAGCGAAGAATCCGTGCGCGACACGATGTCCTACCTAAAGGAACTCGGAGTGGACATGGAGGCCAGGTCCCATGGCGACCTAACGCCGCTTGCCCGTGCCATTCAGGAGGGCACAGGCCTGGAAGTGAAAGTCCTGTGCGAGTTGGGCGCCAACCCCAACGTGGTCTGCCCGAAGCATGATTGCGGTAGGGAGGCGTGCACCCGTCTGGATCTGCCCTTGCTGTTTCACGCGGCGGACGGAATCGGCGCGCAAAGGGACGTGAAGATCGAGGCCCTGCTGCGCGCTGGCGCTGATCCGCTTGCCACCGACGCCGACGGCCTGACAGCACTCTGCCACGCGGTGGCTTCACTCTGCCGCGAGGCGGCGAACTACGAGACAACATACTTCGCGTTCTTTGAGGGCTTGCAGCAGATGCCCCTCACCGGCACGCCGGGTCCGCGGACGCGCGAGGAGTTCCTGGCTGCCGCTACTCCCGCGTTGCGCGCCTATGTGGAGAAGTTCGCAGCGGACATTCCAGTGACAGCAGAGTGGCCGTTCTGCTGGCGACGCTCGCAAGCAAGCAATCTCCTGCATCGTGCTGCTGTACGCTTATGAAGCGTGGGCGCGCCACGTGCGGAAGCACATGAAGGCCTAGATTTGGCGATTTGGAGCCCGTCACCCCGGCTTCCGCCCCACCAGCACAAACGGTCGCACGCTGCCAAGCGTCACCACCGCGAACAGCGGGGACGTGATGCTTGCGTCGCGCCGCTTCACATCGGTCACTCCATTGGCGCGCAGCACGCTGGCGTACTGGCCTTCGTGGCGAACATCGGACACAATGCACGCGCCGCCCGGCTTGAGCACCCGCGCGATCTCGCGCACGGCCGCGTCGCGTTCGTCCGCTTTGTACAGATTGTGAATCGCCGCATTTGAGACGATCACGTCAAAGTGGCCATCCGGATAGGGAATCTGCCGCATGTCGGCTGTCTTCACGGTCACGCGGTCAGCCACGCCCTCGCGCCGCGCGTTCTCCAGGGTGCCCTCCGGCCGATTGCCAGACAAGTCCTGTGTCTGCCAGGTGTCAATGCCGACCGCAGTGCCAGTGGTCAGCCGCTTGGCAGCGCCGATGAGCATGACGCCAAGTCCGCAACCAACATCCAGCACCGTCTCATCACCGCGCCACCCACCCGGATTCATGTTGAGCAGCCACTCCCGCTCGCGGATCTTGCCGTACTTGGCGGACAGGTACATGTAGCAGCCCATGCCCAGGCAGCCGATCGTCAAGGGCGCCAGGGAACGCGCCAGCCCGCTCCATGGCAGCGCGCCGGTGTAGGAGAGCACGCTCACCAGCAGGGCGAGGGTTCCTCCAATGAACAGGTTGCGGACGACGCCGGGAGCGTCTATTCCGTAGTCAGGCGGCAGGTTCGTTTGTAAGGGCTCTTCCAACGTGAGACTCCACGAACCAAACAGGCTTGCTTGCGTCCGTCTGCAGCGCTGTCGCTCCTGATGCACCCAACCGCCTCGACCCAGCCGCGGGCCATCAGCGCATCGCACGGGCAACGCGTCGAACGGGCACGCCTCGCTCGGCCTCACTCGGCCTCGCTCGCGTGGCGGGAGGTGCGCGCGGCTCCTTGTGCTGGCAGAATACCCCGCAGACGCACGGGCTGATTCATCACGCCCTTGGCCATGACAGAACGGCTCCCGATCCGACCCCTTACCCCACGCCAGCGCCTCCGCCGCACAGCTGAGACCGTGGTCTGTTCGATCGCGCTCGGCAGCATCTTTGGCGTGGCGGCAGCGCTGGGCATGGGTGTGCCGGGAGTCACCCTGCTGGCTGCGGCCTACGGCGCTGTCACTGGTCTGGTCACCAGCCCCGCACTGGTCTTTGGCGTGTGGCACGGGCCGTGGTTTTCAGGCCTGGCATGGATCGCCGTGCCCACCACGCTGGCTGCATTCCTTGCGGGAGTCTGCTCGCCTCCGGGCGGCGGTCCGTTGGTGAGCATGCAGGTTTCGATCGCCACCTATGTGCTGGCGGCGCTGGTGCGTGGTGTGGTTGGGCGCCATCTCTATCGCCCAGTGCGTGCGGGCACCTGCGCGCACTGTGGGTACGACATCACTGGCCTTGCTGCCGGCGCCCCATGCCCCGAGTGCGGCGCGCTCACGCCCGCGCAAACGCCAGCAGGTCAGCGTTGATCGCGTCTGCATGCGTGGTGCACATGCCGTGCGGATAGCCCGCGTACACCTTCAGCGTTCCCTTCTTCAACAGCTTGGCTGATAGCAGGGCAGAATCTGCGATGGGCACAATCTGGTCGTCGTCACCGTGCATCACCAGCGTGGGCACGTCAATGGACTTCAGGTCCTCTGTGAAGTCTGTCTCTGAGAACGCCTTGATGCCCTCGTAGTGCGCCTTGGCTGAGCCCATCATGCCCTGGCGCCACCAGTTGTGAATGACGCCCTCTGACACCTTGGCTCCGGGCCGATTGAATCCATAGAACGGTCCCGCGGCAATGTCATGGAAGAACTGCGCGCGATTGGCTGCCAACGCTGCGCGGAAGCCGTCGAAGACCTCGCGCGGAAGCCCGCCGGGGTTCGCTGCCGTCTTCAGCATGAGCGGCGGAACAGCGCCGATCAGCGCCAGCTTGGCCACGCGCCCGCGGCCATGGCGCGCTACGTATCGCGCTGCTTCACCACCGCCCGTGGAGTGGCCAATGTGCACGCTGTTGCGCAGGTCAAGGTGCTCAACCACCGCCGCCACATCTGCGGCGTAGTGGTCCATGTCGTGTCCGTCGCTCACCTGTGTGGAACGGCCATGCCCGCGGCGGTCATGCGCAATCACCCGGAAGCCCTGCTGCAGGAAGAACAGCATCTGCGCGTCCCAGTCATCTGCGCTCAGCGGCCAGCCGTGATGAAACACCAGCGGCTGCGATGACTTGGGGCCCCAGTCCTTGAAGGCAATCTGAACGCCGTCGGTGGTGGTAACGCTGTGCATGCGAGTGGCTCCTGCCGGTGACGGCGAGTTGTGCGTGAGGCGCGCAGGCTACTGCGGCTGCGCGCCACCATGGACGCAATACCACTTCCTTGCGTGATGAGTCAGCTGCTACCCACCCGCCAACAGCGCGTCCAACTGGGTGAACCCAGCCTCCATGCCTTGCGCGGCGCCAGACGCCACCGCCTCATCGCGCGCCTCCTTGCTGACATACACCTGCGTGATCTGCATGGAGGTCACGCCGCCGCTCTCAGTGAAATGGTGCGTCTCAACCTGCGAGCCCACCAGCTGGTCTGCACCAAAGATCATGTTCTCGGTGTGCACCAGGCGCTCGGGCGCAGTGGCCTCAGTGAACACGCCCAGGAGCGAAGCCACCGGGTCCGCCTCTGGGCTCTTCCACACCAGCCGCAGCGCTCCAGCCACGCGAGCATCGCACTCGCAGATGCTGAGCGTCCAGCCTGGCGGTGGGAGCATCCACCGGCGCATCCGGTCTGGCGTGGTGAACGCCTCCCACACCAGGCGCCGCGGCGCGTTGAAGGTGCGGGTGAGGACGACGGTGGTGTCGGTGGGCGTGGTGACCGTGAGGCCTTGCGTCTTCATGTGTTGTCCTTCATGTCTTCCAGGAGTGCATCCAGCGCCTGGAAGCGCGCCTCCCAGTTCTTGCGGAATTGCGCGGTCCAGTCCAATGCTGTCTTCAACGGCTTGGCGTGCAGGCGGCAGAGGTGCTGCCGGCCAGACACGCGGCGACGCACCAGGTTGGCCCGCTCCAGCACGCGCACGTGCTTGCTGGCAGCGGGAAAGGTCATCTTGAGCGGGGCGGCCAGCTCAGACAGGTTGCGCTCCCCACGCGCCAGCTGGCGGACCATGGCCCGGCGGGCAGGGTGCGCCAGGGCGTGAAAGACCTGGTCAAGTGCAGCAGCGTGATCTGCAACCATGCGGTTTAGTATACCATGCGGTTTACCAAGTGCAAGCCGGACTACTCAGTTTCTCATTCGCACCGTGCGCCCCCCCGAACCTAGACCCGCTTTGTCGGCCTACTTCCTTGCTGGCGAAGTGATGCCAGGCCGCTCATTCCATGGGCCCACAAACGCGGTGTCGTCGTACCGGTCGCGGTGGCGCAGCCAGCCCATTCCGCCCGTCTCCTCCTCATGGCGGCCGCGGGGCGCGATGTCGATGAACTGGTACGCCGTGAGGAAGTTCTCCAGGCCGCGCGCGTACATCGAGTACGTGTGGAAGATCTCGCCAGACGGTTGCTTGGCAAACACCGACAGTCCAGGCAGCTCACGCATGCCCTGCGCGCGCACGGTGAAGTTGTAGACCGCCTGGCCGTCAGCCAGCTCCTGATCTGTGTACGACACGCCAAAGTCACGCCCAAAGTCCGTGTTGAGCGCTGAGACCCACGGAAACGTCCAGCCAAGACGCGCGCGGAACTCAAGCAGCTTCTGGATGGGCGCCTTTGAGATGGTGACCAGCGAGATGTCTCGGTGCGCCAAATGGACTACCAGCCGGTCGTAGTGCTCTGCTATGAACGAGCACGACTTGCACCCCTGCGACCAGGTGGGGTCAAACATGAAGTGGTAGACGATGAGCTGGCTGTGCGGGCCAAACAACTCGCGCAGCGTCATGCTGCCGTGCGGCGCGTCAAACGTGTAGTCCTTGTCCACGCGCACCCATGGCAGGTTGCGGACCTTCTGCATCAGGGCATCCCGCTGGCGCGTGAAGGCCTTCTCCTCTGCCAGAAGCGCCAGGCGCTCCTTCAGCCACTCCTCGCGTGAGACAACCGGGTGATGGGTGGGAAGTGCGCCAGGTGCGGGCGAATCAGGTGCCATAGGAATTCTCCTAGGCACGGACGCTACAGCGTCCAGGCGCCCAGCAGCACGCCCAGATCCACGCCATCCACCAGGCCGTCATGCGTGATGTCAGCAGCGCAGTCAGCCGTGCCCCATTGACCCAGCAGGATGCCAAGGTCTGTGCCGTCCACCACCATGTCGCCGTTCAGGTCTGCAGCGGGGGGCGCGCCGGCAGCGCCAGTGACGTCCAGCCAGTCCACTGTTTCTGTGCCGAACACGGTGTTGCCGCCCGCGCAGAGGTGGGACGCGTAGTACTGGAACTGCACGCGGAGCGTGGTCGGCACACCGGGCGCGGCTTCTGTCTGCATGGTCTGGCCACCAAACGAAGTCGTCCAGACGCCACTGGTTCGGGCGATGGAGATCACCGCGTTGCCAGCCAGCGGAAGTGTGTTGGCACCGGAGTACAGCACTTGGGTTCCAAGCTGCGAAGCGCGAGACCCCAGGGAAAAGGCCCACGCATCTTCATAGCCCACGGATGCGATCAACGTGCCTTCACAGTTGAGCAGCTGAATGGAGATGGACTGCATGGCGCCTGGAATGCCAGCAGAGTCCCAGGAGATGGACGCCGAGTAGTTGAAATCACCATTGAGGGCGATGGGGCGCTCCAGATACACGGTGGACCAGGAAGCACCACTCACATCGCATCCAGGCGGGAAGGCAATGGGCGCAATGTCAGTGACAGTGAGCAGCCCGCCACCCACGCCAAAGTTCCAACTCAAGCCGTTGTCTGCAAAGCCATAGACCCAGCTGTTGCGCAGTGAGGCGCCGCTGAAGTCGTCGTGGAAAATGGTGTCCGCGCTGGCTGCAGCGCAGTTCACCAGTGCTAGGACGGCGGCGAGCATCGGCGCAGCGTGGTACTTCATGGCGGTACAACCTACTGCATGCGTGCGCGGCCACCAAGCACAGAGCGAGGTGTTGCACTGCGGCGGGAGCGCAGCGGGCTGGTCGCACGGCGCGCTGCGGCGTTCCTCCTGGGGATGGTGCCCATCCAGCTGGCCATCGCTGCACTCGCTGGCCCCTTCATTGCACGCGCAATTCACAAGGAAAGCCCCTGGAGTGAAAGCGAAGTGCAAGCGATTGGCGCGCGCGTCTCCCTTCTTGTGGGAGCTGGCGTTGCACTGGTGTGGTTCTCACTGCGCGACACAGTGCCCGGGCTTTCATGGGGCAAGTGGCTTCTGGGACTGCACGTGACGCGTGCGGGCGCCCATGCACCAGCCAGCCTGTGGCGCCGCTGGTTCCGTGGTCCCGTGGCCGGCCGCGCTGGCCTATGCAGGCTGTCGATGCCGTTCACGCCAGGTCGCCCGTCCGCATGGGGCCTGCGGGAGTGAACGTGTTCACCACCACGCCGGCTGAGCCCGCCTGCGAGCTCACAAGCTTGAATTCCTGCGGCGCTGCGTTGGCAAAGAACCGCTTGCCCGTGCCGATGATCACGGGGTAGGTGATCAGCACGATCTGGTCTGCCAGGCCGCTGGCCAGCAGCAGGGGAGTGATGGTGGAGCTCCCCCACAGCACCAGATCTGGCCCCGGCATGGACTTGGCGCGGCGGACCCCAGCAACGATGTCTGCACCCAGCCCCTGCGCTGGCCCCCACGCCAGCGTCTCTGGCCGATGCGTGGCCACAAACTTGGTGGCGCGGTTGATGCTGTCTGCGTTGGCGCTGGGCTTGGCTGTGGGCCAGTAGCCAGCCCAGATGTCGTACGTACGGCGGCCAAGCACCAGGTCAAACGCGTCGCCGTGCGCGCGCTGAATGGCTTGACCCACCACCGGGTCCATGTGGGCCTTCACCCAGCCGCCGTGCTCAAAGGGGCCGTCCTCATTGCGTCCGCCGGGAGCTTGGATGATTCCATCCAGCGTGATGTGTTCAATGATTCGAAGTGCGCGCATGGGTTGGGATGCTGGCGTTGCAGCAGTGCTAGCGTATGGGAATGGGTGATCGCGGAGAGTCCAGTCCACGTGATGCGCGAGCAGCGATTGAAGTGGCGGAGGTGCAGCGTGTGCTGCTGCCCGCTGAACTGCCCAGCCATCCCAATTGGGCTCTGGCCAGCCACTATGAGCCATGCGATGCGTCGGGTGGCGACTTCTATGGCTTTCAGGAAGGCCTGGATGGCGAATTGCTGATGCTGGTGGCGGATGTGTCTGGCCACGGGGCGCGGGCTGCCGTGGTCATGGCCATGCTCCGCGCGTGGCTTGAGGCGCTGCGCACTTTTGAACGGGCCGCAGAGGACGTGCCGACCGACATCAATCGGCTCTTGTGTCGTGTGAGCGAACTCGGCGTGTTCGCCACGGGTGTCTTTGTCAAGCTTGATCGGAACAGTGGTGCGGTCCGCTACGTCAACTGCGGTCATCCGCTCCCGCGGGTGATTCGCGCTCAGGGCAGCGTAGAACTGCTCACCGGTGGGCGGTGTCTTCCGCTGGGGGTGCGCGACCAGCTTGGCCTGCAGGAGCCCGGCGACGTGCAGCTCCATCCGGGCGATTCATTGGTGATCTTCACAGACGGCATCACGGAAGCGCCAAACGCGCACGCCGAGCTCTTTGACGACGCTCGCCTGGATGCAGCGCTGCTCAAGGGTGGTACACCGTGCGAAATGGTGCACCGTGTTCTGACATCGGTGCGAGACTTTCGTCAGGGCGCAGCACGCGAGGATGACGAGTGCATGCTGGTGGTGCAGCGCCGGTAGCCAATGGAGGATCACGTCATGAACGCACGACTGGACTACGCCAAGGCATCTCCCGGGGGATTTCAGGCCATGATGGCGGTGGAGAAGCACGTCCGCGGAGCGGTGGACAGCGCCATCCTGCACCTGGTCAAGCTGCGCGCGTCCCAGATCAACGGTTGCGCGTTCTGCATTGACATGCACTGGAAGGACGCGCGCGCGGCGGGCGAATCTGAGCAGCGGCTCTACGCCCTGGACGCGTGGCGGGAGAGTCCGTTCTATTCAGACCGCGAGCGTGCGGCGCTGGCGTGGACGGAGGCACTCACGCTGGTGAGCCAGACGCACGCGCCCGATGCGGAGTTCGACGCCGCGCGCGCACACTTTGCGGATCGCGAGCTGGCGGACCTGACGTGGGCAATCGCCGCGATCAATGCCTGGAACCGCATCGGCATCGCGTTCCGTTCTGTGCCTGGTGCGTACCAGCCTCCCAAAGTGCACGCCTCGGCATGAAGTCTCCGTGAAGAAAATGACGCGCTGGGAGCGCTGCAGGGCCGCTTTGGGCGCAATTGCCGCAATTCTGCGGATTTGCACGGAGGGGGAGCTGGGTGTGCGTGTACAGTGCTTGCAACTGGTACTCCGCCGTGTGGGCACTTGGCCCAGACCTCTTGCGTGAGTCCCTGTTTCCCGCGCTTTCGCCGCCCAGGTTCAAGCACCGGTTTGAACCTCTGGGCAATCTGAAAGCAACGTATGAAACTGTATGTAGGCAATTTGTCGTTCAACACCTCTGAGCAGCAGCTCCGGGACCTGTTCGAGCCATTCGGCGTGACGTCCGCTTCGCTGGTCATGGACCGCGAGACGGGCCGTCCACGCGGCTTTGGCTTCGTGGAAGTCTCTGGCGCTCAGCAGGGCAACGACGCCATCGCAGCGCTCAACGGCAAGAACGTGGATGGCCGCGATCTGACCGTGAACGAAGCCAAGGCACGCGAGACCCGCAGCAACAGCGGCGGCCGCAACCGCTGGTGATCTGACTGCCAAGCCGTCGCCCGTGACGTGTGAGCGCGGCGGCGAAGGCGCACGAACACTGCAATGAGAGCACCCGATTGGGCCGAAGTGCCTGATCGGGGCGCTTTCTTTTTGGGGCGGACGGCATGCGGATGCGCGCGCGCTGCGCATGCCAGCCCGCGGGTCACGCGTGTCACGCGAGTCACGCGCGTTACCCGCGTTACGCGCGTTGGCGTGCCTGGCGCTCAACGGTGGGCACCCGGACATCCTTGGCCAGGCCGCAGAGAGCCAGCGTGCGGATGAGCAGGTAGCTCACATCCAGCTCCCACCAGCGCAGCCCGTGGCGGGCGCTGGTTGGAAAGGCGTGGTGATTGTTGTGCCATCCCTCGCCCATGGACAGAATGCCAACCACCGCGTTGTTGCGGCTCTGGTCGTGGCTCTGGAAGGGCTGCGTGCCCCAGAGGTGGCACACCGAGTTCACGCTCCAGGTGACATGGTGCACCAGCGCCACGCGCACCAGTCCACCCCACAGGAAGCCCAGCAGCACGCCCCACCACGACATGGTGCACAGCCCGCCCAGCAGCGCTGGCAACAGCAGGCCAGCCACCACCCAGAACAAAAACTGCCTGTCTGCAAGCGCAATGGCGGGATCAGCCCGCAGGTCTGCTGAGTACTTTCGCAGGCCACGGCTGCGGTGATACAGCATCCAACCCATGTGGGCGTGGAAAGCGCCACGCGCCGTGGCCCAGATGCCCTCGCCCCAGGACCCGTCCTCGCCCATGTGTGGCGAGTGCGGATCTTCCTCAGTGTCGGAATGCTGGTGGTGCTTGCGGTGCTCGGCGCACCAGCGGATGACTGGTCCTTGCACAGCCGTGGACCCGGCCACAGCAAAGAGGTAGCGCATGAAGGCCGGCGTCTGGAACGACTTGTGCGTGCACAGGCGGTGATATCCAACCGTCACGCCCAGGCCAGAGACCAGGGTCATGCCACCAAGGAGCGCCAGATACCACCAGTTGAATGCCACACCCCAGAGCAGGAAAATGGCGACCGCCAGACCAAGGGGTGGCACCACCACCGCTCCCAGGTTGATGGTGGCCAGCTTGCGCTCTGCAACCGTGCGGACAGGGCGGGGCGTGGTGACAGCCGAGGCGTGGGTGCCTGCGTCAACAGTGACAATGTCTGAGTCCATCTATGCTCCGGTACAGCCAGCTGATACGGCCGCAGCGGCATGCTGGGGACGGAGCAAGTGGAAGGTGATCCAAGCATAGCCCGGCCGAGGTGGCAATGCGGGGGCGATCTACCATGAAGCGCATGTCCACTCGTGCCAAGCCAGCTGCAACTGCAAAACGGACCAAGAAATCTGCTGCCGCCCCCAAGCTGCTCACAGGCGGCAACCCGCAGATCAAGAAGGGCGACGGCGACGCTCCGGTGCGTGCCTACATCGCAGCCATGCCCGGCTGGAAGAAGCACGTGGGCGCGCAGGTGGACACGCTGGTCACGCGTGCGCTGCCAGGCGTGCGCAAGGCGGTGAAGTGGAACTCACCCTTCTACGGCGTGGAGGAGAAGAACTGGTTCATGGGCGTGCACTGCTGCGCCAAGTACGTGAAGATTGCGTTCTTCAATGGCACCTCGCTGAAGCCAGTGCCACCCGTGGAGTCAAAGAACAAGGGCGTGCGGTACCTGCACGTGTTTGAAGACCAGCCACTGGATGAGAAGCAGTTCACCGCCTGGGTGAAGCAGGCTGCCAAGCTGCCTGGGTGGCAGTGCTAGGTGGACCCGGCCGGGCGCCGCCTTCTGCATGGTGTGCATGCTGCGCGCCGAGCACCTGTGCGTACGATTCATGCCATGGATCGCCGCAGCTTTCTGGCCCTCTCCACCGCTGCCGCAGCAGCGGGCTATCTGCTGGATGAGCGGCAGGCGGCCGCGCTGCAGACCGCTGCGGAAGGTCCATCGCCGGCCGAGGCATCCATCCTTGGTGGTCCTCCAGTGCTGCAGGCACCAGCGCCAGACGGGGTCACGGTCTTCCAGGCTGTTCGCGGCATCGCTACTGGCTGGGTGGAGTTTGGCACCACGCCAGCGTTGGGCCAGCGCGCAGACAACATGCGCCATGGCCTGCTTCAGCTGAATGGACTGGTGCAGCGGGTTCGCCTGGCAGGGCTGCAGCCAGGCACCACATACTTCTACCGGGTGGGAGTCTGCCCCATCGAGTTCAAGAACGCCTACAAGATTGGGCGGGGGCCAGTTCAGTACTCGCCCGTGTGCAGCTTCCGCACCTTGGACGACGTTGGCACACAGGCGGGCTTCCTGGTGATCAACGACACCCACGAGAACATGGAGACGCTGCGCCTTCTAAGCGCAGCCATGGCGCAGGCGCGCGCCCGGCTCCAGTCCAAGGGCGTACCGGCACCAGGGCTCACCTTCTGGAACGGGGACATCTTCAACGATGTGCGCAGCGACCAGCAGGTTGCAGCCAACGTGCTCACTCCTCCGATGGCGGACGGGGTACCGGGGGCGCCGGCCGGATACGCGTCCAGTTGGCCGATGTGCTTTGTGAGCGGCAACCATGATGTGCGCGGCATCCACGCGCGCAGCCTGGAGCTGAGCGTGGATACGCCGGGCGGCGTTCGATATGGCGTGATCCGCCACGGACCCGTGGCATTCATCGTGCTGGACACTGGCGAGGACAAGCCGGATGGACACCCGGTCTATGCGGGGCTGGGTGTGTTCAGCGCGTACCGAGACATGCAGCGCGCCTGGCTGCAGGGGGTGCTGTCTGACCCGCGCGTGCGCACCGCACGCCACCGTGTGGTGGTGCAGCACATTCCCATGTGGGGCGGCGGCAGCAGCGAGGACGCCCGCGAGAAGTGGGCACCCCTGGTGGCGCAACTAAAGCCCACCGTGATGCTGAGCGGGCACACGCACACCTTTGCATTCACGCCGCCGGATGCCGCGCATGCGTACCCGCAGCTGGTGGGTGGTGGACCGGCACCTGAAGCAGCCACGCTCATCGAGGGCCACGCCAACGGCGATTTGCTCACCCTGACAGCGCGCAACATGTCTGGCGCAGTGCTGGGGTCGTACGAACTGCGCGGGCAGGGCGCTTGACTCCCGTACTTGGCGCGGCTCAACGCCTCCGTCAGCAATCCACCACGGCTTCAAACCCGCCGTAGGACATGCGCTTCATGTCGAACGGCATCTTGGCCTTGCCAGTCATCATGGCGGACAGGCGCTTGTCGGCCATCACCTTCTTGTTCACCGCGTTGCGATGTGCGCGGGACTTGTAGAGCACCCACGAGAAGAAGACCAGGTCGCCCTTCTTGGCGCCAGCCAGCTTGGTGAAGGGGACGCCCCAGTTTTGGTCCAGGTCGTCGCCCTTGGCTTCGAAGTACTGCACTGCGCCGTGGTCCATCCACACCTTGCTGGCGGTGGTGGCCATCTTCTTGTACGCGGCCAGGTTCTTCTTGGGGACAACGATGACGAAACCGTCGAGATAGCGGGCCATGTGAGGTTCTCCAGGTGAGGCGCGAAGGTTAGCACGAACCCCATGCACCCAGCAGGATGCCCAGATCGGTGCCGTCTGTGTCTCCGTCGCTGTTCAGGTCTGTAGCCGGTGTGCCCCACGCGCCCAGAAGCAGGCCCAGGTCGGTGCCGTCCACCTCGCCGTCACCATTCAGGTCGGGCGTGATCACAGGGGCTTCCGTGCTTGGATTCTGATACATCGCCTCGATGTCGCGGCACAGCAGGGCGCGTTCGTAGATCTGCACGTCATCAATCATGCCGTCAAACACGCTGGTGGGCACGCCGCTGAACTCCACGCCGCCAATGAGGAACGCGGCGGTGTTGGCGAGGACAGCGATCGGGCCTGTGACGGCCTCCAGCGGAGCCCCGTCCACATACATGCGGCAGCCTGTGGTGCTGTGGAAGGTGGCTGCGATGAAGTGCCACGCGCCATCGTTCACGGGTGTAACGGCAATGGGCTCCTGGCCGCAGATCATGCTGCGATAGAGCCACGCCTTGCCAGTCTGGCCATAGCAGCTGCCCGAGGTGCCGATGCCCAGGAAGTAGCCGTTCAAGAATCCCGCTTGGTGCTTGCCCACAGCCAGCATCGAGCCGGTGGAGCCAGGCGCCAGCTTGACCCACGCAGTGATGGTGCACGCCTGCTGGCCGGTAAGGGACAGCACGTTGCCCATGTTGACCAGGCCGTTGCCAGCAGAGCTGATCTGCACCGCGCCGCCGCTCACGCCGCCCGCAACCATGGACGCCGAACCCTGCAGCGTGCCATTGAAGGTGCCCACAGAGTCTGTGGCGGTGGCGCCGCCAATCTGGTCAAACGTCCAGTGCGCCACGATGCCACCTGCATGCGCAGACGAAGCGGCGAACGGAACAACACAGCAAGCCGCCAGAGCGGCAAACGACACTGCACCCACGTGACGCATTTTGAACATCCTTTCAACGAATGGAAGGGAAACTCACGGAGCAGGGGAACCACTGCTCCAACCAGCGCCCATCTTATCCAATAGGAGCGGCATCCAAAGTCCACCAACTACCGTTCTGGTGAACATGCCCTTGGTGGTGCCGTCGGTGGTCTGGAACCAGTCCGAAAGCGGCACGCGGCTGGGCGGTGGGCTGGCAGCGAACCACGCGTAGATGGGTCGCATAATGACATCGAAGTCAGCGCGGCTTTGCGTGAGGCACGCGGTCCACGCGCACCAGTCCAGCTTGGTGTAGGTGGCGCGATTGTCCAGCGGCAGGCCGTAGCGGCCCAGGTGGCTCTTGTACCAATCCATCTCGGTGCGGAACACACTGTCTGGGAAGAGCCCCAGCGCAAGCGCCTTGTCCCACACCAGGTTGTACTTCTGGCTCCATGTGTCTGCGCCCACAGCAGCACCGAAGGCAAGCACCGTGGGCTTGCCAGCGCCGTTGGGTGATGCAGCCAGCTCCATCCACTTGGTGGCAGCCCCCTCTGCCACGCTGCGCCAGCGCGCGGCTGCTTCTGTGTTGCCTGCGGCCTTCAGGATCTGCGCGTAGGCGCCCAGCGCCACGCACGCCTTGGCGGAGAGGTTGGCGTTGCGCGCCAGGTGGCCAGCAAAGTCATCGGTGCACAGCTGGTTCACGGGGTCAATGCCGTGGTCGCGCAGGTAGGTGGCCCAGCGCTCCAGCATGGGCAGGTATGGCGCGGCGAACGAAGCATTGCCGTCCAGCTTGGCCAGTGCTGCCAGCATGATGAGCATGTTGCCAGTCTCCTCCACCGGCATCTGGTTGTCCTCGCTGCGCTCGCCTCCGCCATACACCTGGCCATTGGCCAGCGGGTAGGTGCCCAGGTCATGAGGCGCAAAGGGGAAGGGCCAGCGCGCGCTGCTGGCGTACTGCAGCAGCGGGCGCAGCGAGGCCTTCAGCAGCTCTGGATTCTCATACAGGTAGAAGGGCGCCGCAGGGAAGATGACATCCACTGTGCCGATGCAGCCGTTGCTGGTGTTCTCCTTGCTGAACATCAGCGGCGTGCTGTCCCAGTCTGCGGCCAGCGCGTGCCCAGCCAGCACCTGGCGGAACGCTGCGGCGATGAGGGCCGCGTACTGCGGGCCGCCCACGCGCTGGGCAGCGCTCAGCAGGGCGCGGTCGCGCTGCTGGATGGAGGGGCTGCCATCCGCGCCGCGCTGAGTCACCTGCGCGCACGCGGCCTTTGCCTCCTTCAGCAGACCCATGGCGCTCATGCCATACGCCTGCCACAGCGGGCGCAGCGGGCGCTCAAAGAGCTGGATGCAGCGCACCTGGTCATACGCCAGGAGGAAGGCCGCCTGCGCTGCTGGCGATGCGCCCACCTTGCCCAGGCTGGCGCTGGCGGCCAGCACTGGCCAGTCGTCGCTCACTGCGCGCGGCATGCGGGTGTCGTCTGTCTGCGCCACGGCGCCAGTCTGCATGAACTGTGTGCGGCTGGCTGCGTGCGGAGCCATGGTCACGTCGCCGTCTGGTGCAGCCAGGTACAGGTAGCCCCAATCAATGCGCTTCCAGTCTCCGCTGGAACCAAGCACCGGCTGCTGCACCGTGCCCATGCGGGCCACCTGCATGCCGTCGCCGCGGAGACGGCACCAGCTCACCTGTTCATCGTTGCTCTCGCTGCACCACTCGCCCGTGACATCCATGTAGAGCTGGACGTCATGTGTCTTGCCATCAGTGCTTCGTGCAGTGCAGAGGACCGCTGCGGCCGTGCGCGCCATCTGCTCCATGGACGCGCCCGGCCACGCCAGGCCCTGGAATCGCACGTCCAGCTCCACGCCGCCGGCTGCAAAGGTGTAGATGGTTGCAGATGGATCCACCTGGCAGGACAGCTGCGCAGCAGCAGGTGCGCCTTGCGGCAGCATGCCGCACCAGCGCCACGCGTGGCCATCTACGCGCACCATGCCGCACAGGCCCATGATGGTGTTGGTCCAGTGGCGCGGCCAGTCGTCTGTCAGGCGGTCCTTGAAGCTCCACACGCTGATGTACGGGTCCAGCGTGATGAGCGGCACAGCGGGTGGCAGCGGCGCGGGCTGTGGCGGGGGCACAGCGCTGCCTTGCAGCAGCAGCACAGGCAGGATGAGGGCGGTGGTCATGGTGTGGGTGGCTCAGCTGGTCCAGAGGCCAAGCAGCAGGCCCAGGTCTGTGCCATCCACCATACCGTCGCCATCCAGGTCGGCTGCACCGCGCGTGCCAGCAGGCACCGGGCCCCACGAGCCCAGCAGCAGCCCCAGGTCGGTGCCATCCACGCGCGCGTCGCCGTTCACATCACCAGGCGCGAGGAATCCCAGCACGAACGTGCGGCGCACGCTGATGCCGTTCACCAGGATCTGGCCAGCGCTGTTTGCATCCACCGGCGTGATGCCGCCGAGCCCAGATGGAAGGTTGACGATGGCGGATGCCAGCTGCGTGGTGCCACCTTCCAGCGTCCAGAGGAACGCCACTGGCTGGTACATCTCTGTGTGAGCCAGGCCCACCATGAAGTCGGGGCGCGGAGCAGCCACCACCTTGGCGCTGATGTAGCTGTGCTGCGGTGTGGGAGCTGGGCCAAGGTCCTGCCACACGCCGGGCGCGGTCGCGCGGAAGAGTCTGTTTCCACCGTTGTGCGTGCCAAAGTAGGACACGCCCAGGGGGTTGGCAGCCATGCGCGAACCACCAACGTGCGTGCATTCGCTTGCTGCACCAGCAGGGAGGAGCGCGGTGGGAGTGCCGTCAGCACCCCAGATCGTGGCGCGGCCGCCGGACTGCCCCACCACGCTGCCATCGTCTGCTGCGCCTGATGCAGTGCACGACGTGCCTGCCACCAGCGGGCTGAGCACTGTGGCCTGCGTGCTGTCTGGTCCCCAGTGCAGCGCGCGCTTCAGGCTGCCAAAGTAGCCGCTGCCAGCCGTGTGACCATTGGTGGTCACCCATGCTGCATCGAGCGCGTTGCCGCCGGCTGCGGCAAGCGACTCAAACGTCCCAAGCGGCGTGTAGCGCCACGCGCCGGTGGAGCTCACCGGCCCCCAGCCGCACGCCCAGCCAGCAAGGTTGCCTGCAGAGGTGTACGACGCAGCGCTGGCGCTGGTGCCAAGCGTCACCGTTGGACCGTTGCCCTGCGAGATCACAACCGAGGTGACACATGCGCCGTTCACAGGTGGGCACTGATCTGCTGTGCCGATGGTTCGGCCTGGACCAACGATGAACTCCGGATGCAGGAACGTGTAGCCAGCGGCGGTCAGCTCTTCGGTCAAGCCGTCGGGATAGATGAAGTAGCCCTTGGAGCCACCAGAGGTGGTCCCGCAGTTGACTTCGCAGGCCAGGCTGCCGTCTGCGGCAAGCGCCACGCCGAAGCCAGTGGCTGTGCTGGCGCCGCACGAGATCTGTGGCATGGGCACCTCGCGCGCCAGGAGGCGCGGGGGCGCTGCGTCTGCCGTGGCTGCCAAAGCTGCGGACAGTGTGAAACCGGTGGAAAGCCAGGTTGTCATGGGGTGCCTCCAGTTGGCGGTGGGATCCTCCTTCAGCCTACTGCGGTGGGCGGCGCATCCAGCCTTCCAAATGGGACTGTTCAGGCGGTTTCGCGCACGGTGGCCGCACTACACTGCGCGCCTATGAAGCACTTCGCGATCGTTGCTTTGTTGTCCGCAAGCGTGGCGCCAGTCTGCCTGGC
>JAXMAM010000041.1:0-21133 GCA_046350455.1 Phycisphaerales bacterium | reverse complement strand
CCGCCGCAGGTCAGCTCGCTCACCAACGCCAACTTCGAGGGTGGCCAGTTTGTGGTGCAGGCGGGGTTCGTGGAGACAGAGATCGCCGCGGCCAGCTACACCATTCCGGCCAGCGCGTTCCCCATCCGGCTGGACATGGCGGAGATGATCTTCGCCACTTCGAACGCCACCGTGCAGACCACCACCAAGTGGACCATCTTTGTGTGGAGCGGGACGCCCTCCACAGGGCAGGTGGTCTTCCAGTTCAGTTCTGACGGCGACCTGCTGCCGCACATTGTCCTTCCACCGGGCACCAACGGCGTGAACGTGCAGTTCATGGTGGACCCCAGCGATCCGGAACAGATCTACATCACCGACGACGGATCGCACACCTTCTCCATTGGCTACCGGATTGACGATCACAACAACCAGAGCGGCACAGGCTGCGTGACGCCGCCGCCTTCCTCTTCCAACGCGTTCCCCACCACCGACGTGGGCGGCCTGCAGAACCCCAGCGGCAACTGGCTGTACCAGTTCAACTGCGGCCCATTTGGCTGCGGATCAGGCTGGAGCACGTTCGCGGCGATTCCATCCATCTGCCGCCCCTCTGGCGACTGGGTGATGCGCGCCACGTGGACTTCCTTTGCTACCTGCGGCTCGCCCATCGGCGCGTGCTGCCAGGCTGGCAACTGTGCGCAGATGACGGCAGCAGACTGCCAGTCCATCTCGGGCACCTACAAGGGCGACGGCGTGGCGTGCCAGGCCAACACCTGCACGGTGCAGCCTGGTCCCTGCTGCTTTGCAGCCACCGGCGGCTGCCTGAACCTGACAGCAGACCAGTGCCTGTCTGCGGGTGGCGTGCCTGGCCCAGCCGGCACGTCGTGCGCGGGCTACACCTGCTTCCCAACCGGCGCCTGCTGCCTGGCAGATGGCACCTGCGTTGGTCCGGTCAGCCCCACAGAGTGCGCCCAGCTGGGCGGCACCTACAAGGGCAACAACTCCACCTGCGCCACAGTCACCTGCCCGCCACCGGTGGGCGCGGCCTGCTTCCCCAACGGCTTCTGCCTGCAGCTGACGCAGGCTGATGCGCTGGCAGCGGGCGCCACCTGGCGCGGCCCAGGCACCGTGTGCACCGACGCCAACAGCAACGGCATCCCAGACGGGTGCGAGCGCTTTGGTGACATCAACGGCGACGGCGTGGTGGATGGCACAGACCTTGGCGTGCTGCTGGGCGCTTGGGGTCCAGGCACAGGTCCAGCAGACCTAGACCACAGCGGCGCCGTGGATGGCACCGACATCGGCCTGCTGCTGGGTGCATGGGGGCCGTGACAGCGCGCGCGGGTTACGCTCCGCGCATGGCTCCACTCATCTTTGCTGTTCTGGCTGGCCTCTTCTGGGGCATCGGCGAGCTGTGCGCCAAGAGCGTCCTGAAGAGCCATCAGGTTGGTCCGCTCACTGCTATTGCTGTCCGCACCACTGTGGCGCTGCCGCTCTTGTGGCTGGCCTACTTTGCAGCCACGCGCAGCTGGCTGGAGCCCTTGGGCATCCGTGCAGCGGGCGAACCCAGCACGTGGCCGCACGCAGATCCGCCGGTGATGCTCAAGCTCATCCTGGGCGCTGGTGTGTGCGCGGGTGCGCTGGCGCTGGCGTGCTTCTACATGGGCTTGTCGGTGGGGGACATCAGCAAGGTGAAGCCCATCGCGTTCTGCATTGCGCCAGCCGTGGCAGTGCTGGGTGGCTGGCTGCTGCTGGGCGAGGCCATGAGCGTGCAGAAGGCTGTGGCAGTGGCCATGATCCTGGGTGGGGTGGTGCTGCTGACCACGTCCAAGTGAGTGGCGGCGCGCGGCCGTGGCGCGCCAGCAGCGCCAGCAGCGCCGGCAGCGCCAGCAGCGCAGATGCCGGTGCAGCGCTGCCAGCGCGGGCTTGCACCGCCCCCGTTTTGCGGGCATACTGTCGCTCCGCTTTCCACCAGGAGAGGTGCCTGAGCGGTTGAAAGGGCTAGTCTCGAAAACTAGTAGCGGGCTCGTCCTGCTCGTGGGTTCGAATCCCACCCTCTCCGTTTCTGCCTGACCCGCGGCCCGCTGACCTCAGCAGAGCCATGGCCAGCCCTACACCCGCACAGCCTGCGATGCCTGGATCCAGCCAGAGCGGCCGTCTGGCAGCTCGATGCGCCACCAGCCGGGGCGCTCTTCCAGGATCTGGAACTCCACGCCGGGGCTGAGCGTCTCTGCAAACGCTGGCTCAAACCCGTCGCCGTTGCCCTTGCGCAGCTGCACCGCGTCCTGCACCAGCACGCCCTGCGAGCGCACCGTGGACAGCACCCGGTCTGCGATCAGCGTGCCGCCCAGCAGGCACCAGGTCACCAGGCTGACCGCCAGCACCAGCTTGCGCACCGCGTCGCGCGTGGGTGTGCCGCTGATGCGCGCTGGCACCAGGAACCACGCCAGCAGCGTGGCCCAGAAGACAGCCCACGCGGTCCACGCAAGCGCTTCGCGCAATCCAAGCGGCAGCAGGTGCCACCAGCGGGCCACCGAGTCAACCAGCAGCGTGCCGCCCGAACGGCTGAAGGCATGCTGCACGCGCTGCCGGGCCTGCGCCAGATTCTGGTCCAGCTCTGGATCGCCGGGCATGCTCTGCTCTGCGCGCAGGTAGTTGGCAATGGCGCGGCCAAGGTCGCCCATCTGCAGATACGCGTTGCCCAGGTTGTAGAAGAGGGGGCCGTTGCTGGCGCCGCTGTCGGCCAGCTGCTGCCAGGCAGCCGCGCTCTGGCGGAAGGCCTCCTGGCTGCCAGCAGGGTCGGTGCGGCGCAGCGAGACGCCGCGGTCGTACTGCTCCTGCGCGTGGTGCGCAGCGTCGAGCGCGTCGTCCGCGCGGGTAGGGCGGACAGCTAGGCCAAGCGCCAGCACCAGGAGCGCAGCCATCACGGCAAGGCGCGCAGGGCGGGGCGACGGCATCTGGCGGGTGCGCGCCGTGGTCATGCTGCACCTCCGTTGCGCCAGTGCACCTGGTCAAGCGTGTCCAGCGCAGTGGCGGCGCGGGTGCGCAGGGCTGCCAGATCTGCGCCGCCGCCGCCGGCGTAGCGGGCGCGGTCGCACTCTGCCAGAAGGGCCACCACGCTGGCGCGGGTTGCTTCTGGCATGCCGTGTGCAGCGAGCGCTTCCTGCAGGTCTCCCCGGGTCATGGTGCCTTCTGCGCGGCCCAGCCGGTCCTCCACCAGGCCAGCCACGGCGCGGGCTACCGCCGCAGCGTCGGGTGCTGCCTCCAGCCGGCGCTGCGCTGTGCGGCGCGCGCGGGAGCGGCGGGCCAGGCCAGCATCGCGCTCGTGGCGGCGCCTGTGCACGCGCCACGCAGCTGCGCCAGCCACGGTGAGCGGCGGCACCAGCAGCGCCAGGGCCAGCGGGGCGGACCACCCCATGCGCTCGTTGGCCAGGATGGCTGGCGTGACTGGCTTGTTGGCCATGAGTCCACCCTCCACCACCGTGAGCTGCGTGCCTGGGTTGGGCTGTGGCGCCACTTCTGCACCGTTGGCTGTCACGATGCGCGAAAGATCCATCTGGTCTGCAGGGCGCACCGTGACTGGAATGGCCTCGGTGGCCACAGTGCGGTAGGTGCGTGTGGCGGGGTCAAAGAAGCTGAACGCGATGGGCGGGATCTCTGTCACGTCCGCGCGCAGCGGGCGCAGCGTCTGCGTGAAGGCCTTGCGCTTGCCGCTCACCGTGCCGCTGAGCGGCTCGCTGGGCACGCGGAAGCGGCTGGTCAGGCCTGTGTCGCCAGAGAGGTCTGGCGGCTGCAGCGTGTCCAGGTTGGAGCCGCCGGGCGTCTTGTCGGTGATCATCAGCGTGAGCGTGATGGGGTCGCCCACGCTCACCTGCGTGGGCTTGGCGGCCGCGGAGACAGAGAAGTCACCCACTGCGCCGGTGAAGCCAGCAGGGCGGCCCTGCTCTGGCAGCGGCACCACCTTCAGCGTGTTGATGCGCGCTTCGGTGGCCAGTGGGCGCACGTCGGTCAGCGTGAGCTGGCGGTCGGTGGGGAAGAAGCCGCGCACCTCGCGCAGCCCCAGCGGGTACTTCATGCGCAGCACGATGCGCCCCAGGTCTGGCTGCCCGCTCTTGGGCGGCCAGATGATGCGCGGGATCTCGTACACAAACCAGGTGGCGCCATCGCGCACTTCAGACTGCACGCTGGGAACTTCGCGGCGGTCCTGCGCCATCTTCTGCAGCGTGGGCAGGAACACGCCCCATTCGGATCCTTCCAGGTCCACCAGCTGCCACATCTGCACTTCGTTCAGCTGGCCATAGGTGGGATCGCGGAACGGCTTGATGCCGATGCGCAGCACCAGCTCCAGCGGCTGCCCGATGAACACCTCTGGCGGCGTGCCAAAGACCTCTGCGTCAAAGAGCGCCGTGGCGTCGTTCTTCACCACGTCGATGGACGTGGGGCGCGTGCGCTCCTCGCGGCCATCCACCACGATGCTGATGGGCGGCAGCGCCAGCTTTCCTGGCTGCTCTGGCGTGATGTCAATGCCGTAGGTGATGCTGGTGGATCGCGAGACGCGGCCGTTGATGATGGTCTGGCTCTCGCTGGACCCCAGCACCGAGACATGCGACGTGGCCCCTGGGATGTCCGGCACCGTGGGCGCTGCGTAGGTCTTGGCGTCCATCACGCGCACCAGGATGCGGAAGGGGACACCGGCGTACACGTCGCCGCTGGGCATCTGGAAGCGCACTTCTCCCTGCGCGGCCGCCAGCGCTGCACGCGGCGCAGCACACAGCAGCGCAGCAAGCACAAGCAGGGTGGTGGCGAGGAGGCGGTTCATGGGGCGATGGGTGGTTGGGCAGCGTAGGCGCACGCAGGGCTACCAGTCCTTGGCGGGCGCACGGCGTCGGGATTGCGCGGCGGCTTCGCGCGCCTCGGCGGCTGCGCGGCGCTTCTTCTCTGCATCGCGGACGGCCTGGAGCAGGCGGTTGGCTTCGTCCTTGGTCATCTGCATGGACTTGCCATCCCTGCTGCCGGGCGCGCCAGCCTGCTGGTCTTGCTGATCCTGCTGGCCTTCGCCGTCCTTCTGGTCCTGCTTCTGGTCCTGTTGCTGCTGGTCCTTTTGGTCCTTGTCCTTCTGTTCCTTGTCCTTCTGCTGTTGATCCTTGTCCTTGGACGAATCCTTCTTCTCATCCTTCTTGTCCTGGTCCTTCTGGTCTTGCTGCTGGTTCTGCTGGTTCTGTTGATCCTGCTGGTCTTTCTGATCCTGGCCGTTGCCCTGGGACTGCTGCTGCTGTTGATCCTGCTGATCCTTGTCCTTCTGATCCTGGCTCTGTTGCTGCTGATCCTGCTTCTGCTGTTGCTGCTTCTGTTGATCCTGATTCTTCTGGTCTTGGTTCTTCTTGTCCTGGTTCTTCTGCTGGTCCTTGTTCTGCTGGTCCTGCTTCTGATCCTGGTTCTTGTCTTGGTTCTTGTCCTGATTCTGCTGGTTCTGCTGCTGCTGTTGCTGCTGCTTCTGCAGCTCTTCCAGCGCGCGCACCAGACGCGCCGCCTGCTCTGCGTTGGAGCGCGCGTCCAGGTCACCTGGGTTCGCATACGCCGCGTCCTTGAAGCCCTGGAGCGCGGCCTGCGCGTCCTTGATGGCCTTCTTGAGCGCCTCTGGGTCCACCGGCTGCTCCTGCGCGCCCTGCTGGGCCTTCTCTGCTGCTGCGGCTTGTTCGCGCAGGTTGCTGTACAGGCCTGCAGCGCGGTTGTACTGGCTGTTGGCTGCCAGGCTGGCGTTGGTGTTCTGGCCCTGGCTGGCCAGCGTGCCTGCGCGCGCAAACGCCTCGGCCGCCTGCTCGAACTCGCCAGCGCGATAGAGCGCCACGCCCAGGTTGTATGCAGCAGCGCCAGAGTCTGGCCGAAGGCCAAGCGCTTCCTGGTACTTGGCTGCAGCACCCTTGGCATCGCCGCTGTCCAGCAGCTTCTTGGCTTCGGTCACAGCGGCTTCAAACGGCTGCTGCGTGCCGCTGGTGAGAGGTGGAGCGGCCGCGGGCGGTGCAGGGGCAGCGGGCGCAGAGGCGGGGGGTGGAGCGGGCTGCGCAGCGGGCGGCGCGTTGGCGGCACCAGACGCTGGCGGCACCTCTCCCATGGCCAAGGTGGTGGTCAGCGCGGTGGTCAGCGCGCACACCACAGCGCTGCCAACGGCATCCAGACGTGTCTTGCGTGGCGTGTGCATCATGCCAGCACCTCCTTGCGAGCAGGCTTGCGGTCTGGCAGCACGCTGGCGCCCAGGAGCAGCGCAAAGGCCAGGCCAGCGAACCACTGGAAGCGCGGCGTGCGCCGCGTGACGGTGGCGCTTTCGAACTCCTGGCGCTCCAGCTGCCCAATGGTGGTCTCGTACGCGCGCGCCATGTCCACCTGGTCTGTGCCCGCAGGAATGAACGCGCCGCCGCCCTGGGTGGCCATCTCCTTCAGGACGCGTTCGTCCATCTTGCTCCACACCTCCTGGCCGTCGTGCACCAGCCAGCGGCTGCCAGCGGTGCTGTTGCCGCTCAGCGGGATGCGCGCGCCTTCCTTGGAGTCGCCAATGCCCACGGTGTAGACGTGCACGCCAGCGTCGTCCAGCGCCTTGCGCGCAGCGTCAACAGGGCTCTCGCCTTCGTCCAGGTTCTCGCCGTCCGACAGCACCAGGATGGCGCGGCTGGTGCCAGCCGCAGGTGGGAAGCTCTTCACAGCCAGGTCAATGGCGCCTGCCAGAGCGCTTCCACCGCGTGCGCCGCTCAGCGGCTTCAGGTCCTGCACCTGCATGCGGAGCGCGCCGTAGTTCAGCGTGAGCGGCGTGCGCATGGCGCTGGTGCCGGCAAACTCGATCAGTCCCACTCGGTCGCCCGCCAGGCCGTCCACCACGTCCAGCGCAAACTGCTTGGCGCGCTCCAGGCGGCTGGGGGTGGCGTCCTGCGCAGTCATGCTGCGGCTGACATCCACCACCAGGAAGACCTCCGCACCACGGCGCTTCACCTCCTCCACCTCAGCGCCCCAGCGCGGGTCCATCAGCGCCAGCACCAGAAAGGCCAGCGCCAGCACCATGCAGCCAGCGCGCAGCACCGGGCGCGCCAGGCTGGCGCCTGGGGCGATGCGCGCAAGGAGCGCTGCGTCTGCAAAGCGCCGCAGCGCAGACCACCTGCGGCGCGCAGCCCACACCACCAGCGCAGCCAGCGCGAGCACCAGCCACATCCAGTGGAAGGCAAGGGGATTGGCAAACGCAAAGTCCATGGTCAGGGGAGGGTGCGCCAGCGGGTCTGGGTGAGAGTGAGGTCGGCAGCCAGCAGGAGAAGCGCCAGCAGGAGCAGCGGTGGCACGTGCAGGCCTGCGATGTCCGCTGGCTCCACAGCCAGGTCGCGGTACTGCAGGTAGCGGTGCTGCTCGGTGGCGGTCTTCTCCAGCTCGTTGATGGTCTTGTAGATGCGCTCCAGGCTCTTGGTGTCGGTGGCGCGGAAGTACTCGCCGCCAGTCTCAGCGGCCATCTGCTTCAGGAGCTTCTCGTCAATCTTCACAGGCACCCGCACCAGGCTGGTCCCGCCCAGCGGCGACTGCACTGGATAGGGCGCGGTTCCAATGGTGCCCACGCCAATGGCGTACAGCTTGATGCCCAGGGTCTTGCAGATCTCTGCAGCGGTCACGGGGGCGATCTCGCCAGCGTTGTTCTCGCCGTCGGTCAGCAGCACGATCACCTTGCTCTTGGGGCGCAGGGTGTCGCCCGGGCGATCGGTGGCGTCGCGCAGGCGCTCTGCGGCCAGGGCCACCGCCTCGCCGATGGCAGTGCCGTCCTCCGCGCGGTCGCCAGCCACTTCCACGCCGCTCAGCACCTGCACCAGGTAGTCGTGGTCCAGCGTCAGCGGACTCAGGCTGTCTGCGTAGCGCGCGAACGCCACCAGGCCAATGAGATCGTTGGGCCGGCCCTCCAGGCCGTTGCCGCCTTCGATGAACTGCGTGGCCACGCGCTTCAGCGTGCTCAGGCGGTCAGCCGGCTGGCCGCGCTCATCCTGGAAGTCCAGCGCCAGCATGGAGCTGGAACGGTCCACCACCAGCTCGATGGCCACGCCTTCCACGTACACGCGGGTCTGCTCGTTGGCCTTGATGGGCCGCGCGATGCAGATGGCGATGAGCGCCAGCGCCACCGTGCGCAGCGCCAGCGGCAGCCAGTGGAGGCGCGCCACCAGGCTGCGGCCGCTGGCAGCCAGCGCGGCCACAGACGGGTACGCCACGGCCGCGCGCGCGCGTGGCAAGAACACAGTCCACCATGCCAGCGGCACCAGCAGGAGGAGGAGGAGCCACCACACGCTGCTTTCATGGAAGCCTGTCATGAGCGCGCCTCCGGTGGTTGGGGGGCTGCAGGCTCTTCCACGGGCGCTGTGGCGCGCACAAACCCGCGCATGCTGTCCAGCGCCTGGCCGCACGCGTCTGTGCCGGGGCGCACCGCGGCAAACTTCACCATGTCCGCAGCGCGCAAGAAGCCGCCCAGCGTGCGCTCATGGCCGCCAGCCAGCTCTGGGTGCGTGGCTGCGCTACGCAGGAACTCCTTGGTGGTCTGCTCTGGCGCGCTGATGCTCCAGCGCTGCTCCACATAGTGGCGCACGATGTCAGAGAGCCGCGCAAAGAAGTGGTCCACCTGGCCGCGGCCGGGGAGGCGCTCGGACTCCAGGCGGTCCATCTCGCGGAGCGCCCATGCGTCGGGTGGCAGCAGCTCCTCTGCGCCGCCATGCCGCCCGCGGCGGAACATCCACGACGCAAGCCAGATGCAGGTGACCGCGCCTAGGAGCGCCACCACAAACCACAGCCAGTTGCCGGTTGCAATGTCCACCGGGCCGCGGAGCGGTGCTGGCAGTTCGGTGAGCGCCACCTGGCCCTGCAGCAGGCTGTCCAGCGTGGCCTTGGCCGGGCCAACCTTCAGCTCGGCGCGCGTGCCATCTGGAAGCACCACCGAGAGCGGAATGGCGGGGATCTCCAGCTGGCCTGGCTCCCACGCTGTCAGCGTGAAGCTCACGCCCGCAGTCCCAGGCGGTGTGTTCAGGAGCACGTGCTGCCCGCGCACGTCCCACGCGCCCAGCGTGGTGCCCAGCGCAGGTGGCTCCAGGCGGGCGCCGTTGGGAAGCGTCACGCGCAGCGTGGCGTCCAGCGGTGCGCCGGTGGTCCAGCCAGCAGGGCCTGTCACGGTGAGTTCGGCGTGCACGCCCTGTGCGTCTGCGGTGGCCACCACAGGCGGGTGCGGCGCGGGCGCTGCGGGCGGGGCCTGCGTCTGCGGCTGCAGCTGCATCACCGGGCCCTCCGGCTCTCGCGGCGGCGGAAGAACGCAGTGAGCGGCTCCACAAAGTCGGTGCCTGTCTCGACCACCACCGGTTCGGTGCGAAGGCGGCGGAAGGTCTCCATCAGGAGCGACTCGTCCGCCTGCGCCAGGGCCAGGAAGCGCTCGCGCACAGCGCGGCTGCCCAGGTCCACCACCATGCGCTCGCCTGTCTCTTCGTCCACGAACTCCACCAGACCCATGGGCGGCAGCTCGCGTTCGCGCCGGTCGCGCACCACCACCGGGATGACGTCATGCCGCGTGCGTGCAAAGCGCAGGGGGCTCTCCCACGGCTCCTTGCCAGCGCTCTGGGCTGGCAGGCCGTCTTCTGTGGCACCGTTCACCCAGTCGCTCACCACAAAGAGCACCGCGCGCCGGCTGAGGATGCGAGTGGCCTCCTGGATGGCCTCCGCCACGTCTGTGCCGCGGCTGCCAGGCTGGAAGGCCAGGAGGTCGCGCACGATGCGTAGCACGTGGCGCGGTCCCTTGCGGGGCGGCACCACCAGTTCCACCTGGTCGGTGAAGCAGATGAGCCCCACGCGGTCGTTGCTGCGGATGGCGCTGAACGCCACCGTGGCGGCCAGTTCTGCCACCAGCTCGCGCTTCAGCTGCGCGCGCGTGCCAAAGTTCTGGCTTCCGCTCAGGTCCACAGCCAGCATCACGGTCAGCTCGCGCTCCTCGCGGAACAGCTTCACGTGGGGTGCGCCCATGCGTGCGCTCACGTTCCAGTCGATGCTGCGGACGTCATCGCCGTACTGGTAGGGGCGGACTTCCTCGAACTCCATCCCGCGGCCCTTGAAGGCGCTGCGGAATTGCCCAGCCAGCACGTCGCTCACCAGGTGCGACGTGCGGATCTCGATGCGGCGGACCTTGCGTAGCAGGTCGGACGTCTGCATGGGCGTGGGTCTCTGCGGAGCGTCAAGGCACAGGCACGTGCTCAAGCAGCGCGCGAACCACGTCGTCGCTGGTCTTCTCCAGGGCCTCGGCCTCGTAGCTCAGGCCCAGGCGGTGGCGGAGCACTGCGGGAGCCATGTCCTTCACATCCTGCGGCACCACGTAGCCGCGGCTGTCCAGGAAGGCCTTGGCGCGGCTGGCCTGCACCAGCGCGATGGTGGCGCGCGGGCTGGCGCCGTACTGCACCAGGTCCTGCACAGGCACGCGGTGCGCCTCTGGATCGCGGCTGGCCACCACCAGGCTCACGATGTAGTCCTTGATCCGCTCGTCCACAAAGATCTCGTCCACCACAGTGCGCGCGGCGCGGATCTGCTCTGGCTGCATGACCGGCTTCACGCCGATCTTCTGCGTGGTGCGGCTCATGCGGTCCAGGATCTGGCGCTCTTCGGTGCGCGTGGGGTAGGTGATGACCAGCTTCAGCAGGAAGCGGTCCACCTGGGCTTCGGGCAGCGGGTAGGTGCCTTCCTGCTCGATGGGGTTCTGCGTGGCCAGCACCAGGAACGGGTCGTCCATGGGGTAGGTCTCGCCACCGATGGTCACCTGCCGCTCCTGCATGGCCTCCAGCAGCGCGCTCTGCACCTTGGCGGGCGCGCGGTTGATCTCGTCTGCCAGCACGATGTTGGCGAAGACCGGCCCCTTCTTCACGCTGAACTGGTGCGAATTTGGGTTGTAGACCATGGTGCCGATGAGGTCGCTGGGCAGCAGGTCTGGCGTGAACTGGATGCGGTGGAAGCTGGTGCGGATGGCAGCCGCCAGCGTGGCCACGGCCGTGGTCTTGGCCAGGCCGGGCACGCCTTCGATCAGCACGTGGCCGTTGCAGAGCAGGCCGATGACCAGGCCCTCCAGCAGCTCATGCTGGCCCACGATGACCTGCTCAAGTTCTTGGCGGAGCAGGCTGAACGGCGCAGACGCGGCCTTCACCTTCTGCTCGATGGCGGCGATGTCGTGTTGCGTGACAGTGCTCATATGGATGGTTCAGGATAAGGAAAACGCGTGTGCCAGACTGGGTTATGCGCGGGGCTGCCAAAACCCGGGACAGGAGTGCCAGGCACGAGTTTCGAAAGTAGGGACAGGCGTGCCAGGCACGAGTTTCTACCAGTGGTACGCCTTGACGATGGACTGTGTTCCGGACCGAGAATGTCCCGCGGCGGCAAGGGCGGCATAGGTGGCACGCGCGGTCTGCACCATGGGCAGGTCCAGGTTCATGCGGGTGGCCTCGGCCAGCGCAATGCCAAGGTCCTTGATGAAGTGCTCGATGGCAAAGCCAGGCGCAAAGTCATCCTTGAGCACGCGCGGCGCCAGATTGCTGAGCGCCCAGCTGCCAGCTGCGCCACCGCTCACGCTCTGCAGCACCTGCTCTGGGTGAAGGCCCGCGCGCTTGGCGTAGCTGAGCGCCTCACCCAGGCCCAGCATGGTGCCAGCGATCAGGATCTGGTTCACCATCTTGGTGTGCTGCCCGCTGCCGGGTGGGCCTTGCAGCACGATGGTCTTGCCCATGATCTCAAGGAGCGGACGCACGGCGTCAAAGTCAGCCTGGCTGCCACCGCACATGATGGACAGCGTGGCGTTGCGCGCGCCCACGTCGCCGCCCGACACAGGCGCGTCCACGGAGCCCACACCCACCGCTGCAGCCTCGCGTGCCAGGCGCTCTGCCAATCCCGGGCTGCTGGTGGTCATGTCCACCAGCAGGCGGGGCAGGGTCTTGGCGCGCAGCGTGCCAGTGGGGCCCAGGTGGACCATCTCCACGTCGTCTGGCGTGCCCACCATGCTGAACACCACCTGGCACTGGCTGGCCAGCTCTGCTGGCGTGCTGACCCAGCGGGCCCCAGCCTCCACCAGCGCTGCTGCAGCAGGCTTGGTGCGGCTGTAGACCACCATGGGGCACCCCTTGGCCAGGAGATGCCCAGCCATCGAGCGGCCCATCACGCCCGTGCCAATCCATCCGACCGTCTGCGTCTGCATGCAGGCAGCGTACGGTGTGCAGCGTCCAATAAGAGGGGGTGGCAGAAAGGTCTGTCCACACCCCTGTTCGCCCCTGTGGGTTTGGCTACACTACGCGGCTCGAAACGCAAGGCCACCCTATGAGCACCCTCGCCCCAAGCAAGACCTTTGTCTTCACCATCAAGGAAGTCCCGGCTGAGCCCCGGCGGCAGAAGACCATCCACCGGCTCATGCGCATGAACTCGTCTGTGCAGGGAGCGCTCAACCGCCTCTCCACCGAGCGCATCCGCGAGAAGAACCGCCGCACCGCCCGCGCTGGCCGCATCTGGCTGGCTCGCGTGGAGTGCACCAAGGTGGTCACGGTGAAGAAGGGCGCCAGCTTCACGCTGCGCCTCACCCCACAGATCATGGCTGACGTCAAGAGCGTGGAGAAGTACCTGGACGCCAAGGTCGCCTGAGGCGCTGTTCAGCGTGCAGCTGTTCACCGCTATCTGCACTGGGCTGGGCCTGTCCGCGGCATGCGGACTGCGCGTCTTCCTTCCGCTGTTCATCTTTTCCATCGCTGTCCGCGCCTCCACCGGTGGCACGGTGCAGTGGGTGCACGTGCCTGAGGGCGTGCAGTGGATGGGCGACACTCCAGCGCTGGTGCTGTTTGGCGTGGCCACGGTCATCGAGATCATCGGGTTCCTGTTCCCGTGGGTGGACCATGTGCTAGACCTGCTGGCTGCGCCGCTGTCAGCGGCTGCGGGCGCCACCATCATGACCTGCATGATGCTGGGCGTGGCGTCTGGCCCAGACGCTGTGATCCACCCTGCGGTGGCGTGGTCGCTGGGCATCATCGCTGGTGCCGCCACAGCCACAGGCGTGGAGACTGCTTCCATTGCAGGGCGCGTCTCCAGCTCGGTGCTCACCATTGGCTGGCTGAACCCCATCTACGCGTTCATTGAATCTGTCCTGGCGCTCATCCTGGGCATCATCGCCATTGTGGTGCCGCTTCTGGCTGGCCTCCTGGTGATGTTCATGGTGCCCATCTTCATGTTTGCGGCTTGGCGCCTGCTGGCGTGGCGCCGCAAGCAGAAGCGCGCGCATGAGGAACGCCTGCGCAAGGCGCGCGAGCGCATCGCGGCCAACATGGCGCAGCGTGCGGCGGCTGGTTCCTGACCGGTGCTGCCATGCCAGAGTTCGAGCTGCTGTGCCGCGACTTCTGCCTGAACCAGAAGCTCTCGCTGAAGATGGACCTGCCGGGCGCCCGCGAGCCAGTGCTGGATCTGTTCGGCCGGCTGCGCAAGGAGTACCCGCGCCTGAAGAACCTGGAGCGCTACGCGGACGGAGAGGTCGCGCTGGAGAGCGATGACTCGGACCGCGAGTTCGCCTGGGTGGCCATGCGCCAGACCTCGCTGAAGAGCGGCTTTGTCAATCCGCCCACCATCGAGGAGGCGTACCGGCTGCACCGCTCGGTGCTGGACCTGGCGCCGTTCTTCCTCTCCATCAGTCCGCTGGATGTGGATCACCTGGAGCTGGTGTGGGTCTTTGACTTTGAGTGCGAAGGCAACCGCGACGAGATCGTGCTGGAGGCGCTCATGGGTGGCAGCGCGCTGGCGGACTTCACGCGCAGCGCGCAGGATCTGACCCTGGACTGCCAGCCCTTTGTGGCGCTGGCGCTGGCCGACGCCCCGGACATCCATGTCTTTCTGGAAGTGAAGACCCGCCTGCCGCGCGCAGAGCCAGCGGTGATGCGCGACGGTCACGAGCCGCTCAGCGTGATGCTCACCGTGCGCCGTACTGGCACAGTCACCCAGCTGACCGACCTGTCCATGCATCTGGCCGCGCTCTCAGGCCATGGCGAGCGCCTGGTGGAGCAGCGGCTGGTGCCGCACGTCCTCATGCCCCTGCGGGACCGCCTGGCGCGCGGGTGATCCACGCCGCCAGGGTGGCGGTGTCGGACAAGTCTGACGTGGCCAGGTCGGCACCCGCGTCACGCAGCGCATCAGGTGTGAACGCCCCCGTTCCCACTGCCAGCACGCGGGCGCCGTGCGCCTTGGCGCAGTCCACGTCGTGCGGGGTGTCGCCGATGATCACCACCTGCTGCGGCGGCACAGCGCGGCCGTGCCGCTCCTGGTAGCGCTGCATGGCCACGGGCACCAGGCTGCGGCGGTCTGGCGCGTCGTCGCCCCAGGCGTTCACCACAAAGGCTTCTGGGTCGAAGCCAGCGTGCTTCACCTTCAGCTTGCCAGTGGGCTCGTAGTTGCCAGTCAGAAGGCCGATGGTCACGCCTGGCGTGGCCTGCACGGCGCGCACCAGGGCAATGGCGCCGGGCAGCGCCTGCGAGGTGTTGTTGGCAGCCAGGCGCTGATCCAGGTGGCGCGCGTAGGTGCTGCGAAAGGTGGCGTGCGCCTGGTCATGCGCTGGGAAGCCGTGGCGCTTGGCCAGGTCGCGCCAGATCAGCGTGTCCAGGCGTCCGTGGATCTCCACGCCGTCAAAGCTGACGTCCACGCCGTGCAATTCGCGCAGCGCAGACTGCATGGCGCCCACGCCCGCGCGCAGCGAGATGAGCAGCGTGCCGTCAATGTCAAAGAGGACGAGCATGGTGCGGGGGGGCGTTGGGAGCGCGCAAGAGTGCTACGCCACCGCAGCGCACACCTTGCGGGCGGCGTCGGTCAGGTCTGTGGCAGACTGCATGGTGGGGAGCTCGCTGCGGGCGGCATCCAGGATGCGCCTGGCCTCTGCCACGTTGGTGCCCTCCAGGCGCACCACCAGCGGCACCTTGAAGCCCACGCCCTTGGCTGCGTTCACAATGGCGCGCGCAATGCGGTCGCACTGCATGATGCCGCCAAAGATGTTCACCAGCACGCCCTTCACGCGGCCATCGCTCAGGATGATGCGGAAGGCCTCGGTGACAGCCTCCTCGCTGGCGCCGCCGCCCACGTCCAGGAAGTTGGCAGGGTCGCCACCGTGCAGCTTGATGATGTCCATGGTGCTCATGGCCAGGCCAGCGCCATTCACCAGGCAGCCGATGTTGCCATCCAGCGCCACGTAGTTCAGCTCAAACTCGCGAGCGCGCATCTCTGCGGCGTTCTCTTCCGCAGGGTCGAACATGGCCTGCAGGTCTGCGTGGCGGAACAGGGCGTTGTCGTCAAAGTTGAACTTGGCGTCAATGGCCACCACGCGGCCGTCGGGGTGCTCAGCGCTGGGGGGCGTGACCACCAGCGGATTGATCTCTGCCAGGCTGGCGTCCTTGGCCAGGAACAGCGTGGCCAGCTTGAGCATGGTGTCCACCGCCTGGTTCACCTGCTTGCCCGTAAAGCCCAGCTTGAACGCCACCTGGCGCGCCTGGTAGGGCTGCAGGCCAGTCAGCGGGTCCAGCGCCACCTTGATGATGGCGTCGGGGCGCGTGGCAGCCACGTGCTCAATCTCCACGCCGCCTTCTGCGCTGGCGATGAGCGTGTTGGTGCGGCGGGCGCGGTCGGTGACGATGGCCAGGTAGTACTCCTTGGCAATGTCCACGCCAGCAGCCACCAGCAGGCGCTTCACTTCCAGGCCCTCTGGCGGGGTCTGGGGGCTGACCATGCGGTGGCTCAGCATGAATTCCGCTGCCTTGGTGGCCTCTTCTGCCGTGCGGCAGACCTTCACAAAGCCAGCCTTGCCGCGGCCGCCAGCGTGCACCTGGGCCTTCACCACCACGATGCCAGCGCCGCCAGAGACCAGCTTGGCGGCCTCTGCCTGTGCGTCTGCCACGCGCTCCACCATGCGGCCGGGTGGGACTGGAATGCCTGCGTCTGCCAAGAGCTGTCGGGCCTGGTACTCGTGGATCTTCATGGGTTTGCTTGGGAGCGCTGCAGTGTACGCGCTTTCCACCACTCCCAGACCAGCGGCAGCAGGCTGACCACCACGATGCCAATGACCACCTTCTCAAAGTGGCGCTGCACCCAGTCCAGGCCGCCCAGCCAGTAGCCAGCGCCCATCAAGAGGCCCACCCACAGCACCGCGCCCAGCACGTTGTACGCCAGGAACTGCGTGTACCGCATGCTGCCGATGCCCGCCACGAACGGCGCAAACGTGCGCACGATGGGAACGAAGCGCGCCAGCACGATGGCGCGGCCGCCGTGCTTCTCAAAGAACGCATGCGTGCGCTCCAGATGCTCGCGCTTCAGCCAGCGGAAGCGGCCGCTGAACGCCACCGGCCCAAGCCAGCGGCCCACGTGGTAGTTGACGCCGTCGCCCAACACTGCCGCGGCGATCAGGATGAGCGCCATCACAGGTCCGCTCACTGCGGGCGCAACGTGCTGCTCTGCTGCGCTGTGCTCCACCGTGGCGCACACAAAGCCAGCCACAAAGAGCAGGCTGTCGCCTGGCAGAAAGGGGGTGACCACCAGCCCTGTCTCGCAGAAGACGATCAGAAACAGCCCTGCGTATGTCAGGAAGCCAGAGTGCTGCACCATCAGCGCCAGGTTCTCGCGCAGGTTTCCGGGCTCCGCGATGAGCTTCCAGAGGTCTTGGAACAGCGTCTCCATGGGCAGCGGAGCGTACGCTGCCCGCCTTTCTGCTAGACTCTCCCCGCCCGTTGGACGGGTGGCCGAGAGGCTGAAGGCGCCGGTTTGCTAAACCGGTATACGGGGTATTCCTCGTATCGCGGGTTCGAATCCCGCCCCGTCCGTTTGCTGCCAAGGCAGGTGTGTTGAGCGTGGTGCGCGCAGCGTGGTGTGCGCGGTACGGCGCGCTCGCCCCGGCGCCCGGCGCCGCTGTTCAGGCGTGCGGCATGACGTCCAAGGTGCCAGTGGGGGCTTCATAGGTGGCTGCCTGGAGGCCAGCCCGCGCTGGCAGGTCTCCGGTGCAATAGACCAGTCGGCCCCCCTCGAAGGAGGCACGGAGGAGCACCTGGGTGTCGTCTGCAATTGCCAGATGGGTCCAGCCAGCGCGGCACTCCACCACGGCCCGCAGCGTGGCCGGCAGCGCCACCGGCTGGCGCTTGGGCCCGGTCACCAGCGTGGCGCAGAGCGGCACCGCATCTGGCAGCAGCGTGCCATGGCCCAGCATGGGGGCCACCCACTGCCCCTGCACGTGCAGCACCGCGCTGGCAAAGGTCTGCTGCTGGTGCAGCGCTCGGCACGAGACAGTCCACGCCAGGTCCAGCTGCACGTCCGCCAGCTTGGGCGCTGCGGCAGCCAGTGGAGCGGCAGTGGTCATGTGCATTCCCCGCGCAGGGTGTTGTAGGCCGTTGGCAGGTTGCAGCCGCCCGCACTCAGGAACCGGCTGGTGATGTCGTCCAGCATGGCCATGAAGGCCAGCATCTCATCCAGCTTGCGGTTGTGCTGCTCCACAGCCTGCTGCAGTTCAGCTGCGGTGGCTGCGGAAGCCTTGGTGGTCGCGCTGTCTGCTGGCAGGGTGGTGGTGGCCCGGCAGTCGCGGAGCGCTTCGGTCAGCGGGTCCAGTTCGCGCCGTTTGCGGGCGCACATCACGGTGCAGAACAGGGTCTGCACGTCCTGCTCTGCCCAGAAGTAGTCCTTGCGGTCCTCCTTCCGGTGCTCCTTGCGCACAATTCCCCAGTCCAGCAAGGTGCGCAGCGTCATGGAGGCATTGCCGCGGCTGATTCCAAGGTGGGCCATGATTTCATCGGTGTTGAGCGGCGCCCCGTGAATAAAGAGAAGCGCGTGCACCTCCACCATGCTGCGGGGCACTCCCCAGCGGCTCCCCATCTGGGACCACACCTCAATGAACTGCTTGCGACCCCGGTCCAGGCACGCTTGCAGGCTCCCAGCACCCTGGCCGATTGGCTGGGCAGGAGCGGTGGCCTCAGGTGCGCGGGGCAGGGTGCTCATGGCCTCTTCACACTCTACGGGGGTCACAGGCCAGAAGAAAGAGTGATTTCAAGATTTCTTGAACTGACTGGGAAAGGAAAAGGCCCTGGCACATGGCCAGGGCCTTAGGGGGGACAGGATGAACCAGCGATGCAGGGGAGCGGATGCTCCGTTGCGTCAACCGGGGTTCTGCAGATCCACGTTCACCGCGATGGTGATCAGATCGTGATACACGGTGTAGGGGCCCACAGCCAAGCCGCAGGTGTACACGCGAGCATAGATCACCGATCCACCAGTGGAACCAGCGCGCACGTAGTCACGCACGTCGCCTGGCGGAATGCCGCCGTTCTGGGCGAACGCAGGAGACAAGGAGCCCCAGCCGCAGGACTTCCAGCGGTTCTGGTTGTGGTTGTACATGTAGATGATCTGGACCACGGGCACGTTGGCTGTGATGGCACCCAGCGTATTGACCGCCAGCGTGTTCACCAGGTTTGGTGGCTGCACCGAGAGCAGCTGGACCTGCACATCGGTGGTTGCACCCGAGAGCGGGTACAGCAGTGGGGGACCATAGCCATTGCCAGACGAACCAGCGTTCTTGCGCACTGCCTGCACCTTGAGGTAGGTGCCGTCAGGCTGGCGCACCGCAAACTGGTTGCCACCCAGCAGATTGCCGGTGATGACCGTTGGCGTCACGGGCGCGCCGCCATAGGTGTTGGACACCGCCCAGGCGATGGTGGCTGGAGCGTTGGGGAAGGCACCAATGGCTGCCAGCTGACCGCCGTTGCCAATGGGAACCAGGTCGCCAGCGCGCGGGTCGCCGCCGTCCGGATAGCCGGGGAAGTTGGGGTTGCCGTAATCCAGGCTGCACTGCAGGTACGCCTGCCACTGCAGGCATCCCAGCAGCTGGCCGGGCGTCAGTGGCACGCCGAAGTACTGCTTGGCAAAGCTCTGCACGCGTGCTGCCAGGCCGGACACCATGGGGGCTGCAGAGCTGGTGCCGTTGAAGAGCGAGGTGTAGGTGCGCAGCTTATCCACCTGCAGAGGATCTGCCGAGGCGTTGTCGCCCGTGAACAGATCGCCATAGCCGCAGGTGGTCATGGAGGTGCCCCATGCGCACACGTCCACCTGGCCGCCGATGTCTGCATCGGGGTCAGTGAAGTTGCTGAAGTTCATGCGGCAGTACGCGCCGCCAGGGTAGGGGCCAGGCGCCGAAGAGTTCGGCGTGAGGTTGCCGCACTGGAAGCCGGGCCAGCATGCGCCCACGATGATGGCACCGCTGGTGGTCACGCCTTCTGGCACGTCCTCCGGAACGGTCTGGACTGGAGCGGCGTCATTGCCGGCCGAGCAGATGGTGGTGATGCCAGCCGAGGTGGCCACGCTGATCAGCAGGAATGGTCCTTCCTGAGAGGGCACCGTGGCGCCGCCGCCCGAGCCGATGGACATGTTGATGATGTCGCCTGGCTCCAGGTCAATGATGGCGTTGGCCAGGGCGTTCAGCAGGCGCTGGCCCTCTTCGCGGCTGACGATGGGATAGAAGCGCAGCTTGCACTCATGTGCGATTCCGGTCACGCCAAACCCGTTGTCCACAGCGCCGATGATGCCAGACACCGCTGTGCCGTGATTGGAATCGAGCGGCGGCTCGTTGATCAGCAGCATGGTCTGATTGGGCTCAGGAGTCAGGTTGTCCTTCAGGTCCTCGTGGTCTGCGTAGACACCAAACTCCACCACGGCCACGGTGATGTCGTTGCCGCGGCACTTGGTCGGGTCAATGCCCAGCTGCGAGGCCAGCAGCTCGAAGCGGGCCAGGTCGTAGCCGCCGCCGCGATAGCCGCCGTTCAGGAACTGCAGCGTGCCCAGGTTGTTGTCTGTGGCATCGCGGTTGGCCAGGTTGTCCACGTCCACGCGCACCGAGGGCGCTGCAATCTGGAAGGCGTTGGGGCCAACGCCTGCTGGCAGCACGTCCGCAGGGCCAAGGACCGGCGGGCGAACGGTGTAGACCTGGTAGCCACGAGCGTTGCCGTTGGTCTCCAGGCCACCTGTCACCAGCGGGGAGGGTGTGGCGGCTGGCGCAAACACGCCCGTTGGCAGCTGCTGTGCGGTGCAGGGAGCGACCGGAAGGTCCGTTGCTGCCAGGGCTGCGCCCACGCAGGCAGCGTCCCAGGCCACATTGCAGCACGAGGGGTCAAGGCGGCAGACGTACACGCAGCAGGAAGGCTGTGAGCAGCCGCCAAAGCTGTGGTCAGCGAAGCAGCCTGCAGACAGCGCCACGAACGCGCCTTCCAGGCTGGGGTCCGGAAGTGCCTGGGCTGCAACGGTCGGGTCGGCTTCATCGCTGGAAGCGTTGGTGGGGTAGACCACGAACTGCAGCGAGTCCACCGCCACGTTGCCAGCGTCATCCGTGGTGTAGCTCATCAGCTGGGTGGTGACCGTGGGCGTGATGCCCAGGCCGCCCGGGCCAGCAGTGGTCAGGTCAACGACCGTGCCCTGGATGGGAATCTGGGTCTCTGCAATGTCCACCGGTCCGCGCAACGCGAAGCAGGGGTCGAAGCGGTAGAACGCATTGGGCGCTGTCTGGCCGCCAGCGGTTGGCGGTGCGCCGCCATACACGTTGCCGTTGCAGTAGATGTTGGCGTAGGTGGCGCACAGCGCATCCCAGCCCTGTGCCTGCGCGGCATCCACGCAGTTGGGCAGGATGTCCTTGACCAGTTCGCAGCACTGCGGGTTGTTGCAGCCGTACTGGCACGCAACACCCACTGGATCCTGGTTGCACGCGCCAGGCTGGTTGCAGCCAGCGCCACCACCGATGGAGCTGCAGCGGCCAGCCAGGCCGGTGGTGTAGCAGTTGGTCTGGCCAGTGTCGTCGCCAGCGCCGTTCTGGCCGCAGCCGTACTGAGGCGACTGGTTCTGGTTGCCGCCATCCAGGCGGATCACGCGGTCAATCTGCACCCACTCAACTGCGTCCAGATCATTCAGCGCGCGGGCGGTGTCCAGCAGGTTGGCTTCTGGAACCTCCACAATCATCATGGAGGCCAGGTCTGGCTGCTCCTTGCCGCTGTGATTGGCGGCGCGCTGCTCGAGCGCCACCAGATCCTCCACGGGACGGTTGATGGCCTGGCGAATGGTGCCGCCGAACGTACGCAGCACCTGGGTGACTTCTGGCATC
>JAXMAM010000040.1:0-21569 GCA_046350455.1 Phycisphaerales bacterium | reverse complement strand
GTGATGGCAGCGTCGGCGCACCAGCCGTTCAGGCGCACGCCCACATCCACGCTCACCACGTCGCCGTCAGCCAGCGCGCGCGAGCCGGGGATGCCGTGGACCAGTTCTTCATTGATGCTGATGCAGCACGAGGCTGGGAATGGCTGGCCGCCGCTGAAGCTTGGATAGCCCACGAACGGAGCCTCGGCCCCCTGCCCTGCGATGACTTCCGCCACCACAGCGTCCAGCGCTGCGGTGGTCACGCCTGGCTGCGCTGCATGGTCTGCAGCCTGCAGCGCCAGCGCCACCACGCGGCCAGCGGCTTCAATGGCCTCCATGTCTGCTGCGGAGCGCAGTGCAATGGCACCATGGCGCAGCTGGCGCGGCGATGGCTCGCGCGTGATGCTGGGCGAAGATGGTGCGGCTGCAAGCGTCATGACAGATCAGTCAACCGAACGTCCACTGCGGATGCGTGGGCCACGCGGATCGCCGCCAGTGCCCAGGAACCCTGCGTAGTTGCGCATGACCAGGTTGGCTTCCAGACGCTGGATCAGGTCCAGGCCAACGCTGACCACGATGAGAAGACCCGTGCCGCCCAGGAACTGCGAGACCTGGAACGGAATGCCCATGGACTGCGTGACCACCGTGGGGATCACCGCGATGAGCGCCAGGAAGCCAGCGCCCACGTAGGTGATGCGGCCCAGAACGGTCTGCAGGTACTCCGCAGTGCGCGGACCTGGGCGCAGGCCCTGCACAAAGCTGCCGTGCTCCTTCAGCTGCTTGGCCATGTCGTCTGGGCTCATCTGCACGGTGGTCCAGAAGTAGGCAAAGAAGTAGATGAGCGCGATCTCGCAGACCACGTACAGGAACTGGCCGGTCTGGCTCTCGCGGGCCAGGAACTGCGCGGCCGGCTTGAAGAAGCTGCCGTCGGTCAGGTTGTTGTCCATGGCGCCAAAGAGCGCCGATGGGAAGATCATCAAGCTGCTGGCGAAGATGATGGGCATCACGCCCGAGTGGTTCAGGCGCAGCGGCAGGTAGTGCTTCTGGCCGCCGTACACCTTGCGGCCGCGGGTGTGTTTGGCCTGCACGATGGGAATGCGCCGCTGGGCCACGGTGATGATCACCGCCCCTGCCGTGATCCCCACAAAGGCCACGATGAGCACAGCCAGCCCTGCGATGCCGATCTTGCCTGGCTCTGCAGCCTGGCGAGCGTCGAAGTTGCCGACCACCCACATGATGGCGTTGGGCATGCGGCTGAGGATGCCGGCGGTCAGGATGATGGACACGCCGTTGCCGATGCCGTACTTGTCAATCTGCTCGCCCAGCCACATCAGGAACAGGCTGCCTGCGGTCAGGCCAGCGATGCCCACTGCGTAGAAGATGAGGGTGCGCGGACCGCCATCGGTGAACATGGGCTGCACCAGGTTGGACTGGCGCAGGTAGCTGATCCAGATGAAGCCCTGGACCAGGCACAGACCCACGGTGAGGTACCGGGTCCACTCCATGATCTTCTGCTGGCCGGACATGCCCTCTTTCTTCAGGTCCTGGAGGGCAGGAATGACCGCCTGCGCCAGCTGCAGGATGATGCTGGCGGTGATGTAGGGCATGATGCCCAGGCCAAAGATGGTGCTCTGGCCCAGGCTGCCGCCGGAGAAGATGCTGGCAAACTGCAGGATGCGGCCAAACCCGCTGGACTCCTGGGCCGCGTTCTGCGCAGCCTTGGCCAGCGAGCTCTGATCCACGCCCACAATGGGGATCCAGAACCCAATGCGATACACCGCCAGAACGCCCAGCGTGAACAGCACGCGGTTGCGCAGGTCCGGGATCCGGAAGATGTTGGCGAATGCCTTGAGCATGAAGGGTTCCTAGGTGGCGTCAGGCCGCTGCCTGAGCGGTGCCGCCAGCCTTCTCGATCTTCTCCTTGGCCGTGGCAGAGAACTTGGCTGCCACCACGGTGAGCTTCTTGGCCAGGTCGCCGTGGCCCAGCACCTTCAGTGGGAGCGTGGCGTCCGGCACCAGGCTCTTGCCTACCAGCGATGCGATGTCCACAGTGGCGCCAGCCTGGAAGTGCTTGTCCAGCGCCTCCACGTTGATCACGTGGTAGAGGGTGCGGAAGCCAGCGTTCTTGAAGCCGCGCTTGGGGAAGCGCCGCATGAACGGCGTGGCGCCGCCCTGATAGCCAGGACGGCTGGTCCAGCCGGCGCGGCTCTTGGCGCCCTTGTGACCGCGGGTGCTGGTGCCGCCGATGCCGCTGCCCTCGCCGCGACCAACGCGCTTGCGGGGACGGTGCTTGCCGACGACCTTGGTGATGTCATGAATCATCATGGCAGGGGTGCTCGCTTGCCTGTGAATAGTCGTGCGTGTTCCTGATCAGACGCCAGAGCCTCAGCTCTGCGGCGCCTCCGGTGCTGGTGCGTCGGCTGCCGGCGCGCTGGGTGCGATTGGGGCGCTGGGCGCGCTGGGCGCGCTCGGCGCGTTCTGCGCGTTCTGCGCGCTGTCGTCGCCACGGCGACCACCGCGTGGGCCACCGCGACCACCGCGGCGACGATCGTCGCCCACCGTGTTCTTGGGGGCAGCCATCTTCTCGCCAACCTTCATTTGTGGCATGGCAGCAAAGCCGCGCTCCACCGCCTCTTCCACTGGGGTGGCGCCCAGGGTGACGCCGCGCAGCTGCTCGCTCTTCTCGCGAGTCTGCAGCTGGCCAAGGGCGCTCAGCGTGGCCTTCACCAGGTTCTTGGGGTTGGTGGAGCCGTAGCTCTTGGTCAGGCAGTCCTGAATGCCCAGCATCTCCAGGATGGCGCGCACGGCAGCGCCAGCGATGACGCCCGTTCCTGGCGTGGCAGGAACCAGGCGCACCTTGGAGGCGCCAAAGTGGCCTTCCACCATGTGCGGGATGGTCGTGCGGAGCATGGGATAGGCCACCATCTTGCGGCGGGCTTCCTTCTGCGCCTTCTCGACAGCCTGCGGCACCTGGTTGCTCTTGGCGTAGCCAATGCCAACCTTGCCGTGCTTGTCGCCAACCACAACCAGCGCGCTGAAGCTGAAGCGCCGGCCGCCAGCCACGGTGCTGCTGGTGCGATACACACCAACCGTGGTGGATTCGATGTTTGATGTTTCGTCGATCAGTTCAGCCATGATTGCTGCTCCAGTGTTTCCTTGGTGGCCTCAGGTGCTCAGAACTGCAGGCCGCCCTCGCGGGCGCCTTCGGCCACTGCCTTCACGCGGCCGTGGTAGCGGAAGCCGTTGCGGTCGAACACCGCCTTCTCGAAGCCCGCCTTGCGGGCGCGCTCTGCCAGGGCCTTGCCCACCGCCTTGGCTGCGGTGACGTTGCCACCCTTGGTGCCAGCGTCCACGTCGCGGGAGCTGGCCGCGGCCACAGTGCAGCCGGCCAGGTCGTCCACCAGCTGCGCATAGATGTGCTGCAGCGAGCGGTACACAGTGAGGCGTGGACGCGAGGGCGTGCCGCGGATGGTCTTGCGCAGGCCTGCCTTGCGGCGGTCGTGGCGCTTGTTCTTGGCGATGGTCTTGTCCATGGTCGGTTCCTTCGTGAATTACGAGCCGAAAGCCTTGCCCTGCTTGCGCTGGATGACTTCGTCCACGTACTTGATGCCCTTGCCGTTGTAGGGCTCTGGCTTGCGGTGCGAACGCACCTGGCTGGCGAATGAGCCAACCGACTGCTTGTTGGGGCCGCTGACAGTGACCATGGTCTGGTTCACTTCCACCTTCACGCCGTCTGGGATCGGCACCTCGATGGTGTTGGCGAAGCCGATGGTGAGCACCAGCTTCTTGCCCTGCACGCGGGCGCCCCAGCCCACGCCGATGATCTCCAGCTTCTTCTCGTAGCCCTTGAGCACACCGTCCACGCTGGTCTGGATGAGCGCGCGGGTGGTGCCCCAGAAGGCGCGGTTGCTGCCCAGCTCCACGATGGCTGGATCCATGGTGACCTGGATCTGGTTGCCATCCACCTTCACGCCCACTTCTGGACGGTAGGTGAGCGACAGCTTGCCCTTGGGGCCCTCGAAGTTGAGGGTCTTGCTGGCTGGATTGACGGCCACCTTCACTCCGTTGGGGATGGCGACTGGCTTGCGTGCGATGCGGGACATGGTGACTCCTGTGCGTTCGGTCAGTGGTGCCAGATCAGCCCACGGTTGCGACGACTTCTCCGCCGAGGCGCTTCTCGCGGCACTCGCGGTCGCTCATCACGCCGTGGCTGGTGGAGACGATGGCGATGCCCAGGCCCGACACCGGGCGGGGCAGCTCGTCCACGGCGCGATACACGCGGCAACCAGTGCGCGAGACGCGCTCCAGGCTGTGGATGAGGATTTCGCCGCGCGGTCCGTACTTGAGGTCCAGGCGGATGAGGCCCTGACGGCCGTCCTGGATCACCTCGAAGCCGCGGATGAAGCCCTCCTTCTGGAGGACAGCAGCGACGCCGTGGTTGAGCTTGTTGTTGAGCACGAGCACCTGCTTGGCCCGATTGCGGCAGGCGTTGCGGATGCGCGTGAGCATGTCTGCGGTGAGGTCCTGAAGCGCCATGTTTGGCTCCTAGGGTCTGAAAGTGGTCAGCGGGAGAGAAGGCCCAAGCGCGTCACCAGGACGCCTTGCGCATGCCAGGGATCATGCCCTGGAGCGCCAGCTCGCGGAGCATGTGACGGCAGATGCGGAACTTGCGGTACACGCCGCGGCCGCGGCCGGTGATCTCGCAGCGGTTGCGCTCCCGCGTGGAGAACTTAGCCTTCCGCTTCATCTTGGCAAAGACGCGCTTGCTAGCCATGAATCGAGTCCTTTGAGTAGTTCACTGAGTGCTGTTGAAGGAGTTACTTCTTCTTGCGCTCTTCCGGCTTGACGAACGGCATGCCAAGCTCAGCAAGGGCAAACTTGCTCATCTTGGGGTCCGAGTTGCGGAAGACGATGGTGATGTTCATGCCGTGCGTGTAGGTCACGCTGGCCATGTTGATCTCGGGCCACACGGCCTGCTCGCTGAGGCCGAAGCTCCAGCTGCCGCCCTTGTCGAAGGAGCGGTCGTTCACGCCGCGGAAGTCCTTGATACGAGGGATCGCCAGGTTCATCAGGCGGTCCAGGAAGCCCCACATGCGCTCGCGGCGCAGCGTGACCACAAAGCCGCTGGGTGCACCCTCGCGGACCTTGAAGTTGCTCACGCTCTTCTTGGCCAGCGTCATCACCGGCTTCTGGCCAGTGATCTTCTGGAAGGTGTCCACGACGGTGTCGCGGATCTCGGGCTTCAGCTTCTGGTTCTCCAGCGCCTTGCCGACGCCGGCGTTCACGATGACCTTCTCGATCACCGGAACCTGGTTGATGTTCTTGAGCCCGAATTCCTGCATGATCTTGGGAGCAACCTGCTCCTTGTAGATCTTCTGGAGACGGGGAGTTGTCTGGGTAGCGCTCACGGTGGACCTCACTTGGCCTTCGCGGACTTCTTGGCGGGGCTGACAGCGCCCAGTTCCTTGCCGCTCTTCACAGCGACGCGGACCTTGGAGCCATCAGGCTTGACGGTGAAACGGACGCGGGTGGGCTTGCCATCCGCAACCGGGCTCACCTTGCTGATGTTGACGGGCAGTTCCATCTTGACCAGGGCGCCCTTGGGACGCTGCTGGCTTGGCTTCAGGTGCTTGGTGTGCACGTTGACGCCCTTGACGATGCAGGTGCCTGCCTCGGGATTCACGGAGATGACCTCGCCGGTCTTGCCGCGGTCGTCGCCGGAGCGGACGTACACGATGTCACCCTTGCGAATGTGCGCTGGCATCAGACCACCTCCGTGGCAAGAGACACGATCTTGACAAAGTTCTTCTCGCGCAGCTCGCGGGCCACTGCGCCAAAGATGCGAGTGCCGCGCGGGTTGCCGTCCTTGTCCACCAGCACGCATGCGTTGCTGTCGAACCGGACATAGCTGCCGTCGCTGCGACGGGTTGGCGCCTTCACGCGCACGATGACCGCCTCGGCCTTGTCGCCGGACTTCACCTGGCCGTTGGGCAGCGCTTCCTTGATGGCGCACATCACGCGGTCGCCCACGCCCATGGACACGCGTGTAAAGCGGCCGCTGGCAGTGGAGACGCCCTTGATGCCGATCACCAGCGCCACTTTGGCGCCGCTGTTGTCGGCCACTTCGAGTCGTGTTTCATGCTGAATCATGCTGGCACCTGTATGGGTGTGGTGTCTGCGGGGATGGGATTACTTCTTGCGGCGGCCGTCGTCGGTCTCAAAGACCGCTTCAGCCTTGGCTGGCGCCTTCTCGACGACGCGCACGATGGTCCAGCGCTTGGTGCGGCTGATGGGCCGGCACTCTGCGATTTCCACGCGGTCGCCCACGCCAGTCTCGTCGGCAGCGTCGTGCACGTGCAGCATGGTGCGCTTGCGCACGAACTTGCCGTACTTGGGGTGCTTGGACACGTACTGAATGGTGACCTTGCGAGTCTTGGCACGCGAAGCCGTGGCCACCACGCCGATGCGGCGCTGGGCGCGTTCACCAATCACGATGGTCTCAGTCTTGGGAGCGGTTGGGCTCACTTGGTCACCTTCTTCCTGCGGGCGCTCACCTCTGTGAGGACGCGCGCCAGGTCCTTGCGATTCTTCCCGAACTGGGAGGAGTCCTTGATCTTCTCGGTGACGGTCTGCGAGCGCAGCTCAAAGAGCTTCTTGCGCAGGCGCTTGACCTCGGCGGTCAGCTCGTCGTCACGCAGCTTCTTGACTTCGTTGGCGTTCATGGTTCTGTGTCCTGCTTTCTGGGGCGTTACACCGCCAGCCGGCGGCCGACAAAGCGGCAGCGGACAGGCATCTTGTTGGCGATGCGGGCGAAGGCCTGCTTGGCCAGCTCTTCCGGCACGCCGGCGATCTCAAAGAGCACGGTGCCGGGCTTGACGCATGCAGCCCAGAAGTCCACGTCTGCCTTGCCGGTGCCCATTCGGGTTTCCAGCGGCTTCTTGCTGATGGGCTTGTCTGGGAAGACGCGGATGAAGACCTTGCCCTGGCGGCGCAGGAAGTGCTGCGCTGCCACGCGGCCGGCTTCCAGCTGCCGAGCAGAGACCCAGCTGGTCTCCAGGCTCTGCAGGCCGTAGTCGCCGAACGACACGTAATTGCCACGGGTGGCGTTGCCCTTCATCTTCCCGCGCTGCTGCTTGCGGTACTTCACTCGCTTGGGCATCAGGTTCGACATGGGGTGCTCCTGGGTGCTCCTCTAGGGTTCAGCGACGACCACGGGCGCGTGCGCGACCGCCTGCGGCGTTGGTGGTGGTCTCGTCTTCGGCCTGCTCAAACATGCCCTTGTAGACCCACACCTTGATGCCGATGACGCCGTACGTGGTGCTGCTGTGCGCCACTGCGTAGTCAATGTTGGCCTGCAGGGTGGTCAGCGGGATGCTGCCCAGACGGGTATCGAACTGGCGGGCCAGCTCAGCGCCGCCCAGACGGCCGCTCATCAGAATGCGGATGCCCTTGGCACCGTTCTGCATGGCGGCTTCTGCGCGCTGCTTGACCACGCGACGGTAGTTGGCGCGCTTCTTCAGCTGCTCGCCCAGCGTCTCGGCGATGAGACGGGCCACGATCTCGGGATTCTTGATCTCGATGATCTTGATGGCCACCTTGCGGCCGGTCAGGGCTTCCAGGTCCTTGGTCAGGCGCTCGATCTCAGCGCCCTTCAGGCCCACCACCTGGCCTGGACGGGCCGTGCGGATGATGACCGTGAGCTCCTCGCGGGTGCGCTCGATGTAGATGTCGCTGACCGCGGCGTATGGAGGGGTGCGGTTCAGGCGCTTGTCAATGAAGTTGCGGATCTTGTAGTCCTCGACCAGCAGCTCGCCGAAGAGCGCCTTGGGGGCGAACCAGCGGCTCTTGTGGGTCTCGGTGATCCCGACGCGGAACCCGATTGGATTGGTCTTCTGTCCCATGGGTGTTTCCTAGGTGCCTTGGCTGATCAACGCACGTCCACCGCCACATGAATGTGGCTGGTGCGCTTGAGGATTTGATGCGCGCGACCACGGTCCTTGGGCTGGAAGCGCTTGATGGTTGGACCCTCGTCAATGCGGCTCTCGCTCACGATCAGACGGTTGACGTCTGCGTTGGCCTCTTCCGCGTTGGCGATGGCGCTCTTGAGAACAGACTTGATGAACCACGCGCCGCGCTTGGAGCTGAACTCCAGGGCTGCCAGCGCCTCATCCACGCGCTTGTCGCGAATGAGGTCTGCCACCAGCCGCGCCTTGCGCGGGGCGATCCGGGCGAACTTGTGCGAAGCCTTGTAAGCCATGGCTGTGTCCTTCAAGGAAGGCGATCACAGGCGCGGATGAGACGCGCCTTACTGACCTCCTTCGATGCCTTCCTTCTTGTTGGTGTGGCCCTTGAACATGCGGGTGTGGGCGAATTCGCCCAGCTTGTGGCCCACCATGTCTTCCGTCACGAAGACTTCGGTGAACGACTTGCCGTTGTGAACCTGGAACTTCAGGCCCACGAACTCCGGCACGATGGTGCACGAGCGGCGCCAGGTCTTGAGCGGCGCGCCCTTGCCACCGGCAGCCTGGATGGCTTCGGCGCGGCGGAACAGCCGTTCGTCGACAAATGGGCCCTTCTTGAGCGAGCGAGACATGGTGTGTGTCCTCTTCGGTGTGGAACTGGGAGGTGTGCGTTAGAGCTTGAGCTGGCCGTAGCGGCGGCTCTTGCGGCGGCGAATGATGAGCTTGTCGGACGACTTGCCGTACGGACGCGTGCGGCCGCCCTTGCTCTGCGTGCCCGATGCGTTGGACGGCTCCTGGCCACCCTTGGAACGGCCTTCACCACCACCGTGCGGGTGCTGGTGGTGGCTCATGGCCACGCCGCGGGTGCGGGGGCGACGGCCCAGCCAGCGCATGCGGCCAGCCTTGCCGTACACCACGTTGGCGTGGTCGGAGTTGCCCACGGAACCCACGGTGGCGCGGCACTCCAGCAGCACCTGGCGGATTTCGCCCGATGGCATCACCAGCGTGGCAAAGCGGCCTTCCTTGTTGGTTAGGCGCGCGCCCAGGCCAGCCGAGCGCACCAGCGTGCCACCCTTGCCTGGCGCGATCTCCACGTTGTGGACTTCCAGGCCGGTGGGGATGTGCTTCAGCGGCATGCAGTTGCCGGGGCGAGGGTCAACCTGGTTGTTCGAGCTGACCACCTCGTCGCCATCCTTCAGGCCCTTGGGGGCCAGGATGTAGCGGAGGGTGCCGTCCTGGTACTTGACCAGGGCGATGTGGCAGGTGCGGTTGGGGTCGTACTCGATGCCCACCACCACGGCCTTGCTGTCGTCCTTGAGACGCTTGAAGTCAATGAGGCGGTAGCGGCGCTTGTGACCGCCGCCCTGCTGGATGACCGTCAGCTTGCCCTGGCAGTTGCGGCCGCCGGTCTTGTGCAGCGGCCGGAGAAGGGACTTCTCAGGCTGCGTGCGCGTGACTTCGGCATGCAGGTTGACCGAGGCGTTGCGACGACCGTTGGTGACTGGCTTGTAGACGCGGATTGGCATGGTGTGGTCGCTCCTCTGATCAGAACAGTTCGATCTTCTGACCATCAGCCACGCGGACCAGCGCGCGCTTCCAGGTCTTGCCTTCGATCTTGCCGTACTTGTAGGTGCGGTCGCGCTCGCGGCGGTTCTGCGTGCGGACGTCCGTCACCTTCACGCCGTAGATCTCCTCCACGGCCTTCTTGATGTCGGTCTTGCTGGCGCGGCCATCCACGTGGAAGGCGTACTGGTTGACTTCCGTCAGGCCAGTGACCTTCTCCGTGATGATCGGCTTCTTGATGACGTGTGTGCTTTCCATGGCTGGGTGCCTTTCTGGGGCTCAGGCGCGGGTCAGGCCGCGGCCTCCTCGGTGGCTGGGAAGCAGCTGCCGTCCAGGAAGGACTGCAGCGACGACTTGTCCACCACCAGGTAGCGGTGGTTGAGCAGGTCGAACGCGTTGAGCTGTTCGATGCGGCGCACGCCCACGCCGCAGATGTTGCGGGCGCTGAGCATGGCGTTGCGGTTGTCTGGGGCCACAGCCACCAGCGCGGTGCGGTCCACGCCAACCTTCTGCAGGAGGGTGGCCATCGCCTTGGTGGCTGGCTCCTTGAAGGACAGCTTGTCAATGCACTTGACTTCGTTGTCCACCAGCTTGGCCAGCAGCGCATTGCGGTTGGCCAGGCGGCGCATCTTCTTGGTGAGGGCCGTGCGGAAGTCCTCGCGAGTGCGGGTCTTGGCAAAGGTCACGCCGCCGCCCTTGCGGTTTGGCACGCGGGCTGCACCCACGCGGGCGTTGCCGGTGCCCTTCTGCTTGTAGAGCTTGCGGGTCGAACCATGCACCGAGCCGCGGCTCTTGGTGCGGGCTGAGCCCTGGCGCTGGTTGCCGTGCGTGACGACGTAGGCCTGCTTCAGGAGGGCGTGGCGGACTTCGCCGCCCAGGAGCGTCTCATCAATCTTGAGGACGTCGACCTGCTTGCCTTCTGCGTTGTAGATGGGGAGATCAATCATCGCTGTTCACCTTCGCGGCGGTCGCCGCATTCGCCTCCTCCTCCGGGCGCCTGTTGTTGGGTGGCGCGCGGCAGGATTCGACTCAGGTTCTTGGTTGTCCGCTGGCACCTGGAGCCAGCGGGTCGTCACAGTTGTCGCGGCCGTGTGGTTCCGGTGCCAGCGTGCGCTGGAGTCCGGCCTTCACGGCCCCTGGTTGGCGCTTCAGGCAGCGCCAGCCTGGATGCGGACCTTTCGCTTGTAGAGACGCGATGGCGTCTTGATGAAGAGGTAGCCGTCGTTGGCGCCCGGGACCGGGCCCTTGACCAGCAGGAGATTCCGTTCGCCGTCAATCTTGACGACATCGAGGGAGCGCACCGTGACCTGCTCGTCACCCATGCGGCCAGACATGCGCTTGCCCTTCTTGATCTTTGCGCCGTGACCACGGTCTGTGCCGTGGCTGCCGATGCTGCCGCCGTGGCGGTGCATGCGCTCGTTGCCGTGGCTGGCGAACATGCCCTTGAAGTTGTGGCGCTTCATCACACCCTGGTAGCCCTTGCCCTTGGAGCGACCGGTGATGTCCACGAACTTCAGGCCTTCGAGCGCCGACACGTTCAGCACCTGGCCCAGCGTGAAGGCCTCTGCCTCAGCGTCGGTCTCCAGGCGCAGCTCCTGGTGGATGCGCTTGGCAGCCGTGCCAGCCTTGGCATCGTGACCGATGACAGCCTGCGTGCTGTTGCGCGGCTTGATGTCCTCAAAGGACAGCTGCACCGCGGCGTAGCCGTCGGTCTTGGTGGTCTTCACCTGGGTGACCACGCAGGGGCCGGCAGCAATGACAGTGACGGGGATGTTGGTGCCATCCGCCAGGAAGAACCGGGTCATGCCGATCTTCTTTCCGATGATTCCAGTGCTGGCCATGTTTGGTCCTGCGTGGTTGGGGGTGAGTGCCGGAGGTCAGGCGTGCGTGCGTGACGCGGCAGGAGAAGAAAACCCGCAGGCGTGTGCCTGCGGGCTGGAGTTCATTGGGTTAGGCCTTGATTTTCACGAACACACCGGCTGGGACGACCAGGCGATTGAGCGCCTCGACCGTGCGGTGGTTTGGTTCGGTGATGTCAATGATGCGCTTGTGCGTGCGGATCTCAAACTGCTCGCGGCTCTTCTTGTCAATGAAGGGCGAGCGGTTCACGGTGTAGATCTCGCGGCGCGTGGGCAGCGGCACGGGACCAGCCACGCGAGCGCCGGTGCGCTTGGCGTGATCAACGATCTCGCGCGCGGAGGCATCAAGTGCCTGGTGGTCGTAGGCTTCCATCCGAATTCGAATCTTGCCGCCCTGCATGTGGTGCCGTTTCTGCGCTTTCAGAGACTCTGCGCTGCGCTCCAGAACCCCACCAAGCACACGCTTGATGGTCCGAGCTCTGGATGGAGCGCGAAGGGACAAGGATAGCGAAACCCCGGAAACTGTCAATGCTGGAAGCGGCTGCGCGAGTTATGCGGCCCTGCGCAGCGCGGTGGGGGCACGCGTCCGCGTGCTGCAAGAATCAGATCATCTTTGATCTGATTTCTGCACGCTACGCTTGGCACATCCTCGCGAGCAGCCACACCATGATTCACGCCACCCTTCTGCCTTCGCTGGCTCTCTCGCTCTCGCTGCTTGCGCTGCAGACCGCCCCCCCACCTCCCACCGGTCGGCCGCAGCCCACGCCACCACCTGGAACGTCCCATAACACCAAACAGCCGACGCCGCGGCCTGCTGGCCCTGCTACGCCGGGCGCGCCTGCGACGCCCGCAGCGCCGGCGGCGCCGGCCACGCCCGTCACGCCAGCGCCAGCTCCCAAGCTGCCGCCCCGCACGCAGGCCAAGGTGGGCGCAGATGGCTTGGCTGCAGAGCCGCTCCTCATTGAGCCGCTGGGCCTGCGCTTCCGCCCGCCAGCCAACAGCGTGATGCGCACCGACGGAGCTGGTGCCAACGCCCAGTGGACCCTGGCTGAGCGGGCAGACGAGCCGCGCTTTGTCCTGCAGATCGCGCGCCTGACAGCCAGCGCCGAGGTCTCCTCCCCTGGCAAGCAGATCGCGGACTACATCAAGGCTATGAACGAGCGGCAGTCCGCGCAGGAAGGCGGCGCGGCGTTCACAGTCCGCGACAACCGCACCTTTGAGCTGGGGGGCATTCCGGCTGGCATCGTGTACGGCACCTTCAAGCAGCCAGGTGAACTGGATGCAACGCAGGGCTACATGATGCTGCAGGCTGGGCCCAACGAGCTGATTGTGTTCTCTGTGCTGCTGGCAGACTCGGACTACACCAGCGTGGCTCCGCTGCTTGAGAAGTCCTTTCGCACGGCAGAGCTGTTGCCAGCAGAGACCATCGCGCAGCTGCGCGCGGCGCGCATGACCACAGGCCAGGACTTCCTGCAGCACCTGGATGAAGATGCGCTGCGCACCGCGCTGGACCCAGTTGTGAAGGGCGTGCCCGGAGCAGCGCCTGGCCAGGATGGGCCATCGCCCCGCTGGTACAGGCTGGCCCGCCGGCTGGCAGACGGCACGGTGCAGGAAACGGGGTACATGGTGGTGCGCGTGATGGAGGGTCCGCAAGGCGCGGCAAACCCAGACCGCACTCCAAAGGAGTGGGACAAGCCAGAGAAGGAAGACGGCATGCTGGTCATGCTGCAGACCCGCCGCCTGCTGGATGAGAAAGGCACAGCGGTGGCGGACTTGGACGCCCGCTACTGGGTGCGCTGGGACCGGCAGCGCGAGTTCTGGACGTCGCGCGCTACGCAGCGCCAGGGCCGGGTCTCCAAGACGTTCACCCAGCTGGGTGTGCGCGAGGCGCCCACGCCGCGCATCCCGCGCCCGCGTCTCTCTGTGGCCGATGCAGCACCTAGCCAGCCCATGACACCGCCGCGCACGTGGGCCATTCCCGACCAGGGATATGTGAGCGTGGCCGAGAGCATGGTGCTTCCGCGCCTCCTGGCGCGCGCGGGCGGCGCAGGCGAGTACGGCTTCTACGCCTTTGACCCGCGCAGCGGCCGTCTGGCCCAGCGCATTGATCGCGTAGAGCGCACGGAGGATGGCTGGCGAATCGTCTCGCAGGGCACGCTGGACGCGCCCACCAGCGAGACCCGCACTGGCCCGCGCGGAGACCTGCTCCGCTTCGAGGCTGAGGATGGATCCTTCACAGAGGCCATCGAGCCCAATGCCCTGCTCAAGCTGTGGCGTGACAAGGGCCTGCCCACAGGAGAAGTCAAGTGAGCCTGCGCTGCCGATCTGTCCTGCTGGCCATCCCGGTCTTCAATGAAGAGAAGTCCATTGACCGCGTGCTGGGTCAGGTGCGCCAGTACATCGAGCATGTGCTGGTGATTGACGACGGTAGCACCGACGCCACGCCCATGCGGCTGGCAGGCCACCGGGTGGAGGTGGTGCGCCACGCCTGGAATCGCGGCTATGGCCGCAGCATGCAGGACATCTTTCGCTGGGCCGCAGTGGATGGCTTTGACTGGGTGATCACCATGGACTGCGATGAGCAGCATGAGCCAGCCAGCATCCCCTGCTTTCTGCAGGCCATCCGCGGCGGCGCAGCAGACGTGGTGAGCGGCAGCCGCTACCTGCGCACCAATGCGCGAGATGATGACGCCCCCAGCGACCGCCGCCGCATCAACAGAACGCTGACTGCAGAGATCAACCAGCGGCTGGGGCTCAGCCTGACCGACACGTTCTGCGGGTTCAAGGCGTACCGCGTGGCGGCGCTGCGCACGCTGGATCTTTCGGTGGATGGATACGACTTCCCCATGCAGTTCTGGGTGCAGGCCGTGGCGCATGGACTGCGCATCGAAGAGATCCCAGTGCCGCGCATCTACAACGACCCCAACCGGAGCTTTGGCGGCTCGCTGGATGATCCAGAGCGCCGGCTGTGCATCTATCGCTGCACGCTGCAGCGCGAACTGACCAAGTGCGCGGCGCTCCTGGCCGGGCGAAACGGGCACAACAGCGCGAATGGCAGCGGCAGCAGCAGCGCGAGCAGCGGCGCGAGCAGCAGCAGCACGAGCAGCTCGAGCGCGAGCGGCAGCCACGGAACACAGAGCGGCAGCAGCGCGTCCCGGACTGCGCACTGAACAGCATGGCGGACGCCCCTGTGATCACTGTGACCAGCGCTGGCCCGCTGCGCCCGGCACAGGGTGAGCTGCTGGGCAAGCCGCTGGATTTCTGGCGGCGCACCACAGCCAAGGAGCTGGGGCTGCCAGACACCGTGCTCACTGCTGGCACCGGACACCAGGCTGAACTGTGGCACCCGGGCATCTTGGCCAAGTACGCGTGGGCCCACGCGCTCGCAGTCAGCGCGCCAGAGAGCAGCGCGCATCCAGCACAGGTGGTCCATCTGCTGGTGGACACTGACGTGCGGCCACCGCTGTCCTTCCGCGTACCCGTGATGACGCGCGCTGCGGAGCGTGCGGGCAGCGCGGGCAGCGCGGGCAGCGCAGGCAATGCGAGCAGCGCGAGCACCGTGCTCACCACTGTCACGCACCTGTTTGGGCCGGCGGCTCGCGCAGGTGTGGTGGCGTGTGCCTATCCAGCAGGCCTTCCCATGCCGCTGCAGTTGGGCGACGCATCGTTCGCGCTGCCGTGCGTGGAAGTGGGCGTGGCCCGCATCGAGCGCGCGCTGCGCGCACCAGCGCCCGACGGCGCAGCGCAGGCCTGGCTGGCCATGCGCGCGCTGTGCGGACCACCTGTGGACGGCCCAGCCTGGACACGCACCAGCGCGCTTCTGCGCACCACCTTGGGTGACGCTCTTCTGGAGCGCGCGCAACGCGATCCAGCTGCGTGCGTTCGAGCATTCAACACGGCAGCGCGCAGCGTGGCGCGCGTGGCGCGGCCGCTGCAGCACCGCGGCGACGCCGGCACCGAACTGCCCTTCTGGACGTGGGGCGCTGATGGCGTTCGCCGCGCAGTGACCTCGCATGAACTCCCCGCGCTGCGCGGGACCACCGCACCGCTGGCGCCACGCGCATTCCTGACAAGCGCCATTGCGCGCGCTGCGCTCTGCAGCCGCTTTGTGCACGGCACCGGCGGACACGTGTACGAACAAGCCACGGAACGCTTCATGCACGAATGGCTGGGCGCCACCCTGCCCCCATTTGACATGGCCACAGCCACGTTGCGCCTTTCGTTTGCTACCGAGCACGATTCGCCCGTCACGCCCAGCATCCGCCGCCGCGCCTGGTTTGACCCAGATGGGGCGTTTGGGGGTGCTGACGCGCAGGCCGGTGCGGGCGCGGCCGCTGCTGGCCCCAGCGCGCACAAGCTGGCGCTGCTGGCAGCGGTGAACGCGCTTCCACGGCGTTCGGCCGAGCGCCGCGCGGCGTGGCGGGCCATGCATGAAGAACTGGCCCGCGCCCGCGAAGCTCGAGTGCACGAACTGGGCGCCTTGATGCAGCGCGAAGAAGCAGACCGCGCGCGCGTGCGTGAAGCCACCATCCGCGCAGAACGCACATGGGCCGTGCCGCTCTACCCGCCAGAGATGGTGAAGGATGCGGTGGACCGCATCACCCACGCTGCACAGGAGACGCACGCAGCACAGGAGACCCACGCGGCCAGCGCGGCGCAAGGGGCGGATTCGGCGCGCACACGCACGTAGCGGGCCGCCGCGCGACCCACCCTGCACGCCCCCTCTTCTGGCGCTCGGACTATTCCGCGGGATTGTCGGCCGCTGGCATGGCCAGCGGATCGGGGCGGTAGATGCGCGTGTCAATGCTCCACACGCGGTCGGTGAACTCCTGCCCTGGCTCGATGGTCCGGCCGCGCTGTGCAGCGTGCAGCGCCACCGCAGTCTTGGCGTCCAGGTTGTCCAGCATGGCCACAAAGATGGCCTCTGGCGTGGCAGGCAGCTTGGCAGCGCCGTACTCCAGCGAGCCGTGATGGCTGATGACCACATGCTGCAGCACCATGAGCGCCTCGGGCGAGAGCTTCTGCCCCGAGTCCCGTGCAGACTTGTTGGCCATGGCGGTGAGCAGGATGGCGCCCTTCACGGTGTGGCCCAGCAGGTTGCCCTCCAGCGTGTACTGGAAGCCGCGATCCCAGCTGAGCTCGGTGGTCTTGCCCAGGTCATGCAGCAGCAGGCCCATGAGCACGATGTCCCGGTTGAGCGCCGGATAGTGCGGCAGCATCACCTCTGCCAGGCGCAGCAGCTGCAGCGTGTGCTCCAGCAGGCCGCCGATCCACGCGTGATGCACGCTGACCGCTGCGGGCGCCTGCTTGAAGCGCTCCATGAGTGGCTCGTTGCCCAGGTAGGCGTCCGCCAGCGCGCGCATGGCTGGATGCTGCAGCGAGCCCATGATGCGGCGGACCTCCTCGAACATCCCGTTGATGTCATGCCGCGTGGTGGGCAAGAGGCGCGCCAGCTCCTCCAGGCCCACCTCGATGGACTTGATGGTGTCCAGCACGATCTGCGTCTGCCCGTTGTAGTCCTGCGCCTGCCCGCCGATGAGCACGAACCCCGTGCGCGCCACCTCGCCAATCTGCGACTCGTCGAAGGTCCACTGGCGCACGGGCACCTCGCCGGTGGCGTCGCGCACCAGCGCCTTCAGGTAGTGCTTGCCGTTCTTGGCGGTGCCCACCTGCGGATTGACCAGCGCGTAGACGCCGTCCACGTAGGTGTGTGGGCGGATGTCCTCGACTGCGACGTGCGGCCGCCTGTTGGCAGTTGCGTTGGCCATGCCGCGAGTCTAGCCGCGCGCTGCTACGCGCCGCGGAGGAGCGGCAGAACCGCAGGCACCTCTGCCGCCAGCTCCTGCGCCAGCATGCCGGCCGTTCCGCCGGTGTGCGCAGCCCAGCGCTCGCCAGCCAATGCATGCGCCTGCACAGCCAGGCATGCGCATTCATACAAGCCCAGACTGGAATGCCATTGCGCCAGGAGGCCAGCCACCACGCCTGTCAGCACGTCGCCGCTGCCGCCCACCGCCAGCACGTCGTTGCCGTGGCTGCAGGTCCAGGTGCGAGCGCCGTCGCTGACCACCGTGCGGTGGCCCTTGAGCACCACCACCGCTGCCATGCGCTGCGCCAGCCGCTCTGCGGCGGCCTGCCGCACGGCGGGCGTCACTGCGTCTTCCGGCAAGGAAAGCGCGCGGGCCAGCCGCGCATACTCCGCTGGGTGCGGCGTGATCACCGCTCTGGCGCGGAAGTCCTGCAGGAACTGCGGCGTGAGCGCCAGGCAGTTGAGCGCGTCTGCGTCCAGCACCACTGGCCGCACGGTCTCATGCGACACCAGCCGCATGACCACCTGCTGCGCGGCAAAGCTGGTGCCCAGGCCCGGCCCCACCGCCAGCACGTGCGCGCGCGCAGCAGCCATGTCCAGCGAGGCCGCCACACCGCTTGGCAACAGGTGGCCATGCTCATCCACTGGCAGCGCGATGCCCGTGGCAGAGGTCACGGCCTCCAGCACAAACGGCAGGAGTGGCTGCGGTGCTGCCACCTGGCACAGCGAAGCACCCGCCCGCAGCGCGCCCAGCGCCACCAATGCCGCGCTCCCCAGCATGACTGTGGGTGGCGCTGCGCTGCCGGCCACCACGCACACCGAACCAAACGTGCCCTTGTGCCCGGAAGGGTCGCGTGCTGGGAGCGGGACCGGCGGCGCGTTGCTCATGGCTGGGCTCCTGCGGGCGCACCGTTCACGGAGAGCAGTTGAATCTGCAAGTCGCCGATCAGCTCCACCACGCGCGCAAAGTCAGCGTCCATGGTGGCTCCATCGGCTGCGCTGGTGGCCACCAGCAGGTGCCCTGCGCTGAAGATGGGGCCGTCGGCCGGCAGCACTGCGTCTGCATCCACCCACGCGCCGTCCACCAGCGCCTGGGTCCACATGTGCCAGCCGTACGCGTTGCGCTGCTGGCCCACCTGCGCCACATAGAGGAGGCCGCTGGCCACGCGTGAAGGAATGCCCGCGTGCCGCAGGAGCGCCGCCAGCAGAACCGCGTGCTCTGTGCAGTCCCCCGCGCGGCTGACGACCGCCTCGCTGGCCGTGGCAAACCCGCTGGCCAGGTTCTTGTTCACCAGGTGCTTGGCCACCGCTGTGCGCAGTGCGGCGATGCGCGCCATGGGCTGGGCGGGCACGCCAGCCAGCGCCTTGTCCGCCAAGGCTGCGATGCGCGGGTCGTCCGAATCCACCATCACGCTGGCGCGCCGGTAGCGCTGATCTTTGTCCTCTCCACGCTCTGCCTTCTGCGGCGTGGAGACGTCCAGCGCCACGGTGGCCTCTGCAGGGCCCACGCGCGTGAACGTCTGCGCGCCAGCCGTGGGGAGCGTGCCCAGCTTGCCGCTGGCGCTCACCAGGCGCACCTTGGCCTGCCTGGAGGTCCACAACGCGCTGCCATCCTGCTTCAGCGGCACAAACGTGCGGGCCATGACCTCTGCGCTGCCCTTGCCGCTGGTGGCCACGTCCTTGCTGGTCAGGCGCGCCTCCAGCACGCCCACGCCCAGGTCCGACCGGCTCAGCAGCAGCACGCCGTCGGCAGACAGCTCTTCTGTGCTGGGCTTGCTGATCATGCTGTTGCGCGACTCCCACTGCGTGGTGCTCAGCGTGCGGCCCTCCACCTGCATGGAGCCCTTGCCCACGCGCTTGCTGTCCACGCGCACCGCCTCCGGGCCAGACTCCGGGTCCACCGTCCAGTAGGAGAGCGACTCCGCCCCGCCTGTCACGCGGCGGCGCACGAACTCGCGCGCTGCGCCAGGCGTCAGCCACGGCTGCGTGGGCAGCTTGACGCGGCGGGCGGACGTGCGGCCGCCCTGCTCGTCCACGATGTCAAGCGAGTCTGCGTTGAAGAGCCAGCGCGTGCGCACCGGGGCTGCGCCCGTCTCCTTCTCGATGACTGCCTCGATGGGCTTGCCATCGCTTGTCTCCGTAAACGCAGTGCGGCTCTTCACCACCACAGCCTGGCCCATGCGGCCCAGGCGCATCTCGCTCTGCGTGGAGCTGCGGACTTTGCCGTCGGCCTTCTCCACCACCTCGTGCGTGAAGCCGCAGGGCGTTCCCGCAAGGAGCATCTGGTACCAGCGCTCCTCCGCCACCACCCAGTCTGCCGCGGCCGCAGCGTGCGCCACCATGGCGCCAGCCACCAGGCACACTGCAGCCCACGTGGTCCGCCAGCGCAGGTTGGTGCCGGCTGGGGCCATGCGTTCACTCCGGCCGCATGAGCGGGAAGAGGATGACATCGCGAATGCTGGCGCTGTTGGTCAGCAGCATGATCAGGCGGTCAATGCCCATGCCCATGCCGCCGGCGGGCGGCATGCCCACGCGCAGGCTCTCCACAAAGTCCATGTCCAGGCTGCGGAAGGTGGACTCCTCGTCGTCCGCGCCCTTCAGCTGCTCGGTGAACTTGGCCAGCTGGATGTCCGGGTCGTTCAGCTCGGTGTAGGCGGGGCCGATCTCCATGCCAGCGATGAACAGGTCCCAGCGCTCTGCGATCTCTGGCCGCACGCGACTGGGCCGGGTGAGCGGGCTGATGGCGCTGGGGTAGTCCAGCACGAAGGTGGGCTTGCATGGATCCAGCAGCGCCTCGGCCTTCTCCTCAAAGAGATGGTTCACCAGCAGCCAGTGGTCCAGCACATCTGCCTTCTCGATGTGGGCGGCATTGCCAGCCGCGCGCACCTTGGCTTCGTCGCGCATGTCAAAGCCCCAGGCGCGCTGGAAGAGCTCCTCGTAGCGCACGCGCTGGAAGGGCTTGCTGTAGTCAATGTTCATGCCGGCAAACGGCAGCACTGGGCCAGCGCCACCCTCGCCAGCGCCCGCCACCGCGCAGGCCACGTGGTGCACCAGGCTCTCCACCATCTCCAGCATGGTCATGTAGTCGCCAAAGGCCTCGTACGCCTCCATGGCTGTGAATTCAGGATTGTGGCTGCGGTCCACGCCCTCGTTGCGGAAGTTGCGGTTGATCTCAAAGACCCGCCGCATGCCGCCCACCATCAGGCGCTTCAGGTACAGCTCTGGTGCCACGCGCATGTACAGGTCCATGTCCAGCGTGTTGTGGTGCGTCACAAACGGCCGCGCTGCAGCGCCACCCGCCATGGGCTGCATCATGGGGGTCTCCACCTCCAGGTAGCCGCGGTCCTCCATGAAGCGCCGGATCATGCTCACGATGCGGCTGCGCTGCTCAAAGACCTTCACCGTCTGCGGGTTGGCAAACATGTCCACGTAGCGGCGCCGGTAGCGCAGCTCCGCGTCCTCCAGCCCGTGCCACTTGCCGGGCGGTGGGGCCAGGCTCTTGGAGGCCATCTCCAGCTCAGCGGCCCAGATGCACACCTCGCCGCGGTTGGTGCGGCCCACCGCGCCTTCGGCCACCACGATGTCGCCATAGTCCAGCATCTTGGCCAGCGCAAAGATCGGCTCTGGAACCTCAGCCTTGCTGATGCTCACCTGCAGGTCGCCGCTGGAGTCGCGCAGCCAGACAAAGACCAGCTTGCCCAGGTCGCGGTGCTGCACCACGCGGCCAGCCACGCGCGCGCGCGGGCGGGAGTCGGTGAGCGTGGCGCTGGGGTCCTGCTTGCGCGCCTGCGTGGACTGGTCGTAGGCCACGTGCGCGTCCTCGCTGAAGAGGCCGCGCGCCACGCTCAGCAGCACCAGGCCATCCTGCCGGCGGCCATAGGGCTCTGCACCATGCTCCTGGCGCAGCACCTGCAGCTTGGCGCGGCGGGCAGCGATCAGGTCGCTCTCGTCCTGCGGCGTGGAGTGTGGGTCGGTTTCGTGTGCTGCGCTCATGGCTTGAACAGCGCATCCTAGCCGCATGCTGGTTGGGGATAGAATGGGCGGCTTCGCATGCCACACTCCATTCGTCGAATTGGTGTCCTGACTGGCGGGGGCGACTGCCCTGGCCTCAACGCAGTCATCCGCGCGGTCACCAAGACCGCCATCTGGCGCTACGGCATCGAAGTGATGGGCATCGAGGATGGATTCCAGGGGCTCATCGAAAACCGCGTGCGCCCGCTGAGCGCGCGGGACGTCAGCGGCATCCTGAACCGCGGCGGCACCATCCTGGGCAGCAACAACCGGGCCAACCCCAAGCGGTACTGCACCAGCGTGCATCCCACCAAGGGGCCCATCTTTGAGGACGTCACGCAGCAGTGCCTGGATACGGTGCGCCAGCACCAGCTTGACGCGGTGATCGTG
>JAXMAM010000039.1:0-21954 GCA_046350455.1 Phycisphaerales bacterium | reverse complement strand
GAAGCGGCCTGGGCTGCAGCGGGCGCGCTGGGGCCAGATGCCACCGTGGTGCTGGTGACCATGGATCCCACGCGCGTGGGAGCCATGAGCTGCAATCCGGCCATCGGGGGCCTGGCCAAGGGGCAGATGGTCCGCGAGATTGATGCGCTGGGCGGCTTGATGGGGCTGGCCGCAGATGTCACGGGCATCCAGTTCAAGATGCTGAACCAGAGCAAGGGCGCAGCCGTGCGCGGGCCGCGCGCGCAGTGTGACAAGCACCGGTACGCGCTGGAGGTGCAGCGGCTGCTGAGCACCCGGCCGCAGATTCGGACTGTGGCTGGCACGGTGGACGCGCTGCTGGTGGAGCGCGGGGTGTGTGTGGGTGTGCGGGTGAGTGTGGGTGCGGGTGCAGGAGGCGGCGCGGGTGCGGGGGTTGCACGCGCGGAGGGCGGCTCGCGCGCGGCGGGCGGCGCGGCGGGCGCGGCGGCGGGTGGCGGAGGCGCAGCAGACGTGCTGGACATTCACGCGGGCGCAGTGGTCCTCACCACCGGCACATTCATGCGCGCGCTCATGCACACGGGCACGCAGCAGACACCTGGCGGACGCGTGGGCGAAGGCAGCGCAGTGGGCATCTCTGCAGCGCTGCGAGATCTGGGCTTCCAGCTGGGGCGCCTGAAGACTGGCACGCCGCCGCGGCTGGAGCGGAGCACCATCGCATGGGACACGCTGGAGCCGCAGCATGGCGACGCGCAGCCCACGCCGTTCAGCGATCTCCCTCCTGCTGCACTTCCCGGCGGGCGCTTCCCGCACCTGCAGCAAGTGGAGTGCCGACTCACGCGCACCACGCCAGAAATCCACGCGCTGATCCGCCAGAACCTGCATCTGGCGCCCATGTACAGCGGCCAGATCGAGGCCGAATGCGGCCCGCGCTACTGCCCCAGCCTGGAGGACAAGGTGGTGCGCTTTGCAGACAAGGAGCAGCACCAAGTGTTCCTGGAGCCAGAGGGGCTGGACACCAGCGAGATCTACTGCAACGGCATCAGCACCAGCCTGCCAGCAGCGGTGCAGGAGCACATCGTGCGCGGCATGCCTGGCTGCCAGGACGCGCGCATCATCCGCTGGGGCTATGCCGTGGAATATGACATGGTGTGGCCGCACCAGATTGACGCCACCACTGAGACCAAGCTGGTGGAGGGGCTGTTTCTGGCTGGGCAGATCAATGGCACCAGCGGATATGAGGAGGCCGCCGCGCAGGGGCTGCTGTCTGGCCTGAATGCGGCGCGGCGCGTGCGTGGGCTTCCGGCAGTGCGGCTGGGGCGCGCGCAGGCGTACATCGGCGTGATGATGGATGACCTAGTCACCCGCACGCCGCGCGAGCCGTACCGCATGTTCACCAGCCGCGCAGAGCACCGGCTGCTGCTGCGCGCGGACAACGCAGATGAGCGGCTGACACCGCTGGGCCGCGAGCTTGGCCTGGTGGACAGCGCCCGCTGGGCCGCGTGGGAGGCGCGCCGCGAAGCGCTCGCAGGCGTGCGCGCCGCGATTGCGGAGACGCGGGTGGGGGCGAGCGCGGGCGCACGCCTCGCAGACCTGGCCCGGCGGCCGGACGTGAGCGTGGAAGAAGTGTGGCGGCTGTTGGGCCGCGCGCATCCGCTGCCGCTGGTGGACCGCGTGGTCACAGACATGCGCTACGCGGGCTATGTGGAGCGGCAGCGCGCAGAGATTCGCAGGCAGGAGGCCAGCGAGCACGTGGCCATTCCCGCAGCGCTGGAACCTGATTCCATCACTGGCCTGCGCCACGAAGCGCGCGAGGCGCTGCGGCGCTTCCGCCCCAGCACGCTGGGCCAGGCTGGCCGGCTGGCGGGGATCTCACCAGCAGACGTCACGCTGATTGCGCTGGCAGTGCGGCGAAGCAGGGGGTGAGTGCGGTGGGGAAGCGAGTGCGGTGGGGAAGCGAGTGCGGTAGGGAAGCGAGTGTGGATGGGGAATCGAGTGTGGCAGCGCTGCGAGCGCTGCGCGCCTCACGTGCCCCAGGCGCCCAGCAGTTCGCCCAGGTCTGATCCGTCCACCACGCCGTCTTCGTTGAAGTCTGCCTGCGTGCCGGCGCTGCCCCACGAGCCAAGGAAGAGACCCAGATCAGTGCCGTCCACCACGCCATCCCAGTTCAGGTCGTAGCGGTTGAGCGTGCCGCCGCGTGTGAGCCGCGACGCCTCGATGAACTGCCAGAACACGCCAGGTCCGCGCACCTTCAGCCAGAAGGCCGAGTTCTGCAGTCGTTCAAAGTAGTCAATTTGAATGGCATGCTTGCCAGCTCGCAGGCCGATGACGCCCTCAGATTCTGGAATGTTGGTGCTATCTACGTAGTTGAGGCGGGATGCCACGATGGTGTTGCCAACGGTCAGGCGGTAGCCATCGTTGACCGCCACGCGCATGGTGAACAGGCCGTCCTGGTCCACGCGCAGCCAGCCGGTCCAGCGTGCGCCTACCGCATCGCTGCGTCCGCTGTCGAGCACCACTCCCGTGGTTGAGGCGATGTAAGGGCTTGGCACCGTGCTCAACAGGTACGGCGTCAACAGGTTGTAGTCGGGAAGCGTGCTGGTGGTGGTGGGAATTTCGTAGTACTTGGCGTCCAATCCAGGCACGTCGCCATAGGGCTGGTCTGCCGGACGCAGCGTGCGGACGTCCAGCGTCACGGTGATGGGATCAGATTCTGCACCGGTGGCTGGATCGCGCAGCGTGTACCAGGCCGTGTCCACGTTGGCCACGTAGGCAGGCTGCTGGTAGCGCAGCAGATCGCGCCCACCCTGGCCTGCACCCGGGATCACGGTGACCACCGCCCCGGCGGCCGTGAGCGGCAGATAGCTGGAGATCTCCACAACACCGCAGTTCACACCCACGTCGTTGAGCGTGACGTCCAGATCCCAGGCGTCTTCGCTGGTCACCACGTAGGAATCAGCGTTGCCAGATGGTGCGATGGCCGAGCCAGAGAGGTCGCACACGGCCCCTGTATCCAGGTAGGTGTGGATGTCCAATGCTGAGTGCTCATGGAACTGCAGGCCAATGCTCTGCACGCCGTCGCACAGGTGGCAGTAGCTCATGATGGTGCCCAGGCTGGTGCAGATCTGCATGACCTGGCATGGGCCAAAGTACTGACTTGGGGCGCACCGATCCTCAGGCGGGCAGTAATCGTGCGTGTGTGGAGCACCCACGTTGTGGCCCAGTTCGTGCGCCACGATGAACGGGTCCCAATTGGTGGACTGGTGATCCACCAACGGGTATGGGAAGGTGCACTCGAGATTTCCCTCCACGCCGTAGGCATAGTCGTTGCACATGGCGCTGATGTACGCAGCGCCGCCACCCAGCGATCGGCCGCTCAGCATGTGCGCCGTGTGGCGCGGCACGGAACTCATGTTGGCCTCCCAATGAGTGCGGAGGGCCGCCAGTTGCGTCATGGCAGTGCCGCTGTTCCATGGGTCTGTGGTGGTCCAGATGCGCAGGTATGAAACGGACACCCGCACATCCAGCTCCCATGTGTAGATGTCGCACAAGGCGCTTGCAAGCGTGCCTGCGTAGGCGATGGCGTTGTTGGTGCCGCCGCACTTGCTGCGATACTCCTGGTCAGTCTCCAAAGCCAGGCGAATCTCCTTGCAAGAGGAACCACCAGCCGAGATGGCGTGAGGCTTGCCTGGGCCGTCATCGCCAGGTGCCGTCAGCATGGCGCATCCACCAACTTCCGGCGGCACCGGTGCCCACGGGATGTCCTGCATGCGATAGCTGACAACCGGACCGTGAAGTCCTGCTGGTCCGCTGCTGATGACAAAGAGGCCATCTGCGTCCTGCACCATGCCGTGCACCGTGCCGTCGGCCCAGGAGATGAACGCACGCGAGCCTGGCGCGCCTTCCACTGAGCCCGTGAGGTACAGCGCATCGGGCAGGGGGACCTGGCGCTCTGTCACGCGGCCTGCGGCATCCATGCTGGCTTCCACGATGCGAGCATCTGGAGCAAATGGGTGCGATGGGTTCATCAGCAGGGTGACCTGCTTGCCTGGACCAAGCGGCACATCTACCAGCCGCACGCTGCCAAGCGCAGCGATCTCGCTCCAGGCTGCGTCATTGGACTCCAGCACAGCCACGCCTGGAGCAAACTCCTTGACCTGCGGCACGTCCCCGCACGCCCGGAGGGGACAGCGCGACATGGGCTCTGCGCCCGTGTGGATGGACTGCTGAAGTGCAAGAACGAGCGCGGTAATAAAGAGCATGTGTTCCACTCAATCTGGGCAGGTGCCCCAGGCTCCAAGCAGCAAACCAAGATCAGTGCCACTGACGCTGCCATCGCCATCGAGATCAGCAGGCGCATTGAGATCCGCTGGTCCCCACGCAGCAAGCAGAAGGCCCAGATCAGTGCCGTCCACGGTGCGATCTCGGTTCACGTCCGCAGGGCATGGTTCGCCAACCAGCACGACGGTAAATCCTCCACCCGCTGCGATATCCAGCGCATACCCGAGATCAGGGGGAATGATCGATTGCCCATAGTTGCTGGTGCCGCCGTACACGGTCCCGGCGCCCCAGGCCACCACTGTTCCATCAAACTGCAGGGCCAGCGTGTGCGAGCTGCCAGCGCTCACCTTGCGCACATGATTCAGGCCGGCGGGTGGCGTGCACTGGCCGCTTCCGTTGTAGCCCCAGCACATCACTGTCCCATCGTCCAGGAGGGCCGCTGTGTGCGAGGAGCCACCGTCCGCGTCTACGACGCCGTGTAGTCCAGCGGGAGGCATGGCCTGTCCAAAGTTCGAGCCTATTCCGGTGTTGGTCATACCTGCGCCCCAGCACACCACTGTGCCATCAAAGCGAACCGCAATGGTGTGATACGAGCCACAGCTGACTCGCACCACGCTGTTCAGGTTGCCGGGAACGATGCACTGCCCATACTGGCCATTGAGCTCTGTGTTCACTGTTCCAAGACCCCAGCACCACACCAGCCCGCCCAGCGTGACGCCCGCGCTGTGGAATGCACCTGCGGCCACCTGCTGCAGCGGCGGCATGCCGGGTGGTGGAAGGCACTGGCCCCAGTTGTTGTTGAGACCGGTGAGGGATTCACCGCTGCCCCAGCAGACCACGTCGCCTTCGGAGTTCAGCGCCACCATGTGGTAGAGGCCCGAGGATGCCTGGACAATCGGACCCATTTCTGCGTTGGGTGCAAGCGGAAACGACGCGCCGCTTGCCCCCCAGAATCCAAAGTCGCCGGTGCGGGTGATCACGCCAGAGAACGACGCTCCCGCATAGATGGAGTCGCTTGCGCCTACATCCACCGGCGCAACTGACTGTCCCTGGTGCGGCAAGGAGGAGTTGACGAAACGCGTGCCAGCACCCCACAGCGAGACTGTGCCGTCATCCTCCACAATGCCGGAGTGAAAGCCGCCCGCAGCCACATGAATGGCGGGGCGCAGGCGCGGTGGGACCGCAGACTGGCCATAGTGAGGCGAGGTGGTGGTGGAGGTGGAGCCTGCACCCCAGCACACCACGGTGCCATCAGGGCGCAGGGCAACGCTGTGGTACGCGCCCGCTGCCACCTCGGTGATGCCGCTCAGGCCAGCAGGCACTGAGCACTGCCCCACGTCATTGGCTCCCACGCAGACCACCGTGCCGTCCGCACGCAACGCCACCGTGTGCTGTAGGCCACCTGATGCCTGCACGTACGTAGGTCCAAGTGGAATGGAGCATTGCCCTGCGCTGTTCCGGCCCCACGCCACGATGGAGCCGTCATGCAACAGCGCCAGCGAATGCTCCCCACCAGCAGTCAGGCGTGCCACGTTGGTCAGCCCGCCGGGAACAATGCTCTGGCCAAACTCGTGCGCCGGGCCAACCGTGGTGCCTGCGCCCCATGCGCGGACGGTGCCGTTGGTCAGGAGAGCGAGCGTGTGCCAGCCTCCAGCAGCCACCTGTGATGCGGTGGCAAGCCCAGCCGGCACCAGCGACTGTCCATACGACTGCGACAGGTCTGGGAGATTGGTGGTCCCTGCTCCCCAGCACAGCACCAGGCCGTTGGCCTTGAGCGCCACCGTGTGGTAGTACCCGGCAGCCACCTGGATCACGTTGGTGGCCGCCATGGGCGTCATGGACTGTCCCAATGTGAAGTCGGCCTGACTTATGAACGTGGTGCCGGCTCCCCAGCAGCGCACCACTCCGTCTGCATGAAGCGCCACCGAGTGCGCGTAGCCCAGCGCCAGTTGCTGGATGGGCTGCGGATTTGCAGGGACATCGCACTGCTCTGAGGCGTTGTATCCCCAGGCCACCACCTGGCGGTCAGCGCTGCTTGGGCCCGCAAGGGACAAAGCCAGCGTGCTTGCAAGCGCCGCACAGCAGGAAACTCTGTTCCCCGGAGCGGTGCACATGTGAGCGATCCATGTCATGGGCATTCTCCCCACGAGCCAAGTAGCAGGCCCAAGTCTTCACCGTCCACGGATCCATCTAGATCAAGGTCTTCTGGCAAGCCGTGCGCTGGCACGCCCCACTTTCCTAGCAGAAGCCCCAGGTCTTGTCCGTCAACTGTGCCGTTCAGATCCACGTCTCCTTCGCAGTTGTCACCCAGCAGCACGATGGTGTGACGTGCGCCAGCTGCAACCTGAAGAACGTGCGGCAAGTTGGGCGGCACAGCGCATTGGCCATAGTCGCTGGTGCCCCATGCCACCACGCTTCCATCCATTCGCAGCGCCACTGAATGGACCATGCCGCCGGCCACCTGACGGACGTTGTCGAGGCCTGCGGGCGGTGTGCATGCGCCTCCGGAATTGTCGCCCCAACAGCGCACGTGCCGGGTGACATCCACAGCGAGTGTGTGAAGACGTCCTGCAGCAACCGACGTCACGGGGGCAAGGTCCGCAGGGACGATGCACTGCCCGCGATCCCAGTAGGAAGGCCCCACGGTGGTGCCAGCACCCCAGCAGAAGACCTTGCCATCGGCGCGAAGCGCTACGGTGTGGAATTCGCCGCCCGCCATCCTCGTGAGCGATCCAATCATGGGCGGAACGATGGACTGTCCCCAATGATCGTTGTCGGTTCCTGTGCCAACCGTGGTGCCCGCGCCCCAGCACACGGCCAGCCCGGGATTGGTTGCAGTGTCGTGGACGGCCATGCTGTGGTAGTAGCCGGCGGCCACGTACTTCACCGGGAGCGTGTTGGCCGGCACGATGGACTGCCCGTAGCTAGGGCTTGCATTTGAATTGAATCCGGTGCCCCAGAACGTGATGGTCCCGTCTGCAAGGCGAGCCATGCTGTGGTGCGGCCCCGCAGCAATCTGCACGGCACGCAGTCCTGCTGGAGCCACGCCTTCTGCGTAGTAGTTCGCGACTCCAACCTGGGACACACGACCATCAAAGTCCCGGATGATGGTGCGCCCGTCGCACGCTGCAATCTGAGCGATCTGCGCGGGGTCGAGGGGGGAGAACGCCTGTCCAGCCTTGTCGTCACCAGAGACCGTCTGCCACGGCGGTGCGACGCCAAAGCCCCAGCCGACGAACCGCCCCTCCGAATCCAGCGCCAGCGTGTGGCCAGTGCCTGCGGCGATCGAGGTCATGGGGGGCAGATTGACCGGCACGTTCGACTGTCCATTGTTGTTGGTGTCGGACTGTGAAGGGGCGGTGCCCGACCCCCAGCAGCGCACCGTGCCGTCCGCGCTGAGCGCCACCGAATGCAGCGTGCCAGCGGCAATTTGCACTACGTTTGCAAGACCTGCGGGCACGGTGCACTGGCCAGAGGTATTCAGGCCCCAGCAGCGGACTGTGCCGTTGACCAGGAGCGCCACCGTGTGCGAACCGCCTCCAGCCACGCTGGTCGCCGGAGGCAAGTCTGCTGGAACCGAGATCTGCTGGCTGGTGTTCTGTCCCCACGCCACCACAGATCCGTTGAGAAGCGTTGCAACGGTGTGCAGGGCGCCGCAATCAACCTGGGTCACTCCTTCCAGGCGTGGGGGCACAAGGCTCTGTCCCCAATGGGGAGAGGTTCCTGTGTTGGCCCAACCTGCACCCCAGCAGCGGACGGTGCCATCAATTTGGAGTGCAGCGGTGTGGTTCTCCCCGCACGAGACTTGCGAAACCAGGAGCAGATCCGCGGGCACCATGCTCTGGCCGTAGTCCTGGCCTGCAATCGAATTGGCGTCCGAGGCATCCTCTCCTGCACCCCAGCACACCACAGAACCGTTTGAAAGGAGCACTGCAACGTGGCGCGTACCAGCGGCTACCTGCACAGCGGGATACGCAAAGGTCCGAATGCCATCTGCCAGTTGGCCACCGCGGATGATTCCCCACGTGCCGATGGAACCATCGTCCTTCAAGCCGATGGAGAAGCTGGCCCCGCCATCCAGCTGCGTAAACCTGCCCAGATACGGGGTTGGCGTGCACTGTCGCTGCGAATCGTCCCCCCATGCCACAAGGCCGCGGCTATCCAGCGGGACAGCGTGTGAAGCTGCTGCAAGCCATGCGGTGCTGGCCACCGCGAGGAGTTGGGTTTGAGCCATTTCTTTGCTTTCCGGAGGTGTCTGAATTCCAAGCATCGAGGGCCGGAAGGCTCGATCGTAACGGGCGCGGCGCGCCCCGCCATGTTCAATTCCTTCACGAACCCGCAAGATTGTGATTTGGTGGTTGTGTCCTACGCCACTAGGCTTCCTCCTACAAAACCGGGGCTCTTCGCCCCGATCCCCAGAGGCACTTTCTTCCATGAGACTCCGGACCCGTTCGCTCATGCGTGTTGCTCCCCTTCTGCTCGCTGCGCCAGCACTGGCCAGTGGTGAACTGGTGTGGACTGGCGGCCCAAGCGGGGCTTGGGAGATAGCTGCCAACTGGACGCCTGCCACCGTGCCAAACAACCTTGGCGCCGATGTCTGGACTGCCGTGGTGAATGGGGGCTCGTCCGTGTCGCTCACCTCTACGGTGCTGATCAGCGGACTGCAGATCGGGAGCGGATCGCTGGTCACTGTTTCTCAGCCGGGCAATCTCAAGTTCACCGCCGGCGAACTGGTCAACAACGGCACGCTTCGCGTGAGTTCGGTCACGGCCACATCGGCTTCCATCACGGTGACGGGGCAACTTCTCGTGTCCGGCACGGGAGTGATTGAGCTCACGGGCCCAGTCACGTCAAAGCTGGTGGCCAGCCCTGGTGCCACCACGCTCATCAACAGCGCGGGACATACCATTCGCGGTTCAGGGGTCGTATCTGGGCCACTGGCGCTGGACAATCGCGGCATTTTCGAGGCCACCACAGGCCTACTGCAATGCACCGTGGAAGGCAGGTCGCCCTCTGCGACGCGCAACACCGGCGTGTTGCGCGCCAATGGAGCCAACCTCTCGCTCCTGGGCGGCTCTGTGGACAACTCGGGTGGCGTCATGGAGGCTGTGAACGGCGGCATCCTCTCGCTGGGGCTCTTCACGATCGAGGGTGGACTGATCCGCAGCCAGCCTGGCAACCAGGTGACCTGGCAGGGGAGCGGTTCTATGAAGGACCTCTCCATCCAGGGGCGCCTCCGAGCAGACACCACGCTGTCCCTTTCGGGCCAGATCTTTCATGACGATGTGCTCTCTGTGTACGCATCGCTCAGCTTCGCGCCCGGCTCAGTGCTGGATGGCCCCGGATCTGTCGAACTGGTTGGAACCAATCCTGTGATCAACGCCAATGCCGGGGCTACACATGCGTCCATCAGTGCCGCGCATTCCGTGCGTGGTGGTGGGCGCATTCAGACAGGAGCCTTGGACAGCTATGGCCTCATTGAAGCGACTGATCCAGCCAAGGACTTGCGCGTGCTGAGTGCCAACCTCACCAACTACGGCATCATGCAGGCTCGCGGTGGCAAGCTGCGCATTCTGTCTTCCACCGTCACCAATGGCAGCGAGGGACGGATCATCTCCAAGACAGGGAACGTGGTTGAGGTTGCAAGCAACTCCTCCTTGTTTGGTGGCACGGTTGAATGTGAGCCTGGCGCACAGGTCATCTGGGATTCCACCGTAGGTGGCACTGAGCTTGTCGGTGTGCATTCGGTGGCAGCAGGCGCCAAGCTCTCCATCTCTCCAAGCATCACGGTGAACGGCACGCTCAATGTGGCCGGCACATTGGGCACGACGACTGCCTTTGGCGGATCCAGCATGTTTGGCAATGGCACCTGCAACCTGCAGGGAGGCGTCATCGCTGGTTCTTCGTCGCAGCCCACCATGTTCACAGTGGGGCCTGGTCTGACGCTCGCTGGCAAGGGCTCCATTTCGCCTGCCACCTACATGGACTTCAAGAACCAGGGCAACCTGCGCGTGGAGGGCGGCGGCGATCTGCTGTTTGACTCTGCTGGCGTCTTCACCAACAGCGGCACGCTGCATGTGACAGCGGGCAACACCTTCACCTGCTCAAAGCTGGGTCCGTGGACCACCTCAGGCAGTGTGGTGGTGGAGGCCGGCGCGGTGTTCACGCGCTCTGCGCAGTTCACGCAGACCGCAGGCACAGTGACAGTGGATGGCACCCTGAAACTGAATGGTGCCACCTATGTGCAGACGCACGGCACGTTGCTTGGCAGCGGCCGCGTGGAGGGGTCGTTCAAGACCACCTATGGCACGGTGGAGGGCAACGGGCTGGAGGTCACAGGTGCGTATCAACATGCGGTGGCAGGAACGCTGAAAGCCGTGCTGGGTGCAGCTGGACCAGGCACTGAACCACTCGCAGTGTCTGGTGCGGCCACCGTGCGCGGCACCCTTGACCTTGTCTTCGCGCCAGGCTCTGAGCCGCGTGAAGGACAGCAGTTCACCGTGCTGACAGCCGGTCAGGTCATCGGCCAGTTCGACACCGTGGTGAGCGATCCACCCGTGTCTGTTGAGTACCTGGCCAAGAGTGTCCGTGTCACCGTGTTGGCGCCGGCATTCTTGCCAGCGGATGTGAATCAAGATCACTCGGTGGATGAACACGATGTGGCCGAGGTGCTCCGCAACTGGGGGCTTCCTGGTCCGACCGACATCAACGGGGATGGCACCACCGATGGCTTCGACCTGGGCGTGGTGCTGGGCGGCTGGCGGCCGCTGGGCAGCCAGAATCAGGGCAACGCGAACGGCGGCGGCAGCAGTCGGCGCTGAATGCGCCGTGCGATCTGCTGCGTCGTGCCCGCTATCATGTGTGCCCCCTCGCCGCCGTAGCTCAATTGGCAGAGCACTTGATTTGTAATCATGAGGTTGCCGGTTCGATTCCGGTCGGCGGCTTAAATTGGTGCCTGGCACTCCTGTCCCGGGTTTCGGGGCGGGTCGTGCGTAGGCCCCATCCTGGCGCGCAGCACTCCATCCGCGGCCCCGTACCGGGAACCGTACTCCGAGCCACTGCGAATGCCCCTGCGTAAGGGGTCGCTGATGCCAGACTCAGTCATCCTGTTCATCTTTCGGGTAGTCGTCTTCCTATCGCAGCACGCGTGGCTGGTGTCGGGCCCAGCACTGGCGCTGGTGTTTGTGTGCGCATGCCAGGTGGCGCGCAGCGCATCCGGGACGCCGATTCCAGGCCGCCTCTGCTGCCGAGCGTGCAAGCAGGAGCGCCCACCGAGCGTGGCACCATCTGGCGCGGCACCACCCAGCGCCGCGGGCCCAATCCCCGAGCGCCACGAGCGCCACGAGCTCCACGAGTTCCACGCGCGCCACGAGCTCCACGCGCGAACCCCGTACCCCACGTGCAGCGAGTGCGGCGCGCCCCTGGCCAAGAAGCGCAGCGTGGTGCATGTGCGCACTCCGCCACGCATTGGATGGGCCGCTGCATGGTCCGTTGCAGCCATCGCAGGGGGCGCAACCGCTGCGCTCGCCGATCGTCCAGGCCTGATGGCGGCGAGCACTTGGGTGGCCACGCTGGTGAGCGACGAAGCGGTCCTGGCTGGCCTGCGGAATGGCGACCGCCTGGCTGCCCGCCTTGCGTTCGAGCGCACCCAGGCCGGCTTCGCCAGTGAACTGCCTCCGGACCAATTCCTCCAGGCGGTGCAACAGTCCTTGCCAGCAACCGACCCCAATACACCCGCTGGCTTGACGTGGGACTACTTCTACTGGGTGGAGAACGCCTGGACGCAAAGCACTCGCCGACTCTCGCTGCCTGCAAGCAGTGCATGCTTCTCCGGCTCCGTGGTGCCCTCTTCGGAGGAATCGCGGTGGTTGGTCCCAGATCTGAAGATCCTGCGGTGTGGCATGGGAGCTCCCTCCGAAACAGAGTTCGCCGCGCCACGATCGCTTCGTGACACGCCTGCTGTCCAGGCGTTCGGCCACGCCATCGAACGCGAGCCCTGGGTCCTTCACGTTCCTGAAGCTGGGCCGACCCGCCTGGAATGGCTGGTCCCCGCTGAGCGATTGCTGCAGCTGCCGCTCCTGGTCTCCGGCTCCTATGACGTGGTAGTGCGCAAGGGTGCGGCTCCCATCGCAACGGGCACGATGCTGGTGTGCCGGATTGGGCCGTCGCATTTTCTGGGCGACGGCAGGTCGGAGGTCTGGGTGATCTGCAACGTGCCCAGGATCGACCCGGCTGCTCTACGTGGCGGCGAGCAGATCCTGATGGACCTCGCACCCAATCCGAGCGCGCGCATCGTCATGCGGGGCCGAGGGGAATTCGGCTTCGGGTTTCCACACCTCCAGTGTGATGCACAGATGCACCGGGGCATTCCGGTGTCCGTTCGATGCAGCAATGTCCCGCTAGCCATGCTTGGAGGTGGCCTGTGAGTGAACTGCTCCGCTCCATGATGGCGTGGATCGGGTACCACTCCTGGGTCCTCACTCCGTTGGCATTGATGGCGGCGGTGGCAGCAGCGGTTGCTGCGTGTGGAGCGTGGCGGCAGGGCTCGCAGCTTGGCCGCCTGGTGGGATGCGCTGGGGTGGCGGTGTGCCTTGGGATTGCAGCGCTCGCCCTGTGGTGCCGCGACACCGCGTACGGAACCTGGCAGCTGCAGCGCGCCGGCATGACCGAGCGCGAACGCACCTCGGATGCTGCCTTTGAGTTGTCATGGTGGGCAGGCGTGCCTGGCATGACCGACTGGGTGCGCGACTGCGCAGCGGCAGACGCGCTCTCGGCGAGTTCTGTGCGTGGCAACCTGCACAAGCGCCTGGGCTGGGGCCTACCGAATGGCGAGACTGCCTCGGACCTTCCGCTGCGTGAGGCGGTTCTGGACTTTGCGCAGCTGCACTTGCGCAAGGCGTTGCAGAACCCGGACACCAGCGCGATGCAGGCTGCGTGGTTCAGCGTGCGCCGCATGTCGAGGGCAGGAGACCCGGACGATCGTCCCGCGGTGTTTGGTGCCAAGATTGCCATCCAGATTCCTGACCTTGCCAGCACTGGTGAGATCGTCAGCCCAATGTCAGAGGTGCTGTACGGAGCGCTCATTCAACGTGTGGAATGGCGGGTGCACGAAGGCCCATGGCATGCCGCTGCGTTTCAGCCAGTGGCGCAGGAGATTCGTCCCCTGTCGCACCACGCAGAGACAGAGCTCGCCCGCGTGCCCAACGACCCGGGCCTTGAAGTGCGCGTCTCCGGCCAGGTGGTGCTCTCCATGGCCCGCCTGGCATCCACGCGCACCGTCCCCTTCGTGTGGCAGAAATTGGTGCCTGGCACTCCTGTCCCTCTTTTCCGGGAGCGCGACACAGGTGTGCCTTCCGACCACGCACTGTGGCGCTCCGCGCCTACGCTGCGCCCATGAACCAAACCACTGCCTCTCACGTTTCCGGGAGCAAAGCCGCGCTGTGGACTGGCCGCGTGCTGTCTGGCCTGGTGGCGGCCATGTTTCTTATGGTGGCTGTGATGAACCTGGCAAAGCCAGCTTCTGTGGTGGAAGGCACCACGCAGATTGGATTTCCTGAAGGTGTCATCCAGCCGCTGGGCGTCATCGTGCTGCTGAGCACCGTGCTGTATGTGCTGCGCCCCACATCGCTGGTGGGCGCGGCGCTGCTCACTGCCTACCTAGGCGGCGCTGTGGCCACGCACGTGCGCATGGGGGACCCGCTCTTCACCCGCACGCTGGTGCCGGTCTACTTTGGCGTGGTGCTGTGGGTTGGGCTGGGGCTGCGGATGGGCACGCTGCGTTGGATGCTGACCGGGCAGCGGTAGCGGAAAGTGGTGCCTGGCACGGGTGTCCCTACTTTCGAGGAGCGGCCCCGCCCCCGGCGCGCACCCGCCCTCGCGCGCAAATCCGCCCCCGCGCCCGCCCGCACCTCCCGCGCACACGCCGCCCCCGCGCGCACACCCGCCCCGCGCGCAGCCCGCACCTCCGCGCACGCCCGCACCCGTGCGCCCACGCCCCCGCCGCATCTCCACATCGCACCCGCCCTCCGGAAAGTAGGGACACCCGTGCCAGGCACGAATTTCTTTGTCTACGCTGGGCGGGCATGCTCGACCTCTACCTGGCTGCGACGGTCAACTCGCGCGCGTTGCTGAATGAGATGGTGGATCCGCTGGCCATCGCGCGGTTCCCGGAGCCGCCGTTCCAGCTGATCCAGGCCTCCAGCTACGACCGGCACTCGGTGGCAGCCAAGGATGGCGAGAGCTGGTTTGCCAACGCAGACGCTGGCAACTTTGTGCGCGTGGACAAGCGCGACGGCCGCACAGAGTCGGTGCTGCTGGACGCCACAGGACCAGGCACGGTGGTGCGCATCTGGTCGCCCAACCCCAAGGGCGTGATGCGCATCTATCTGGACGACGCAGAACGCCCCGTGCTGCAAGCCCCCATGATGCAGCTGCTGGACGGCCGTGCGCTGTGGCGCCAGTCCGGCGCAGGCGAGCCCATGGCAGGCACGCGCAGCAAGGGCTGGAACCTGTTCCTGCCTATCGCGTTCGCCAAGCACTGCGTGATCACCACCGATGACGGCGAAGGCGTCTACTACCAGGTGGACTGGCGCAAGTACGCAGCTGGCACGCCGGTGCAGACTTTTGTGCGCTCTGACGTTCCCACCAAGCCGCCGGCATGGGGCGCCATGGGCGTGGTGGCGCCGCCGCAGCCAGAAGACCTTGGCACGGAACAGCTGATGGCGCCGGGCGACACGCGGACGGTGTTCGAGTCGCTGGGCAGCGGATGTGTGAAGACGTTCCAGCTCTCGGTGGGGCCAGCAGACACAGCGGACATCAGCACGCTGGTGCTGGTGGGCACGTTTGACGGCGAGCAGACCGTGTGCTGCCCGGTGACAGACCTGCTTTCGTGGGCACCAGGCGCCGCCGTGCACGACGCGCGGCGCGGCGTAGCGTTCCTGCCAGAAGAGGTGGCGGGCGCGGGCGCGGCGGGCACGGGCACCGGCGCGGCCGCAAGCAACCCCGCATCGGACCCTGCAGCCATGCTCTCTGAGCAACCCATCAGCACGCACGGCACGCTGCTGGGCACCGTGGCGTGGCCCATGCCGTTCCAGAAGTCTGGCAAGCTGGAACTGGTGAACACTGGCAGCGCGCCGCTCAAGGTGGCTGTGAATGTGGACCGCGCAGACTGGACGTGGGACGCGCGCTCCATGCATTTCCACGCGGTGTGGCAGCGCGACCCAGCGCTGCACACGCGGCCCATGCGCGACTTCACCTTCCTGAGCGCCACGGGCCAAGGTGTGTACGCCGGCGACAGCCTGCAGGTGGTGAACCCCGTGGACGCCTGGTGGGGCGAAGGCGACGAGAAGATCTTTGTGGACGGCGAAGCGTTCCCATCCAGCTTTGGCACAGGCACAGAGGACTACTACGGCTACGGCTGGTGTTGTCCCGTTCCGTTCAACCATCCGCTTCACAGCCAGACACTGTGCGATGGCCGCGTGGCGCGGACCAACTGGGGCCGCACCATCGTGTGCAGGCTGCGCGGGCTGGACGGCATTCCGTTCCAGAAGAGCCTGGTGATGGACATGGAGGTCTGGCACTGGGCGGACTGCACCATGAGCTACGCACCCACTGCGTTCTGGTACGGCATGCCGGGCGCAGTGGCCAAGCAGACATGCCAGCCAGCGCTGGCCACGCGCGGCCGGCAAGAGCCGCTGAAGGTCTTCCGCATTGACGGAGCGCTGGAAGCAGAGGACCTGAAGGTGAGCGCGCAGACAGACGGGCTGGCCATGGAGTCGCAGTCGCTGCGCGGGCTGGCCGGCAGCGCGGGCGGCGGCTCAGATGGTGGCGCGGCCGGTGGCGCAGCAGCGCCAGACCTCGGCTTCAGCGGCGAGCGGCACGTGTGGGTGAAGGCGCAGAAGCCAGGCGACTTTGTTGAACTGGAGATCCCTGTCAAGGGCGACGCGCCGCAGCGCGTGTGGCTGTACGCCACCAAGAGCTGGGACTACGGCACGGTGCAGTTCAGCGTGAACGGCCAAACAGCAGGCCAGCCAGTTGATCTTTACAGCGGTGCGCAGGGCAAGGTGATTCCCAGCGGACCCATCCTGCTTGGCGTGTACACGCCCAAGGACGGAGCCATCAAGATCCGCGCCACGATCACAGGCAGCAACCCGCAGAGCCAAGGCACCAAGAGCTTCTTCGGCATGGACGCAGTGAAGCTGGAGGAGGCAAAGAGGCTCTAGCCGCGCGGTCTAGAACAGCGTGCCACCCTCCACCGGCTGGATGAGCGTGGCGTCGTCGTTGCGCGGTGAGTTCACCCGCGTGCTCACGCGCGTGGCGTCCATGCGGTCAGCGGGGTAGGGCTGCAGGATGTGCTTGAGCGCGGACCAGTCGTGCTGGTTGGGGTCCAGCCAGGCGTCGTACCGCTGCGGCGGCACGATGCATGGCATGCGGTCATGGAAGCGAGCCAGCAGTTCATTGGGAGCGCAGGTGAACACCGTGAAGGTGGTGAGCGCAGGCAGGCCAGTCTCTGGCTTGTGCCAGTGCTCCCATAGTCCAGCGAGCACGCAGAGCGGCGTGTCGGTCACGCGGAAGGCCCACGGCTGCTTGGTGCGCTGGTGGGGGACGGCTTCCCATTCGTAGAACTCGCTGATGGGCACCAGGCAGCGGCGCGTCTTGCATGCAGCGCGGAAGGAAGGCTTGGTGTTGGCTTCTTCGCTGCGGGCGTTGATGAGGCGGCTGCCAATGACAGGGTCGTCTGCCCATGAGGGGATGAGGCCCCAGCGCATGGCATGCGCGGAGCGCGCTGCCCATCTGGAGTCGTGACCACCGGGGTGGTCTGCGTGGGGCCACGTTGTAACGGGGAGCAATTTCAGCCGGAACCAGAAGTTACCGGACGTCAGGCGGAGCAGCGTGTACAGGCTCCTGCCACGTGTAATGGTGCGTAAACCGGCCGCACATGGCCCCTGCTACACTCTCTCCGCCCCGGTATGTGGGGCCCAGGAAATGGGCCCAGTCAGCCGGAAGAACCGGTGGGGACATCCTGGGCGGATACTCAAGTGGCCAACGAGGGCAGACTGTAAATCTGCTGGCTTATGCCTACGGGGTTCGATCCCTCTCCGCCCATTCCGTTCAAGAGCGCGGCGCCCTCCGGGCGCGCTGTCTATGGGCGTCAAGGCGTCTTCGCCGGTCAGCGCGGCTGCGCCGCGCAGGGCTTCCTCTGGGGTCGCCTGCGGCGGCGAATCCTCGGCCTGCTGTGAAGAATTGCCCGTGGTTGTGCCGGCTCGCAACAAGCGGCTCCACGCTGCGTGTGTGGGCTAGGGCGCATGAATCGTGTGGCAGGGCACTCCGCGGAATCGAAGGTCGGTGCGGCTGGCGCTCGCGATCCCGTCGGCCCAGTACACCGCGCCAGGCAAGTGATGGGGATGGACTCCAAGCCCCGGCGCCGCGGCCGATGTTGCCAACAGTTGCGCGATTGTTTCGGCGGGGAGTTTCAGCTGGTTGAATGTCTCGTCCCACGCGACCTTCGCTATTGACGGAAGGGCCCTCTTGGTGCGAGGAGCTGACAGCGAAACAAACATTGAGCAGGCACCGGGTACTCGGGCTGCGACGACATCCACTTGTTCAAGGGCATTTCCGCGGAGCCAGGCGATCTGAGGGTTTCCGCGTTTCCTGAGTTCTATGGCAGTCGTCGGTAGCCCCAAGGTCGTCTGATATATGTCGAGTCGTTCTCGTTCAAAGTGCCGACCATCCCGAATCACCAGCAATCCCTCACAGTTGGCGTTGGCTTGGCAAATCGCACTCCGGCAAGAGGCAAGGAGATGTCGCACCGACGAGGGATGCGCTGTCTCGTCACGTGGCTGCCAGATTCGCGCTGCATGCACGAGCTTCCCTTGCGGGTCAAGCAGGGCCGCCACAACCACAGATGTTTCGGCGCCTGGGACATGGCCCAGATCGATCGCGAGCTGCCAAACATCGCTCGCGCCATCAACCCGTTCGCAACTGTGCGGTCGGCCTCCGCAAGCCATCAGAATCGAAGGCAACTGATCAGGGATCGAGTAGTCATGAGGATCATCACCGTATGCGCGTCGGTACGGGATCAGGCCTTCGTCCAGGCGTTGCAAGATGTTGCCAAGAAGCTCTGATGGCGGCCTCGACCGTTCGGGAAGTACGAAGAGCACGCACCGCCCTCGTCGTGGCGGTTGTCCACGCAACGCCGTAACCCTGCCGTCAACCTGCTGGAGAGTCGTGAGTCGAGCCGTTAGCCTCGCGCCACGCTGCGCGGCAAGCCTCTCTAGGCGACTGGCGAACATCTGCCCGACGTCTGTTGTTACCCCGTCAACTGGGCAGATGCTGACCTGCCAGTCTTCGGGAACACAATCGAATCCGAGGTCCTTGTAAATCGCATTTGCACTGCTCGAAGCAAACGCAGCTTGCCGGCTGCCAATTCGAATACTCCTTGATCTGCCCAGTTCTGCTACAGCCGGCTGCAGAGTCACGAGATTTGCCTGCACAGAAAGGGCAGCTGCGATTGATGAGATGACGTGTTGCTGAATCGCGAGCTCCTCGTCCGCCGCCCGTGACGGTGGTCTACGCTGGCCGACGATCTCGCTTTCAGTCCTCCTATCTAGGTCGCCCTTGCGAAAATAGAAGCGTCTGGAGCGAATGCCGACACCAGCTCTTGCAGGCGCGAGCCATATCCGTGCGAGCACCCAGCCGTTTGCGTACTGGACTCCAGCAGCACTTTGAACCTTAGGCCACACGAAGAGCGCTTGACCATCCGCCTGGACTGACAGCCTGAGATCGCAACAGGCTCTTTGGGCAATCGGCTGCCATCCGACAGGCACAGGCTCGATCGCAAGCAACACAAGGCTGGCGGCCTCCATCACAGCTCTTCAATCTCCCAATGCTCGTCCGTAATACGGGCTGCGAGCGGCGAGGGCTGGGCCTGATTCCCAAGGACCATGAGCTGCCGCATTGCTCTGCTGCAGCCGACAAACAGCAGGCGTTGACCTCGCGCGGATTCTTCGGCCTGGTCGAGTGGGCTTGTGTCACGGTGCAGACTCCCGGCCTCAATGCCAGCTACGACCACAACGGGGAACTGCAGTCCCTTCGAGGCATGGATCGTCATTACCTTGACGCCCCGATGATCCAGATCTACTTCCTTTGATTTCATCACCTTGGGATTCAGCTTGCTGTCAATCCAGCCCGCGACCTGCTCGACTTGCCAATTGGACGGGCAGAGAACGGCGGCGCAGCTCGGCCCAACGCGCTCTTGATGCAGCGCATCCTTGAGGAAGTCGTTCAGTCGCTGCTTGGCCCTGGCTGCGCTTCGGTACTTCACAAAGCGAGGCCATGGACCGCGAAACACGCCAGCGAGCTCGAGCGTTTCTGGATCCGCGTCCTCAGTGTCCGGGGCGAGGTTGCCAAGTGCTTGCCAGATCTCCTTGGTAGTGCGGTAATTCCGATTCAAAGTCCGAACGCGCCCACCAAAGCGAAGATCTTCTGCGACGCTTCTCCACGAGATTCCGTTTCCATAGATGCTCTGGTTTCCATCGGCAGTCAGGAATACGCCCTCCGACGACTTGCACAATCCAACGGCGAATCGAATGTGGACGGGCTTCAGGTCTTGGGCTTCATCGATGAAGACATAGTCGAATCTTGGCTTCACGATGCGTGCGGCCTCTGCTGCAAACTCGCCAGCGAGCGCGAGGCCTGCAGCATGCAGAGACTCCCTGAATGCGACATGAATTTGCCAGAGTGCCCGCCGCTGTTGTACCGTGAGTCGTCGGCCTCGGCCTCGGCGATCTGCGGCTTCGTATGCGCCAGCCGTCCGCAGATCCTGTCCGAAAATGACCCAATCGATCTCCTGGTGAATGAAATCGAGGTCTTGGTTGCCGAATCTGGCACCGCTATCAGTCGAGGAGCATTCGGCAATGCTTCTCATCAGATGTGGTTTCCAGAGCTCCTTCTTGTTAGCGAGGCGGAAGCGAAAGCTGCCCTTCGTGCACTCGTAAACGAGCTTGTCGACGGTCCTCACCTGTATCGCATTGTCCTTTGCGATTCCACCGAGTTCTCGAATCAAGTACTCCGAAGCGTTCGTGAGAGCGTTTGTAAAGGTGGTGTAGAGGATCTTGGGGACCGTTGAACCGGCAGGTAGGTTTTCGGCCGACTTTCTCTGTAGAGCCCGAGCGCAGTAGACCGCCACAGTGGACTTGCCAGACCCGGGGCCGCCCTTGAGAAGCCATGGCCCACGAGTGTTTGACTGTTCGAATCTGGTTACGAACGTCTTCTGGACGTCATCGAGTTTCAGCAAGAAGCTGCTCAGCGGTCGCTCGCCCGCGGCGGCCTCCAAGACTGCTTCGGGGACCCCCGACATGCGAACAGGCTTCTGCGCCAGCTCCTCGATCCGCGGGGGCCAGATCCCGTTCAACACGCGCTCCATTACGGAATCGGGAATCGTGTCGGCGAGTTCCCAGAGCCCTTCCTCCGTATCAACGCGTGCAAGTCGCGTCGCGTAGGCACAGGGCACGGACCACTCGGCCAGCAGCTCTGGAGTGAGTCTTATCGGGAGCGGTGAGTTCGGCCTTCTTGGCGGATCGGCAGCCTCTTCTGCGAGCTGCATCACGGCGCGTCCAACTTGCTCCTCGGATGGCTCCTCTTCGAGCAGCTCTGGGGCCTGAGCGATGATGCGGATCCCCGGGTTGCCGTCCTCTCCACGTCCAAGCCGTTCGTAGATTGCCCCGCGATGCCCGACCATCAACATGGTCACGAGGCGTTCGCTTGGATCCACTTTGTAAACGAGCCGCCACTCATCAGAGACGCGGTACCGCCACAGAGACTTATAGCCGCTAAGCTTCTTGATCCTCGGCGGGTCTGCGGTGTCTGGCCTGCTTCGCAACTCGGGCAGGATGGTTGTCTGATAGGCGTTGTGGACCTTTCGGGGTGCTCGTCCGAGCTCAAGTGGGAAGCCCTCGGAATGAGCGATCTCGTAAGCCACGGTGGTCTCCTCGCCCGGAACATGGGTTCACGACGCGCCAATCCCGGCTGAGACAGCCTACCTGTTTGGGGCCACGGACCCCGCCGGAAGGTCTGAGCGATGGACCTGAGAAAGGGTGCGCCGCTTGCTGCGCGACCCTGTCTCTGATCGCCACCTCGAAGTGCGCATCCCGACAGACAAGGGCTTCTGCTATCCCGCGACGGTGATGGACGCTTTGAGCAGGAGGATGGTGGAATGGACTGTCAAGGACACGCGGCCGCCGAGGGCGCGATCGACGCGCTGAAGATGGCGCTTGGCTCAAGAGAGCCGCGCGCGGACAGGTCGCTGGGGCACCACTCCGACCGCGGCGTGCAGTCCGCCTACCACGCCCACCGCGGCTGCTCGCCGCGCACGGCGGCCAGCAGAGAACGAGCCATGCGCGCGACTACTGTGTCAACGCAATGGCGGAGTCGCTTCTCTCAAACCCGAACAGAGAGCTGACCTCTCGCGATACATATCCCACGCGCGCAAGCGCGGGTCGCAGTCTTCCATTGAACAGAAATGTACTGCCACCGGACATGGCCGCGCAGCGCGCTCGGAAACCCCAGCCCCGAGTAGATCGAGAAGGAGCACTGCAAGGCAGGGTGACAAGAACTAAAGTGTATCCATGCTGATGCAGTAAGACCACGGGACGCCGTACAGTCGTTTTCAACGACGGCCGAAGCCAAGTCGTGGCTTGA
>JAXMAM010000038.1:0-23114 GCA_046350455.1 Phycisphaerales bacterium | reverse complement strand
ACCCGCTGCCACGCCTGACGCCACTGCAGCCGTGCAGCGGCTGGAGGCACAGGCCTGCACCGTGATGCTGGTGGCAGCTGGTGGCCGCATCCTGGGCGCCATCGGTCTCCTGGACATTCCTCGCCGCGAGGCAGCGGAAGCCATGGCCACCCTGCACGCCATGGGAGTGCGGCCGGCAGTCATGCTCACTGGCGACAACGCGCAGGTGGGCGAGGCCATCGGGCGCGTGGTGGGCGTGGATCAGGTCTACGCAGGCCTTCTGCCCACCGACAAGATCGAGCGCGTCCGCGAGCTGTTGGCCCAGCACGGAAGCGTGGCCATGGTGGGCGATGGCATCAACGACGCCCCCGCCCTGGCCGCTGCCACAGTGGGCATCGCCATGGGCAAGAGCGGGACAGATGTGGCGCTGGAGGCAGCGGATGTGGCGCTGATGTCGGACGACCTTTTGCGCCTGCCCTTTGCCTTTGGCGTCAGCCGCTTTGCGCGGCGCGTGGTGGCAGAGAACGTGCTGATCTCCATGGGCATGGTCTTCACGCTGATCCCGCTGGCCATGCTGGGCATCGTGCCCATCTGGCTGGCGGTCATCCTGCATGAAGGCAGCACGGTGGCCGTGGTGCTCAACAGCCTGCGGCTCCTGGCCTATCGGGGTCCTGCGCCCTCGCTCGCCAAATGAAAGGGGGCGGGACTCTGGTGAGTCCCGCCCCAGCAGGTTCAGGTCAGTTCGCGGACTGCTGTCAGTTGCGCGAGTTGTAGATCGCACCACCGTCCACGCAGCTGCCGTTCTTGCTGTTCTTTGGCACCTTCAGCTTCACTTCGCCAGAGCAGCTGCCTTCGGCGTTGGTGGCGGTGTACTTGATGTGGTACACGCGGCCGTTGCCGTTGCCAGAGCGCTCTGCGCGCACCAGCACCGAACCATCTGGACGGATCACTGCATCCACGGGGGTATCGCCATCGCCGCAGGCGTTGGTCGGCTCGTCCTGGTAGATGCCCGTGATGGTGATGGTGGTGTTGTCATTCTTGGACTTGATGCCCATGATGCACACATTCACCATGGAGTGGTCTGGCGGCCAGATCACGTTGCTGCCGCAGTCGTTGCGGTTCTGGTGGCGGCAGGGACGCTCGCGACAATCGTCGTCGTCGTCGTCGTCATGTCCACAACCATCGCCACGGCGGCCACGGCCATCGCACTGCTTGCAGATGCTGGCATAGGCGTCATCGCAGCGTGGCGGATTGGTCACGTTGCGCACCTTCACCAGCACGGTGTCGGTGGCGGTGCCACCAAAGCCGTCGTCCACCGTGAGGCGGAACGTCAGGTTGGCACCACACGAGTTCACCCAGGGAGACACAAAGGTTGGCGTGGCTGTGCTGGCGCCGCTCAGGCTGACCGACGGACCGCCGATCTGCACCCAGGAGTACGACAAGGTGTCGCCGTCCGGGTCGCTGCTGGCAGAGCCATTGAGCGAGACGTTGGAGTTCTCGTTCACCACGCGGCACGGGCCTGCCTCAGCGGTCGGCGCGTTGTTGATGTTGGTGACGTTGACCACCACCATGTCCACCACGTCGCCCAGTTCGTAGCCAGGGGCTGGAGCGTCGGCCGTGTAGCCGTCGTCCACGCGCAGCTCAAAGGTGAGCTGCGCCACCAGGCCACCCGGGAGATACGGGCTTCCGGTGGGAGCGATGAAGGTGGGATTGGCCGTGTCAGCGTTGTTCAGCATGACCACGGGCGTGCCGCCCGTCTGCACCCACTGGTAGCTGAAGGTGTCGCCGTCAATGTCAAAGCTGGTCTCGCCGCGCAGGGTCACGGGCGACCCCTCTGCCACCGACTGGTCGTCGCCAGCATGTGCCACAGGAGGATGGTTGACGTTCACCACCGTCACGCTGACCGTGTCCGTCCGCGTGTCGCCGCCCGCAGTCACGGTGAGCTCAAAGCTCAGCGTCTCGCCGCCAGGGGCCACGGCGGGCGAGGTGAAGCTGGGCGTAGCGGTGTCGGCGCCGGAGAGCGACACCGGAGTGCCGCCAGGCAGCTGCGTCCACGAGTAGGTGAGAGAGTCACCATCTGGATCGCTGCTGCCAGTGCCGTCCAGGACCACCATCTGGCCTTCATCCACGCTGAAGTCCGCGCCAGCGTCCGCCACAGGAGGCTGGTTCACCACGATGCCACCCTTGATGGTGACGCCCGCATAGTTCACGATGATGGTGGGGTCAAAGATGCCCACATCCACCATGTAGAAGCCTTCCAGCGAGCTGCCGTCCAGGAGGGTGCCGCTCAGCTTCCAGATGTTGCCGTCAAAGCCGTTGCCCAGCTCGAAGCCAATCCACTCGGCCTCCACCGCGTTGCCGGAGAAGGTCACGCCAGCGGGAACAAAGCTCAGGAAGGAGTATGGAAGGCCGTAGTCCGGCGTCACGAGCTGACCGCCGCTCATGAACACGGCGCCCTTCAGGCAGGAGATGTTCTGCGTGATGGTGCCGCCCGTGATGTAGGCGGTCCCGCCGTTGCTGAACTCGTCGCCGCCGCCGGTGCCGATAAATCCAACAGTGCCACCCGAGAAGTTGATGGTGGCGTCGTCAAAGGTCACCAGGGTGAGGGCCGGATTCTCGCCGCCCAGGTAGTTGATGGTGCTGGTCTCGTGCGCCTGCAGGTCAACGCCAAAGAAGAGTGCGCCACTGGTGCTTGCCACGCTGTCCGACCACGTGTAGATGGAGTCGAAAAGCTTGTTGGTCACCGTGGTTCCGATGACGCCAGCGACGTGATCGAAGGTGGTTCCGTCCACGCCGACCGTGATGAACGATCCGTCATCCACGAGGTCCAGATTGTTCGGCCCCGGAGTCGAGATGTACACGAAGTCGGCCGATGCGGTGGCTGCGATCAGCGCAGCGGCACCCACGGTCAGAAGGCGAAGTCTCTGGCGGAAATGCATGTCTTGTGCTCCTTAAAGAGGGAACCTGAAATCAGGTCTCAGATCCACGGCGCAATCGCACCCCACGCGCGTGTGCACCACGAGGGGACAGTCCACTCTGATGGGTCGGCCAAGTCAACGGAAAAGCATTGAAATGCCTGAGTCCGCATACCTTGACCGCCTGTCCATAGTCAAATTCTCAAGCAAACTGATGAAGAATGCCGATGAGTGTTGGTTCCGCGCTGCCCGTGCAGCCCGTGCAGTCGCATGGAGCAGCAGCCGGAGTGCGTGACGATGGCTACCGAAACGCAGCCCACATCGAGCAAGCAAACGCGATCAGAACCATGATGCCGCCGCGGAGATTGCGCACGTGAAGCGCGCGACGCTCCGCGGGTCCTACCTGGAGCGACACCAGACCCTGGCGGCACGCAAGCGCCCAGGCTCCAACCTGCGCCCACTGGTAGACCAGCACGCATCCGGCGTAGCACACGATGGCCCCGCCATTGCCCGGGTACCTGCCAAACACTGCGGCACAGAAGGGAAAGAAGGCCGCCGACGCAAACTGCGCGAGGTACAGCACCAGCACGCCCTCTGAGATGGACGTGATGGGCCGGATGAGCCTGTTGTGGCGGTACCACATCACACCCAGCGCGCTAAAGCTCAGCACGTAGCCGGTGAGTGTGGGGGCGTTCGCCGCCATGGACTGGAAGAACTCCTCTGCAGAGTCCGGGTCCTTCAGCGTGGGCACCTTGATCTCCAGCACCAGGATGGTCATGGCGATGGCAAAGATGCCGTCCGCAAGCGCCTCCAGGCGGTGCTTGCTGACCAGGCTGTGCGCAGGATCAGCTCCGCTCATGCGGTGCCAGCCTCAGATAGATGGGTGGGGGCGTAGTCCGGTGAGTACACCTTCCCACGGATGAACGCGTCCATGTTGTCTGGGCGTGGCACGCGGGCCAATCCGCGGTCAAAGATGAGCGACGCGACGTCGGTGGCCACCTGCACGCTGGTGCGGAAGATGTTGCTGACCGGCGGGTAGATCAGGTTGACAGAGAGGTCCTCGTCCGTGGTCTGGCCAGCCAGGCTCTCGGCGGCGCGCAGGAACATCTCATCAGTCACGCGGCTGGCCTGCGTGGCGTACACCGCCAGGCCCACCGCGGGATAGATGTAGACGTTGTTGCCCTGCCCTGGCACGTAGAGGCGGCCCTTGTAGTGCAGCGGTGCGAACGGGCTGCCGCTGGCAAAGATGGCGCGGCCGTCGCTCCACTCGATGGCTTCCTGCGCGGTGCACTCGCTCTTGCTGGTGGGGTTGGAGTACGGGAAGATCACCGGGCGCTGGTTGATCTCGGCCATCGCGCGGATGACGCGCTCGTTGAAGGCCTTGGCAATGGTGCTGACGCCGATGAGCGCAGTGGGCTTCACCGCGCGCACGATGTCGTGCAGATCCTTCAGCGGCGCGTGCGGATGCGCGAATGGCTGCTGGAACTCGCTGAGCCCTGTGGTGTCGGAGGTCACCAGCCCGCGGGAGTTCACCAGCCAGCAGCGCTTGCGGCCCTCCTCCATGGGGAGGCCTTCGCGCACCATCTGCTGGCAGACAAGGTCTGCAATGCCCACGGCCGCGCTGCCAGCGCCGTAGAAGAGATAGGTGTGGTCTCGCACACGGTTCTTCAGGACGCGGCTGGCGCCCAGCAGGCCCGCCACCGCCACAGATGCTGTGCCCTGGATGTCGTCGTTGAAGCAGCACACCTTGTCGCGGTAGCGCGCCAGGAGCGGCATGGCGGTCTTGTTGGTGAAGTCCTCAAACTGGATGCAGCAGCGCGGGAAGACCTCCTGCACTGCTGTCACGAACTCCTCCACAAAGCTGTCGAACTCCTCGCCCGCAGCGCGGCGCACGCGCAGGCCGGGGTAGAGCGGGTCGTCCAGGAAGGCTTCGTTGTTGGTGCCCACGTCCAGGAGCACGGGCAGCGTGTACTGCGGTGGCACGCCCGCGCACGCGGTGTACAGGGCCAGCTTGCCGATGGGAATGCCCATGCCGCACGCGCCCAGGTCGCCTAGGCCAAGGATGCGCTCGCCGTCTGTCACCACAATGAAGCGCACGTCCTTCTCCCACCAGTTGCGCAGCACGTCCTTGATGTGGCCGCGACGCCGCAGACTGATGTACAGGCCCTTGGGCCGGCGCATGATGTGCCCGAACTTCTGGCATGCCTCGCCCACTGTGGGTGTGTAGACGATGGGCATGTACTGCGCGGGATCGCTCATCAGCACCTGGTAGAACAGGCGCTCGTTGCGGTCCTGCAGTTCGGAGAGGTAGATGTACTTCTCCAGATCGTTGTTCTTCTGCGACAGCTGGAGGCGCACTCGCTCCATCTGCGTCTCGGAAGTCTCGATGCCGTCGGGGAGCAGGCCCACCAAGCCCAGACGTTCGCGCTCTTCTGCAGTGAAGGCGGTGCCCTTGTTGTGACGCGGATGGAAGAGGACCTCAAGGCGCGTGAGTCTGCCGGCCATGGGCGGGAGAATAGGCCACGTCCCGTGGATACGCTGGTGGCATGGCGGACACGCTCACGGTGGCGCAGCGAAGCGCGCACATGGCCAAGATCCGTGGACGGAACACGGGGCCCGAGCGAGCGGTGCGGCGGGCAGTGCACAGCCTGGGGCTGCGGTTCCGCGTGCATGGAGCCGCGCATGGACGGGCGCGCGGCGAGGAGCTGCCGGGCTCGCCAGACATTGTGCTGGTGCGGCACCGGATTGCGGTCTTCGTGCACGGATGCTTCTGGCACCAGCACGCGGGTTGCAGGCTGGCCAGCGTGCCATCCAGCAATCGGCGGTTCTGGCGGGAGAAGTTCCAGCGGAACGTGGCGCGCGACCGGCGCGTGGCGCGGGCGTTGCGCGCGCGCGGCTGGCGCGTGTTCACGGTGTGGGAGTGCAAGGTGCGGACTCCAGCGCTGCTGGCGCGGCAGATGGCCCGGCTGGCACGAATGGTGCGGGAGCAGAAGCGCGGGGAGCGCGGGGCGAAGGGGGCGCGGGGGGCGCGGGGGGCGCGAACCGCTAGCGCGAAGGCGCGCGGTCCAGCGGGCGGGCGAAGAGTGACTTCCGCACCTGGCAGGTCTCGCGCTGGACTTCGGCGTCCAGCGTGAGTGCGCTCAGGCGGACGTGGTAGACGCCCACGTCATCGCTGCAGATGGGGCTTTCGCGGCGGGTCTGCATGGTGAGTGTGGCGGTGTCGGGGTCCCAGTCGTAGGAGCCCACCACCGGGCGGTCGATGTCCGGGACGCGCATGGTGTAGATGCCTGTCTCGGTGAAGCTGACCACCGCGTCATTGGCTGTGACACGCCACGTGCCCACGATGCGCTGGTCCTGGATGATCGGCTTGGGCGTGCTGTTGCACGCGGCGAGCAACGCTGCACTGGCTGCGATCCATCCAAAGGCACCTGGCATCCTCATCCCCGCAGTGTATGGAAAGTCGTGCCTGGCACGGGTGTCCCTACTTTCTGCGCGGTGTGCAGCGGCGTCCGGGGAGCGGCCTCCGCGTGTGCGGGGGCACGCGGCCGCGGACGGCTCGGCTCCACCAGGTTCCGCCTTCGCCTCGACTTTGCGTGAGCTCGGCAGGTGGAACGGCCCGCGAGCCCAGGGACCCACACAGCCTGCCTCGCCACGCAAAACGCCGCTACGCCGCGCCCCCGCCCCCCGCGCTGCGGCCGCTCCGGGCGCACACAGAAATTGGTGCCAGGCACTCCTGTCCCGGGTTTCAAAGTCGTGCCTGGCACGGGTGTCCCGTGTTTCCGGGGCGGGTGGGCGGCGCACCGCTGCATGCGCTGGCGCGGAGTTGCGGTACTGGCAGGGCGATCCCCTGTTGGCACACGCAGACCCGCTGAACGGCTGCCGATCCGCCGGGGACTGCGGACCGTCACCCTCGCGTTCGATGTGGACCGCTCGCTTCCACATGGGTGAACCGCTCGCCCCAACGCACCGCCCGCGCTGGCAGCACGCGTGCTGGCACCGCGCGCGTCCCCACACCACACTTGCCGCACGCCACTGACCCGCCCGTCCGGTGGCACCGCCTCCGTCTTCGCTCACCGGTGGCAGCGGCCGCAGCGCGGGACCGGGGGGCGCGGCGTAGCGGCGTTGAGCGGAGCGAGGCAGGCTGTGTGCATTCCTGGTCTCGCGGGCCGCTCCACCTGCCGAGCAACCGCGAAGCCGAGGCGAAGGCGAAACCTGGTGGAGCCGAGCCGTCCGCGGCCGCGCCCCCCGGCCCGCGCGGAGGCCGCGGGCGAGGTCCGCACGGGACCGACAGCGGGAAAGTAGGGACACCCGTGCCAGGCACCAATTTCAGCGGGGGAGGTAGCGGTCGCGGTCGCAGATGGCGGCCAGCTGCGGGGGCGCGCGGTGGGTGGTCACGCGCGAGCCCACAGGGTGCTTGCCAGCGGCCAGCAAGCGCTCCAACTCTGCGCCCTTGCCGCCCGCGCGGATGTCCAGGTCGTGCAGCACGTCGATGTACTCCGACGCGTTGCCGCCCGGCGGCAAGCAGTGCGTGGACTCATCCAGAATCTTGTAGTACAGCCGCTCGTACAGCTGCTGATCCGTCAAGTGGTCTGTGTTGAGCAAGTACACGCTGTTGGCCGCCAGCGCCTCAATCACAGTCCACAGCGCCTCGTGCAGCGCCATGGCCTCGGGCAATTCCTGCGGCGGCAGCGGCACCACGCCCACCCGCATCAGCATGGTGCGGCCGTTGGTGGTGGGCGCCATCTCAAAGTCGTAGACCATGGTCCAGTAGGCAGGGTCAGCAAGCTCGCCCTTCTCGACCGCGCGGCGGCACAGATCCGCGATGACGCGCTCGCGCTCTGCGATCTGCTCGGCGTGCGCGGTCCGCAACTCCAGCACGCGCGCCCACTGTGCAGCGTCCAAAGCCGCGCTCCGCACTGGCCCGCGCGCTGCAAAGCTGACATCCCCACACGTTCCAAAGCACATGCAACACCTCCTGGCACCTTGCGCCGCAACGGACCGTACGGCCAGAACCAGCCCCCTCCTCAAACTGCCGCCAAAGTTCAGGACTGTGGAGTTTCAGCGGCGCGAATTCCACCGGTGCGCCGCGCCTCACTTGCGCTCCGCGCCTCACCCGCGCTCCGCTCCCCCGCCTGCGCCCCAGGCCCTACCCGTGCTGCACACGCACGCGAAGCACCTGCCCTGCTGGCACGCCCGCCCCAGGGGCCAGCCGCACCCGCACCGTCGCCTGCTGGCCGGGCCGCATCGTCAGGAGGTTGGGCTCAGCTGTCAGCCAGTTGCCCTCCGGCTCCACCCATGCTTCACGCACCAGTCCGCGCGCGGAGAGATGCACCTCCCACTCTTCGCCGCTGCCGTGCAGCTGCACGTCCAGTGCACCACGGCGCCCTTGCAGCGCTGCGTCCTTGCACCACCACCACCAGGCCGCAGCGTCGTCCATTCCAACAACCCCTGCCACGACCGCTTCGCCGTCCATCTGCGCTGGCCCGCCCACCAGCGAGCGAACCGACACGCTTGCGTCCACACACCACGGCTGCACTTCCACGCGGTCCTCGCCCTGCGCCAGCACCGCTCCAGCACCGTCCACCCGCGCCACGCGCACGTGCGCGCGCCAGGGTTGCGGCGTGCTGTTGACCAACGCTACACACAGCGAGCGCGCCGGATCCTCCACGCCACCCGGCCCCAGCGGCTGCAGGCTGACCAGCCTTGGAGCAGCCGCCCGGCGCAGCGCATGCCAGAATGGCTTGGGCCGCAGCGCCACATCCACCGCGCTCCAGCTGTGGCCAGCCCAGACATCGTTCCACTGCCAGAACAACGCGCCCATGCAGCGCGGTTGATTGCTCCGCAGCCAAGTGATGGCCGTCTCCATGGCCCGCGCCTGCAGGACCTGCGCGCGGTACAGCCACTGCTCGAACGTCTCGCAGGTGCCAAACCACTCTGCCAAATACGGCGCGTACTGCGCGTCATCACCACCCCACGCGCGCTGGCGCTTGGCCAGCTGCGGACTGCCGATGAAGAGCGCGCCGCTCGTCCCGTTCGCCGAATTCGCCCCGCCCGACCCGCTCGCATCACGCGCCCCGCCCGCCCCCGCATCCACCGTCTCCTGCAGCGTGCGCAGGTTGGGCGGGCTCTGATGCCCGAACTCGCTGCAGAACCGCGGCACCATGGTGCGGTACGCGTCCAGCTTCAAGTCCCACGTGTGGCGATCGCCGCGGTCTGGGTCGTTCGCATGCAGCTCCAGCGAACCGCTCCACGGGCTCTCTGGCCAGTACGGCCGCGTGGGGTCAAGCTCTGCGCACACGCGCGGCAGCAGCTCCAGCCAGTAATGCCTGCCCCAGGTCTGCCCCGGCTTCAGGCGATCGCGGAACCCCCAGCTCTGCCAGGCCAGGATGTCCTCGTTGCCGCCGCACCACAGCACCACGCTTGGATGGCTGGAGAGCCGCGCCACCTGATGCCGCGCCTCCTGCTCCACCTGCGCTGGGAAGGGCAAATCCTCTGGATACGTGGCGCAGGCGAACATGAAGTCCTGCCACACCAGGATGCCCAGCTCGTCGCAGCGCTCGTAGAACCACTCAGACTCATACACCCCGCCGCCCCACACGCGCAGCATGTTCAGGTGCGCTTCGCAGGCAAGTTCAAGCAGTGTGTCGACGCGGCTGCGCTCTGCCAGCACCGGAAACAAGCTGGCCGGAATCCAGTTGGCCCCCACGCAAAACACAGGCTGCCCATTCACCACCACCGCGCAGCGCGAACCTGCTGCGTCAGCCCCCGTGTCCAGCGCCACACTCCGCAGGCCAATCCGGCGCCGCCATGCGTCTGCCTGTGGGTGCAGGCTCACGCGCAGGTCATACAGCGGCTGCGAACCGTGACTGCGCGGCCACCAGCGCATGGGGTTCGGCACCTCCATGCGCAGGACGCAACGTGCGCTGGCCGCGCCGCCACCCGCGCTGCGCCCGGCCGCCTCACCCGCGCTGCCACCCGCGCTGCGCCCGCCCAGTCCGCCCACCTCCACGCTCCCCTCCACCTCCACCCGCCGGCCATCTGGGCCGTCCAGCGCGGCGTGCACGCGCAGGGGCGCGGCGCGGCCAGCACCATCGTGCTCCACACGCACATGCACCTCCACCACCGCCAGGTCTGCGCTGCACTGCGTGACCAGCGGCCGCACCTCTGCCAGCCGCGCCCCGCTCCATTCTTCCAGCACCACCGGGCCATTGATGCCAGAGTTAGGCGCGCGCGGGCCCCAGTCCCAGCCAGGCCTGCACGCGCTCTTGCGGATGAACGGGTACGGCGTCCAGTCTCCGTTCACTGGCCGCGGCCCCAGCTGCGCTCCATGCGCTGCACCCACAGCACCGGCGCAGCGATGCGCACGCGCAGCGTGTTAGCCCCCTGCCGCAGCACGTTTCGCACATCAAAGCGGTGCGGATGAAACTGATTGCACACGCTGCCCAGCTCCACGCCGTTCAACCACACAGTGGCTGCGGTGTCCAAGCTTTCAAACACCAGGTCCACCCGCGTGGCATCCGAACCTTGCCACTCAAATTCGCGCTCCCACTCCCAGTCTGTGTGCCCCACCCACGTCTGGGCCTCCTCGCCATCGCCCTCATCCACGGGGCGAATGACGCCCGCGCGCTCCAGGTCCGCGTGCACGCACCCAGGAACCACTGCTGCGAAGGCGCGCCCCACCACATCGGCACGCGCAGCACCACCCTCCAAGCACCGCACCTTCCACGCTCCGCCGGCCAACGAATGCCGCTTCACGGGCCGCGCTCCCCTCCATGGTGCGGCGTGTCCTGCGCCTGCTCTGCCTGCCGCACCATCTCGTCGCCCGACACAGCCACGGTCCCGTCGTCCCGCTCATCCACGCGGAACGCAGTCAGGTGCCGGTACATGCGCACCAGGTCGCGGAAGCCGCCAATGGCAAACCACACCACGATCACAATGCCCAGCAGGAACACGCCGTTGGTCCACCACTTCCAGAAGACCATCCAGCTGGCGTCGGACACCGGCCAGATCAGGTTGTAGCCCGTGAACACCAGGAACACCACCGTCCACGCCAGCGGCCAGGCCAGCGTCACCCACGTGACCCACTTGTCCGCGCCAGTGAACTCGCTGGTAAAGCCAAGCTTCTCCCAAACGGTGAGCTTGCGGTCTTCGCCACCGCCGTCCGCAGAGGCAGCGCTGCTGCTGTGTTCGTCGCGGTACTTGCCGCGATGCAGGATGCGGTCCAGTTCAAATGGCACGCGCACGGTGGCAAGGCTGATGCCCACGTACGACGTGACCGCCACCACAATGGCAGCAAAGCCAAGCACCTGCCCAGAGAGCCATTCGTTCTGCCGCAATGCCAACAACGCGCTGGCCACAGGGCTCCACCACGACTCCTTCCCTGCCGTCAGCACCAGCGTGGGCAGCATGGAATCTTCCTTGGCCAACAGCGCAATCGCGCTGCACGCCATGCCAGTCAGCATGGCCGTCCACGCGGCCAACGTGGTGCCGTACCGCCAGTACAGGCCGCCGATGATGCACACCCCCGCGCCTGCCACAAACATGCTCGCCGACAGCGTGGCGTACATGGCGATGTACTGCCCCGGCTTGTAGTAGATGCCCACGATGTACGCGAACACCGCCACGCCTGTGATGGCGATGCGCAGCAGCCACAGGTGCACGCGCGGATTCATGGGCTTGCGCTGCAGCGGCACCACTACGTCCTGCACCAGGATGGCGCCCCACGAATGCAGGTATGCGTCGTCGGTGCTCACGTACGCGCCCAGCAGCGCAGCGGCGGTCAGGCCCAGCATGCCGATGGGCAGAATCTGCCCCAGCGCAAAGGGCGTGCGCATCTCTGCAGCCTGCGCCTTGGCGGTGGCAGAATCTGCGCCATCTGCCACGCTGGCCATGAGCGCATGCAGCTGGTCGCTCACCACCTGCGCGCCAGCGGCGAAGTCCGGGTGATGCATGAACACCTTCACGCACACGGGCACCACCAGCGCCACCAGCATGAGCACGCGCCAGCGCCAGCCGCTCAGGATCTGCGCCATCTTGGCCTCGTGCGGCGTGAGCGCAGCAGCGTTGTAGCCTTGCCCGCCCTGCCACGCCTTGGCGGCGTAGAACAGGATGAACGCGCTGATCATCCAGTAGAAGATGTTGAAGTTGCTCTCGTTCTGGATGCCAAACGGGTGCACCATGGATCGGCCTGGTGGCGGCCCTCCCTCGCTTGGCTTGCCATCCAGCAGAGTCTGCGTCCGCGCCACCACCACGTCCGGGTGGCTGGGCAGCGGCATCTCCTTGGCTTTCTGGTCCGCTGGCTGGTCCACCTTGGGCCGGCCGCGCACCACCAGCGTGGCGGCGTGATCCGTGGTGGCCTGGGCGCTGATGAGCGCTGCATCGGGTCCCAGCGCGCCGCCCGCCACCAGCTCATCCCAGCGCGGCGCTGTGCCAGTGTGCGTGACGTCCACCTGGTAGGTCACCTCGTGGCCTTCCCAGTAGCGCTCCAGCATGGTGTCGCTGATCCGAACCCAGCCAAAGGTCACGATGCAGAACAAGATGATGACCAGAAAGGCAGCGTTGCAGTACACGCCCTGCAGGAAGTCAATCACCATCACCACGATCTGCCCACCCAGGAACACAAAGGACAGCGCCGTGGTCAGCAGCACCGCCATGATCACGTGGAAGGTGTTGAAGTCCCACCCCGCCAGCTGGAAGTGATCTGGGAACCCGCACATGCCCATGAAGAAGCGCGCGCTCACGGCTGGGAAGATGGCGTAGTTCACCACGCCCGCCACAAAGGCCAGCGCGCCGCAGAAGATGCGGAACGACCGGCTGTACCGCTCCTCAAAGAACTGCGCCAGCGTCAGCGCGCGCGTCTCGCGGAAGCGATACACCACCCAGCCCGTGATGGCCAGCGCAATCATGGACGGGTTCTCCATGAACCCCCACCAGATGCTGGTCCACCCGCTGTCGTAGTACTGCTGGAAGAACCACACCAGCGTGATGATGCCCACCTGCGACATGTTGGACGCCACGCACAGCAGGTAGCGGCCCGCGCAGCGGTTGGCAGCCAGGAAGCCGCTGACCGACTGCCCAAAGCGCCGGAAGATGAGCGCCACCCACACGAGAACCAGGACCAGCCCGCCACAGATGGCCCAGTCCACCAAGTGCATTCTCATGCTGGCAGCTCCGCTAGCAAAGTGATGATCTGGAACGGTCGCACGCGGTACACCGGCTCAGCGCGGGCGGCTTCGTGCAGATCGGTGGCCCACACGCGCTTGACTGGGAAGCCCCAGTCCACGCTGAAATCACCAGTCGCTCCGTGCATCTCCACCAGGCGCAGCACTACTGCGTTGCCCTGTTCGGCAGGCTTGAGCGCTGCCACGTGCAGCCGCGCTGGCGCCTGTGCCTGCACGCGCACAGCTTGCCAGCCGTCGCGCACGGCGACACCCGCGCGCGTGCCAGCCGCAGAGCCCGCGCCACCGCCCCCACCACCGCGCACGTGCATGCCCAGCAGCGGGTTGTTCAGCGCCTCTGCCTGCGCGTCTACGCCCGCTGTGCGCCAGCAGCCATGGTGCGCCATCACCGCGTAGGTGAAGCGATGCCGCCCGCGGTCTGCGTGCGGATCTGGGAATCCGGGCGCGCGCAGCAAGCTGAGCCCCAGCACGCCATGCTTGGCGCTGCGCCCAAACTTGCCGTCGTCCAGCACCGCCACGCCCAGGCCGGGCTCGCTCAGGTCCATCCAGTCATGGCCGGGCACTTCAAACTGCGCGCGCTCCCAGCTGGTGTTCTCATGGGTGGCGCGCTCCACGCAGCCAAACTGAATGCCAAAGGTGGCGCGGCGCGTGCGCACGCCGCACGGGAAGTGCGCTCGCAGCAGCCTCTGCTGCTCCTGCCAGTCCACATCAGTGATGATGTCCACGCGCGGGCTGCCTGCAGTCATGCGATAGCGCTGCACCAGGTGGCTGCGCTCGCCCAGCGGGCGCTCTACCACGATGTCTGCTCGGCCTGGGCCCGACTGCTCCAACTGAATGCGCGCTGCAGGCGTGTCTACCGGCGCAACCTGCTCTGCGTAGTCGCGGTCCACGTCCCACGCCTCCCAGCGGCGGGGCCGGTCCACGAACATCATCAGCTGGTTCATGGGCAGCGTGGCACCAGAGGCGTCCACTGCATTGGCCACCCGTCCATCGGGCAACCGCACAAGGCGCGCGATGCGGCCCGCTTCATCAATCTCGATCTCCACCAGTCCGTTGCTCAGCACGCGCTGGCCAGTGGCCTTCACCGGGGCATGCGGGCACGCTGCACCCGGCTGCACCACACGCACGCCCAGCGGTGGCACCGCCTCAGCCCACACGATGCCTTCTTCTGTTGGCAGCGGACCGCTCTGCTCAGCTGAGGACGGATTGAACACCAGCAGCGTCTGCGGCCGATCGCCCGCACCCGCGCCACCTGCCTTCTCTCCCAGCCACACCATGCCGCGCTGCACGGCGCGCAGCGTGGTGCGCCGCACTTCCTGCATCTGCTGGCGCGCTTCGTCGTACACCGGGCCAATGGAGCTGCCCGGCAGGATGTCATGGAACTGATTCAGCAGCACTGTCTTCCACGTGCTGTCCAGCTCTTGCCGTGCACGCGCGGCATGCGCGGGCTCTTCCAGGCCTGCCCGCGCGCAGACCAGCACTTCTGCCAGCCGCAGCGCAAGCTCTGCCTGGCGGTTGGCCGTCTTGATCCACGCCTGGCTGGTGTACGTGCCGCGATGGAGCTCCAGGTACAGCTCGCCGTCCCAGGTGCGCACGTCCTGCCGCTGCGCGCGCAAGCGGCGCTGCTCCTGATGCAGGCGCTCGCAAAAATCCCACACGCGCCCTTGCTGCACACGCGGCAGGCCCTCGCACCGCGCGCCCATCTCTGCGCGCGCGATCTGCTCTGCCGTTGGCCCGCCACCGCCGTCGCCCCAGCCAAAGGGCTGCAGCAGGTCTGGCACGCGCGCGCCATCCTGCTGGGTCAGGTTGTCCTGCGCGTACTGCAGGTCCTTGGGCTCAAGGCTGCCGTTGTAGTTGTGCCCCGGCGTCAGATGCGTCAGCACTTCGGTGCCATCAATGCCGCGCCACCAAAACGTCACGTTGGGAAAGCGGTTGCTTTCACACCAGCTCATCTTGTTGGTAATGAACGTGTCCAGCCCCGCCTGCGCCATGATCTGCGGCAGGCTGGCTGGGAAGCCAAACGTGTCTGGCAAGTACAGGAATCGCTGCGGCGCGTGCTCGCCAAACGCTGCCTGCCACCATCCTGTGCCGTGCAAGATCTGGCGGATGAAGCTCTCGCCGCTTGGGCAGGTGCAGTCTGGCTCAATCCACATGGCGCCCGCTGGCTCCCAGCGGCCCTCACGCACGCGCTGGGTGATCTGCTGGAACAGCTCTGGCGACCGCTCCTGCACCCACGCGTACTGCTGCGCCTGACTGCACAGGAAGTGGAACGCAGGGAAGCGCTCCTGCAGCCGCAGCACGTTGGCAAAGGTGCGCAGGCACTTGCGCCGCGTCTCGCCCAGCGTCCACAGCCACGCGGTGTCAATGTGCGCGTGGCCCACGGCGGTCACGGTCACCGGCCCCTGCGGCCCGCGGCCCATCAGCAGCGTGGCCAGGCGCGGCCACTGTGTGCGGCACGCTGTGCGCAGCGCCTCACCGCCCACCGGCATGTCCGCCAGCAGCGCGCGCAGCCCGCGGTCAAGCTCATGTGCGCGGGCGCTGTACTCTGGCAGCAGCTGCAGCACCTTGCGCGCCAGGTCAAAGGCCTGCGCAAAGCGCCACACGTCTTCGTCCACTTCCACCAGCTCTGCACGCTCCAGCCGGCCGGGGCGCTCTTCCTTCCAGCGCGCGTGCAGCTCTGGGTGGTCCCACCAAAAGGTGCTGATGCCAAGCGGCTGGTTGCACGCAGCCTCGATCAGCGCCTCCACCGGCGCGCCAGCGGGAGCAGCCTCCCACAGCAGCGCCAAGTCGCGGTACGGGTCGAACCCCTGGTCAGGCACACCGCCCTTCCACAGCAGCGCTTCTGTGCCGCTGGAGAACCGCAGCGCCACGCGCTTGCCTGCCATGCTTGCTGGCACGCTGCCCGCCACGCGGAACCACGCCGTGCTCCACACCGGCCCCCAGCGCCAGCCCACTGGCACTGGCTCAAAGGCCTGCGCAACCGCGTGCTCTGGGCGCACGTGGTCAGCAGTCTGCCACACGCTCACCGCCAGCGGATGGCTCTGAGGGAAGGCACCGGGAAGCAGGATTTCCTGAACAAAGTTCTCGTAGCGGATGGCTGCGTACGCCAGGTCGGGAAGCACGGCGCAGAGTGTAAACGCGCTCCGCGGCCGCCCCTGGGGCTACAACACCTTCACCTTGGCAGCGGCAGCCATGGCTGTCTTGCGGGCTGCGGCGGCAGTCCGCCCATGCGCCAGCACCACGCCCATGCGGCGGTAGGGCCGCGTGTCCGGCTTGCCAAAGATGCGCACCTCCACGCCCGGCACTGCCATGGCCTTCTCCACACCGCTGTAGCGCGGCGGGCGCTTGCTCTCCTTGGTGGCCAGGATCACAGCGCTGGCGGTGGGACCGGCGTAGCGAATCTCAGGAATCGGCAGCCCCAGGATGGCCCGGGCGTGCAGGTCAAACTCGCTCAAGTCCTGGCTGCGCAGCGTGACCATGCCAGTGTCGTGCGGGCGCGGGCTCAGCTCGCTGAAGATGACCTCCTGCCCGCGCACAAAGAACTCCACGCCAAAGATGCCAGCGCCGTTGGGGCCTGCAATGTGGTCTGTCACCGCCTTGGCCATGCGCTGCGCGGCCTTCACAGCGCGCGCGTCCATGGCGCAAGGCATCCAGCTCTCCTGGTAGTCGCCCCGCTCCTGCCGGTGGCCAATGGGCTGCACAAAGATAGTGGGCCCCACGCCCTTGCGCTGCTTCACGGTCAGGAGCGTGATCTCGTAGTCAAACTTCACGAACTCCTCCACGATGACCAGCGTGCGGTCTCCGCGCATGCCAGCAATGGCGTAGTCCCACGCCTTGCGGATCTCCGCGCGCGTGCGCACCACGCTCTGCCCCTTGCCGCTGGAGCTCATCACTGGCTTCACCACGCATGGCAGCCCCACACCGCGTGCACCTGTGATGGCAGCCTCAAGCTGCGCAGCCGTGCGTGCGTACGCGTACTTGGCGGTGGGCAGCTTCAACGTGCGCGCGGCCACGTCGCGGATGGCGTCGCGGTTCATGGTCAGGAACGCAGCGCGCGCGCTGGGCACCACGCTGTGTCCAGCCTTCTCCAAGCTCAATGAGCGCCTCGGTGCGGATGGCCTCGATCTCTGGAACAATGTGATCTGGCTTGTGCTTCTTCACCAGGCGCTTGATGGCCTTGCCGTCCAGCATGTCAATCACTTCATGGGCGTCGGCCACCTGCATGGCGGGCGCGTCCTTGTAGCGGTCCACTGCCACCACACGGCATCCAAGCCGCTTGGCGCTGATGGTGAATTCCTTGCCAAGCTCGCCAGAACCCAGAAGAAGGATGGTGGCCGTCATAGGCGCGGCATCGTAGGCCCGCGCAAGGGCGGCTACCCTGCACAGCATGCGGGACCTGTTGATTGGCCTGGACGTGGGAACCAGCAGCCTGAAGGCGCTGCTGTGCGACGCCTCGGGCCGCGTGCTGGCCACCAGCCATGCTGCGTACCCGCTGGCCACGCCACACCCGGGCTGGTCTGAACAGGACCCGGACCTGTGGGTGCGCGCGGCGCATCAGGCCATTCCGCAGCTTCTCACGCAGGCTGGCGTGAGCGGCCTGCGCGTGGCGGCCATCGGGCTGGACGGACAGATGCACGGCGCGGTGCTGCTGGACCGCCACGGCACCAGTGCGCCCCGCCATCTTGTGGAACGACAGCCGCAGCGCTCCAGAGTGCGACGAGCTCACAGCGCAGATAGGCGCAGAGCAGATCTTGGCGCGCACGGGCAACCGCCTGCTGCCAGGCTTCACCGCGCCCAAGATCGCGTGGGTGCAGCGGCATGAGCTGGACAACTGGGCACGCACCGCGCAGATCCTGCTCCCCAAGGACTACCTGCGCTACAAGCTGGGCAGCGCCTACGCCACCGACGTGAGCGACGCCAGCGGCACGCTCTACTTTGATGTGCAGCACCGCACCTGGAGCCAGGACATGCTGCGCGACCTGCGCATCGCCGAAGCGCTGGTGCCGCAGGCCCACGAGAGCGCGCAGGTGGTGGACAAGCTGAACGCCGCCGCAGCGCGCGCCACCGGGCTCACGGAGGGCACGCCGCTCATCGCTGGCGCTGGCGACCAGGCTGCGGGCGCGGTGGGCACAGGCATTGTGGATCCGGGCCGACTGTCCTGCGTGCTGGGCACCAGCGGCGTGATCTTTGCCGCCAGCGACACCTACCGCTCCAGCCCGGGCGGCGCCCTGCACGCGTTCTGCCATGCGGCGCCTGAGCGCTGGCATGTGATGAGCGTCATGCTGGCGGCTGCGGGGAGCTTCCGGTGGTTTGCGCAGACGCTGGCGCACCAGCCAACGCCTGCATCGGACTGGGCGGAGCGCCTGGACGCGCTGGCGCAGACTGCACCCGCTGGCTGCGACGGCCTGGTCTTCCTGCCCACGCTGGCTGGCGAGCGCTGCCCATACCCGGATCCGCGCACCACAGGTTCGTTTGCCAACATGAACCTCTCGCATGAGCCGCAGCACTTTGCCCGCGCGGTCATGGAGGGCGTCACAGCCAGCATGGCGCTGTGCCTGGAGCTCATCCGCAGCGCTGACGTACCAGTGCAGGAACTGGCCATCAGCGGCGGCGGGTTCAACAGCCCCTTCTGGACGCAGTGCTGCGCAGACGCCTTTGGCGCACCGCTGGTGCGCATGACCAGCAGCGATGGCGCAGCGCTGGGCAGCGCGCTCCTGGCCTCTGTGGGCGCTGGCCTCCACCGCACCGTGCAGGAGGCGTGGCCACCGTGCAGGTGACCGCGCGCACGCAGCATCCCGCGCCGTGCGTCCTGGCATGCGCTGGCAACCCGCCGCGGCGCTGCACGCAGCGCTGGCTGCCTGGCAGCGCGAACCCTGGCAGCGAGGCCTAGTCGCCACCGCCATCGCCGCCTCCGCCGCCGTCGCCGCCGCCATCGGCACCGACGTCGCCCACATCCACGCCGCCATGGTCGCTGTGGCCGTGCTCCTGCCCGTGATGCCCATCGTGGCGATCATGGGCTGCGTCTGGGCCAGTGGCCAGCCCAACCTCGCCTCCTCCCATGGCAGCGCCGCCATCCGCACTCGATCACGCGCGTGCATGGCTGCGGCGCGGCGCTCGCGGCCTTCGCGGGCGCGTTCGTCGTCCGCCTTCAGCTTGGCTTCAAAGATGTCGTCGCCTGCTTCTTGGCGCTGCAGTCTGCCCCAGACCACGATGGCAATGGCCACCATGCCTGCCGTCACCAGCAGCATGCCAACGACAGCGCCCATGCGTCACGCGGCTTCTTTGCCGCTGCGGATGGCAACCATCCGTGCCTGCAGCGCGGCGCCCGGGCACTCCGTGTGCGCACTGGGCCACTCACGGTGCGTGCGGACGCGCGCCATGGGAATGCGGTAGTAGGTGCGGAGAGCCAGCAGCGTCTTCTTCAGCGCCGCGATCTGCGCGGCACTGGGCGTCTGTTCCTCAAAGTTGCCCAGGCACATGACGCCCACGTTGTTTTCATTGCAGTTCTTGACGTGCGCACCCTGGTAGCGCAGCGAACGCGCCTCCCACACGCGGCCCGAACGGTCCACCACAAAGTGGTATCCGATGTCGCCCCAGCCCTTGCCCCGATGGCCGTTGCGGATGAGCTCCAGACGCGCCTTGGTGTCAATCTCGCTGGTGCCGTAGAAGGGGTTCATGCCGTCATGGTGCACGGTGATCCACCGCGGTGGCAGCATGGGGTCCATCTCGTTGACCATGGGGGCACCGCGCGCCCAGGTGCGGCGCGAGAGCGCGAACGGCACAGGCCCGGCACGCAACGTGTCTCCAGAGGGCGCGGGCGGACGCTTGTCGCCACCTGCATCCGCGCGCCGCGCGGCGGGCGGATCAGCAGTGATGGGCGGCATGGGCGGCGGAGGTGGCAGTTCCGGCCAGATGGGCTCGGGCGACTGCGCCACCTTCTGCGAACTGCTGGTGGTGCACGCTGCTGCAAACAGCGCTCCCAGGAACAGGAACGTGCGCCGCGCCAGCACGAAGGGTGGCGTGGTGGGCTGCTCCCCGTCCGGCGTTGCTGATGGATCCTGGGAAGTCATGTCTGCATCCTTGCTTCGCCACTCATACGGACGCATCCAGCATCCTGTGAACCTGATGGCGTTTGACGTGCGTGGTCGACTGGCTGGCGACCGTCCAGCATGGATCGGCGTTCCACACCAGCGCGCTGCAGTTTACCCCTTGGAATCAGCGCATTTGCAAGCCTGAAAAGCGGCATTCTTCCAACAAGAAAAGCGCGGTTTTGCTACAATGACCCACCTACGCAGCATGGCAGAAACCGCTCCCACCAATCGCGCTCCCGCCACCCCCCAAGGCGCTCCCCCGGCAGACCAGTACACGTCCAGCACCATCCAGGTCCTGGAGGGTCTGGAGGCCATCCGGAAGCGTCCGGGCATGTATGTGGGCGGGACTGGCCCAGAGGGCCTGCACCACCTGGTCTACGAGTGCGTGGACAACGCCATTGACGAGGTGATGGCTGGCTATGCCACCCTGGTGAAGGTGACCATCGGCGTGGATGGCAGCTGCTGCGTGGAGGACGACGGCCGCGGCATGCCCGTGGACCCCATGAAGCACGAGAACCCGGCCATCAACGGCCGGCCTGCGGTGGAGGTGATCCTCACCGAGGTGCACGCCGGCGGCAAGTTCGACAACAACGCCTACAAGGTGTCGGGCGGCCTGCACGGCGTGGGCATCAAGTGCGTCAACGCGCTCAGCGAGTGGACGGAAGTCCAGGTCGACAAGGGCAGCAAGACGTACAAGATCGCCTTTGCGCGCGGCGACATCACCGAGAAGCTGCATGTGCTGGGCGAGCGCCAGAACAGCACCACCACTGGCACGCGCATCAGCTTCAAGCCAGATCCGGAGATCTTTCCAGACACGGCCTTCCAGTTCGACCGGCTGGAGCACCGCCTGCGCGAGCTCAGCTACCTGAACCCAGGCGTGAAGATCACCCTGCGCGATGAGCGCGTGGACCAGAGCGGCGAGCCGCGCGAGGCCACCTTCTACGCGGCGGATGGCCTGGCTGGCTACGTCAAGCACCTGAACACCACCAAGACGGTCACAAGCCCGGTCATCAGCGTGATGCGCGAGGACGAAGCAGCCGGCATGCGCGCGGACGTGGCGCTCCAGTACACGGACGCCATGAACGAACTGCTGCTGGCGTTCGGCAACAACATCCCCAACCGTGACGGCGGCACGCACGTCACCGCGTTCAAGAAGGCGCTCACGGTGGCCATCAACGGCTACGCCAAGCGCAACAACATCTTCAAGGACGGCAAGGACGCTGTGACGGGCGAGGACCTGCGCGAAGGCCTCACCGCTGTGGTCAGCGTCAAGTTGAAGAACCCCACCTTCAACAACCAGACCAAGGAAAAGCTGCTCAATCCAGAGGTGGAGCCCTTTGTCAGCCAGGCCGTGAATGAGCTGCTGGGCGCATGGCTGGAGGAGCACCCCTCCGAGGCGCGCAACATCTGCAGCCGCGCACGTCTGGCAGCAGAGGCGCGCGAGGCCGCCCGCAAGGCGCGCGAGCTGATCAAGCGCAAGGGCGCGCTGGACTCTGGCGGCATGCCGCACAAGCTGGCGGACTGCAGCAGCAACGACGTGGAGAAGAGCGAGCTGTACATCGTCGAGGGTGACAGCGCAGGCGGCAGCGCCAAGGGCGGGCGCGACCACGTGTACCAGGCCATCCTTCCGCTGCGCGGCAAGCTGCTCAATGTGGAGAAGGCGCGCCTGGACAAGGTGCTGGGCTTTGAGGAGATCCGCACGCTCATCCAGGCCCTGCAGTGCGGCATCGGCGAGGACTTTGACGCCAGCAAGCTGCGCTATGGCCGCGTGATCATCATGACCGACGCAGACGTGGACGGCAGCCACATCCGCACGCTGCTGCTCACGTTCTTCTTCCGGCAGATGCCAGAGCTGGTGCGCGCGGGGCGCATCTTCTCCGCCCAGCCGCCGCTGTACCAGGTGGCCCGTGGCAAGCAGGTGCAGTACGTGCTCAACGACGCTGCCTTCGCAGACGTGCTCACAGACCTGGCGCTGCGCCAGAGCACCCTGGTGGTGCGCGGCGACGACGGCGAGATCGCCCATGAGGTGCCCCTGGAGAAGGTGCGCAACGTGGTGCGAATGCTGTCCCGCCTGGAAGAGCTGGTCACCATCAGCGGCCGGCGCGGCATTCCGTTCGCCACCCTGCTGGCGCGGCGGCGCGAGGACCCCACGGGTGAAGGCCGCCTGCCGACCTATCAGCTGGTCTGGACTGGCGGTGACGCGCTCTTCTTCACAGAGGACGAGGCGCGCCTGCACATGGAGAAGCATGGCATGCAGCTGGCGGGCGGTGCATCGGTGGACCCCGCCACCCGCACAGCCACCCTGCGCGTGCTGCATGAGAACAAGGAGCTGGAGAAGATCTTCCAGCAGCTGGCGGCCAATGCAATCAGCATGGACGACTACAGCCTGGTGCAGGAAGAGAGCATCACGGGCGAGCGCCTGCCCACCAAGTATGCGTGGCGCGTGGTGAATGAGAAGGACAACTCTGTGGAGTATGTGGAGGCAGCCAACGTGCCCAGCATTCTCCGCGCGCTGCATGAAGTGGGCCGCCGCGGCATCGAGGTGAAGCGGTTCAAGGGTCTGGGTGAAATGGATGCTGGGCAGCTGTGGGAGACCACCATGGATCCGGCACGCCGCACTCTGCTCCGCATCACCTGGGATGCTGCCAGCGAGGCGGACGCGCTCTTCTCAACTCTCATGGGCGAGAACGTGGAGCAGCGCCGCGCCTACATCGAGAAGCACGCGCTGGACGTGAAGAACCTGGACATCTGAACCGCATGAGCAGGGACCAGCGCTTCGCGCGCTGATCGCTGCGTGTGCACGCCTTCACTCCCCGGGCGGTGGAGGCGGGGGACCGTTCGGGCCATCTCCGCCGGGTGGCGGACCCATGCCTGGGCCCCTGTGCGGCGGCGGTCCGTCTGGGCCGCCATCTGGGCTACCCGGGCCACCGGGGCCACCTGAGCCACGCGCT
>JAXMAM010000037.1:0-23794 GCA_046350455.1 Phycisphaerales bacterium | reverse complement strand
ACACCAAAGGCAAAGGGCAGGCGCAAGAGGTCGTCTGACATCAGCGCCACATCCGCTGCCTCCAGCGCCACGTCTGTCCCGCTCTTGCCCATGGCAATGCCCACGGTGGCCGCGGCGAGAGCAGGGGCGTCGTTGATGCCGTCGCCCACCATGGCCACGCTTCCATGCTGGGCCAACAGCTCGCGGACACGCTCGATCTTGTCCGTGGGCAGGAGGCCTGCGTGCACCTGGTCCACGCCCACCACGCGACCGATGGCCTCGCCCACCTGCGCGTTGTCGCCAGTCAGCATGACAGCTGGCCGCACACCCATGGCGTGCAGGGTGGCCATGGCTTCCGCTGCCTCGCGGCGCGGAATGTCCAGGAGCCCAATGGCGCCCAGAATGCGGCCGCCAGCGGCCACCAGCATCACGGTGCAGGCCTGCGCCTCCAGCCGCTGCACGGCTGCAGTGGCGGCGGGCGTGGCAGCGGGTGCAGACTGGCCGTCAAACATGCGCAGCGCGCCAATGGCGGCTGGAGCGCCCTGCACAGTGCCCGTGAGCCCCTTGCCGCGGATGGCCTGCACCTGGTCTGCGGCGGGCAGCGCCAGCGCGCGTGCGCGGCTGGCCTCCAGCACAGCGTGCGCCAGCGGGTGCGTGGAGTGATTCTCCAGCGCAGCCGCCACCTGCAGCAGCTCTGTCTCCGTTCCGTCCAGCGTCACCATGGCGTGCACCACCGGGCGGCCCACCGTCAGCGTGCCTGTCTTGTCCAGCGCAATGCACCGCACTGTGCCCAATGACTCCAGGGATGCGCCACCCTTGATGAGCACGCCGCTGCGCGCTGCGCGTGCCACGCCAGCCAGCACCGCCGCAGGTGTGGAGATGGCCAGCGCGCAGGGGCTGGCGCCCACCAGGAGCGTCATGGAGCGCATGAATGCATCGCTCCAGTTCAGCCAGCCAGCCAGCGGCGGCAAAATGGCCGTGCCAGCGGTCATCACCAGCACCACGGGTACATACACGCGAGTGAACCGCTCTGCAAAGCGCTGCGTGGTGCTCTTCTGGCTCTGCGCCTCCTCCACCAGGCGGATCATGCGCTGCACCGTGCTGTCGGCCGCCACGCGGGTCACGCGTACTTCCAGCACGCCGTCGCCATTCAGCGTTCCGGCAAAGACCTCGTCGCCCAGGCCCTTCTCCACGGGCACGCTCTCGCCGGTGATGGGGCTCTGGTCCACCGCCGAAAGCCCTTGGGCCACAGTGCCGTCCATGGGAACGCGCTCACCTGCGCGGACACGCACCACGTCTGTCAGCGCAACCTGCTCCACTGGCACCTCAGCCCAGTCTGCGCCGCGCCGCACCCACGCGCTGTGGGGGGTCAGGCTGCCCAGCGCGCGGATGGCCTTGCGCGCCTGGCCCATGGCGTAGTGCTCCAGCCCGTGGCCGATGGCAAAGAGCACCAGCAGCATGGCGCCCTCGCCGTACTTGCCGATGGACGCGGCACCCAGCGCCGCCACCACCATCAGGAAGTCCACGTCCAGCTTCCACTGCAGCATCTCGCGCAGCCCAGTGAGGAAGGCGCTGTACCCAGCCACGCCAAAACTCACGGCGTACAGAGACCCCCACAGCCACACCGGTCCTTCCTTGGCTTCAAGCACCCACGCGCAGGTCAGCGCCACCGTTGCCAGGGCGGGTTCAAGCAGCTCGTGCCAGCGGTGCAGCCACGAGTGTTCCGCATGATGTGCCTGGTGGGCGCTGCTCACTGGCGCGGAAGCATAGCCCCGGGCCGGATACCATCCCGGCACGCATGGCTCGCAGCCCCTTTGAGTTCCCACCACCCACGCCCAGCGACTTGGGCGACCGCGAAGTGCCGCGCGACGGCAGCGCGCTGGACGGCGCCCGCGTGGCGTTGATGGTGACGGGCGGCATCGCCGCATTCAAGGCGCCCATGGTGGCCCGCGCGCTCCGGCGGCAGGGCGCGCAGGTGACCGCCTTTGCCAGCGCAGAGGCGCTGCGCTACGTCACGCGCGACACGCTGGAGTGGTCCACGGCCAACCGTGTGGTGGTGGAGCTGACCGCTGAGGCGGAGCATCTCTCTGACTCGGCTCCCTTTGACGTGTATCTGGTGGCCCCCGCCAGCGCCAACACCATCGCCAAAGTGGCGCACGGCATTGCAGATACCCCTGTCACGGCCACGCTGGCCAGCGCGCTGGGCCGCACCGAGCAGGGCCGCGCAGCGCTGCTGTGGGCACCCACCATGCACGGCAGCATGCACACCACCGTGCTGGTGGAGAACCTGCGCCGCCTGCATGCGTCTGGATGCGTGGTCATTCCGCCGCGCGACGCCTATGGCAAGCACAACCTGCCTGACGAGCAGGTCCTGGTGCAAGCGTGCGCTGCGGCGTACGCAACGCTGGGCGCAAGACACTGAACTCCATGAAGCACCTCACTCCACATGTTGCTGCCGTGTCCCTCCTGGGTGCGGCGCTTGCTGCCGCACCAACGCCACCCGTGCCGCCTTCTGTGGCGCCCGCTGAGAAGGGCGACCGCCCAGCTGTGCGGCCGCCCTCAGAGGGCGGCACCATTCCGCACGTGACCTTCACGGTGAAGGAGGCCGCTGTTCCCGCGACCTACGAGACGCAGGTGATCACAGCGCCAGCGCCCACCATCTCGCTGGTGTTTGGCAACGCCCTGGCGTTTGCGGCAGATCGGCTGCTGGTGAGCGGCACGGTGCGCGTGGACCAGGCCAGCGACGACGGACAAATGGCCAGCTATCAGCTGGCGGATGATCGCTGGGTGGCCGCGCTGGAGATGGCGCAGGTGCACGCGCTGCAGCCAGGCGACTTTGTGTTCCAGCGGTTGGCGGGCGGCGGCAACACAGTCTTCGCCAACGTGGATCGGCCAGGATCGCAGGGCGGCATGGTGGCGGTGTTCGAGCCAGCGGGAAACACCTGGGCGCAGCGCGGCCTCATCACATTGCCGGCAGCCACCCCGCGCCCGGGCTTCGGCAGCTCCATCAGCACGGATGGCAAGTCCGTGGCGATTGCATCGGTGGACCTGCGGTATCGCGCCAACAAGGGTGAACGCCAGGCCAATCCAGAGGTGTTCGTCTACACCAAGCAGGACACTGGCTGGGTGCTGGACGCAACGGTGACTGCGCCGGTCCTGGATGGCAAGGCTCGCGACGCGCTGTGGTTTGGCACGTCGGTGGCCATCTCCGGCGACACCCTGGCTGTGGGCGTTCCAAGCACCATTCCAATCCGCGCTCATGAGGAGACGCCCATCAGCGGCCAGGCGGCAGTGCTGGTGTATCGCCGGGTGGGCCAGACCTGGATGCTGGAGGGCGAACTCCTTGGCAACGTGGTGACGCACCTCCCGAGCTTTGGTTCGCAGGTGGCATTGGAAGGGGACCTGCTGGCGGTGCGCGCCATGACGGTGACGGGCGCAACAGCTGCTGGACGGGTGTGGATGTACCGGCGCCAAGGCACCGCATGGACCCTGGAGGCAGAGCTGGTGCCTGGCAAGGGCATGGCTCCCAGCCGCGCCTATGGAGGCAAGCTGGTGATCAATCAAGGCCGCGTGTTCGTGGCGGATACTGGCGCCCGCGCAGCCGATGAGCCAGAGGGCGGCAAGCCAGGCTGCGTCTTTGTCTTCAGCTATGTGAACGGCGTATGGCAGTGCACACACCGGCTGTCGCACCTGGCGCCGTGTGGCCAGGGCAGCTTTGGCACAGACATGGTGGCCAAGTGGCCGTGGGTGGCAGTGTCGCGCGTGAAGAACGACCGCCATGAGAACAGGGCCGGTGGCGCGTACCTCTACAAGTTGTCTGATCCAGTGGCGCCGCCAGCCGCAGCGCAGCCAACATCAGCGCAGCCAGTCGCAGCGCCGCCAGCCGCGCGTTAGGCCGTCTCTCCGCGACCCCAATAGCGCACCACAAAGGCGCCCGCTGCCACGCCGCAGGCCAGCGAGGCCGCAGTGGCCCACTTGTCCCACGGGAGAGGCTGATGCCACGAGGTGGCGGCTGGGAGCCAAGGATTCCAGCCCACTGTCAGGCCAGCAAAGATGGCTGCCCACAGCGCGTTGCCGCTCTTGATGTTGATAACTGTGCCGGTCAGAAAGCACCCGAAAAGACCAGCCTGCGCCCAGACCAGGAAGGGGGCGTCATGGACGATCCCTGCCCCGCGGAGGAGCAGATAGATGGCTGCGCACAGGATGGCGATCAGGGCGCCCTTTGGCATATGTCCTTTTTCGGCAGGAGGGCTCCTCTTTCCTTACAAGGACCGACCCCCTCTGGGGCGGCCCAGCGCCCATGTGATGGCAGACGAGGCAGATTCTGGCCAAACGGCCTGATTTGAGCCCAGAAAGTTGCCGAAACCACCATCACCAGCCATGTCCGACACCTACACCCAGCTTTTGGAGCAGGCCAAGGCCATCGATGCACCCGTCCGGCCGCGGTGGATTGCATCGCTCAAGGTGGACCAGGCCGTCAAGGATCGCCTGTTGAAGGATCTTGAGGGCTACACCATCGCAGACATGCCCACCATTGTGGGGCTGGAGAAGAAGGGCGCAGACGAACCACTCAGCCTCGAGCCAGACGCGCCCAAGCCAGACGCCATGCAGCCCACGCGCGGCGCCACGCTGTCCACCCGTGTGCCAGAGGAGCCTGGTGAGATCACCGTCAGCAAGTCAGACCACCCGGTGGCGCGCAGCGGCATGGACCCCATGCTGGGCAAGACCTTTGCTGGCACCAAGGTGGAGAAGATCCTGGGTTCAGGCGGCATGGGGCGCGTGTACCTGGCCACGGACATCGAGACTGGCCGCAAGGTGGCGCTGAAGGTCCTGCTGCGCACGCAGCGCGAGGACGGCATGCGCAAGCGCTTTGAGCGCGAGGCGCGCCTCCTGCAGGAGCTCAAGCATCCGGGTATTGCCACCGTCTTCCGCACAGGCGTGGAGGAAGACGGAGACATTGACATCCCATACATCGTGATGGAGTACGTGGAGGAAGTCTCCACCATCACTGACTACGTCTTCCGCAACCGCCTGGGCATGCGCGACATTGCGCAGCTCTACGTGCAGGTGTGCGACGCGGTTGGCTTTGCGCACCGCAAGGGCTACATGCACCGCGACCTGAAGCCGGCCAACATCCTGGTTGACCGCGTGGGCCGCGTGAAGGTGATTGACTTTGGCGTGGCCCGCGCTGTGCAGATTGACAGCGCTGCGGTCACCGTGCGCACTGAGACTGGCCAGATCGTGGGCACCATGCAGTACATGAGCCCAGAGCAGTTCAAGGCTGATCCGCGCCTGGTGAACAAGCGCTCGGACGTGTACGCGCTGAGCGCGGTGCTGTACGAGCTGCTCTCTGGCATCCAGCCACACGACCTGCGCGGCCTGCCGGTGCACGAAGCCGCCCGCGTGGTGTGCGACAAGGACGCCCCGGACATCCGCCAGTGCAGCCCACGCGTGGACGAGGTGCTGGCCCTTCTGCTGGCAGACGGACTCTCGCGCGACAGCACGCGCCGTCCAGAGGACGCTGTGGCCTTTGGCCGCCGTCTGAAGGGCTGGCTATCCACGCCTGCGCCCATGGTGGAGCCCACCATCCACGCAGAGCACCCCGACCGTGCATTTGGCCGTGAAGCTGGCAGCCCCAAGCCCAAGGCTGTGGCACTGCCCTGGAGCACGCCACCCATGGTGGGCGTGTCGCACCTGGACGCCCCGCAGCGCAAGGCGCGCAGCAAGGGCGGCTGGGTGGGTGTGGTGACCATCGCAGCGCTGGGTGTGAGCGCGGTCCTGGTGGCATTTGACGTGGTGCCCATCAAGCAGCTGGTCACGCGGGTGCGTACGGCCGCTGGCGGCACAACTGCAGAAGCCATCGAGGCAGCTCCGCCGCCTGGCGTGGACGTGCCGCTGAATGTGGAACAGATCCGCGTGCTGTGTGCCCCAGAGGGCGCGCGCGTGCGTGTGAACGGCGAGGACCGCGGCCTGGCGCCTGCGGTGGTGCTGACCCCAGTGCCCAAGGGCGGCGACGTGGAGATTGAAGTCCTGAAGGACGGCTGGCAGCCATCTAAGGTGCGCTGGACGCAGGGCAAGGACCTGCCGCTGGTCACGGTGAACCTGACGCCCTCTGGGCGCGTGGACGCCATGGAGCGCATCTTCCTGCTGAGCATCCCGCAGCTGCCGGAAGGCGCTTCGCTCTCGCTGGTCAAGCCGCAGAAGGCCCTGCTGCAGCCGGGCACGCAGCCGGTCATGGTTGGGTTCACCCGCCAGGACGAGAAGTGGCAGTCCGCTCCCATTGAACTGGAGCTGCGCGACGCTGCTGGCAAGCCGCTGCCCCTGACCGTTGGCCTGAAGAAGGGCGTGGGGGCTGTGAGCTTCACGGTGATGCCAGAGGACATCCGGCAGCCGCTGCGCGTGCGGGCGGAGTAAAGCAGTCTCTCATCCAGCGGAGTGCGGGGGAGCCTTGGGCTTGGGCTGCGCGCACAGGCTGTGGTCTTGCTTGCTGCTGTTTCACAGGGACGCGCAGGGCGTCCAACGCTCAATGCGCAGACTCTTTGCTACCTACCTCTTGCTCCAGGGCGTGTGCTGCGTGGCCTGGTGGGCCGGGATCCTGCTCAGTGCAGCGTTCCGCGACCTGTTCAAGGCACCGGGTGCGCCAGATGTCACGCTGCTTGCTTTTGCTGGGGCCGATGCGCTGCTGTTCGTAGGTGGATCGGTGGTGTCTGCCGTCCTGCTGCTGCGCGGCGCTCCGCAGCGCAAGGCGTGGCTATGGCTCACAGCGGGAGCGGTCACTTGCGCAGCGCTCTATGCCATCGGGCTCTCTGTGCTTTCAGGCGCAGCCTGGTTGGGCGCGGGCGCCATGGCCGCAGCCATGGTCATGACAGTCATCATCGCATGGAGGGCGCCGTGAGCGTTAGCCAGTGGATGCGGCGGTCGTTCCGGCCGTCTAGGGCAACCACTGTGGCTGGCAACCTGGCCAACACGCTGCTGCAGACCGTGTTGTTCTGGGGGTTCTTCCTGGCTGTCCTGCCTGCGGGAATCGTGAGCTGCGAACGGGCTCTGGGCGTCCCCGCCATGACATGGCCGCATCAGCAGCTGATGGGTGGCGTGGTGTTTGCACTCGCTGGAACGCTAGGCCTGACCAGCGGCATCACCATGGCACTGGCTGGTCGCGGCACGCCTCTCCCCATGGCGTGCCCGCACGCGCTGGTGGTGGTGGGGCCGTATCGCTACATTCGCAATCCCACGGCTGTGGCCGGGCTCGCACAGGGCGTTGGTGTGGCTGCCATGGTGGGATCGTGGAGCGTCCTGGCATACGTGTTTGCGGGTGGCGCGCTGTGGCAAGTCATGGTGCGGCCGCATGAAGAGGCCGACCTGCTCAGCCGGTTTGGCACGCCTTACGCGCACTACCGCGCCGCCGTGCGCTGCTGGGTGCCGCCCCTACGCGCCTATCGCGCGTGCGGCTGTTGACGGCGCCTTCCTCCGCTAGTGCTTCATGGCCTTGCTCATGTTGAAGATGGGGAGCAGCATGGCGCTGGCGATGCCACCGACCACCACGCCCATGCCCACGATCATGATGGGCTCGATGAGGCTGGTGGTGCTCTTGATGGCGATCTCCAGGTCGTCCTCTGCAGCCGCTGCGGCAGCCTCCAGCACTTCTGGGAGGCGGCCGCTCTTCTCGCCGCTGGCGATCATGGCCACGATGTTGCGCGGGACGAAGTCGAACTCGCGGAAGGTGGGCGAAAGGTCCTGGCCGCGGCTGACGCGCTCGCCCAGGAGGTCCCACATCTTGTCGTAGTGCACGTTGCCAGTGACTTCCTTGGTGATGCGCACCACGTCGAGCAGCGCCACGCCAGCAGCCAGCAGGGTGGCCATGGTGGCGCTGAAGCGCACCAGATACATGGTTCGGAACATGTGCCCCAGGATGGGCGCACGCAGCTTGATGGTGTCAATGGTCCTGCGGCCGTGCGGCGTGCGCAGGTAGTACCACAGGCCACCCACCACGCCAGCGATGGTGGGAAGGTAGATGAAGTAGCCCGTCTTCAGGAAGTTGCTGAGCCACATGAGGCCCTTGGTGGGCATGGGCAGCATGTCGCCCTGCGCCTTGAAGAGCGGGTCAAACTTGGGCAGCACAAACACCATGATGATTGTGACGGCCGCAATGGCCACCACCAGCATGATGCCGGGGTACATCATGGCGCCCTTGATCTGCTTGGTGGTCTTGCGCTGCTTGGCAAGCTCCTTGGCCACGCGGGCCAGCATTTCGTCAAGCTTGCCTGAGACTTCCGCGGCCTTCATGAGCGAGATCAGCAGCGGCGGGAACGTGTTCGGGTACTTGCCCAGCACGGCCGAGAAGTCCTCGCCTTCGCACACGTCCTGCTTGATGAGGCTCACGAACTGCCCGACCTCCTTTTTGCCCGCCTGGGCGGCGAAGGTATCCAGCGACTCTGCCAGCGGCACGCCCGTGCGGAGCATGATGGAGAGCTGCTGGCAGAACGTCACCACATCGTCGCGCTTCATCTTTCGCGAGAGCTTCTGGCGGAGCTTCTCTGGGCTGAGCTCCGCGCCCACGGACGCGCCCTTGTCGCCCAGCTCCACGGACAGGATGGCCAGCCCCTGGCGGCGAAGTTCGCGCACGGCGGCATGATGGTCCGGCGCCTCCACCACGCCGCGGACGATCTCGCCTCCATCGGGGCGGCGGGCGCGGTAGGAGAACTTGCGCAGGTCGGCCTGCGGCGCAGCATTGGCGGCAGGCGCGGGGCGATCAGCGGCGGCAGGCATCGAAGACCTCCTCAAGCGTGGTGAGACCGTCGCGCACCTTCAGCATTCCGTCATCCCACAGGGTGAGGAAGCCGCTCTTGCGCAGGATGTCGCGGATGACAGCGGGCTCGGAGTCGGCGCAGATGGCATCCACCAGCGGCTCGTCCGGGACCATGAGCTCATAGAGGCCTAGGCGGCCAGACAGGCCCGACTCGTGGCACTTGTGACAGCCCTTGCCCTTCCACAGCTTGGTGCAGCCCTCGCCGTGGTTGAACATGCTCTTGATCTGCTGGGCGTCCGGCTCGAACTCTGTCTTGCACTCCTTGCAGATGCGGCGCACCAGGCGCTGGGCCAGCACGCCCTTCAGCGATGCGGCCACCAGGAATGGCTCCACGCCCAGGTTCTGCAAGCGGGTGATGGCGCTCGGCGCGTCGTTGGTGTGCAGGGTGCTCAGCACCAGGTGGCCAGTCAGCGCGGCCTGCACTGCGATCTGGCCAGTCTCGCCATCGCGGATCTCGCCCACCATGATGATGTCGGGGTCCTGGCGCAGCAGGGCGCGGAGCGCGCCAGCAAAGGTGAAGCCGGCCTTGGGGCTGATCTGCGACTGATGCACGCCTTCAAGGTTGGCTTCAACGGGATCTTCCACCGTGCTGACGTTGGTGCCAATGGTGTCGAATGTCCCCAGCACCGAGTACAGCGTGGTGGACTTGCCGCTGCCGGTGGGTCCAGTCACCAGCACGATGCCGTATGGCTGCGTGATGACGTTGTGGAAGCGCTCCAGCATCTCTGGCCGAAAGCCCAGCTTCTCAAGGCCCAGCTTGCTGGTGCTCACGTCAATCACGCGCATGACGATCTTCTCGCCAAACTTGCCTGGAAGCGTGCTCACGCGCAGGTCAATGGGGCGGCCATTCACCTTCACGGAGATCTCGCCGTCCTGGGGCACGCGCCGCTCGCTGATGTCCAGGTGCGACATGATCTTGATGCGGCTGCTGATGGCGGCGTGCATGCGGTAGGGCGGCGTCATCTTCACCATGAGCACGCCGTCAATGCGGAAGCGCACGCGCAGCTTGTTGTCGTCCGGCTCGATGTGAATATCGCTCGCGCCATCCTGCACAGCGCTGCAGATGATGAAGTTCACCAGCTTGACCACCGGTCCGACATCGTCGTCGGAGTCAAAGCCAAGCATTTCCTCGGCCTTGTGCTCCTGCAGGTTGAAGTCGTCGTTGCCGGCGTCGCCCATGAGGTCGGCCACCAGCTCCTCGGCCTTCTTGTTCACGCTGGCGGCGGCCTTCTCAGGGTCTGCAAGCAGCGCCTCGATGGCGTCGTCCGGCGACGCCACGAAGCGCACCTTGAACCCGGTCTCGCGGGCGATCAAATCCTGCACGAAGTAGTTCTGGGGGTCTGCTGTGGCCACCACCAGCTCATTGCCGGCCAGGTACAGCGGGCACACACGGTGCTCCTTGCGGATGAGTTCTGGAATCAGCGGCATGGAGCCCTGCTCGAAGACGGCCGCCGGCTCCTGCACAAACTCGATTCCGCAGCTGCTGGCCACAGCCTTCAGCAGCACCACCTTGTCCACCATGCCCGATTCCAGAAGCACCTCGCCCAGCAGGCGGCGCTGGCCGCTCTTGCGCTGGATGGCGAGAGCCTCGCGCAGCTGCTCTGGGGACAGCGCGCCCTGCTCGATGAGTGCCTGCCCCAGGGTGGGGAAGGTGGCGAGATCAGCCGAGTTTGGGTGGTTGAAAGCCATGGCTCAACGTCCTGGTGCCTTGGTGCGCTTGGCGCCGGCCGCCTGTGGGCGTGCGTAGCCCACGGAATACGTGTGGTGGCCGTCGCTCAGCGTGATGCCGCGATCTTGGATGGACATGACGGTGAAGGCCTGGCCGGCATCGTCGTAGATGACGTCGCCAACCTCCACGCTGACATCGTTCATGACCGCGATGCGTCCGCCGATGATGGCCTTGAGGAACAGCCCTTGCGGCGAGGTGTCCACCGCTGCGCCGGGCACGTTGCCAGCGTGCTTGGTGCCACTTGGCTTGGCGCCCGGCTTGGTGACGCCTCCCTTCACCCCGTTGCCCGTGGCCACCGGAGTTGGCGCCGCCCCTTTGTTCATTGGATCGGTCATGGGATTCACCAGAACCCCTCCCTCGCTGTCGGTGGTCTCCTGCGCCTCATTGCTTGCCAAAGTGCGGTCCACAAAGAACGGTGCAAACGGGTCGCGTTCTGGCCGAGTGGCCAGGGTGACGGCCACGGTCGCCATGGGCGCTGCGTTGCCGTCTACATGCATGACAGTGGCGGTGCCGCCGCCGGAGGCCTCCGCACCGCCCGTGGCGGCGGCAACTTCAGCACCAGCCTTGCGGGGCTTCAGCACAAAGAACTTCACGCCCAGCACGCCGATCGAGGACACCGTGATGGTGAGCAGGATGGCGAACTGCTTGGGCTTGACGTTGAGGCGTGCGCAGAGATCGTGCCATTGACTTGCCATGGCGCTCACCGTGCCCCTTCCTGCTTGGTCGCGCGCTGGACGCGCTTGCGGTCTGCTTCTTGGGTGCGAACCACTCTTCAAACACCATGTTGGCTCGCACCGTGCATGCGCCAGTCTGCGCCTGCTCCAGCGGGCCTGGAATCAGGGAGATCTCCACGGACTTGGGCGTGACCAGCTGGTCCACCGACTCAGCTGAGTCCAGCACGCTGAAGATGGAGTCAAACGTGCCCTGCATCTCCACCATGATCTCGCGGCGCTCCACGGGGTAGTCCTCTGGCATTCCCTCCGCCACGGCCATCTGACCAGTGCGGATGGACTGCTCCTGGACCGCCACGCCGTCTGACGAGCGCGTGATGGCGCCCAGCAGTCGGTCGCGCTCCACGCCTTCCACCAGAGGTCGGCAGCGGCGGTCGCGCTCGCCGCGGAGGCTGGAGACCAGTTCCTCCAGCTTGCGCAGGTTGTTCTGCGCGGTGCGGGTCTCATCGGTGACTGCCTTCAGGCGATCCGAGTCCTCGCGCAGATGCTTGGCACGCATGTAATTGGGCAATGCAAAGCACGCAACCAGCATGATGGCGAACGTGCAGGGCGCCAAACCCCACAGAATCAGTTCGCGGTCAAGGAAGGAGAATGGTGATGGGATACGCATTATGGAGTCGCTCCCTTCGTGGCAGCAGGCTTGGCGGCGGGCGCCTCGGCGGATTCAGGAGCAGCAGTCGTGGCAGCCGAAGCGATCTGCTCGTAGCGGACGTGCAGCGGGATGCGGCAGGTGATGGTGAACTCCTGCAGTCGCGACCCGGGCACCTCGATGGGCTTGTTCTCAGTCACTGTCACGCCTTCCAGAGGGGCGGTGCGCGACAGGGTGCGCTCGAACTCGTAGAGATCGTTGTTGCTGGCAGCGAAGCCGCGGATGGTGGCCTCCAGCCAGCGGGTTGGCTTGGCTGGTGCCGCCTGCTGGGGAGCAGGCTTGCCGCCCTTGCCGCCCTTGACGACCTTGGCTGGCTTGGCGGCGGCGCTGGCAGCGTGCCCGCCGTCTTTGGCATCCTTGGCGGGCTGCTCGTTCTTGACCTCCAGGCGCACCATGGCCAGCGAGGTGTTGCGTGGCATCAGATGCGTGAGGGTGGCCACCAGGTCGCTTGCATCCAGGGGCAGGGCGATCTGGTCGTAGACACCCATGAAGCGGGTGATCTGCTGCTGGTCGGCAGCCAGCTTGTCAACGATGTCATCCACCTTGGCGGAGTTGGTGCACACCTTCAGGCTGACGTTGCGGTCAGCCTCTGCAAGGCGGTACACGTTCCAGCTGTGCGCGGCCACGCCGGTGGCGCTCATGCCCAGCAGCACCAGCAGCAGCATGCTGCGGCGCTTGGTGGCGCGAATGAACGTGCGGCGGCGCAGTTCAGGCGGAAGGAAGTCAACCAGGAAGTCAACCTTCATGCTGCGGCTCCTTCTGCGTGGGCCTTCTCAGCGGAGGGCGCAGGGGGCGGTGGCGGTGGCGGCGGAGGCGGCGGTGGCGAGGAGTGCTGCGGACGCATCGCTGCAGCGCAGCCAGCTGGCAGGGATGGCAGCTCGGCCACCGCAGAGCCAATCGTTGCCACCCACGGGTTGCCCTGCACGCATGGCGCAGGCGAAGTCAGCAGGCGGATCGGCACAGCCAGCTCGCCGTGCAGGCCGCACACGCTCTCCATGCTGGACACCACGTGTGGGTCACATCCCGATGGACCCGTGACCACCATGCGCGTGGGCCACCAGCCATTCAGGTTGCGCTCCAGGTGGCGCAGGCAGCGGAGAGCCTCCTCAGCAAGGCCGCACCAGCGCCAGCTCTCTGGGCTGGAGTCCATGGTCTTGTTGACCGTGCCCTCCACCGAGACAATCTGCGTGTCCTGCAGTCCGATGCTGGTCTTGGGGTCCGTGGAAGCCATGCCCACTTGCGTCTTGTTGCCCACGCGGGTGCGCTGCTGGATGGCGGTGTTCAGGGGTGCCCAGTCGCCCAGGACCGAGCGCATCATCACTGGCAGTCCAGCCTTCACGATGATGAGGGTGGCCACACGATCCTCCAGGTGCAGCATGACGAAGTCAGCGGCTTCCTTGGGGTCGGTGAACTCAGCCACACGCTGGCGCCAGATGGCGCGCAATGCGGCGAGCGCTGCGTGCTCAAGGTGGACGGCAGCCAGGCCAGATCCTGTGATGGGCGTCACGGCAGCCTCCACCACGCTGCGCGGAATGGCCATGATGAGCACGTCCTGCTGGCCGCCGGTTGGCTCGCCCAGGCGCTGGTAGCCCAGCACGGTGGCGGACTTCTCAACGCCAAAGCGGTCGGATGCCTCGAACTCCACGCTCTGCTTCAGCTCCGAGTCCGGCATCACCGGCAGGCGTGCAGTGTCTGCGCGGAACAGCTCTGCCGGCAGCGTCATCATGCATCGCTCGCTGGTGAAGCCACACTTGGAAAGCGTCTCGCGCAGGCGGGAGCTCACCTCGTTGGCGGAGTCGGTGCCATCCATCTGCCCAAGCACCCAGCCAGGGATCTCTGCCCCGGCCACGCACTGGTAGGAGAGCGCGCCCTTGGTGAGCTGCAGCATGCGCACGCTGCGCCTGCCAAAGTCAACAGCGATGGGCGCGGAGCCAATGCTCCCCGAGAGGAAGCCGCGACCGCCGCCAGCGGAGCGCGAGCCGAAGAATGGGATGCGAGCCATGGTGTACTCCTCAGTCAGGCGTTTGCACCGGTGAAAGGTGCCGGGAGGGAGATCGGCAGTGCAGGGGGGTGGGATGAGCCAACCTGGACAGGTTCGCCGAGAAAAAGGAAGTCGCCGGTGGACCCATCTGGATCCACCGGCGTTCTTCGATTCGCCACGATGCGTTTCGCCTCAGGCGGCCATCGCCTGCACGGGCTTATGCCGCCGCGGCATTCTCAGACTCAGGGTTCCGGCGTGAACCGGCGGGTGGTGGCGCTCCACACCCAGCCCTTGGTCGGGTCGATCTGGTTCGACAGGTCGGCCGTGGCGCAATAGCCAGCGGTCACCAGTGGGGCCAGGTCGGTCGAGTCATACACGCCACCATCAGTCAGCGCGATGGCGCTAGCGCCACCTGGCAGGAACTGGTTGAAGCGCGTCACCATGGTGGTGATCTGGCCGGCGCGAGCGTCGGCTGCCTTGGAGTTGGCGTCATCCAGGGCGCTGGTCACCGATGGGACGACCAGGGCGGCCAGGATGCCAAGGATCACGACCACGATGAGGATTTCGATCAGGGTGAAGCCCTTGCGGATGCGGGACTTCAGATTCGTGAGGCGGTTCATTCAATGCTCCTTTCGATCGGGTGAATCGTCTCGGTCAAGTGGTGCAGCCGGCACTACACGCCGCTGTACCCACACCAACCATCGGAAGCAGCAGGGCATGTCTGCAACTCGTTGCACTGGAAATTTTCCGTTCTGCCCGCACAGACGGACCTGTGCCGAGCGCCCCACTGGTGGCGGGCACATCTGAATCCGAACATGGAAGTGGAGGAACACGGCACCATGATCGTTCGCTCAGTTCACGTCAACCGCACCCGCGGCCTCAGCCGCGCATTCACGCTGATGGAAGCCCTGGTCGCCGCAGTCGTTGTGGCGCTGGTGGCCGCTGCTGCAGCCGTGGCGGTTTCCGTGGGCGTGGCCACGCAGGAGGATGGCCGCATGGCGGTCCTGGCCATGCACGCCGCAGAACTGCAGATGAGCAGCTGCATGGAGGCCAGCTACGACGGCATGGACTCGCTGGCCGGCCAGGAGGACACTGGGCAGATGCTGGCCCCAGCACGTCCGGGATCCACCACCAGGCCGCTTCTGCCCTCCAGCTTCAGCCAGCTGCGCCGCGTGACCACCATCACTGCCTCCACCAAGACATTCAGCCAGTACGGCAACATCACGGTGCAGGGCAAGCAAGTTGTCGTGTCGGTGTATGGGCCCGGAAACACGCTGCTGGCGCAGCTCACCCGTTACCGCTCCAAGGAGACTTCGTCGTGAACCGCCGCGCATTCACCATTATCGAGGTCCTCATGGCCACGGTGGTCACCGCCATCGTGGGTCTTGCTGTGTACGGCACCATCAGCGCTGTGCAGACTGGCTTGCTGCTGCAGGACGAGGTGGCGCAGGAGACTGCGCGCATCGCCCGCGCGCAGGCCCGCATCGCGGACCATCTGTACCGGTCGCGATCCATTCTCAGCCAGAGCGCCACCGTAGTGTGCCTGTGGGTGCCGTCAGAGGAATTCGACGGCACGGCACAGAATGCCACCAATTATGACACCATCAATGCGGACGAGCTGCGCTGGTATGTGATCGACACCCAGGCCCGCACGGTCAGCGTGCAGCGTGTGTCCGACCACGCCAACCGGACCTCCTATCCGCTCAACACCAACTGGTCGCAGCTGCGCACAACCTTCCAGTCTGCGAACCAGCTTGAGACTTCCGTCATCCTGGAGGGCGTTGCGTCTGGCGCCTTCCGCTATACGACGCACGATCCTTGCACCACTGTTCGCGTGGTGCTTGACATCCAATTTGACGCAGATCACGGTGGCAGCCCCATGGAACTGGGCGGCATCCTGGCTGCGTTGCAACGGCACCCAAGCTGTTCGTGAGGTGAACTATGCATGCACCCAAGCCCCAATCTGTGTTTGTGAAGGGGGGGGCGCGCCGCCGCGGCGTGGCGCTGCTCTTGGCCATCTTTGCCATGGTCCTGGTGGGGGGATCCACCGCCGCGTACGTCTCCAGCCGTGAGACAAACGTCATGGTGGCCAGGAACAGCCAGGCAGCCGCAGATGCGCGCTCGCTGGCTGCGGCCGGCATGGATCTGACCAAGATGATCCTGCGCGACACCAACTCCAACTGGCGCACGCTGCATTCGCAAGGCCAGCTGCTCAGCAACTACAGCCTGGATGGTGGCACCCTGACGGTCAATCTGGTGGACATCGTCAAGCGCGCTGCTGGCAACTCCAACCCAGTGCCGGACGCCAGCACCACGCAGGTGGAAGTCACGGTCAGCAGCACCCGCAACGGCACTACCTGGACCAGCGTGGCGGACATGAGCATTCCCAGCGTGGTGAAGGGGCAGTACGCCATCTTTGCCAACAGGATCCTGCAGACGCAGGGTTCCAGCAACTTCATTGGCCGCTGGCCCAACGCGCCCATGAGCGCGCAGAACCTGCGCGTCAACCTGGGCACCAATGCGCTGACCTCGTCGCAAAATGGTGGTTCGCCATGGCAGGGTTATGGCGTGTGGCTGGGGTCTGGGACCACCTTCGAGTCCACGGTGGCTGGCGCAGTGCCGCAGGATCCCGACACCATGAAGTCAACGTGGGTCTATTTCCCGAACGCAGCAGCGTCTGCGCTGGTGCAGGGCAGCGCTGCCAGCCTGGTGGCGCCCAAGCGCATGGACGCCTCGGAGAGCACCACCATCATCGCGGCTCCAGCGTCGCCTTCGGTGGTCTCCCCGTTCACGTCGTACACCACCACACAGGTGGTGAACGGTGGCTCCCGCACCTACAACTCGTTCCGAATCAAGGCCTCGCTGCTGCCGCAGCTCTTCACCCGCAACTTTGAGGTGCGCAGCAACGCAACGGTCACGCTGAACGCAGGCACCTACGAGGTCTGGGGCAGCTGGGTCATCCGCGATTCGCGCATCATCATCAATGGCGACGTGAAGTTCGTGGTGAACCCCAATCTGGCCCTCACCGGCCTGGACTGGCAGAACTGCAGCGTTGAGCTGAACGACAACTCCTCGCTGATCATCTACAACGGGTATTCCATGGACGTGCGCAACACCTGGGTGGGCAAGCGCTACACGTGCAGCTCGGAGAGCAACCCCACCCTGGCAGACGGCGACCCGCACAAGAAGGCGTGGTTCAACGGCTTCACCGCCAACGCGTGCTTTGCCGCTCCGCCATCCTCGCCTCAGTACATCGAGCCGTGGCGAATCAAGTTCTATCCCATGGCCCAGTTCCTGAGCAGCTTCTTCATGTGGGACATCACAGACTCTGCCATCGTGGGGTCGCTGTACCTGCCGTCGAACCCCATTCGCCTGCTGGGGCAGACCAAGATCTATGGCCGCATCGCCTGCAACAGCATCGTGATGTACGACCAGTCCAAGGTCTACTACGACCATGGCCTGGACGCTGTGACTGGTCTCACCGAGGGATACTCGCCATCGCGTGGTGGCGATCCGAACACCATCTACCCTGTGCGCCAGGTGCGCTATGGGTTTGACGCGGAGAACGCGCGATGAGCCAGGCGCGTCACAGTGCAGCTCGCGCGTTCACGCTCATCGAGGTGCTGATGGTGGCCATCATCGTGGCCATCATGGCTGCCAGCGCGACCAACCTGTTCACCAGCGGCCGCTACGAGCGGCTGCAGGCCGCCATTCAGCTGGTCCGGGCGGACATGGACTGGGCGCGTTCCGCCAGTCTGAGCAGCCCCACCGATCCCATTCAGCTGCGCATCCGGAACGATGGAACGGGTTACTTCCTGGCCAGGGCATCTGCTCCGACCACCGCGCTGACGGGAGCCAACGGTCCCCTCAGTTTGACGTTTGGAACAGGCAGGGGGGAGTCTGCAGAGGGCGTTTCATTGGGGGTGGTGTCCGGTGTGGGCACCGTGCAGTTTGGTCCGTTCGGCGGCGTGGTGGACCCTGTGCCCACGCTGCGCTTTACTTTATCGGACGGCGATGAACAGGCGCGCATGCTGCTCGACCCGTTCACTGGTGATCCCACAATCATCTACGAGAACTAGGAAAGTCGACCTCCGGGTGTGCCGACAGTACCAGCGGATCGGTCTGTGCAGCCAGCGGCGCGTGCCGCAGACAGCACAAACCGCCTGCATGGAACTACGGCGTGAATACTCGAATCCAACCTCGCTGGTCCTTGGTGTTCCTGGCATGTGTTCTGGGTGTTGCAACTGTGCTGTTCACGCAGTCTGCGCACGCCCGCCTGCAGGACGCTCCTCCCGAACCGCAGCAGCCCGCCAACGACCCGCCTGCTTCGGACGAGCCCGCTGCGGATCCCGCAGCCGAGCCAGCCGCAGCGCCGCAGTCTGAGCCTGCCGCCGCGCCTGCCGCCGCGCCGTTCCAGCCCAAGAGCGAACCGCCCATCGCAGAGCCGGGCAACGAGGACGTGCCGGTCTTCGGACCACCTTCGCCCAACGCTCAGCCTGCCAAGGCAGACAAGCCGCTGCCAGAGCCAGCCAAGCCAGAGCAGCCAGCTGCGGCCCCGCCCCCAGCGCTGCCAGCGAGCGTTCCAGAACCAGTCATCAACGCCAAGGGCAATTGGACTTTCAGCGCTGAGAACTGCGAGATCTCCCTGGCCCTGCAGGCCATTGCCAAGGCTCGCCGCATGAACCTGGTGATGAGCCCGGGCGTGGCGACCGCGGGCGTGGTGAGCTTCCGTGTGTACGACCTGCCCTTTGAGCAGGCGTTCGACGCCGTGCTGAAGGCAGCCGGCTGCGTGGCATACACCGAGGGCAATGTGACGCTGGTGCACACGGTTGCCGAAGAGCAGAAGACCAAGGCCGATGCTGTGAAGGCCGCAGACGACCAGCGCAAGCGCGAGGACGACCAGCGCAAGCGAGAGGACGACCAGCGCAAGCGCGACGCCGACGCTGCCAAGACCGCGGCGCAGGCCGACCAGGTGATGGAGCCTCGCATCTACACGCTCCAGTTCCTGAGCGCCACCGACGCCGAGGCCATCATCAAGCCCATCCTGACCACGGACCTTGGCAAGGTAGTTCCGCTGGGCGGCGTGAAGGCTGGCTACGAGCCCACCCTGGAAGACGGCGGCGCCGACACCTATGCGTTCACCGCCAAGGTGATGGTGTTCGACACGCCAGCCAAGCAGGAGCAGGTTGCAGCCCTGATCAAGGACCTGGACACCGCGCCCAAGCAGGTGCGCGTGGAGGCCACCATCCTCACCGCAGATCTGACCGACGACACTGCGTTTGGTCTGGACATCAGCGTGGTGGGCAACATTGACTTTGCCAGCGTGGCGGCCCCACTGGCCGCGTTCGACAATGTCTTCGACGGTTCGGTGAAGCCCAACCCAACTGCCACGGCCAACGCTTCGTCGCTGTACCCCGCCACCAAGGGCCAGCCCAACCCCACGCTGAAGATGGGTGTCATCACCAACGATGTGGCCATCTTCCTTCAGATGCTGGACCAGGTGGTGGACAGCACCGTGCTGGCCCGCCCAACCGTGACCGTGCTGAACCGCCAGAAGGCCAACGTGCTGGTGGGTGAGCGCATCGCGTACCTCTCAACCACGCAGACGCAGACCAGCACCACGCAGGAAGTGAAGTACCTGGACGTGGGTGTCAAGCTGCGCTTCCGCCCCTTTGTGTCGCCAGATGGCATGGTGCGCCTGGAGCTTGCTCCTGAAGTGAGCAGCGCGCGCATCAAGGACATTGACGCGGCTGGCGGCGGCAAGGCCACGGTGCCGGACGAACTGGCGCAGAGCCTGAAGACCAACGTGCGCGTGAAGAGCGGCCAGACCATCGTGCTGGGCGGCCTCTTCCGCGAGATCACCGACACCACCAATCGCCAGATCCCCATCCTGGGCGACATCGTGCCGGGCGCCTTCAGTGGCGCAGCTTCGCAGGTGAAGAAGCAGGAGATCATCTTCCTCATCACTCCAACCGTGATCGAGGACGCGCAGAGCTACGAGCAGGGCGAGAAGGAAATGAAGCTGGTGGACGCAGCCAAGGTGGGCTCGCGTGCTGGCCTGCTGCCCTTCAGTCAGTCGCACCTGATGGGTGCCTATGAAGTGCAGGCTCTGGAAGCATGGAAGAAGGGCGACCGCTCCACCGCGCTGTACTGGGTTGACCAGGCGCTGCGCATGGAGAAGTACGCGCCCTCCATGCTGACGCTGCGCGAAGCCATCCGCACCGACAACAAGGAGCAGTGGCAGACCTCGCTGGACTCGCTCATCCTGCTGCCGCCACCCATCCTCCAGGATTCTGGCGGCAAGAGCCCTCCGACCATCGAGGACCTCTCCAAGGACGTGCCACCGCCGGTTGACGACGACTTCACGCGCGTGCCACCACGGCCCATGCAGAACATTCCTTGACAGCTAGACCCCCGCAGATCAGGAGACACACCCATGCGTACCCCAATCATCCTCACCACGCTCTGCCTGGCCTCTGCCGGTGTGTTGCTTGCGACCGGCTGCACAGCCACCCACTCGCAGCAGGTGCGCAACGACGCGCATGACCGCTACGACCGCGCCACGGCGCAGATCGCCTACGACCAGGGCCGTCAGTCGTTCCAGAACGGCCAGTTCGAGGAGGCCCTTGGCCATGTGAACCGCGCCATCACGCGGTTCCCCAAGGACAGCAGCTACTTCCTGCTGCGTGGCCGCATCCTGAACGAGATGAAGCGCACTGAAGAGGCGCGGGTCTCCTTTGCCAAGTCCATCGAGCTGGACCCCAAGAAGGCCGAGCCGCACTACTTCCTGGGCGTGGTCTATCAGCGCTGGCGCCAGATGGACGACGCTGCGCAGGAGTACGCCAAGGCCGCCCAGCTGGACCCCACCAAGCTGCACTACGTGTCTGCCGAGGTGGAGGTGCTGACGGCCATGGGCAAGTACCAGGAGGCCGAGACACGCCTGACAGCGGTCTCCAAGCGCTTTGAGTTCAGCCCTGTGATTGACCGCCTGCAGGCAGACATCGCCAAGTGCCGCGGCAACGACTCTGCCTGCGTGGACGCCCTGGAGCGCGCGGTGGTGCGCGACGACGCCGCCCCTGAAGTGCTGGAGGAGCTTGCCTACGCCAAGTTCGCCATGAAGGACTGGCAGGGCGTGATCCGCACGCTGGACGAGCCCGGCCTGCGCGCTGTGGTCCAGCGCCCAGATCTGGTGCGCCTGCGCGCGCGCTGCCTGCTGCTGCAGAACCGGCCCAAGGAGGCGCGCGAGCTGCTGATGGCCATTCGCCTGCAGCCAGATCCAGAAGGCCGCACCGCCATCCTGCTTGGCAATGCTTGCTGGGCGCTGAAGGACTGGGACCGCGTGCGCGAATGCGGCGAGAACCTGGTGCGTTCCAACCCCACGCTGGCGGACGGCTACATGTTCCTGGGTGGCGCGGATGTGGCGCAGGGCAAGCTGCTGGATGGCGTGAGCCAGTTCGAGCAGGCTGTGGCTCGCGACCCAGAGCGCGAAGTGCCGCGCCGCATGCTGGCAGAGAGCACTGCACGCCTGGCGCAGATGGGGCTGCCTTCGGACGCCACGTCTGCCAAGGCGCAGCAGGCTGCTTCGGCAGGCGCCATGCGGTCGGACGCGCCCTGAGTGAGCTCTGAGCGCGCCCGGGCGCGGCGCATTCGCAGCCCGGCTGACGAACGCGCAGTGAGCGGGCGGCGTATCGTTCTGCGATGCGCCGCCTGAAGAAACTGGCTGTGGCCCTTGGCATTGCGCTTGCCGCCGTGCTGGCTGTGGGTGCGTACGGCTGGTTTGTGCAGCCTGCGCTCCTGGTGGTGCCGCTGCGGCAGGCTGGCTACTGGTCGCTGGGTGTCCAGTCGCGCTCGGTGCAGGCGGAGGGCGTGGAATGGCCGTACCTGGAAGCGGGTGCGCCGGACGCGCCGCCCATCCTGCTGCTGCACGGATTTGGCACCAGCAAAGATGCCATGATGATGATGATGCCAGCCATGGCCAAGGCTGGCTTCCGCGTGCTGGCCCCAGATTTGCCGGGCTTTGGCGCGCACCCGTTCCACGCTGGCAAGGATCACACGCAGCAGTTCTACACAGCGCAGATCACGAACTTCCTGGATGCTGTGAACGCACCGCAGGTGGTGGTGATTGGCACATCCATGGGCGGCGCGCTTTCCGCAGAACTGGCGCTGGAGCACCCCGAACGCGTGCGCGCGCTGGCCATGCTGAGCCCCGCAGGCGTGGAGCCGCCAGTGCACAACGCCTTCATGCAGCGCGTGGACAGTGGACTCAATCCGCTGGACATCGCCACGGCAGAGGACTTTGACAACGTGGTGCAGCTGGTGTTCCTGCGCCCGCCTCCCGTGCCGCACCCCTATCGCACATGGATGGTGGAGCAGGCGCTGGAGCGCCGCCCGCAGACGCTGGCCATTGTGGAGAGCCTTCGTCCGTTTCTGCGAGATGGCCTGCGCGGCCGCATGAGCCAGGTGAAGTGTCCCACCTTGGTGCTGTACGGCCAGCAGGACGCTGTGACAGATCCATCCATGCTGCAGGTGTTCCAGGCAGAGATGCCCACCGCCACCGCAGTCACGGTGCCCGATGCAGGGCACGTGGCCTTCTCAGACAACTGGCCTGGCGTGTGGAGCCACCTGCAGCCCTTCCTTGCAGGGCTGCGGTAGGGCGCGGCGCAGCGGGTTTCTACCGCACCACCTCAGGTGGCGTGGGGCTGGACGCTGGTTCGTCCTGCGTGGCCACTTCCACCTTGCTTTCCACCGCGTTGGCAGCTGGTGGCGCAGCAGGAGTGGTGGAGGTCTTGGTGGCAGCCGCAGTGGCTGTGCCGTTCGCCACGCGGTTGGCCATGCGGTCCAGGCGGCGGGCCAGGGCGCCAGCGCCAGGCGGCGGCGTGACCTTGCCATCCAGGATGTCCCAGGCGGTGATCTTCTCGCCGTAGGTAGCTTCGTTCACCTTGTCGTCAATGCTGAAGCTGGCGCCACCCAGCGCTGCGCTGGCAAAGACGCCTTCGCCCACCACGTAGGCGTGCACGCCTTCGCTGTCTGCCACGGCGTCGCCAGTGGTGCCATAGGCGGTGCCGAACGCGCCCTGCGCATTGGCCAGGAAGTAGCTGCCCTTGCCCACAAAGCGGTCCAGCGTGTCTTCGTTCTGGAAGATCACCACCATGCTGCGGCCTTCGCCACCTGCGCTCAGGCCGATGGTCAGCCCGCCAGCCTTGATGGCGCAGGGCGGAGACCAGGTGCCGTTGTCCTGGCGGCGCACCAGCACGCCGCTGCCAGCGGTGTGGCCGATGACCGTGGCCCACTGGAATTCGTCGATGATGGCCACGCCCTTGGCCTTGGCGAACACATCCGGATCAACCGGCTGCTCGCCGGCCTGCACGTGGCTCAGCGTGCCAATGCTCTTGGACACCTGCTCCTGCATGGTGGGCGTGCAGCCAGCCATCACGGCCAGCAGCACAGCGGGTGCGAGGCGAACAGTCAGACGGCCGCAATCCAGTGCGCAGTGGTTCATAGGGTGCTCCGATCCATGAAGCATCCGCTGGTATCGGCGGGTTTCCGGAACCACCTGCAGTTTTTGCCGATTGGAGGCGCGGGATCAGAGCGCGGCCTGGCCAGTGCTGTCGCCAAACCGGTCTGCTGGCACGCCGGTGCGCGCCAGCATGGTGAGGAACAGGTTGCACAGCGGCGTGCCCGCGGCGTAGGCCCGCCGGTCCTGGTGCGCGATCCCCAGCGCGCTTCCGCCCGCCAGCACCACGGGCAGGTCATCGTGGTTGTGCCGGTTGCCGTCGGCGATGGCGCCGCCGTACAGCACCATGGTGCGGTCCAGGAGGGGCGCGCCGCCGTCATCGGCTGCGCGCAGGCGCTCCAGGAGGTACGCGTACTGCGCGGCGTGGAAGGTGTTGATGGCTGCGAACTTGGTCTGCTTGTGCGC
>JAXMAM010000036.1:0-25621 GCA_046350455.1 Phycisphaerales bacterium | reverse complement strand
TCAAGGTCTGCCACAGGCAGGCCCTCCTCATCTGCGTCGAAGGTCATGACGACACCTCCTGAAGTTCACGGCGCAGTGCTGCCACCGCGCGGCTGTAGCGCGCTGCCACGGTGCCGAACGGCGCACCGACCACAGACGCGATCTGTTCAATTCCAAGACGGCCCAGCGCGCGCAGGATGATGACTTCCTGCTGCTCGGGTGTGAGTTCGTTGATGGCTTCGCGCAGCCGGCGCGCGGCATCTGCATCGCTGGCGCGGAGCAGGGGGTCTGGCTGGCGGCTGTCGAAGAGGTTGTCGTGCGCCTGCTGTGCAAGGCGCACCTTGCGGCGGCGGGCAAGATCCAGCGCTGCGTTGCGGACCACCACAAAGAGGTAGGCCGTGGGGTCGCCCTCCAGGTCGCGGTTGAGGGACAGCATGCTCTGGATGCCGTCGTGCACAGCATCCTCCGCCAGGGCCGGGTCCTTCAGCAGCGCCAGCGCCAGCGAGTAGAGCGCCTGGCGGTGCTCCTGGTAGAGGTCGGCGATGAGGTCTGCCTGTGTCACGGGTTCACGGTAATCACGCGCAGGCCCCCCACGCTATGCAGGGCGGCGCAAAAAAGGTGCCAAACCCCCGCCTGGCGCGTGATTTCAGGCCAGAATCCCGTTGGCCACCTGGCCATAGACCTCGGTCAGGCGGAAGTCTCGCCCGGCATACCGGTACGTCAGCTTCTCGTGGTCCATGCCCATCAGGTGCAGGATGGTGGCGTGCAGGTCGTGGATGTCCATCTGGCCGTCCACCGCTTCGATGCCGTTGGGATCGGTGGCGCCGTAGTTCATGCCGCCCTTCACGCCGCCGCCCGCCATCCACATGGTGAAGCCCTTGTGGTTGTGGTCGCGGCCATCGCCATTCTGTGCGTAGGGGGTGCGGCCAAACTCGCCGCCCCACACCACCAGCGTGTCCTTCAGCATGCCGCGCGCCTTCAGATCTGCCAGCAGCGCAGCGATGGGGCGGTCGATCAGACCAGCCTGCTTCTCCAGGTCGTCGCGCAGGTTGCGGTGGGTGTCCCAGCCGCCCTGGTTCACCTCGATGTAGCGCACGCCCTTCTCGGCAAAGCGGCGCGCCAGCAGGCACTGCCGTGCAAAGCCGTCGTTGCCTGTGCCGATGCCATACGCGTCCAGCGTCTTCTTGCTCTCCTTGGAGATGTCCATCAGCTCTGGCATCTCCGCCTGCATGCGGAAGGCCAGCTCGTAGCTGCCGATCACGCCCTCCACAGCATCGTCGCCGGCCTCGCGGCGGGCGCGCTCGTGGTTGAGGGCCTGCAGCAGATCCAGCTGCTCGCGCTGGGCCTTGGTGCTGAGCATGGGGTTGCGCAGGTTGGGCATGGCCTCTGAGCCGCCGCCCTGGCGGCGAGCGGAGCGCTCGATGCCAACGCGCGTGCCCTGGTACACCGCTGGCAGGAAGCCGCTGCCGTAGTTCTGCGCGCCACCATTGCCGCTGGGCGGGTTCAGGGTGATGAAGCCAGGAAGGTTCTGGTTCTCTGTGCCCAAGCCGTACAGCGACCACGCGCCCACCGAAGGGCGCACAAACTGGAAGCTGCCGGTGTGCATCAGCACCGTGGCCTGCGCGTGCGCAGGCACGGCCGTGTGCATGCCGTGCAGCAGGCACATGTCGTCTGCGTGCTTGCCGATCTCTGGGAACAGGTCGCTCACCCACAGGCCGCTCTTGCCGTACTGCTTGAACTTCCAGGGGCTGGCCAGGAGCTTGGCGCCAGCGCGGACGCCGGACAGGCTCTTGCCGTCGTTGGCCACCAGCTCTGGCTTGTAGTCAAAGGTGTCCACGTGCGATGGCCCGCCAGCCATGCACAGGAAGATCACGCGCTTGGCCTTGGCAGGGAAGTGCGATGCCTTGGGCAGCAGCGGATTGCCATCGGTGCCGCCATCGCGGCGCGCTGCCGCCGCCAGCCGCTCGGCTGCAGCCGCCTGGCTGGCGATGCCTGCAAAGGCCATCAGGCCGAACCCGCAGCTGATCATGCGGAGCATGTCGCGGCGGCTGTGTGCGTAGACGCGGTTGTTGCAGAGGTCCATGGCGAAGTCCTTGTGTGGTCAGTCCAGGGTGCGGAACTCAGCGCTCTGGAACAGCGCCTGGCAGAAGGCAGTCCATCCCTGCTTCTGCGTGGTGGTGACATCCTTGGCGTTCTGCGCAGCGGGGAAGTCGCGGAAGAAGGACTTCACCGCGGTCATCTCTGCCTGCGTGGGCAGGCGGCCAAAGCTCCAGGCAAAGGCAGCGCGCACGCGGTCTGTGTCGGACCCCTTCAGGGCCAGCAGGCGGTCCGCCATCTTGCCAGCGGCGTCCAGGACAGCGGCGTCGTTCATCATGAACAGCGCCTGCGTGGGCACGCTGGTCTTCTCGCGCTCGCCGCTCACATACGCGGGCTCAGCCATGTCGAACACGTCCAGCATCTCGGGCAGGTGGTCGCGCATGACCGGCAGGTACACGCTGCGCACCGGCTGCTCCATGCTGGCCATGCGGGCCACCAGCGGATTGCGGTCCTGGCCCTCCAGGTAGGCCACAGGCGAGCCCACCGGCGGCTTCAGGTCCAGCGTGCCAGCGGCCTGCAGCATGGCGTCGCGGATGGCCTCTGCCTCCAGGCGCTTCTTGGGCATGCGCCACATCCAGATGTTGTCCGGGTCCTTCTCCATGGCCTTGGCATTGGGCTGGCTGCCCATGCGGTAGGTGTGGCTCAGGACCATCTGGCGGATGAGCGCCTTGGTGCTCCAGTGGTTGGCCACCAGCTGGTTGGCCAGCCAGTCCAGCAGTTCTGGGTGAGTGGGCGGCACGCCGCTCATGCCAAAGTTGTCGGGGGTGGGCACGATGCCCTTGCCAAACAGGTGCAGCCACACGCGGTTGGCCCACACGCGGGCGGTCAGCGGGTTGCTGTCGCTAGCCACCCATTCAGCCAGCTCCTTGCGGCCGCTGCCTTCCTTGATGGTGGGCGATCCCTCTGGCGTGATGATCTGCGCAAAGCCGCGCGGCACCACGTCGCTGGGCTTCTCCAGCTCGCCGCGCACCAGGAGGCGCGCATCGGTTGGCTTGCTGCGGTCCTGCGCGCCCATGGCCAGGCGGTTGGCAGCGGTGGCGTGGCCCTGTGCGTCGTAGCGGGCCAGCACGTCGGTGACCATCTCCAGCTGGCTCTTGGCAAAGCGCAGGCGCTGCAGCTTCACCTGGTCCACGGCGGGAGCCTTGGTGGGCATGCCGTCCGCGTTGCGCTGCATGGCGCCCGGGCGCTGGGCCTGGCGGATCTGGTCGAACTCTGCCGAGTCCTTCTCCGCCACCCCGCGCTGGCGCTCATACGCCGCGCGCACCACCCCTGGCATGTCTGGGCCGTTGGGCACGCTGCGTGCGTCTGCTGGCAGGTCCAGCAGCGTGGAAGGATGCTGGTTGCCCGGACCGCGGTAGGTGCCGTACTCCGTGTTGGTGGAGAGGAAGATGCCCGCCACCGCGTAGTAGTCCTTCTGCGGAATGGGGTCGAACTTGTGGTCGTGGCAGCGCGCGCACGCAAGCGTCATGCCCATCATGCCCTGGCTGAAGGCGTCAATCTGCTCGTCGGCCACGTCCATCCTGAACTGCGCCTGGCCGCGGGTGGCATGGCTCTTGGGGCCGATGGCCAGGTAGCCCGTGGCGATCAGGTTCTCCGCGCGGTCGTCCGCGTCCTTGGCTGGCAGCAGGTCGCCAGCCAGCTGCTCCATCAGGAACTGGTCGAAGGGCTTGTCCTTGTTGAAGGCGTTGATCACATAGTCGCGGTATCGCCACGCAAACGGGTACGCGGTGTTGTTCTCCTTGCCGCTGCTTTCCGCGTAGCGCGCCACATCCAGCCAGTGGCGGCCCCAGCGCTCGCCAAACTGCGGACTGGCCAGCAGGCGGTCCACCACAGTCTCGTACGCCGTGGGTGTGCGGTCCTTGTCAAAGGCGTCCATCTCGGCCTGCGTGGGTGCCAGGCCAGTCAGGTCAAAGGTCACGCGGCGCAGCCACGTGTGGCGGTCTGCGTCGGCCGTGGGCTTCAGTCCGTGCGCCTCAAGACCAGCAAGCACAAAGAGGTCCACGCCATTCACGGCCCATCGGCTGTCGTTCACAGAAGGCGTGTCCACCTGCTGGCGAGGCTTGTACGCCCAGTGCTCGCGGCCCTTGGCCATGTCCACGGTCTTCTGCGGTGGGGTGGTGGCGGGCGTCACGGCGCCATCCGGGTGTGGCGCGCCCATCTTCACCCACTGCTCCAGCAGCTTGATGGACTCGTCTGGCAGGCGCTTCTTGGGCGGCATCTGCAGCGAGTCGTCGTCGTAGCGCACCGCCACGATGAGCGGGCTGTGGTCCGGGTCGCCCGGCACCACCACAGCGCCGTTGTCGCCGCCCGCCATGATGGCGGCCAGCGAGTCCAGCTTGAGGCCGCCGCGCACCTTGCTGGCTGTGTTGGCGTGGCAGGAGTAGCAGTTCTGCGCCAGGAGCGGCCGGATCTTGCTCTCGAAGAAGGCGATGCCCTCTGGGGTCGGCGGATCGTTGGCCGCACGCGCCTGGGTGTTCAAGGTCACCAAGGCAGCGAACAGGACGAGTGGGGTGGCGACAGTGGTGGGGCGCATGGTGCTCTCCCTGCGTTCCCCAGAGGAACGCTCACAGGTACGGTCTATTTCCCGTGATGTGTGCCTGCTGGGTCCGGGAGCCATCGGCCAGTCCAGCGCCCGCACATGGAAATCAGGCTTGCGCGGGGGATGGGCTTGGCGGCGTAGTCGTCGCAGCCCACAGCCAGGCAGCGGGCCCGGTCGTCCTCGGTGGCGTGGGCGGTCAGGGCCACCACCGGGGAGCGCACCCCCATGCTGCGCAGGTGCTCGGTGGCGGTGTAGCCATCCATGCGGGGCATCTGCATGTCCATCAGGATGAGGTCGTAGGGGGTGCCCGCTGCGCGCAGGGAGGTGCGCACCAGGTCCACAGCGGTGGAGCCATCGCTGGCCAGGTCCACCACCGCGCCTGCAGCAGTCAGGTGGTGGGTGATCAGCCTGGCGTTGTCTGGGCCATCCTCGGCCAGCAGCACCCGGCAGCCCAGGAGCGGCAGGGGGTCCTCAGCCTCGGCAGGCTGTGCGGGCGCTGGGGGCGTCAGATGCCTCTGCGGGGTGGCGCTGGCCTGGACAGGCAGGCGCAGCGTGAACTCGCTGCCTGCACCCAGGCGGCTGCAGGCGGTCAGCGTGCCACCCATGCGTTCGGCCAGCTCACGGCTGATGGCCAGCCCCAGCCCAGCGCCGCCAAAGCTGCGCGACATGGAGCTGTCCACTTGCGTGAAGGGTCGGAAGATCTTGCCCAGCTGGGTCTCTGTCATGCCGATGCCCGTGTCGCGCACGGTCAGCGCCACCGTGGGGCCTTCCTCCACCTGGATGCGCAGCCAGATGGAGCCCTCTTCTGTGAACTTGATGGCGTTGCCCACCAGGTTGGTGATGATCTGCCGCACGCGCAGCGGGTCGGCCAGCATGCGCTCAGGCACTGCGGGGTCGCAGCTCAGATGCATGGCGATGCCGCGTTCCGTGGCGCGCACGCGCAGCATGTCCAGCACTTCGCCAGCCAGCTGCCGCACGTCGGTTGGCACGCGCTGCACCACCAGCTTTCCAGACTCAAGCTTGGCCACGTCCAGGATGTCGTTCACCAGCGCCAGCAGATGGGTGGCGTTGCGATGGATCGCATCTGCAGCCTCCTCGTGGGTGATGGTGCTGCTGTCCACCTCGCCGTGGTGGAGCAGCTCGGCATAGCCCAGGATGGCAGAGATGGGCGTGCGAATCTCATGGCTGATGTTGGCCACAAACTCGCCCTTGGCGCGGTTGGCTTCTTCGGCATCCAGCTTGGCCTGCTCCAGCGCCAGGGTGATGCCCTTGCGCTCCGTGATGTCCGCAAAGTAGCCGTACCACTGCACGCCGCCATCTGGCTCGGGGTGCGGCATGGAGCGTCCTTCCACCCAGCGGGTGCGGCCGCCTTCGTGACGCACGCGGAACTCTGCGCTCCACAGGGTGGAGTCGCGGCGCGCGATGGTGGCGGCCTGCATCATGCCCGGCAGGTCGTCCGGATGGATGCGCGCCTGCATCTGCGACGCGTCATGGCGCACTGCGGCGGGGTCCAGGCCAAAGAGGTCGCGAAGCCCGGGGCTTGCATACGGGATGGACACCTTGCCATCGACGCGCTGCACGCAGGTGTACAGCGCGCCCGGGAAGAAGCTGGCTGTGCGCTCCATGAGCGCAGCGCTGGCCATGGCGGCCTTGCGGCTCTCCACGCTGCTGCGCTTCAGCATGTAGATGAGGATGCCAAGAAGCACGCTTCCTGCAGCCGCGGTGTTCACGCCAGCGCGGGCTGCAGAGTCCATGGCAGCCAGCCGCGCCTGATACACCTCCACGTTCATGTCCACGCCCACAAAGCACTCCACGTCGCCGTGGGCGTCGCGGACGGGCGCGTACGCGGACATGAAGGTCCCCCATTGGTCGGTGGCCGGCTCCAGCGTGGCGGTCATGCGCTGGGTGGCCAGCGCCAGCAGCATGGCTTCATCGGGGGTCTCGTACACCTGGCCCACGTGGGCGTGGTCGTCCACGCCGTCGCCATCGTGGTCCCCCGGTGGCGTGGCATCCAGCACAAAGGTCACCTGGCCCTGGTGCTCGCGGAAGGTGTAGATGTAGCGCAGCGACGGCACCGCGCGCAGGATGCCCTGCAGTGGCGCCACGGCCTGCTGGTATTCCGGAGATCCATCCTGCTCTGGCGTGCGGATGCTGGCGTGGAGGCCTGCGTTCAACGCAGCGGCAGCCACGCGGGCAGAACTGGCCAGGCTTTCGTTGAGCGACTGCTCCATCACGCGGCGCGCCTGCGCGTGCAGCACGTTCATGGAGAGGAGCGCGCCCGCAAAGAGGGCCAGTGTGATGGCCAGCGCCAGCGGCATGGGGCGGTCGCGCACCGCCTTCACCGCGCGGCGCAGCAGCGCGGCCGGGGTCCAGCGCGACGGCTGGGCTCCAGTGCGAGACGATGGGAAGTGCTGGCTGGGGATCATGGCACGCCACAGAGCCGCAGCCATGCTGCAGGTGGCCGCGTCATGCATCGGCCGTCCGGGTGGGGTGGCTCGGTCGCGGCTGCGTGGGCGGCGCGGAGCAGGCGGTGGGAATCCCGTCCGACCGCACCAGGCTGCACAGACTGACCGCTGAACCAGCGATGGCGTGTACCAAGCCCAGGCGCAGACCCGGCGGGCACCCGCGGCGCCCCCAAGGCGGGGCGGTACGCTCGGGCCATGCCTCCGCAGCCAGCCACTGTTGCCGTCAGCCAGGAAGAAGCCCTCGCCGTGGAGAACTACTTCCGCGGCGCGCTCATTGAGGAAGACGCAGCGCTGCTGCAGGCGGTGCAGGACAGCCGGGCCGGCGGTCTGCCGGTGATCGAAGTGTCTGCCGCGCTGGGCAAGCTGCTGCACCTCCTGGCGCGCAGCGTGGGCGCGCGGCGCATCCTGGAGGTGGGCACGCTGGGCGGCTACAGCACCATCTGGCTGGGCCGCGCGCTGCCTGCCGATGGGCACCTGGTGACGCTGGAGCTGGACCCGCACCACGCGCACGTGGCGCGCACCAACCTGATGCGCGCTGGCCTGGATGATCTGGTGGAGATCAAGGTGGGCCCAGCGCTGGACACGCTGCCCACGCTGGCAGGCCAGGAGCCGTTCGATCTGGTGTTCATTGACGCAGACAAGCCCAACAATCCGGCGTACCTGGAGTGGGCCGTCCGGCTGGCGCGCGTGGGCGCGCTGATTGTGGTGGACAACGTGGTGCGGCGCGGGATGGTGGCGGACCCTGGCACCACGGATCCATCAGCACAGGGCGTGCGAGCCATGGTGGACCTGATGGCTGCGCATGAACACCTGGACGCCACCGTCATCCAGACGGTTGGCCAGAAAGGCTGGGATGGAATTGCCGTGGCGGTGGTGACCAGTCACCCCACCACAGCGTGACCCGCCAGCGCTGGATAGTCCGTGTAGCCCGCTGCGCCGCCACCGTAGAAAGTGGTGCTGTCCCATTGGTTGAGCAGAGGCGCACCCTCTGCAGCCGCGCCCTTCAGCCGCGCCACCAGATCTGGATTGCTGATGGCCAGCTTGCCAAAGGCCACCATGTCGCAGAGGCCTGCGTCCAGCGCGGCCTGCGCTTCGTGTGCAGCGTCGGAGGCGCGCCAGCTGGAGCTGCCGAACCCGCCGTTCAGGATGATGGGACCCCCGAACACGCTGCGGAACTCTGCAGCAAACGGCCGGCCACAGCCAGCAGCCTGCGGTGGCTCCTGGCCCATGGTGTGGTCAAAGAGGTGCACGTACATGGCGCCGCGCAGGTGCGCTGCCAGGTGGAGCGCCAGATCGCGCCACGCGGGATCCACTGGCTTGCCGCCATGCCCAGCGCCCGGTGACAGGCGGATGCCCGTGCGGGCTGCGCCAATGGCGCTGGAGACCGCGGTGTACACCTGGCGCGCAAAGCGGGCGCGATTCTCCATGCTGCCGCCCCATTCGTCCGTGCGGACGTTGGCTGTGGGGTCCATGAACTGCTCGATGAGGTATCCGTTGGCCGCGTGGATCTCCACGCCGTCAAATCCTGCCTCCAGCGCCAGCTGCGCCGCGCGCACGTAGTCCTGGATGGTCTGGCGGATCTCATGCGCCTCCAGCGCGCGGGGCGGGGAGCACTCCACCTTGCCGGGCGTGCCATCGGGGCGCAGCGCCCAGGTGTGGAGGCCTGCTCTGCCGATGCCGCTGGGCGACACTGGCACCATGCCATCAGGCAGCACGCTCTGATGGCTGACGCGCCCCACGTGCCACAGCTGCAGCACCATGCGCCCACCAGCCTGGTGCACGGCCCGCGTGACCCGCTGCCAGCCCTCTGCCTGCGCGGTGCTGTGGATTCCTGGCGCCCACAGGTAGCCCTGGCCCTGCGGGGAGATCTGCGTGGCCTCTGAGACAATCAGCCCAAAGCCAGCGCGCTGCGCGTAGTACTGCGCCATCAGGTCGTTGGGGACGTTGCCTGGCTGGCTGGAGCGGTTGCGCGTGAGCGGCGCCATGGCCACCCGGTTGCGGCAGTGCGTGGCGCCCAGCGTGATGGTCTCAAAAATGGATGGCATGGGATTCCTGTGAAGGGATCGCACTATAGGCTCGCTGCAGGGCCGTAGGCTGGGGCGCCAGAGCACGTGCATCAGCCCAAGGATCCAAGCGGAGCCCTCACGCCCCAGGCGTACGCCGCGCTGCACCAGGTGGCAGGCGCGCTGATGCGCCGCGAGCGCCCCGACCACACGCTGCAGCCCACTGCGCTGGTGCACGAGGCCTTCATGCGGCTGGCTGGCGCAGAGGCGGCGCTGGATGAGTGCGCCTTCCGCGCTGTGGCGGCCGCCACCATGCGCCACATCCTGGTGGACCACGCGCGCCGGCACACAGCTGAGAAGCGCGGTGGCAGCCGCATTCGCATCGAGCTGCCGGAGGTGTCCGTGGACGCCCCAGACGCGCTGGAGCTCCTGGCGCTTGATGAAGCGCTCACGGAGCTGGCTGAACTGGACGAACGCGCCAGCCGGCTGGTGGAGCTCCGCTTCTTTGGCGGGCTGACCGGTGCGGAGGCCGCCGCTGTGCTGGGCGTGGCCACCAGCACGGCCGACGCAGACTGGGCGCTGGCGCGCGGCTGGCTGCGGCGCAGGCTGGAGGGCAAGGGATGACCAGCCCAGAGCCACCACTGGATCCGCCCGGAACAGGGAGCCCCGGCGCGCACGACCGGCGGCAGCGGTTTGCCCGCGTGGCAGCGGAGTTCCGCGCGCTGCTGGGGGCCTCTCCAGACGCGCGCGCCGCCCGCCTGGCCGCGCTGGCAGCCGAGGAGCCAGAGCTGGCGCACGAGGTGCGCTCGCTTCTGGAGCACGCCACTGACAGCGCCGGATTCCTGGCCACGCCGGTGGTGCTGGCCCCGCAGGGTGCGCGCATCGGTCGCTACAGCATCCTGGAGCAGATTGGCGAGGGCGGCATGGGCGCGGTGTTCCGCGCGCAGCAGGTGGAGCCCATGCAGCGGCTGGTGGCGCTCAAGCTCATCAAGCTGGGCATGGACACCCGGGCCGTGGTGCAGCGGTTTGAGTCCGAGCGCCAGGTGCTTGCGCAGATGGACCATCCTGGGATTGCGCGCATCCTGGACGGCGGCGTGGCGCCCGATGGGCGTCCGTACTTCGTGATGGAGCTGGTGGCGGGCGTGCCCATCACCACCTGGTGCAGCCAGCACCAGCTGTCGGCGGACCAGCGCGTGGAGCTGTTCCTGCAGGTGTGCGCCGCGGTGCAGCACGCGCACCAGAAGGGCGTGATCCACCGGGACCTCAAGCCATCCAATCTGCTGGTGGCGGAGGTGGATGGCAAGCCCCTGGTGAAGGTGATCGACTTTGGCATCGCGCGCGCGCTGGATGAGGATGGGCGGGCTGCGTCCACGCTGCTGACCTCCGACGCCGCTGCCAAGCCAGGCACGCCGGAATACATGAGCCCAGAGCAGGCGCAGCCCGGCGCTGGGGTGGACATCCGCAGCGATGTGTATTCGCTGGGCGTGGTGCTCTACGAGCTGCTGGTGGGCAGCACGCCAGCGCGCACGCGCACGCGGGCAGGCAGCGTGCGCGCGCCAGCGGCTGCCAAGCCAGCGCTGCGAGGCAACCTGAACGCCATCGTGCTCAAGGCCATTGCGCCAGAACAGGCGCGGCGGTACGGCACGGTGGCGGCCCTGGCGGAGGATCTGGAGCGGCACCTGCAGCGGCTGCCCGTGCGGGCGCGCCCAGCAGGCGCGTGGTACGTGGGCACGCAGTTTGCGCGGCGGCACACGCTGCTTCTCTCTGCAGCGGCCTGCGTGCTGGTGGCGCTGGTGGGCGGGCTGGTGCTGGCGCTGTCTGCGTGGCAGCAGGCCAGGCAGGAGCTGTTCCTCAGCACCGTTTCGCGCGGACGGCTGGCTGGCGCTGTGGGTGATGTGGCCGAAGCCCGCACCACCCTGTGGGGGTGCTACCTGCAGCAGCCAGAGTCGCCCAATGCTGCGTGGGCCCTGCGGGAGCTGTACTTCCGCTATCCCTGCATGTGGACCATGCAGCGCACCGCGCTGCGCGGATCGCAGGTGCGGGCGCTGGATGCAGACACGGTGGTCATGGTCACACCCACCGGCGCACCTTGCACGGTGCGCGTTGAGGATGGCCAGGTGCTCACGCAATGCATGCCCGCGCCAGCAGATGGGCTGGTGCGCGTGGCGCACCACCTGGCGCTGGCACCAGATGGAAGCATTGCAGCGGTGGGCGACGGCAGGGGCGACGTGCGCGCGTGGAATCTCCGCACGGGCGCATACCTGGGCACGGTGGCCAGCCATGGCACCGGCGTGTGCGACGTGGCGTGCCTGGGCGACGCCCGGCACCTGGTCACGGTGGGCGCGGACGGCCGCGTGCTGCTGGTGGACTGGCAGGAGCCAGAGCACGCCACGCTGCTGTGGCAGGCCGCTGGCAAGCTTCGCACAGTGGCCGCGCACGCCGCCACCGGCCAGCTGGCTGCAGGCCAGACAGACGGCACGCTGCTCCTCTGGCAGGACACAGCGCTGCCACCGCTGCAGCTGCGCGAACACAAGGAGCTCATCATGTGCATGGCGTTCGACCGCGCTGGTGCACAGCTGGTCACGGGCTCCACGGATGCCCGCACCGTGGTGTGGTCTGTGCCAGATGGTGGCGTGCTCCGCGTGATCCCCAGCAAGAACGGCACCGTGCGCGACGTGGCGTACGCACCAGACGGAAGCCTGTACATCCTGGGCTGGTGGCAGCTGGACCAGCTAAAGCCCGGCGCAGAGACGCCCGAGGCTGTCACGGTGGAGGGCGGCTGGCGCATGGCGGTGCCGCGCGCTGGCGATGTGATTGTCACTTCCGCCGACGAGCACGTGGTGCGGCGTTGGCGGACTGACCCGCAGTCGCTCTTTGAACCCGTGCCAGGAGAGCAGGGGTGGAGCGTTCGCTGCGTGGCAGGGGGTGAAGGATCGGCTGCACCTGCCGGCGGGGCTCACAGCGGCAGCGCAGCGGGCGACGCTTTGTTCCTGACCGCACGCGGCCGCGTGCTGCGCGCGCTGGGTGCAGACGGCCAGGTGCGCTGGGAACACGCGCTGCCAGCGGCTGTGTCAGCCGTGGGCGCGTCGGCAGATGGCAGCGTGGTGGCCGCAGGACTTTCCGACGGGCAGGTGTGGCTGCGAGCGGCTGGCGGTGCGTGGCAGCAGGTGGGGAGCGACTTTGGCCCTGGCACGCGCCATCTGGTGCAGGTGAGCCCCGCTGGCACCTGGGTGGCCTACGCCACGCGCAGCAACGCAGTCATGCTGATGGCCGTGGCCACGCCCGCTGCTGCGCAGGTTGCAGCCCCGGCACCCGCACCGATGCCTGCAACGATGCCCGCACCGATGCCCGCACCAGTGCAGGCGCTGCCTGGCTCGCCCCACGCGCAGCTGGCCCTCCACTTCACCCGCGATGGTCAGTGGCTGGCCGCCACGGAGCGCAAGGACGCGCTGCGCCTCTTCCATCTGCACACCGGCGAGCGCCGCCAGCACGACTGCGGCCAGACCGTCTTTGCCATGGACTCCACGCCGGATGGGCGGCTGCTCCTGGGCACCTGGACCGGCCCGCTGCTGGTGGCCACGCCAGACCGTGGCGTGGTGAGCATGCTGCGTGGCCATACCTCCATGGTGGCCGGCGTGGCGCTGGTGCCAGCCGAGCCAGCGCTGGTGCTCACGTCCTCATCCGATGGCACCGTGCGCCTGTGGCACCTGGACCGCCAGTGCGAGCTGCAGTCCTTGGCCCCCTTTGCAGGCGAGGCAGCGGGAGCCATCGCATGCGCTGGCACGCTGGAGCGCGTGGTGGTGTCAGGGCCAAAGGGCCGGGCTGTCTCCTGGCCGCTGCGGCTGGCAGACCAATCCATTCAGGGCAACACGCCCGCGCTCATGGGCACGGACCCCACGCTCCCAGCAGGAGGCCCAGATCGGTCCCGTCCACCTGGTCGTCCTGATTGAGGTCTGCAGCGCTGCGGCCTGCGCCCCACGCACCCAGCAGCAAGCCCAGGTCTGTGCCGTCCACGATGTCATCGCCGTTGATGTCCTGATCGCAGTCCAGGTGCATCTCACCAAGCTGGATGGCTTCATCTGCGGGGATGGAGCGCCAGGCTGGTGAGTCGTGGATGGCTGGATCCAGGTTTGAAATGGGGCGGCTCATGGTCAGCATGCTGCCACCAGGCAGATTGTGGAAGGGCGAGGCCGTGTCAGAGACCCAGGTGGAGATGCTGGTCTTGCGCATGACGCGTGTGCCGTTGTCACCCATCAGGTACAGCCGGCCATCGCTGCCAAACTCAAAGGTGTGGTAGCCACCCACCAGCAGGGGTGGTGTGATGACCGTGATGTCAGGCCCAGCCAGGCTGTAGGAGACGTTGTACAGGTTGCCCGAGGCATCGCTCTTGAACCAGCTCTTGCCTGTGGTGGGATCCACGCGCACCACGGCGTTGCCAGACAGCGGGACGGAGTTCGGAATGACAAAGTTCTCGATCTCACCCAGTGTCTTGCTGTACCGCAGGATGCGCCGCGCGCCCACCGAGAGCAGGGCCAGCCGGTCGTTTGCGTTGTCAAAGCCGATGGCAGTGGGGGTGGCTGCTGGCGTGATGGACTGCTGCACAGCGCCCTCGCCATTCAGGCGGTAGAGGAGGCCAGTGTTGTCAAAGGCGTAGATCCAGCCCTCGCGGCTGATGGTGATCTGCGTGAGGTTCTGCGGAGCGGAGGTCACCTGGGTCATCACGCCCGTCAGGGGGTCCAGCGAGCGCAGGATGGAGGGCTGGCCCACAAAGATAGAGCGGGTCAGCACCAGCAGGTTCTCCATGTCCGGGCTGAAGGTGATGTCCTCGATCTGTGTGAAGCTGCTGATGGTGATCTCTGGCAGCGAGAGGTTGGTTGAACCCACGAACGGGGAGGGTTCCAGCAGCCGAATGGTGCCGCCGCCCGACTGCGTCAGACCGTTGAATCCAGTGAAGCTGTACGCAAAGTTGGGCTTGATGCCAAAGTAGCTGTCCACGATTCGGATGTACTGGTCCTGCGTGGGGTGGTAGATCACGTTCATCACGCGGAAGTCTGTGCCACCAAAGCAGATGGTCTGCGCCACGGGGGTCAATGATGTGTAGCTGAAGGTGGACTGGGTGGAGAGCGCGGTGTCGTCGGCTGGATCGCGGAAGCGCAGGTAGTAGTAGCTGCTGTCGCGCCGGGCGCGCACCAGCGTGAGCGCGTGCCCGCCGTCGCGGCTCACCACTGGCGCACCGCCTGATGTGCCCACCACGTTGTAGCGGCCATAGACAAAGCCCATCTGCCATCCCTGCGTGGCCAGCTTCACCATCTTGGCCACGGTGGGCGTGTACTCGGAAGAACGGCCAAGGTGGATCTGCGTGATCAGGCCGTCCGCGTAGTCGAACAGCCACGCACCCAGGCCAGTGCTGGCGTGGTTGCCCCCCGTGCCTTCGTCGGGATCCGTCATCATGTTGTCGCCCATCTCATCAATGGCGGCTGTGGCCCGGTTGAAATTGCCCTGCAGCTGCCAGTTGTGATTCTCTGGCGCTACGAAGTCATAGCCATGGTTGGCCGCGTAGGCGAGCAGGTTGATGGCGGTGGTGGGCACGCAGTGGTTGGCACCCTGTCCAGCCAGCCCATAGCGCCGCTGGTCCAGGTCTGGCATCTGCGTCACCCGGTACTGGTAACTGGTGTTGGAGATGTAGTACGCAATGGTCACATCCGCCTGCGCAGGCGCGCAGAGGCTTGCGGCGCACGTGATACCTGCAGCGCCCGCCACAGCCAGCCCACCCGCACGGAGTCCCACCAGAGGCAGGCTGGTGCGCCAGCAAGCGGTTCGCAGTGCAGCAGCACATGGGCTGATTGGACGGGGCGAGTCTTGGATCTGGCGCATGGACGTCTCCTCTGGGTAGGCGTGATCAGCCAGCCTCCAAGGCTGTGCAAACCACCCCCACACTCCACGGAGCGCAGTGTGAGGCCGGCTTCCCCGAAGGAATCTGCGGCAATTCGCGAAAGAACGGCCCCAGGCCATGGTCTGGCCGAATGGGAGCATCGAGCGTGCAGGGAGCGGCTTGAGCGGGAGGTACCCCGGTTCTGCTGCTGCAAGAATCAGATCATCTTTGATCCGATTCTTGCATATGCGCAATAGCGGTCCCCCCGATCGCCAGACTGTGGGGCGGACCTGCGCGCTTGCCGGCTTCTCTGATCCGGAAAAGCGGGAGACGGGACTCGAACCCGCGACATTCAGCTTGGGAAGCTGACGCTCTACCAACTGAGCTACACCCGCGCGGAAAGGTGAGTATAGGCGAAATCAAGCGACAAAACGCAGTGAATCACCTGCCGCGGACGGGCCGTGATAGGCTGGTGGGCCGCGCGTTCCGCGCGTTTTCCCATGTCACACCATCACACTGAAACGCTCGCGCAAGTCTTTGCGCACCCCACCTCGCACAACATCCACTGGCGCGACATCGTCAAGATGTTCGAAGGCCTTGGTGGCACCGTGGAGGAGACCAAGCACGACCACCTGAAGGTCAAGCTGGCTGGCAAGGAAATGAGCTTCAAGGTGCCGCACGGCGGCAACCACGTGCTGCAGGATGACCACGAGATCTCCGCCATCCGCAAGTTCCTGCGCGAGTGTGGCCACGCGCCCACGGCTCACAAGTAGGTCCAGCCCTGGCTGTCACGATCCGAGACCGAAACGTGGTCCTGGCCACCGTGGTGGCGGCCCTTGGGTACTTCGTAGACATCTTTGACCTGCTGCTGTTTGCGCTGGTCCGCAAGCCCAGCCTGCAGGACCTGCTGAAGCCGCAGCTGGACGCGCTGGCAGCCAAGCTGGCGCCAGCCATGGCCAGCCTGCCCGCGGCAGAAGCCACGCGCCTCTTGGTCATGGAGCAGGACAAGCTGCTCAAGGAGCGCGGCGTCCTCCTGGACAACATCCTGCAGATGACCGGCCTGGTGCTGGGCGGCATCCTCTGGGGCGTGCTGGCAGACCGGTATGGCCGCCTGAAGATGCTCTTTGGGTCCATCCTGGTCTACAGCCTGGCCAACATCCTGAACGCGCGCATCGAGGACGTTCCAGCCGCTGGATCGTGGTTCAGCTGGCTGCACGTGCTGGGCCTGGGCACTGCCTACAACCAGTACGCCGTGCTGCGCTTCCTGGCTGGCTTTGGCCTGGCAGGGGAGCTGGGTGCCGGCATCACCCTGGTGAGCGAGCTGGTCAGCAATGAGCGCCGCGGCTTTGCCACCACCATGGTGGCGGTGGTGGGCATCACCGGCGCAGTGTTCGCGTACTTCGTGACGCAGTTCGTGGACTGGCGCTCGGCGTACCTCATCGGTGGCCTGCTGGGGCTGGCGCTCCTCTTCCTGCGCGTGGGCGTGGTGGAGAGCGGCATGTTTGACCGCGTGAAGCGCGCAGAGGGGGTGGGGCGCGGCTCGTTCTGGATGCTGCTCTGGCCGCCCTCCCGCGGCATCCGCTACCTGTGCGTCATCCTCTGTGCGGTGCCCATCTGGTACTGCGTGGGTGTGCTGGTGAAATACTGCGATGTCATCGGCGCCTCCATGGGCCTGCCGGCAGATCAGAAGCCAGACCCAGCCAAGGCAGTCATGCTGTGCTACGTGGGCCTGGCGCTGGGAGACCTGGCCAGCGGCCTCCTCAGCCAGCTCATGCGGAGCCGCAAGCGCGCGCTCCTGGTCTTCAACGTGCTGACCGCCGTGGCGCTGGGGGCCTACTTTGTGCTGGGCGCCACCAGCCTGGCCATGCTGTACCTGGCCATGGCGTTGGTGGGGTTCGCCTCTGGCTACTGGGCAGTGTTTGTGACCACTGCGGCCGAGCAGTTTGGCACCAACCTGCGCGCCACAGCGGCCACCAGCGCGCCCAACTTTGTCCGCTGGTCTGCGGCAGCCAGCGCCATCCTGTGGAACCAGGCAGAGCACCTGCTGGGGCCAGGGGAGCACACCTCGTGGCGCGCAGCAGCACTGGTGGGGGGCATCCTGGTGCCCGTGGCCATCCTGGCGGTGTTTGGCCTGCGAGAGACCTTTGGCACGTCGCTGGAGTTCGTGGAGGATGCTGACGGCAGCACCCGCTCCTCTGCGCCGCAGGGCGCGTGATGACCCGCAGGGCACATTCAGCTGGTGCGGCGCCTCACAGTCTTTGGGGCGTTCGCGCATAATGCCACCATGGAAACTGTCCGCGCCCTGATGCATGAAGTTGTGGACTACGCAGGCCTCTTCCCGCCTGCGCTGCTGGACATGCCCTCCACGGTGTCCAAGTATGCCAGCTTCCTGGCTGGCGCAGACCGCTGGGCGCTGTCCCGTCTGGTGGTGCCTGTGCCCCGGCTGGGTGAGTTCGAGCGCCATGCTGCAGCGCTCCTCCCCAAGAAGCCTGGCGATGACACAGAAGAACCCTGGCGTCTCAGCGTCCTCAGCGCAGCCGCTGGCGACACAGCGTTCGAGGACGACCTGAACACCATCGAGCGCTTCAACGAACGCCACAACGAAGCGCAGGCTGGCCGAGCCATCATTGACTCCATCGAGCTCAAGGCGCCCTCTGCCAACGCTGTGGAGCGCGCGCTGGAGATCATGCCAGAGACGCTCTTTCCATGGTTTGAGATCAACCTGGCCTCGGACTACCGCGGCGTCATCGCAGCCCTCAGCGAGATGGAGAGCGGAGCCAAGATCCGCACGGGCGGCACCACGCCAGAGGCGCACCCCACGCCGCTGGAGGTGGCCCGCTTCCTGCAGGCGTGCTGCGTGGCGGACGTGCCGTTCAAGGCCACTGCTGGCCTGCACCACCCGTTCCGGCACCATGCCGAGAGCGTGGGCTGCCACCAGTTTGGCTTCGTGAACATCTTTATGGGCGCAGCGCTCCTGTGGCACGAGCAGGTGGAGAAGGAGGAGCTGGAGATGGTGCTGGCGGACGAGCACGCCCGCCACTTTGAATTCCACCCCACGCAGGTGAGCTGGAAGGGCCGCACCCTCACGCTCAGCCAGCTGCGCACCGCGCGCGAGAAGTTCGCCCGCAGCTTTGGCAGCTGCTCCTTTGACGAGCCGCTGGGGGACCTGCGCGCCCTGAAGCTGCTGCCTGCAGAGGCCAAGGCCTGAGAGCACCCAAAGGACAGCCATCCACCCATGAGCACCACCCATCCAGCCAGCTGGGCGCCCGGCGCGCAGCACCCCGACACAGACTTCCCGCTGCAGAACCTGCCGTGGGGCGTGGCCATCCGGCCAGATCGCCCGGGCGTGCCGCACATCATGGTGGCCATCGGCGACTGCGCGCTGGACATGGCGGAAGCCGCTGGGCACAACCTGCTGGAGGGCCTTCCCGCCGCAGTGGTGGACGCGCTCCGCCGGCCCACGTTGAACACCTTCATGGCGCTGGGCCAGCCAGCCTGGCGCGCGGCCCGCGCCCGCGCACAGGTGCTGCTGTCCGGCGGCCCGCACAGCCTCCAGAACCACCCGCGCCGCGACGCTGTGCTCCTGCCGCGCGCCACGCTGGCCATGCAGCTGCCTGTGGACATCGGTGACTACACCGACTTCTACGCCAGCCTGCACCACGCCACCAATGTGGGCAGCATGTTCCGGCCCAACAGCCCGCTGATGCCCAACTGGAAGCACCTGCCCGTGGGCTACCACGGGCGGGCCAGCAGCATCGTGGTGGATGGCACGCCCATTCGCCGGCCATTCGGCCAGACCAGCGCCACGGACGACGGCCCACCCTCATGGGGTCCCTGCAAGCTGCTGGACTACGAGCTGGAGATGGGGTTCTTCTTTGGCGGTGCTGGCAACCCCATGGGCACGCGCCTGTCGGTGGCCGACGCTCGCTCGCGCATCTTTGGCTGCGTGATCGTGAACGACTGGAGCGCGCGCGACATCCAGAAGTGGGAGTACCAGCCGCTGGGGCCGTTCAACGCCAAGAACTTTGGCACCACCATCAGTCCGTGGATCGTCACGCTGGATGCGCTGCAGCCCTTCTGCGAGCCAGGCCCCGCGCGCACGCCAGAGGACCCGCCAGTGCTGGACTACCTGCGCTGTGCGGATGACTTTGTGGTGAACGTGGCGCTGGAGGTGCGCATCCAGAGCGCAGCCATGCGCCAGCAGGCGCAGCGCGGCACAGTGATCAGCCGCAGCAACTTCCGCGACATGTACTGGACCATGTGCCAGATGCTGGCGCATCACACCAGCACTGGCTGCAACATGCGCCCCGGCGACATGCTGGCCAGCGGCACCATCAGCGGCATGACCAAGGACAGCCGCGGCTGCCTGCTGGAGCGCACCTGGCGCGGCACAGAGCCCGTCACGCTGGACGATGGCAGCGAACGCAAGTTCCTGCAGGACGGCGACGAAGTGGAGATGACCGGCTGGTGCCACCGGTCTGGCCATCCGCGCATCGGCTTTGGTGCGTGCCGCGGCGTGGTGCTGCCTGCAGAGTAGGGTGGCGCAGCGCACGGCCGCCGCATCGCGCGGCTCTCGTGGCACAGCGCACTGCAGCCTCAGCGCTTGAGGGATGGCAGTGTGATCACGCTGCCGGGCTGGATGCCCAGGCGCTTGAACTCGCCCTCGCGCAGTTCCAGCGCATACACCGCGTTGGTGTTGGAGCTGTAGCGCTTCAGGCGCGCCTCATAGGCGGCCATGCTCTCGTTCTGGCCCTGCAGCGGCTCAGCTGGCATGGTGTGCACCGCCAGCACGCGGCCGTCCGCGTCCATGAAGGCCACGTCAATGGCCACCAGGCAGTCCTTCATCCAGAAGTTCAGGACGCTCACGTAGGGGAATGCAAAGAGCATGCCCGTGCCCACTGGCACGTCCTTGCGGCCACCCAGGCCGCGCGTGCGGCTGGCCTGTGTGTTGGCCAGCTCCACCACCACGTCCTGCGTCGCCACCTTCATGGGAACCAGCGTCAGCCCAGACTCTGGGTGCACCGCTGGCAACGCTGGCTTGGCAGCTGGCTGCGAAGGCACCTCTGGCTTGTCAGCACCCTGTGCGGGCTTGCCCTGCGCAGGCTGGCCCTGTGCCGGCGCGCCCTGCGCTGGCTGACCCTGCGCAGGCGGCGTCTGCTCTGGCAGCGCCACCACGCCGCTTGCGAGCGCGGCAGCCACGGTTGCAGCGGCGCCAGAGACCAGTGTGGAAGTGGTGCGCATGTCAGTCCCAGGTGTTGGTGGTGGTGCGGACAGCCTTGCCGCCTGCAGATGCCTTGACAGACTTGGCAGACTTGCCGCGCTTGGCGGACTTCACCGGCTTGGCCTGCACGCGGCCATTGGAGGAACCGTTCACGCGGTGGCTTCCATCCGAGTGATGCTGGTCCAGCGACAGCGGGAAGTGCTCGCCCTCCCAGCTGGCTGGGTAGGCCAGATCATCCAGCCCAAGCGCTGCCTTGGTGGGGTAGAGCGGGCGGAAGGTGTCGCACATCACCGCCAGCTCGGTGGTCTCCTTGGCGCCCAGGCTCTTCTCGATGGTGCCCGGGTGCGGCCCGTGCGGAATGCCCTGCGGGTGCAGCGTGATGCTGCACTGCTCAATGCCCTTGCGCGCCTTGTAGTTGCCCTCCACGTAGTACAGCACCTCGTCGCTGTCCAGGTTGGAGTGGTTGTACGGCACTGGAATGGCCTCAGGATGGAAGTCCAGCATGCGCGGGCAGAAGCTGCAGATGACAAAGTTGTGCCCTTCGAACGTCTGATGGATGGGCGGCGGCATGTGCAGCTTGCCCACGATGGGCGCAAAGTCATCCACGTTGAAGATGTACGGGTAGTAGCAGCCGTCCCAGCCCACCACGTCCAGCGGATGGTGCGTGTACATGTAGCTGTGCACCAGGTCGCGGGCCTTGATGCGCACTTCGTACTCGCCCTTCTTGTCAAAGGTCAGCGGCAGCTCTGGCAGTCGCAGGTCGCGCTCGCAGTAGGGCGCGTGCTCCAGGAACTGCGAGCTGTCCTTGCTCAGGTAGCGCTTGGGCGGCAGCATGTGGCTGCCGTTGGCTGTCTCAAAGACCACGAAGCGCGCATCCGGCTCCCCATCCTTCTGCTTGTCGAACACCATCCTGTAGATGGTGCCCTTGGGGATCATGATGTAGTCCTTGGGGCCAAACTTCAGCGTGCCGAAGGTGGTGTAGACCGTGCCGCTGCCAAAGTGCACAAAGATGCACTCGTCGCCCATGGCGTTCTTGAAGTAGTACTCCATCTTCTCGGCCGGGACGCACATGGCCATCTCCACGTCCTCGTTGCCAAAGAGCACCACGCGGCCAGTGATGGGATCGCCCTTGGGCGGCATGGAGGCCGTCTTCAGGTGGCGCATGCGCATCACGTCGCGCTCCACGTACTCGGGCTTGGTGCCGTACAGCGTCTTCCAGCCCATCACCTGCGTGGGTGGGTTGATGTGGTACAGCGTGCTGGTGGGGCCGCTGAAGCCTTCGGTGCCAAAGACCTCCTCGCTGTAGAGCGCGCCATCCGGGCGCCGGAACTGCACGTGCCGCTTGCGGGGGAGCTGTCCAAGCTTGGTGTAGTAGGCCATGACGCCATGAGTGTATGCCAGCCCGTTACGCTGCCAGCATGCCGCCCCCGGATGCATCCCAGCGCGTCGAAGAGCCTGTCATCCTGGCGCAGACAGACGGGTGGCTGGTGCTGCACAAGCCAGCAGGCTGGCACACGGTGGCGCAGGAGGGCGGCAGCCCGCAGACCGTGGAGGCGTGGCTGGCGGCCACGCTGCCAGCGCAGGCAGCGCTCCCAGAGTGCGGGCTGGTGCACAGGCTGGACGCCAGCACCACAGGCTGCCTGGTGGTGGCGCGGACCGCCGCAGACCACCAGCGCCTGCGGGACGCGTTCACCGCCGATGTCACGCGCGCTGCCGGCACCACACCTGCCATCCGCAAGGAGTACCTGGCTGTGGTGCTGGACCAGCTTCCAGACACGGGGCGGTTTGCGCTCTACTTCACCAGCCGGCACAAGGGCTCGCGCAAGGTCACTGTGAGCGACCGCGGCGATCCTCCCACGCGCGGCCTGTGCAACTGGGCCACCGTCGGTCCAGCCACGGTGCCGCACCACCGCATCATCCGCGTGGTGCTGGATGGCCCTGGCAGGCGGCACCAGATCCGCGCTGGGCTGGCGCACCAGGGCGCGCCCCTGCTGGGCGACGCGCTGTACGGCGGCGCTGAACACCCCATGGGCGCAGCGCTGCACGCGTGGCGCGTGTGCGTGGACGGTCAGTGGGTGGAGGCCCCGCCAGACAGCCGGTTCACACCTGCTGCCACGACTCAATCTCAGCCCGGCGATTCTTGCCGTTGACCACCACCCAGGCCACTGCAGCGGGTGCCAGGCTCAAGACTGAAAAGGCCACGATGATGGCGTACTGGTAGAAGGGGGGTTCTGTGGCATTGACCATGTCGCGCATGAACTGCGGCACCGACTTGGCACCATTGTTCTTCTCCATGACCTCAATCTGGGCGCGCATCCCTTCCTGCTGCATCTCCCACGTGGGCCGTGCAATCAGCAGACCCAGGCCAAGCAAAATGGGGGCGACTGCCACCCGTGCACCCACGTACAGATTGATCAGCTTGCGCGCGTTGGGGCGGCGCTTTGTCAGCGCAATGCTCCCCACCAAAAGCATGCCGCACAGCACAAACGTCAGCAGCAAGTCGAACGACATCACACCCGTCACCACACCCGGCACGGGCTGGGGATCCGTGTTAGGCCCTGTCTCAAAATAGCATCCTGAGGTACCGCTGGATCATCGCGAGGTGCAGCATCGCAAGGAAGCTCACCGCGAGCTTCTCGAAGCGCGTGCCGATCCGGCGCCGCTCCTTCAGCCAGCCCACGCACTGCTCCACGACCGCGCGGCCGCGGTACGCCTTGCCGTCGAGCCGCTCGCCGGACCGCGTCTCGTTGCTCTTCCTCGGGATCACCGGCCGCATGCCGTGGTTGCGCAGCCACTCGCGCAGCGCGTCGGAGCTGTACCCCTTGTCTCCCGCGACCTGCGTCGGCCCGCTGCGGAACCCCATGCGCCGCCGCCAGCGCGCGATGGGAACGGCCTTCGCCTGGCGGATCACCGACTCCGCGTGCGTCGACTCGTGGACCTGCCCCGCGGAGACCTCGACGGCGAGGGGAGTGCCGCTGCCGTCAGCAACCAGGTGGAACTTCGATCCAAACCCGCCTCGCGAGCGGCCAAGCGCGTGGTCTTCGGGCTCCTGGGCGAGCCTCGCGAGGCTTTTTTCGAAGCGCCCGCCGCGGAGCGCGAGGCGCGCACGCTCGCTCCGTCGACGCACCAGAGCTCCCAGTCGATGAGGCCCCGCTCGTCGAGCTTGACCTGGAGCGCCGCGACGATCTTCGCGAAGGTGCCAGCATCGCGCCACCTGGTGAATCGGCGATGCACGGTCTGCCAGGAGCCGTAGCGCGGGGGAAGGTCGCGCCAGGGCGCGCCGGTGCCGAGGATCCAGAAGACGCCGTTGAGCACCGTGCGCGGGTCCGCAAGCGGGCGGCCGGCTCCCTTCCTCCTCTGCCTCACGAAGGGCTCGACCAGGCCCCATTGCTCGTCCGTCAGTTCGTGCCGTCCCATGATGCGTGGCCTCCTTGCCGGAAGCCTCATCGGCTGAATCCGCTATTCTGAGACAGAACCTAGCATTCGCGCGGGAGCGCGCGCTCCCTGGCCGCGCCGGCGTGCGGCACAACTCGTTGTTAAGTGCACCGATGTCGAAGCCGCGGACCCTCCAGGCCGTTCTGACGAATGTCCTCGGGACGCTGCTCAGCCGCAACTCGAACGGCAGCGGTGGCTTCTGGCTGCTGGGCCTCGCACAGTCGGAGCTTGAGGGGTGGCGCAGCAACTTGCTTCTAGAACCAACCAGCGTGCCTGAGCCCGCGACGCCGATCGACGAACTCCGGGGCCTGGCCGCGCTCCGGTTCCGCGAGCAGCTCGTGAAGGCGGGGATTGCCTTCGCCTCCATTGCGCAGGCGGAGATTTGGGTGGCCTCAGCCTCGGCGCCGGTGGCCGGAGCAGCAGGAGGCCCATCGTCAGGGGCGCGTGTTCGTGTTCGCAGCCTCCGCGACGACCGTCAAGGGAGCGCGATGCAGCGCCGAGGGGACAGTGTTCGTCGCCCCACATGATTCCAGAGTGGAGCGCAGCAACAAGCGACAAGAAGGCACTTAACCGAGCGTTGGTGCCGACACGCGGCGCGGGTTTCTCAGCATTTGCGCGGGAGCGCGCGCTCCCTGGCCGCGCCGGCGTGCGGCACAACTCGTTGTTAGGCCCCATGCTCCTTCCCGCTGAATCTGCACTTGTCGGTCAGCGGCTGCCACGCGGCAAGACGGTCTTCGCCGATGCCACGTGTCGGCGCATTGAGGCGCTCGTTACCGGCTACCTTGTCAACGTCGCGCGGTCGCCAGATGGTTGGTCCACTCTCTACCAAGATCCAGCGGACGGTCGGCTATGGGAGCACTCCTACCCAGAGGGCCATATGCACGGCGGTGGCCCTCCGGCTCTGCACTGCATCTCTGCCACCGAGGCATTGGCAAAGTACCAGTATGTGGCCTAACCCTTCGCTCCACCTGACGTTCGCCAGCCGGCTGCGCCGTCTGTCGCCCGCAGGTGAGCTCAAACGTTAGGCGTTGCTCGCGTCGCGCATGAAAAAGCCTCTCAAGATTGTCTCGGTTGTCGTGCTGGCCGTCGTATGCGGCCTGCTGCTTCTTCAGTTGCGCGCGCGGACTTCTCAGCGCGGACTCGCTGACCTTCTACCGCAGATTACCGCCATCACTCTTTACGACATCCACGACCGCACAGCCGATTCCAATGCCCTCGCCTCTGCCACTTCCGCACCGTTTCCAGTAGAGGCGTTCCGACACGCTTGCACATCAGCCACCAGTGAGGGCGGAGTTGCCATCTGGAAGGGATCTTCGTTAGCAGTTCTCACGTTGAGCGACGGCTCACAGCGTCAGGCACGCTTTAGTTACTACGGTGGCTTCTTCACCGTTGACGGGCTAAGCGGTCATTTTGTCGTGCCTGGCGGTGGAGCATCGGAGTTTCAGCGCTTGCACGAGCAGTTGATTCAGGAGCAGTTTGTTCCCAGACGCCATGAACGAAACAAAGACCGTAACGCCTAACCCTGCGCTGCAGCGAAGCCGGCGGGGATGTCGCGGTTGCAATCGTCGCCTCCCCTGCGCCGGGTCGCTGAGCTCGGGTCGTTAGGCGTGGTCGGAGCCTCCGGCATTTCATCGTGCGCTGGTGGCGAATGCCACGCAAGACTTTCAAGTGCCACTCCTTGGCCGATCCAGACAAGTCGGTACCCGACAAGCTCACGCCGAACGCCGGATCCGATCCGCCTCTGGGCGCGATCTTCGTGGTGGACTTCGGCGCCTTCGCGATCTTTCTGCTGTTCGGGTTCTTCACGCCTCCCGATCGCTGGATGCCGCAAGGAGAGCCTTGGCATCTCATCGCCCAGATCGGGTGGCTCGCGCTCGCCATCGGATGCTCGCTCGCGTGGTTGCTGTGGGGTCGCAAGCAGGTCCGCAAGCACTACGGCCCTTCACATCTGTGCAAGCACTGTGGGTACGACAATCGCGGCAGCACTCCGCAGTGCCCCGAATGCGGACG
>JAXMAM010000035.1:0-28053 GCA_046350455.1 Phycisphaerales bacterium | reverse complement strand
GCCGCAGAACATCAAGGCGCAGCCCAGCAGCTTCCACGCTGTCATGGGCGAGCCCATGCTAGCCAGCCCCAGCACGCCAAAGGACAGGCAGGCTGCTTCCGCCAGCGCGCTGAAGACGCTCTCCAGGCTCAAGAGGATGGCGGTGTGCGCTGGCGGTGCCTTGCGCTGCGCCACCACCTGCAGCGTGAACGCCAGGCCAGTGCTCAGCACGCTGGCAAAGGCCAGCGGCCCCAGCGTGGCAGTCAGGCTGTCCCAGTGGAAGGCTTCGCGCGCGCCCCAGGTTTCCGAAGAGAAGCCCAGTGACAGCACCAGCGACACAGCCATGCCACCGATGCCCGTCACCGCAAACTGCACCACGCTGATGACAAACGGGTCTGCGCTGGGAGCGGCCCAGCCCAGGATCTGCACGTGGAATGCCCACGCAAACGCGCAGGCCAGCACCCACATGTCGCCGGTGTTCAGGTGGAGGCCGTCGCCTGTGGGGTCGAAAAGGCTGAGGAAGAAGAGGCCCACCACTGCCAGCAGCGCGCCAGTCCACACTGGCCAGCGCACGCGCTGCCCCACAGCCAGGCCAAGAAGCGGCACGATGATGACATACAGGCCGGTGATGAAGCCAGCGCTGCTGATGCTGGCAGTCTGCATGCCCACTTGCTGCGTGGTGCTGCCAGCAAACATCGCCAGTCCAGCCAGCAGGCCGCCGGTGATGGCCGTGCGGCGCGCTGTGGGGTCCTTGCACAGGCGCCAGCCGCGGATGGCCAGCGGCAGCACCACCGCCGCGCCGATCAGGTGGCGCAGCCCGTTGAACAGCACAGGCCCCATGTGCTGGGTGGCCATCTTCTGCGCCACAAAGGTGGTGCCCCAGATGAGCGCGCAGGTCAGGAGGAGGAGGTCGGCTGTGAGCGTGGTCAGGCCGCCCCGCACGGGCGCGCGGGTCACTGCGCTGGCTCCTGCGCGGGCCAGTGCAGGTCGCGGCTGGCGCGCATCAGGCTGCCGTCCTCGCCTTCAAAGACCGCGCGCACTTCCAGGGTCTGGCCTGGCCGTGGCTCTGCAGCGCCGCCCAGGCCCACGGTCACGGTGTAGGTCTCGGTCACGCTGTCCCAGTGCTCGTGGTGGCGGCGTTCGTCGGTGAAGGAGACTTCCTGGCGGGTCAGCTCATGGCCAGCGCTCAGGACCGAGAGGGTGAGGACGCCCACAGCCTTGGTCTCGTCTCCTTCGCTGTCGAAGAAGGAGATCCGGATGTCCAGCGATGCAGGCGTGGTGGCGGTGGCCGGGAAGGGCGTGGTGAGCGCGCTGACCTTCATGCTCTCGGCCCGCCAGCGCCAGGTGGCGCCAGCGCCGCGGTCAGGCACTGGACTGCCAGCCTTCTGGCCACCGCATGCGGTGAGGATGAGGGCGGTGAGCGCGAGGGCGGTGAAGATGAGAGCTGGCAGAAGCGCAGCCGGCTCGGCGGTGTGCGCGCGCCTGCGTGCGGGCGACCGCGCGGACACAGGATGGTTTGGCTGCCAGAGCATGCTTGCTGCCTGCGGGCAGCGGTCGAAAAGATAGCCGTTTGCAGGCTGGTGCAGAGCCGTTTGTATCATGGGCCGGATGCACTTCCGCCCTGTCTGCGCGTCGCTGGTCCTGCTTCTGGTTGCTGGCTGCAGCGCGCCGGAGCCGGCGGGTGATGGCGCGGGCACCACAGACGCTGCGCCAGAGGCGGCAGCGGCGCCTGCGGTGACGCCGGCCGCAACACAGACTGCCGGGACAGAGACTGCGACGGCAGCAGCACCGGGAGCAGAGTCAGCGGCGGCGCCAGAGGCTGCACAGGCGGCGCCGGCTACAGCAGACTCAGCTGCGCAAGCTGCTCCCGCTGCACCGCAGACGCCCGCCCGCCTGGGAGCGCCCAAGCGCGATGGCAAGGCGCACCAGTACGAGCTGCGCGCGTTCAAGGATCGCATCGAGGTCTTCATGGATGGCCAGTTGGTTCCGGCGGACCACGTGAAGATGCAGGGCAACCGCGTGGCCGTGGTGAACGACCAGGGCGTGGTCATCGAGCGCCTGGATCTTCCGCGCGGCTGGCGCGAGGAAGAGCAGATGGTGGGCCAGCCCACGGGTCCTGGCGATTACCGAGACATCCACGGCAACAAGCTCACGCCACCGCGTGTGATGCTGGGCGGGCGGCTGGAGGAGCCCAGCAACGCGCTGCTGAAGCACCTGGGCGACCGCGGTGTGAGCCGCGAGCGCGTCAGCGTGGTGACCAACGTCATGCCAAACCTGCCGCTGGCGCGTGCGGGTGTGGAGAACGACGATCTGATTGTTGCTGTGAATCAGGTGCCAGACGCAGATCCAGAGAGCATCCGCGCGGTGGTGCGCACCATGAAGCCGGGGGATGTGATCCGCTTCCGCATCATGCGCGGCGCGAATCTGATGGATGTGGAAGTCGCCACCGACGAATGGGACCCCAAGTACATGGTGCGGCCCTATGGGAGCGGTGGGAAGACAGCGGCGGCAGGAGCAACTGCGGTAGCTGCCGCGGGAGCGGCGCCCGCTGCGATGCCCGCTGCAGAGAAGGCCGCGAGGGACGCAGCGGACAACGCTGCCACCAACGCAGCGCTGGCCAAGCAGGTGGAGGCGCTCCAGGCGCAGCTGAAGTCCGCGCAGGACCAGATCACCGCGCTCGAGAAGAAGCTGGACCAGGGCGACCCCGTGCGCCGCGCGATCCGCCCCAAGCCCGCCCCGCCCCCGAAGAACTGAAATTGGTGCCTGGCACGGGTGTCCCTACTTTCCGAGGGGATGAGCGTGCGGCTAAGTGCAGGCGGGTCCGGGGCGCCGCGGAGCAACAGAACCGCGGAACGCCGCACTGACCGCACCTGCCATGTTGGGCGCGCACACCGCGCGGGCGGCGCGGGAGGCGCGGGCGGCGGGCACCGCGCGGACCGTCTTGGACGCTCTGGCAGCCCTCGCCCCTGTGTCCTGAAACCGCTCGAAAAGGCCCAGAAAGTAGGGACAGGACTGCCAGGCACCACTTTCTGGTATCATCTCCGGTCCTGTTTTGGGGATTGGTGTAACGGTAGCACAACTGACTCTGAATCAGTTTGTCTAGGTTCGAATCCTAGATCCCCAGTTTCCAACCACAACGTGTACCGGGACCACTGCAGCAAGCGCGAGCAGCCGCTCACGCCCCTCCGCGCAGCGTGATCTCAATCACACGGTCCTTTCCGGTTGGAACAAAGGAACACGCACCCCAGGTGGGTGGCCCGGTTTCCGGCGCCTTCCCACTAAACCCCCACGGCTCGGTGGGGATCCCCAGCGCGCCGCGGTCCAGCTTCTCGTTTGAGTTCACATCCTGGAACACAGAGACCACCAGCGGCTGATCAGCAGGGACCTGAAAGGTGAAGGACACGGTGGCGCTGGCGGCAGGCTCGGACTTCCCCTGCGTGATGCCTTCGCGCGTCAGGAACGTGGCGCGGTCCTGGTAGAGCGCGCAGCGCACACTGCCCTGCCCGACCGACACGTTGTGGACCTCCACGCGCAGCTCCAGCGGCATGCCCGGCTGCGCCACGGGAGTGGACTGGCACCCCAGCAGCATCAGGCAACCCACACAGCTCACACGAGGCCAAGAAGGCAGTGATGGCACGGCGGAATCGTAAAGGAAGGCCTTTGCAGGGGCCTTTGGAGCGCTCTGGAAGGGCATTCATGCAGATTTCTTGAACTCCGCCCCTCCTGTCCCCGTAGCCTGACTTCAGCAGCGCACGCCCGGGTGCGCCTTCCATCCGAGGAATCGTCCATGCAACTTCAATCTGGTCTTCCGTGGCGTTTCACGCGCAGCCCTTCCGCTGGCACATCTGCCATGCCCGCCCTGAGCACGGCTGCTGCCGCTGCGCTGGCTGCCGCCCTGCTGGCCACCCCAGCGCTCGCCACCGTCACCACCTTCAGCGGCACGGACACGCCAGCCCAGTGGCTGGCTGCAGTGGGTGGGCCTGTCACCAGCATCACGTTTGATGGGCTGGCCGATGGCACCGTGATCACCAACCAGTTTGCTGACCAGGGCGTGGTGTTCACACAGTCTGGCGTGGTGAGCAATGCCACGACGCCCGGCGTGGCCAGCTACCTGGTGTGCCAGGGCAACACTCCAGCCAACCAGCCCATCCAGGCCACGGATGGCTTCCGCGCGTCGTTCAGCAGCACCATGCACGCGCTGAGCATGAGCGCGTTCTGCCCCTCTGGCTCTGTGGCCATCACGCTGTACTCCGGCGGCAACGCTGTATGGAGCGGCGTGCTCGGCCCCAACTACAACCCAACAGACAGCGCGTACCCGCTGCCGTTCTGCGGACTGGTGAGCGACCAGGGCTTTGACGCCGTGTGGGTGGCGCCCACGCCGAACGACGGCTTCCCCGGCATCGGCAGCAACTTCCTGGTGACCGACACACTGGCGTTCTCCACCGTGCCCGGGCCGAGCGTAGTGGGGTGCGCAGTGGTTGGAGCGCTGTGGGGGCGGCGGCGGCGCTCGATCTGACCACCGCTGAGTTCGCTACCGCTGCGCGCCGATTCCTTGGCTGCTTCCACCCGCCCCACCCTGCTGCCCCGGCCTTGCCGTGGGCTCCTCTGGTGGCTCGAAGCTGATGCTGCGCACGCCATCGCTCCACACAGCGGCCTGGCTGCTGGGCGGCGTGAAGCTGGCCACCAGGTCCAGCGTGTTCACTGGCAGCACATCGGTGCCACCATCGTCCAGCAGCGAGACCTGGAAGCGGTAGCCCTCGCCAATCAGACTGCGGAAGCGGCCCAGATCCAGCTGGCTGGTGGGAATACGCCACGTCTTCAACGGATGCTTGCCGCGCGTCTCAGCGGTGCCCGCCTGCTTGGGCCGGAAGGCCTGGATGGTGATAGTGCCGTCGCGCCATGTGGGCACGGGGTAGGGCTGCGCAAACAGATAGATCTCGATGGACAACCTGTCTGGCCGGCCGTTTGCATCGGAGTCCGTAGGCTTGGGGCCGTACAGCACGCTGACCGCGTTGATGGGCGCGTCCTGGGGCGGCGGCGCCACGTTGCGGCTGGCCGGCGGCATGGGCCGGCCGTCTGAGGTCTCGCTCTTCACCGTCTCGCAGCCGCAGAGCAGCGCTGCACCACACACCAAGCTGGCTACGCGTGTGATCACCGTGCACCACCTACCGGCTGCAACGGCCCAGGTGGCAGCGCAGGAGACGGAGGTTGGGCGGGCGACGGCGGCTGCGCGGGTGCGGGAGGTGCGGTGGGCGCAGCGGAAGCGCCGCCCGGTGGCGGTGGCGCGGGAGGCGCGCTGGCTGGCGCGGGCGGCGCGGTGGGCGCAGCGGAAGCGCCGCCCGGCGGCGCTGGCGGCCCATCCTTCTCCATGGGCTTCATGGGCTTGGCAGCGGGCGGGTCGCCGTCCACCTCGGGTGGCTCGCTGGGGGCGCCCAGCGGGTCCACCAGCTCGCCGTTCTCGTTGAAGCGGCCCTGCATGCCCTTCAGCTCGGCCTTGCGGATCTGGTCCTTCAGGCCAGGCTGCAGCGTCATGCGGTTGATGGCGTCGTCGGTCAGCTCCTGGATGCGCTGCGGCGTGCGCACCACGTGCGGGCGCAGCACGATCAGCAGCTCGGTCTTGCTGGTGGCCTCGCTCTTCTGGCGGAAGAACAGCCCCAGCAGCGGGATGTCGCCCAGGATGGGCACCTTCTTGTCCGTGCGCTCGTAGCGGTCGTTGATGAGGCCGCCGATGACCACCGTCTCGCCATCGCGCACGGTCACTGTGGTGTTGGCGCGGCGGCGCTCGATGATGGGGCTCTTGAACGACTCGCTGATGTCCGTGGTCTCCTTGCTCAGACGGCTGATTTCCGGCACCACCTCCATCTTCACAAAGCCGTCTGGGTTGATGGAGGGCGTTACCTCCAGGATCACGCCCACCTCTTCTGGCGTCACCGCGCTCTGCTGGCCCGCTGAGCTGAAGCTGACCGCGTCTGGCACGCGAATGGTCTGGCCCACCTGGATGCGGCCGCGCACGTTGTTGGAGACCATCACGCTGGGATTGCTCAGCAACTGCACGCGGTTCTGCGAAGCCAGCGCGTTGATGATGAGGTCAAAGTCCGGCCCACCAATGGCGATATTGGGCACGCCAAGGCCTGCAAACAGCGCTGGCGCCAGGCCGATGAGCCCTGGCGGCTTGGGCTGCGAGGCGGCAAATCCAGAGCGGTTGAGACCAAAGCCACCATCGGCGTAGTAGCCGTTGCCCCACCGCGTGCTGACAAACTGCATGCCCAGGTCCTCGCCGTTGTCCAGCGTGACTTCCGCCAGCATCACCTGGATGAGCACCTGCGGCGGCTCCACATCCAGCTCGCGGATGATGTTCTTCAGCCGATCCATGTAGCGCTGGCTGCCGGTCAGAAGCACGGTGTTGCTCTTCTGGTCTCCCACCACGGTCACCTGCTGGTCAAGCAGGCGGCCAGCCAGGGCCTGGCGGTTGGTGCCGTAGGCCTCGATCATCTTGGCACGCTCGCCGTCAACAAACTTGGTGAGCGTGGCGGCCACATCAGCGGCCGCTGCGTTCTTCAGCTTGTAGACCTGCTCCTCGCGGCTGCCGAACTGCTCGGTGTCCAGCTCCTTCACCACGCGCTCCACGGCGTTCAGGTAGTTGGGCGTGCCGCTGACCAGCAGGCTGTTGGTGCGCGGGTCCACCGTGATGGCCAGCTCCTGCTTCTCATCCGGCACCATGTTCAGCTCCAGGCCTGCGATAGTGGTGGCGCGCCCTGCATTGTCTGGCGATGTACCGCCGGCGCCGCCTGCACCGCCCGCGCCTCCGCCATCGTCCGCTGGCTGCACGGTGTCGCGCGGCTTGAGCACATACAGGTTGCCGCGGCGGTTCAGGCGGAACAGGTCGGTCAGGATCTGCGCGATGCTCTCTGCCTCGGCGTACTTCACCTTCACCACGCGCACGTTCTGCGCGCTGGAGTCGTCGCGGTCCAGGTCTCCGATCATCCGCTGGATGAGGTCCATGGAGTCCTTGGGCGCGCGCACGATGACCGTGTTGCTGCGCACGTCGGGCGTCAGGCTGATGGCCTGGCGCACCGCTGCGTTCACCTCCATCTCGGTGGACTCCTCCGGCATGCCCACCACCTGCTTCAGGTAGCGCACCACCGTGGCCTGCTGCTGGCCGCGGCCAGCCAGGTTGTTGCCGCTGAGCACGCTGTCAATCAGACCTGTGATCTCCAGCACGTTGGCATACTGCAGGTGCACGTACTTGATCTCCACCACCTGGTTGGGCTTGGCCTCCTCCAGGTTGGTGATCAGCCCGCGCAGGCTGGTGATGTCTGCGCCAGCGCCGCTCAGGATGACCGCGTTCACGCGCGGGTCCGCAATGGCGCGCACGCTGTCCGCGCCGCGGCGGCGGTTCTCCTCGCGGATGTACATGTTGTCCAGCATCTGCACGATGTCCGTGGCGCGGCTCTTCTTCAGCTGCACGATCTGGAACTCGCGCCCCGTCACGCTGTCAGCGCCAGCGGCCTTCAGGTTTTCCACCAGGCCCTTGACGATCTCCAGGTTCTCTGGGCTGCTGGCCACGATGAGGCAGTTGGTGGCCAGGTCGCTGCCAATGGTCACGCGGTCGCTGGGGCGCGCGGCCTCGCCCAGGCTCTGCGTGCGCTCGCGCATGATGCTCTGCAGCTGCGTGGCGATGGTCTCCACGCGCACGCCCGCCACAGCCACCACGTTCACGCCCACAGCGGGGTCGGTGGGCTGCTCCTCGATCTTGCCCACCAGGCCCTGGATGTCCTTGAAATCAGCCTCAGTGGCCGCGATGAGCAGGCAGTTGCTGCGCGGATCGGTCATCACCAGCGGGCGCGCGCGCTTGGCCACGGTCTGCGGCAAGTCCGAGTAGCGGCGCTCCATGATCTGGTTGACGGCCGCCGCCACGCGGTCCAGGTTGCCCTTCTTCATGGGCAACACGTGCAGCGGCGCGATCTCCGCCTCGCCCAGGCTGTCCAGCTGCTGCACCAGGCCCTTCACCACGTCGAACGCATCTGCGCCGCCAGCGATCAGCAGCGTGTTGCTGCGTTCATCCGACAGCACGGTGACCTTCTGCAGGTCGGCCGCGCGCGGCTCCACGGCGCGCAGGCGGTCCAGGCGCGCGTCCATCAGCTGCTGCACCAGCGGCGCCACGCGGTTGGCGCTGGCGTTGGCCAGCGTGAGCGTCTTGAGCTCGCGCAGGTCTGCGGGGATCTCGCGGTCCAGCTGCTTGAGCAGCTCCTCCACCACGGCAAAGCTCTTGCCGCTGGTGCTGACCACCAGGCTGTTGGTGCGCTCGTCTGGCAGCACGCGCACGCGATCCTCTGGCCGGATGGCCTTGGACTGCGCCTGCTGCTCAAAGAACTGCGTGAGCCGCTGCGCCGTGGCGGTGGCGCCAGCGCGGGCCAGCGGATACGTGCGCACGCTGGCGGCGGGGCTTGCGGCCTCCACGTCCAGCATGCGGACCAGCTCCTCCACCGTGGCCAGATTGGCTGGAGTGCTCACCACGATGAGCGCGTTCTGCGCCTCGTCCGCGCGGATGAGCGTGCGGCTCATGGGCGTGAAGACGTCGCTCTCGATCACCTGGCCGTTGCCGCCGCCTTCGCGCTGCTGCACGGTGCGCAGGCGCGCCACCTGCTTCTGCATGGGGCCAGCGTCTGGCAGGTTGGTCTGGCCCTGCACCAGCACAGCGTCCAGCGTGGCGGCTAGGTCTGCTGCGGCGGCGTAGCGCAGATGGATGATGCGCGGCTCCACCCAGCCGGTCTGCTGGCTGTTGTCCAGCTTCATCTGCATGGCCTCCACCAGCGCCACGCTCTCCTCGCGGCCGGCCACCACCACGGTGTTGGTGCGGTCAATCACAGTGATGGCCACCGAGTCAAGCAGCGCCTTGCCCACGTCGCCTTCCGGCACGCCCTGCAGCGCTGCGCCGGGCAGCGCGCCCAGCGCCTTGCCCTGCTGAAACAGTTCGCGCACCACGCGCGCAAAGTCCGCGGCGGGAATGTTCTCCATGGGGAAGATGCGCATGGTCACGGCATCCGTCACCGGAACCTCATCCATCATGCCGATGAGATCCCGCGCCGCCTCCACGTTCTCCGCCGAGCCAGTCACCATGATGCTGTTGGACTTCTCGTCGGCAGCCAGCCGGATGGGCTTGGTGAGGTCCAGCGTCAGGTCCTTCACCAGCAGGCCGTCGCGGTGGATGCGCAGGCGGCGCACCTGCTCCTGCAGCGCCTTGGCCAGCCCCTGCGCACCGGGCGCAGCAGCGCTGTCCAGCATCTTCTGGAGCGAAGCTGCCACCGTGGCGGCGGAGGCCTTCTTCAGCCGCACCAGCTGGCCTTCTGCCTGCGCAAACTGCGGCTCGATGTCCACGCTCTTCACCAGGTCGGCCACCACGGCGCGGTCCTCTGGCTGCGCAGCAATGGCGATGGCGTTGCGCCCTGGCACCGCCACCACGCGCACAGCGCCCTTCACCGCGCGGCCGCGCGCGTCGGGCGCGCCCTGGCCGCCAGCCACCAGCTGCTGCACCACCTGCGCCGCAGCGTCTGCGGACAGGTGCTTCAGCTCGATCATGTACAGGCTGCTGCCAGGCTCTGGCTGAAGGCCCTGCAGCGTCTCTGCCAGCTTGCTGATCTCGGCCCAGTCGTCGTCCTCGGCGCGCACGATGACCGTGCCAGAGGTCTCGTCCGGGATGATGCGCGGCGCACGCGCGCCCTTGGCGTTCTGACCGCCCTCTGGCGCAAACACCGTGCGCAGCGCGTTGGCCAGCACTGTGGCGCTGGCGCCTTCCTTCACCGTGATGAGGCGCGGTGCTGGCAGGCGCGCAGACTGCTCGCCGTCCAGCTCCTGCACGATGCCTTCGATCTTCTTCAGGTTCTGCCGGCTGGCGCTCACGATGACCGTGTTGGTCTGCGTCTCCGCCACCGCGCTCACCCAGTTCTCGTTCTTCACCAGGTAGCTGGGCGCGTTGCGCAGCGGGCGGCCATCTGGGCCGACCTGCGCCTGCTGGCGCTCCTGCGGGTCGCCCTTGAAGGCGGTGTTGATGGCTGCGGCCACGCTTGTGGCTTGCGCATTCTTCAGCGCAAACACGCGCAGCTGCAGCGTGCTGTCGTACTCCGGGCTGTCCAGCTTCTGCAGCATGGCGCGGATGCTGGGCCACTCGCTCTCTGGGCTGCTGATGACCAGGCTGTTGGTGGCCGGGTCTGTCACCACGCGCACGGCGCGGCGCGCGGGCGTGTCCGCGTTCATGGCGTAGGGGCCGTAGAAGTACTCCAGCGCCTCCGCCACCTTCTGCGCCTCGGCGTGCTGCAGGCTCACAAAGTCCGTGGTCTGCGCAGTCTGCGAGGGCTTGTCCAGCTCCTCAAGCACCTTCTTGGCGTTGGCGATCTGCTCTGGCGTGCCCGCCACCATGATGCGGTTGGTGGCGCGGTCTGAGTCCACGCGCAGGCCCTGCGCGTCGCCGCGCTGCTGCAGCAGCGTGCGCAGGCTCCACTGAACCTCCTCTGCCAGCGCGTTCTTCAGCTCAAAGCTCTGCACCTGCGTCTCGGACTGCGGCGTGGTGGTGTCCAGCTTCTGCACCAGCGCCTCGATCTCCGGCAGCGCAGCGGGCGCAGCGGTGACCATGAGGGTGTTGGTGCGGTCGTCGGCTGCAAACTGCGGAGCGCTCAGCGGATTGGCGCCGCGGCGGCTCATGAACAGGTTGCGCAGCGTGTCCGCCAGCTTCACTGCGCGGGCCTGCTGGAGCGAGTAGGTCTTGAGCACCGGCTTGAGCGCTGGCTCGGCCTGCTTGGCGCTGGCCACAATCTTGGCCACAGCATCAAGCACCTGGCCCATGTCGCTCTGCGGCGCGGCCAGCACCAGCGTGCCGCCGGACTGGTCCGCCACCACGCTCACGCGGCGCGCCATCTCGCCAGCGCGGCCGCCGGTGGGAGTCATGACAGCGATGGTCTGCAGCACCACCTCACGCAGCGCGGCAGGATCTGTGCCGCTTGGCAGCTGCACCACGCGCACCACGCTGCCAGAGGATGGCAGCGCTGTCTGCGCCTGCTGCGCCAGACGCTGCGCGCGCTCCACTGCGCGCTTGCTGCCCACGATCACCAGGCTGTTGGTGCTGGGGTCCACAGCGATGGTGACGTCGTTGTCATCATCCGCGGCACTGGCGGGCGCCGCAGGCGGCGTGGCGGCCGGCGTGCCTGCCGGCGCTGCCTGTGCCAGCACTGCAGCCAGCACCGCCGTGCGTGCTGCGCTGGACTGCTTGCGCGGCTCTTCTGGCGCGGGGGCGGGCTGCGCGCCTTGCGGCGCTGCGGGCTGGCCTGCGGGCGCTGGCGCCGCCGCCCCGCCCTGGTCGCCTGCGCGCTTCAGCAGTTCGTCCACGGTGATGACTTCCGCGCTGCTCTGGCCCTCGCGCTTCAGCGTGCGCTCCAAAAGGCGCGCAAGCTCTGCCGCGTCTGCGCGGGTAGGGTCCAGCGCAATGGTGCGCATCTCGCGCCCAGAGGCCACCGCAGCCTTGTCCACCTGCTGCACCAGCGCCTCGATCTGCGCGTACTGCGCGTCGCTGGCGCGCACGATGAGCGCGTTGGCAGAAGCGTTGGTGCGGATGACCGGCGCTGGCTCGCCGCTGCGGTCGTCCTGATACATGCCGGCCAGCGTGGCTGCGATGTCCGTGGCCTCTGCGTTGCGCAGCGCCAGCACGTGCACAGTCTGGCGGCTGGCTGGATCTGTGGCGTCCACGTCCAGCTGCTCCACCATCTGCTCGGCCACGCCAAGCACCGCCTGCGGGCCGCTCACCACCACCGCGTTCAGGCGGGTGTCTGCCGCCACGCGCACCGGCGCGCGGTCAATGCCGCGGCGCAGGTACTCCTGGCGGATGCTGGCGGGCATGTCGCGCATGCTGAGCATGGCGCGGTCGGCAAGCAGCTTCTCCACCAGCGGGGCCAGCGTCTCGGCACGCGCGTGCTTCAGCGCGATGGTCTTCACCTGCGCAGAGTCCGCTGTGCCGCTCTTGTCCAGCGGCTCCACCAGCTTCTTCACCGCGTCAATGTCCGCGGGCAGGCCGGTGATGATGAGCGCGTTGCTGCCCGCAGCAGGCACAATCTGCACCTTCATGGGCTCGTTGGTCACCGGACTGGGCATGGCAGCGGCGGCCTGCTGCAGCGCTGGCGCAAGCTGCGCAGCCTCTGCGAAGGTCAGCGGCACCACGCGCACTTCTGTGCGGTCTGCGCCAGCCACCGCGGGTGCGCCGTCCAGCTGCTTGACCAGCTGCTCGGCCACCGTCATCAGGCTGTCTGGCGCGCTCACGATGATGGTGCTGGTGCGGCGGTCTGCGGTCACGTCCACGGTGGCGTCGCCGCCAGGGAACTCACGCTTGGCGCGCGAGGCCAGCACCTGCCGCAGCAGCTCGCTCACCTGCTCGGTGCGGCCACCCTGCAGCGTGAAGGTGCGCAGCCCGCTCTGCGGCACGGACTGCAGGTCCTGGATCACCTTGTCAACCTTCACGAACGCCTGCTCATCGCCGGTCACGATGAGCGTGCGGCTGGCGGCCTCCACCTGCACGTTCACGTCCACGCCCTTGCGGCCGTTGGTCATGGGCTGGCTGAGCGCGCCGCTGGCGGCCAGCGCACGCACCGCGGCGCCGATCTTCTCCGGATCGCCCCGGTCCAGCTTCCACGTGCGCACCTGCGCCTGCGGCGGCAGCTCGATGCGGTCCAGCTGCTCCACCAGCGCCTCAAAGCTGGCCTTGCGCTCTGCTGGGCACTCCACGATCACCGTGTTGGTGGCGGCGTCTGCCGTCACAAAGACTTCCTTCTGCTTCTGCAGGTGCGGCAGCGGGCGGCCACGCGCGTCCAGCGGCACCGGCGGCTGCGGGTACAGCTTGTCCAGCGCAGCGGCCACGTCGGTGGCGCGGCCAGTCTTCAGTGGGATGACCACTGTCTCGCGCTTGGTGGCGGTCTTGTCGTCGGCGCGGTTCACCTGCTCCACAAACTCGCGGATCTCGGGGAACACATCCTCATGCGCGGTGACGATGAGCGTGTTGGTGGCGGCGTCTGCCTCCACGCGCACGGGCTTCTCGCGGCGCACCTCGGCGGGGCGCTGGTCGTAGCGCGTGCTCAGGAGCTGCGCCAGCTGCATGGCGTCTGCAGCGCGCACCTGCACCAGACGCAGCGGCGGCAGCTGGCCGGGGGTCACCGTGTCAAGCTCGCGCACCAGGCCCTCCACCGTGGCCAGCTGGGCGGGCTCGCCCACCACCCACAGGGCGTTGGTCTGCTCGATGGGCTCGATGGTGGGCGGCGTGCTAGGCTGGCCCGGCGCGTCAGTCTGCATGCGCGCCAGCAGGTCGCGGATGCCAGCCACGATCTCAGAGGCCTTGGCCTGCCGCACTGGAATCATCCGGCCCGTGCGCTCAGCGCGGTCCAGCGTGTCAACCAGCGTGGCCAGCTTGTCCATCTGCTCGGCGGTGGCGGTCACCTGCACCTGCTTCAGCGCGTCAAGCGCATCCACCTGCGGAGCCACAAACTGCGAGCCATCCTTGGGTGCCAGAATCTGCTGCGCCATGGTGGAAAGCTGCGGCGCCACCTTGCTGGGCAGTGCGTACTTCAGCGTGAAGGTGCGCTGCGTGCGCTCCACCACCGCGGCCTGCTCGGCCATCTTCACGGCTTCTGTGAAGCGCGCGATGGCAGCCTGCGTGCCAGCCACGGTCAGCGTTCTGCCGTCCGCGCCAGTCTCGATCTCCAGCGTGTTGGCCGGATTGCGCGAGTCCTGCTGCGCGTCGTAGATGCGGCGCGCCATGGCCAGCGTGTCCGCGGGCGTGGCGCTGGTCATCTTCACCACCTGCACGCGCCGCTCCATGCGGCCGGTCTGGTCCAGGATCTCCGCGATGGCGCGCACCTGGTCGGCCTCGCTCTGCAGCGCGCTCACCACCAGGCTGCGGCCATCTGGGCCAGCAGCGATGGTCACCACCTTCTGCTGCGCCGGAGTCTGCAGCTGGCGCACCTGCGGCAGCACGCTGGCTGCGTCTGCGTTGCGCAGCGGGATGAGCACCACCACGCGCGGGTCCTCGTCCAGCGTCTTCTTTCCACCGGGCGAGCGGCGCTCGCCGTCCAGCGCCTCGATGAGCGCAGCGCCTTCCGCCACGCTCTGCGCTGGCCCCACGATGGCCAGCTTGCCCACCTCGTCCATGGCCAGCACGGTGGGCTTGACCTCCTTGGGCAGGCCTGCGTACAGCTCGTCCAGGCGCTTCTTGGCTTCACTGGCGGTCACGCCGCGCAGCATCACCGTGCGCACGCTGCGCACCACCGGCGCTGGTGCACCGGGAATCACCGCGCCAGCGTCGCCCTGGCCGGGCACGTCCAGCAGCGCGATGATGTCGCGCAGCTGGTCCAGCTTGGCCCGCGAGCCACGCGCGATGATGGCGTTGGTGCGCTCATCCGCGGTCAGCTGGAGCCCCTCCATGCGGCTCTCCTCGATCTTGGACTTCTTGCCGTCCGGCCCGATGATGTACTCCACCTGCCGGCTGCCAGCCAGCGCCGTGAGGCTGCCCAAGAGCGTGGGCGCCTTGGCGTACTTGATGGCAAAGTAGCGCACCTCTGCATCGGGTTCCGACTGATCAATGGTGTCAATCAGCTTGAGCATGCGCCGCACCTGGCCGGCAGTCTCCACCAGGATGAGCGAGTTCTGCGCCTCCAGCGGCGTGACGCTGCCGTACGCGCCCACCAGCGCGCCCAGGCGCTCCGCCACCGGCGTGACGCGCGCAGTGCGCAGCGGGATCATCAGCGTGACGATGGTGTCGTCGGTGACATCAGCCGGGAGCGAGCCCACGTAGGTGGGGATGTTCTCCCGCTTCATGTCGGTGAGCTTCTGCAGGTAGAGCTTGTCGTGCTCCACGCGCAGCATGACGCCCTGCGTCTGCAGCAGCTGGTTGAGCGTGGTGAGCGCTTCTGGCAGCGTGTAGGTGCGCGAGCTCAGGAAGTCCACCTGGCCCTTGGGCGACTCTGCTTCGCGCACCACTGGCAGACCTGTGGTGCGGCTGAAGTAGTCCAGGATCTGGTCCCACGTCTGCCCCTTGAACGCAAAGCGGATGCCGCCCTTGGATGGCGGTGGCGCGTCGGTTGGCACGGCGGCGCTGCCCTGCGCAGCAGCGGGCGGCGCTGGTGGCGGCAGCACCTCCGCTGCAGGCTTGATCTGCGGCGCGGCTGGTGCAGTGGCGGGCGGCGCAGCGGGTGCGCCCTGTGGCGCAGCGCCACCATCGTCCGGGGCGGCGGCCAGGAAGGCGCACAGGAGCAGGGTTGCAGCAGAAGGTGTCATGGCAGTCGTTCCTGGGTTCGGCAGTTGGTCAGCAGATTCACTTGGAGGCGGTCTCCACCACGCGGGCGTCCAGAGCGTCGCCCACGCGCAGCAGGTAGGTGGCTCCGCCAGCGCTCATCCGTGCGCCGTCGGCCGCCAGGCCCACCAGCGCAAACTCTGCGATGGTGTCGTGGATGTGCAGCACGCGCGCCTCGCGCGTGGCGGTGTTGCGGAACCACGCTTCAGTGCCAGCGGGTCCGTCGATGATGCCTGTGAGCAGCCACTGGCTGTAGGGGAAGCCAGGCTGCACCTCGGATGTCTGCGGCGCGGCGGCCGGCGCAGCAGCGGGTGCGTCTGGCGCGGGTGCTGCGGCCACTGCTGTGGCAGGTGGCGCAGCAGGCGGCTCTGGCAGGCGGAACGGGTTGCGCTGCGCCAGCACTGCGTACTTGGCAAAGCCAGCGAGCGCCTCTGCGCTGGGCGCGCCTGGCATCTCCTTGGGCGCCACGCCAGGCAGATAGATGGTGACCAGCTTCATGGTCACGCGGATGCGCGCGCCGTCGCGGCCTGGGTCGAACTTCACGCTCTCCACGCGCTTCACCATGGGGTCCACGCACACGCGGTGCACCAGGCGCAGCACCTGGTCCATGGCGCCGTCGCCAGTGAGGGTGGCGCGCACCTCCACAAAGTCCGTCTCCTCGCGCAGCGCGCGCGGCAGGCCCAGCCGCAGCATCTCGGGGCGCGCGGGGTTGCGGCGCTCGGTGGCCTGGCTGGTGGCCACCATCAGGTCGCGCAGGCCGGTCTCTTCTGCGATGCGGTTCAGGCGCGCGCGCAGGGCGCCGTCCACCACGTCAAGGCGGTCGCCCAGGGTTGCGTTGCTCACGGAGGCAAGGCGCGCGTCCAGCGTGGGGCGCTTCTCCTTCAGCGTGCGCACGGTGCGCAGGAACTCCTGGTCTGTGTTCAGGTCGCGCAGCGCTGTGGCGCGGTCGAACCCAGCCAGGCTGGTGAAGCGGCCGCTGTGGATGCCCCAGCCAAGCGCCACCGCCAGCGCGCTGAGCGCAGCCACCGCCAGCGGCAGCCGCACGCGCGCTGGTGGCAGGAGGCGCGCCGCGCTGGCAGGCATCTTGGCTGCGGGCAGCTTCATGGCTGGCCTCCAGTGGCTGGCGCTGCGCCAGAGGCTGGAGGCGTTGCGCCCGAGGCTGGAGGCGTTGCGGCGGCCGCAGCACCAGCGGATGTCAGCTGCAGCTGCACTGCCACTGGCAGCCGGTGGCCAGGCTTGCCTTCGCTGCTGTTGCTCTTCACCGTCCACTCGCGGCGCTCGATGAGCGCCTCGCGCAGCGCGTCTGCCGTGGAGCGGTCCGTGGTCTCGATGTCCATGGCCACGCGCACGCCTGGCGGCAGGCGGAAGAAGCCGTCCTTGCTGTAGCCCACCTCCACTTCGTCCACCTGGCCGCTCCAGCCCTCCAGCACCACGCGCGCTGGGTCTGGCGCAAAGCCGTGCAGGTACAGCATGGTGTCCAGCCACTGCGGCTGCGCGTCGCGCCAAGCCTCCAGGTGACGGGCCTTCAGCTCGTCGCGCTTGTAGCGGTCGAACTCTGTCTGTGCGCGGCGCGCCTTGCTGGCGATCTCCGTGCGCTGGTCCTCCAGCGCCGTGCGGTCCTTGCGGCCCACAGCCCAGCCAACGCAGTAGGCCAGCAGCACGATGCCCACCGCTGCGTACGCGCGCATGCGGCGGCGCGCAGCCACGTCCGGCGCGCGGTGCGGATGCGCCAGGTCCAGGCGGTCAGTGCGGCGGATCTCCTCAAGCAGCAGGCCTGCCAGCGGCCACGCGCGGCCCAGCGCCGTGCCGCCAGTGTCCACCTCCGGGTGCGCGGTGAGCAGCTCCACCTGCACGTCGCGGTCCAGCGCAGCGGCCAGCGCCTGCGCGGTGTCTGCGCCGCCCATGACCAGCGCGCGCGCCACCTTCAGGTCTGGCTGCGTGAGGCGCAGCGCAGTCCACGAGCGCCGCGCTTCGGTGACAGCCAGGTCCGGCTCTGCGCTGGCCAGCACAGTGCCGCGCGTGGTGCGCAGGCCCTGTCGGTCGGCCGCCACGATCTCTGCATTCTCTGCAGCAAGGTCGAAGGCCACGGTTGCGTCTGCAGCGTCTGCGCCCGCAGCGGCGGCCAGCGGCGCAAGAAGCGCGGCCGTGCCACACGTGCGCGGCGCCACGCGGTCCACTCCAATGCCTGCGGCGGCAGCCATGGCGTGCACGGCCGCCAGCTCTGCTGCGGGCGCGCCCACAGCCCACAGATCTGAAGGTGCGCCGGCTGCAGCGCCCGGCTGCTGCCAGTAGTCCACCACGGAGTCCGGACCCATGCTGGTCTCGTGCTGCATGGCCAGACGCACCATGCCAGGCAGCTCATGGCTCTCTGCAGCGGGCAGGTCCAGGCGCTTGGCCACCACGCGTTCGCGGGGCAGCACCCAGGTGGCGCGCGTGCTGGTGATGCCTGCGGCCCGCAGCGCCTGGCGCACCATGGCGCCGCGCTCAGCAGGCGACGCGTCCTCCGCGCCCGGCGGCAGCTCTGCCTCCAGTCGGCGCACCACCTGCACTCGGCCCCGCTGGGCCAGCGCTTCCGCCGCGATCAGCACGCGATGACCGACATCAATCGCCAGCAGTGTGCGTGACGCCATGTGTCTCCACGCCCACGCGCATGCGCGCTACGGACGAGAACCATGCGCGCGCCACCGCCCCGACAGACTGCCTGTCGGCGTAGATGCAGGCGGCGCATCGCTCGTCCTCATACCGCCGCCCGGTGAAGTGGATGCATCCGCAGTTGGAGTTCCGCTGCTCTCTGCGCCCGGTGAGGGCGCAGCATCGCCCGCACGCGGTGGCGTGCTCTGCGGCTTCGGCGGGGTCTTGGTCCACGCCCAGTCTGAAGCGCGGCGCTCACGCTCCGCGCGGTCACGAGCCTCGCGCTCCTTGCGAATCTGTTCGCCGAGATACTCCCAGCGCGCAGGCGGAGCGGGCTCCGCAGGCTCGGCACTCCTACCGCTGTCGTCAGGGCTGGTTGCAGGTGGAGGTGCAGGGCGCAGCGGCGGGCCAGACGCGGTGGATGGCATGCCATAGCCGCGGCTGTCCTCTGCGTCCGCGTTGTTATCGCGGAGCCCAGACCCGCGCGCGCCAGCGCCCGATTCCTGGTCCACATCTGGCGCGCGCCCCATCTGCTGCGCCAGCGCTGCCGCCACCGGAAGCAACGTGGAGTCGCGCAGGCTGGCAAAGCGCGGTGGATCCTCCGAAAGATCCACCACCACGTCCCACACCTGCACGCCTTCCAGCGCGCTGCCCACGCTGCTCCCCACACTGCTGCCGCCTTCATCCGCCTGCACGGTGCCGGTCACCAGGCGCATGCGCCAGAGCCAGCTGTGGCTGGTCAGGTGCGGCGCAGCGGCCGCGAACTCGTCCGGCGTGAGCACATTGTGCACCACAGGCCACGCCAGCTGCGTGCGCTCCGCTGGGTCCAGCGACGCACGCTCCTGCACCAGGCGGGCTGCCTTGTCTGCGCTGATGCCTGGCACGGTGCGCAGCACCGCCTCCGGCGCGCGGCCCAGGTCCACGCGGTCCACTTCGATGGCTTCTGGCCCGCACACCACCGCCGCCAGCACAGCGCTCCACTCCTTGGGCTCCACCTTGGCCTTGATGAGCGCCTGCACCAGCTCTGTCTCGGTGGCTGGCACCTTGTCCTCCAGCGCCTGGCGCACGCGCTGCGCGCCAGCGGGCGTGCAGGCTTGTTCCAGCGCCTGGCTGGCTTCGTCTGTCCACTCAGCGCCCAGCGGAATGCGCGGCGCTAGGTCGCCCAGGCCGGCCACGCCCAGCGCGCGCTGCGCCTCAAAGGGCGTCAGCACATCAGCCAGCGCCAGCGGTCGAGCCACGCCGTCGGGAGCTGTGTCTCCCTGCTGCGCCGCACGCACGCCATCCGCAATGCTGGACACCACTGGCCCCAGCACCAGCGTGGGCGGCAGCCCCGCAGCGGGATCCACCAGCGCCTCCAGGTCTGCGGCGTCATGGCTGCGCGCGGTCACTGCCGCAGCCGTGGCGCTGGCCACCACGCCCGTCTGCTCCAGCTCTGCTGCGCTCACAGCGGCCAGCGCGCGCTTGGATGCTTCGCCCACTGCCAGCTCTCCTTGCGGGCCCACCGGCAACGGCCGCACCACGCACAGCTGGCCTTCGTCCTCCCACAGCACCATCTCTGCGGGAAGCACTGGCTGTTCACCCAGGGCGATCTGCTGCCGCTGCTCGGCCAGCGCTGCTGCCACAGCCTGCGCACCGCTCCACGCCATGGCGCGCTGCTGCGTGCGGTCCTGCGCGGCCACCTGCCCGGCATACTCGGCCTCCTGCGCCACGCTGAGCGCCCCCACAGCCAGCGCCGCCACGGCCAGCACCACCAGCACTGCAAAGAGCATCACGCCGCGGCGGGTGGCGGTGCATGCGCGCGCGGTGGCGGTGCGTGCGCGCGCGGTGGCAGTGGTGCGTGCGCGCGCGTTCACGGCACACCCTCCGCTCCGCTGCTGCCCGCTGGCGCTGGGCCTGCTGCGTCTGGCACAGCAAACCGCCGCACGCGATCTGGCGGCGGAAGAGATTCCTCTGCGCGTGCGTCCGGCTCCGGCTCCGTCTCGGCCTCCGCTCCCGCCTCGGCATCCGCGCCCGCCCCCACCGCGCTGAACCACACAGATACCTCCACCATCACGGGCAGCTGGCCAGCCTGCAGCGAGTCGAACCAGTCCGACCACTGCGTGCCATCGAAGTACCGGAACCGCACCGTGCACGCATTTCCGGACAGCGCGCTGGCCACGCCTGCGCGACCCACCAGGATGCCCTGCCCAGACTGCCGCACCTCTGTCACCACCAGCGGCGCGAACGCAGCGCGCGCAAGCTGAGCGCCCGTGCTTCCCACTGCGTCGGTGCGGCTGCTGAGGACCCGCAGCCCATCCGGACTGCCGCTCACGCCAGCGCCCAGGCGCCCGCCATCCACCACCGCGGTCTGCAGCGCCGCCTCAACCACGCCGAACACCGCGTCTGCGCTGCGCGCGCGGTCCGTGGTGCGCGTGACGTGCGCGCGCGTGGTGGCCAGGTCATCCACAAAGATGGCGAGCGCCCCAGCCAGCAGCCCGATCATGGCGACCGCGATGAGCGCCTCCAGCAGCGTGAACGCGCGGCGCTTCACGGCCTGGCCCCCGCTGGCTTCTTGAACTCTGGCCGTGGCGCCAACGGGGCCGCCGGCGCGCCCGACGCATCCTTGACCAGCTGCCGCAGCACAGCCAGGCGTGGCGGGTCCGAGCTGCTGTCTCCCAGCGCCTGCGCCAGCGCAGTGCGGCGCTGCGCGGCGTCGTCCCACACCTCCACCACCGCCAGCGTCAGGCCCGGGTGGTCGCTGGGCTCCAGGCGCACCTCCACGCGCAGGCCCTTGCGCGGATCAGGGAGCGCAGAGGCGTCCGTGGCAGAGGCGGCGGAAGACGCAGCGGGGGCCGCATTTGCCGTCGATGCCCCGGATGCCGCAGACCCGTCCGCTGCAGCGTCGCCCTCCACGCCCGCTTCGATCTCCGCCATGCGCGTGCGCGCCAGATCCATGGCCAGCGCGCGCCGCTCTTCGCGGCCTCCTGCTGCCACAGTCTCTTCCAGGACTCCCAGGATCACGATGCCTGCAAAGGTGAAGACTGCGATGGCCAGCAGCACTTCAAGCAGGATGGACCCGCGCTGGTTCACATGCCGGTCCGCGCTGCCGTGCGCACGTCGCGGCGCACTGCGCGGCCCAGAAGCGCGTCCACCTCCACGCGTGCCATGCGCGCGCCGCCATCTTGCACCACCCACACGCCGCGCACAGCGGTGGCGCTGCCATCCGGAAGGAAGAGCGCGATGCGTCCGTCTGCCATGCCTGCGTCTGCTCCGCCAGCAGAGCCAGCAGCGCTGCCAGCGACGGCTGCGTCCGCAGTCTCAGTGCTGTCTGCGCTGCGGCCGCGCACGGCGCCCATGCTGGCTACTTCGCCGGCTGCGTCGCCGGCTGCGTCGCCGGCTGCGTCGCCTGCGTCGCGCTCTGTCTCCAGCACAGCGGGCGCCTCAATGCTGGCCACCACGCCATCCTCCAGCGCCAGCTCGCCCAGCGAGCGCTGGAGCGCGGCGCCATCGTCCTCGCGCGGATAGCGCGCGGCGCTGCTGGCTGCGCGGCGCGCCATGGCTGCGTCCCACTTGGACTTCTCTGCGCGCGCGATGGCCGAGCCACGCAGCGCTGCGTCCATGCCGTCAGCGCGGGTGCGCTCCTCGGTGGCCGGGTCGTCCTGCGCGTCGGCCATGAGGTCCACCACGCGGGTCTCCAGGCGCGTGCCGCCTGCGGTCACAGCCACCTCCACCGCCACGCCGCGCGCCTGCGCCTCTGCGCGCGCGCGCGTGCACTGCGCGATGACTTCCTCCACCGAGGTGTCAAACCCCTGGCGCTGCAGAAGCGGCGCGTACAGCGGGAAGCTGAGTGCTGCGATGGCCAGCGTGACCGCCAGCACCAGCATCAGCTCCAGCAGCGTGAAGGCATGCCGCGGGCTCGCATGGCGCCAGCGCGCACAGGCACTGCCCGCGCACACCGCCACGCTCTGCGGAATCTGGGTGATCGCGTCAGCCACGGCTATCGCCCGCTGCCTCCGCCACCGGTGCCACCTGAACCGCTCGAGCTGCTGCCGCGCGAGCCCGTGCCCGAGCTGCTGCCAGCGCCGTCGCCGGTGTCGGTGTTCACCAGATGAATGTCGTCCTCGGTGCCTTCCTGTCCATCAGGCCCGATGCTGATGATGTCGAAGCCGATGGCGGCTTCCTCGCTTGGCTCGTAGATCCACTCGTGGCCCCATAGGTCCTTCGGCACAGCCTCCTCCAGGTACGGACCTTGCCATGCCTTGGCCACCTCTTCATCCAGCACGCTCTTGTCCCAGAGCGCGGCCAAACCTTCCTCCTTGGTGGGCAGGCGTTTCACGTCCACGCGGAACATGCCCATGGCCTTCTTCATGAGCAGCATCTGCTCCTTGGCAATGCCCACGTTGGCCTTCTCAGACTGGCCGGTCAGGTTGTAGAGCACGATCCCACCCAGCGCCAGCAGGATGCCGATCACGATGAGCAGTTCCAGGATGGTGAAGCCGCGGCGAAGGCGTGGTGAAGGCGCTCGATGCATGGGTGTCTCCAAGTGCTGCCAGCTCACGCAGCGCCGTGCCCAGGGAACCGCGGCACCGCCTGGTGAGCCATCCCCATACCGGGGAGGCCTGCTGGGGTTGCATCGGTGTTATCTGGCCGAATTCCCCAGTTGCAGCATGGGAAGGACCAGCGCCAGGAAGATGCTGAGCACCACCCCTGCCAGGAACAGCAGGAGCGCGGGTTCCATGAGCTTGACCGCCACACCCAGCGCGCGGTCCACCCGCTTCTCCAGCGTGTCGGCCACCCCGGTGAGCACGCTGGCCAGGTTGTTGGCGCTCTCTCCCACGGACACCATTTCAGTGACGTCCTCCTCAAAGAAGCCGCTGGCGCCCAGGGGCTGGGCCAGCGGTTCGCCTGCGCGCACGGCCTCCACCGCGCGGTCCACCGCGTCTTCCAGCGCTGGATGGCCGGCAGCGTCGCGGCTGATCTGCATGGCGGTCAACAGCGGAATGCCGTTCCCCAGCAGCGTGCCCAGCACGCGCGTGAAGCGCGCCACGCACACTGCGCGCACCAGCGGACCCCACACTGGGACGCGCATCTGCCAGTCCGCTACGCGGCGGCGCACGGCTGGCCTGCGCCACGCCCACCATGCGAGCGCGATCAACGCAGCAGTCAGCACCAGCAGGATGGGCCAGCGCTCGATGAGCAGGTCGCTCACCCACATCAGCGCGCGGGTGGCGGAAGGAAGATTGCCCCGCGCCTGGAACTTCTTGAACCTGGGCACAAAGAAGATGAGCGCTGCCAGCACGATGCCTGCGCCCACGACCAGGAGAATGACTGGGTAGATGAGATTCCCGATCACGCGCGAGCGCATCTCGGCCTGGCTCTCCAGGAACGACGCCAGCCGCGCGAAGACTTCGTCAAGAAATCCGCCGCGCTCGCCAGCGCGCACCATGGCCACCTGCACGGGCGCGAACACACCGGGGTGCTGGCCCATGGCGTCGGCAAGGCGTTCACCATCTTGCACGGCGTCGGCCACCTGGTTCCACACAGCGGCCAGGCGCGGGTTGGCCTTGCCGCGTCCCAGCAGGCGCAGCGCGCGCAGGATGGGCACGCCAGCGCGCAGCAGGTCTGCCAGCTGGCGGTAGCTGGCGCTCACCGCGCGCACTGGCACGCGCACACGCGCGGTGGCGGGCGCACGCTCTTCCACACGGGTGGGTGCCAGGCCGCGCGCCTGCAGGTCTGCCAGCGCAGCAGCCTGGGAGGCGGCGTCCACGGTGCCGCGGACGCGCGCGCCCTGGGCGTCGCGGGCTTCAAATGCGAAGGCTGGCACGGGGGGCCATACCCCTTGCGGTGCCGTGGGTTGCGAGAGCCAAGCGCGCAGCGAGCGCGTTGGTCATTCCAAGTTTGGCAGGCCCACACGCCCCACCCAGCCGTGCTGGCAGTGTGATAATCCGCGCACCGCTTCGGTGGCAGGCCTGCGCTCGGCACACCGTTTGCTGCCTAGAGGGTTCCCCATGTCCGCACCCCAATTCACTACCGCAGCCCAGGAAGCCTTTGCCGGCGCGCAGTCTGCCGCCGCCACCGCGCAGCACGCAGAGCTCACGCCCTTGCACGTGCTGGCGTCGCTCTTGGCCGACCCCGCATCCAACAGCGCCAGCGTGCTGCAGCGCGCAGGCGTGGATCCGCGCCGCGCCCTCAGCGTGGTGCATGCAGAGCTTGGCCGGATGCCCACCGTGCAGGGCTCGCAGCCGCAGCCCGGGCGAGACCTCCAGCAGCTGCTGGCAGACGCCCAGCGAGCGGCGGCGGCCATGAAGGACGGGTTCGTCAGCACCGAGCATCTGCTGCTGGCGGCAGCGCAGGGCAAGGGCAGCGCGCGCGTTGCGCTGGACGCCGTGGGCGCGGATGAGAAGAAGATCCGCCGCGCCGTGGAAGAGATCCGCAAGGCCAGTGGAGTGAACAACGTGAACGATGCCAACGCAGAAAGCAGCATGGAAGCGCTCAAGAAGTACTCCATTGACCTCACCGAGCGCGCGCAGCAGGGCAAGCTTGACCCGGTGATCGGCCGCGACGAGGAGATCCGCCGCTGCATGCAGGTGCTGAGCCGCCGCACCAAGAACAATCCCGTGCTGATTGGCGAGCCCGGCGTGGGCAAGACCGCGGTGGTGGAAGGGCTTGCGCAGCGCATCGTGAACGGCGACTGCCCCGAGCAGATGAAGGACGTGCGCGTGGTGGCGCTGGACGTGGGCCTGCTGCTGGCGGGCGCCAAGTTTCAGGGCGAGTTCGAGGAGCGCCTGAAGGCTGTCATCCGCGAGGTGAGCGCCAGCGATGGGCGCATCATCCTGTTCATTGACGAGATTCACACCGTGGTGAGCGCGGGCGCCAACACCGGCAGCCCCGGCGCTGGCCAGCTGCTGAAGCCAGCGCTCAGCCGCGGCGAGCTGCGCACCATCGGCGCGACGACGCTGGACGAGTATCGCAAGCACATCGAGAAGGATCCGGCGTTTGAGCGGCGCTTCCAGCCGGTGTACGTGGGCGAGCCGAGCGTGGCGGACACCATCGCCATCCTGCGCGGCATCAAGCCGCGATACGAGACGCACCACGGCGTGCGCATCCAGGACGGCGCGCTGGTGGCGGCCGCGCAGATGAGCGCGCGGTACATCGCGGATCGGTTCCTGCCGGACAAGGCCATTGACCTGGTGGACGAGGCGGCCAGCCGCCTGCGCATCGAGAATGACTCCATGCCCAGCGCGCTGGACCAGGTGCGGCGGCGCCTGATGCAGCTGGAGATCGAGCGCGAGGCGCTGAAGCTGGAGCGCGACACGGAGAGCAAGGACCGGCTGGCCAAGGCGGAGAAGGAGATCGCGGATCTGAAGGAAGAGGATCGCCGCATCACCGCGCAGTGGGAGGCGGAGAAGCACGACCTGGACCTGATGAAGAACGCGCAGAAGAAGATCGAGGAGAAGAAGATCGAGGCCGAGCAGGCGCAGCGCGCGGGCAACTTTGAGAAGGCCGCGCGCATCCTGTACGAGGAGATCAAGAAGCTGGAGGCAGACGCAGCCGCCGCGCAGAAGAACCTGGCGGCGCGCTTGTCCAAGGGCGAGACGCTGGTGAAGGAGGATGTGGATGCGGAGCAGATCGCTGCGGTGGTCAGCCGGTGGACGGGCATTCCGGTGTCCAAGCTGGTGGAGAGCGAGCGGCAGAAGCTGCTGCACATCGAGGACGATCTGAAGAAGCGCGTGGTGGGCCAGCCAGAGGCGGTGGAGGCGGTGGCGGAGGCCGTGCGCCGCAACCGCGCTGGGCTGGGCGAGCCCAACCGGCCGATCGGGTCGTTCCTGTTCCTGGGGCCGACCGGCGTGGGCAAGACCGAGCTGTGCAAGGCGCTGGCGGAGTACCTGTTCGACACCGAAGAGGCCATGGTGCGCATTGACATGAGCGAGTTCATGGAGCAGCACTCCGTGGCGCGGCTGATTGGCGCGCCGCCCGGCTACGTGGGGTACGAGGAGGGCGGCCGCCTGACCGAGGCGGTGCGGCGGCGGCCGTATTGCGTGGTGCTGTTTGACGAGTTTGAGAAGGCGCACCCGGATGTCAGCAACGTTCTGCTGCAGGTGCTGGACGACGGGCGGCTGACGGACGGCCAGGGGCGCACGGTGGACTTCACCAACACGATCATCGTGATGACCAGCAATCTCGGCAGCGGGGCGATCGTGGAGATGAGCCAGCGCGGCGAGCCGGACGCGCTCATCGAGGCGCACGTGATGGACTTGTTGAAGCGCTCGCTGCGGCCTGAGTTGCTGAACCGCATTGATGACAAGGTGATCTTCCACCAGCTGACGCGGAAGGACCTGTCGGGCATTGTGGAGATCCAGCTGCGCAACCTGCGGCGGCGGCTGGCGGACCGCAAGCTGGAGCTGACGCTCACGCCCAAGGCAGTGGAGGCGCTGGCCAGCGAGGGGTTCGACCCGCAGTTCGGCGCGCGCCCGCTGAAGCGCGTGATCCAGCAGCGGCTGGAGAACCCGCTGGCCATGAAGATCCTGGCCGGCGAGTTCGGCCCCGGCGACACCATCGCCGTGGACTACCAGGGCAAGTCCTTCACCCTCTCCTGAAATTGGTGCCTGGCACGGGTGTCCCTACTTTCTGCGGGGGGCGGCTTGGACGCGGCCGCAAGCACACGGAGGGAAACCCGTGCCTGCGAAACTCGTGCCTGGCACTCCTGTCCCGGGTTTCCGAAAGTCGTGCCTGGCACGGGTGTCCCGCGTTTCCGCGGCTGCCGGACGGCGCACCGCTTCATGCGCTGGCGCGGAGTTGCGGTACTGGCAGGGCGATCCCCTGTCGGCGCACGCAGACCCGCTGAACGGCTGCCGAGTCACCGAGGGTCGCGGGCCTCACCGTCCCGCCCGTCCGGTCGTACTGTCACGCACGCCCCCGTCCTCCCTCACCCGTTGCAGCGGCCGCAGCGCGGGACCGGGGGGCGCGGCGTAGCGGCGTTGAGCGGAGCGAGGCAGGCTGTGTGCGCACCCCGGTTCGCGGGCCGCTCCACCTGCCGAGCAACCGCGAAGCCGAGGCGAAGGCGGAACCTGGTGGAGCCGAGCCGTCCGCGGCCGCGCCCCCCGGCCCGCGCGGAGGCCGCGGGCGCGGGCCGCACAGGACGGACCACGTTGCGGCCACGGGCGCGGTCCGCACGGGACGGCCCGCACGGCCGCCGTCGCCCCCCGAAAGTAGGGACACCCGTGCCAGGCACCAATTTCACTCGACGGTCACGCTCTTGGCCAGGTTGCGGGGCTTGTCCACGTCCTTGCCGCGCAGCACGGCTGCGTGATACGCCAGCAGCTGCAGCGGCACCACGGTCACCAGCGGCTGCAGCATCTCGCTCACGTCCGGCACATAGAACACATCCTCAGCCATGCTGCGGATGTGATCGTCGCCCTCGGTGGCCACGGCGATCACATGGCCGCCGCGGCTGCGCACTTCCTGAATGTTGCTCAGCACCTTCTCGTACTGGCTGTTGCGCGTGGCCACGAACACGCACGGCATGCCGTTGTCAATGAGCGCGATCGGCCCGTGCTTCATCTCCGCGGAAGGCATGCCCTCCGCGTGGATGTAGCTGATCTCCTTCAGCTTCAGCGCGCCTTCCAGCGCCACGGGGTAGTTCACGCCGCGGCCCAGGAACAGCCAGTTCTCGCGCTCGATGTACTTGCTGGTAGAGCGCATGATGTGCTCGCTCTGCTGCAGGATGCGCTCGATGTGCCCAGGAATCTGCTCCAGCTCGCGCAGCACGCCGCTAACGAACTCCTGGCTCAGGAACCGGCGGCGCCCGATGAACAGCGCCAGCATGGCGCTCACCATCACCTGCCCCACGAACGCCTTGGTGCTGGCCACGCCGATCTCCGGCCCCACGCGCAGGTAGATGCCCGCGTCGGTCTCGCGTGCGATGCTCGAACCCACCACGTTGATCACGCCCAGCGCCAGCGCGCCGCGCTGCTTGGCTTCCTGCAGCGCAGCCAGCGTGTCGGCTGTCTCGCCGCTCTGGCTGACGGCCACCACCACGCTGCCCTCGGTCACGATGGGATTGCGGTAGCGGAACTCGCTGGCAAAGTCCCAGTCTGCTGGGATCTTGGCCATCTCCTCCATCAGGTAGCTGCCCACCATGC
>JAXMAM010000034.1:0-29199 GCA_046350455.1 Phycisphaerales bacterium | reverse complement strand
CCGCTGGGTGCCAGGTGACGCTGGTCATCTGGCTGCTGCGGGGCTCTGGCACTGCTGGTCCTGCCATGGGCCGCGTGGCCACCACGGCCACATTCGGCGCACTGGCCATCGCCACCATGCTGGTGATTGGTTCTGCTGTGCACTTCATCTGGCGCGCGTACCAGCGCTGGGAGGCGCGCCAGATGCTGGCAGGCACAGAGCCAGGCGCACCGCAGGTTGCGCTGTACCAGGCCATGTTGAAGGGCTCGCTTCGCAATGGCATCCTGCGCTTTCGCTCGCGCGATGAGTGGATCGCCACTGCGCGGTCCACTGGCGTCACCACCTGGGTGGAGAAGCGCGTGGAGCCGGTGGTGCGCACCATGGAGCGTCCGGCGAGCCCCATGGAGCCCGAGCGCCTGGGCACGTACTGGGGCTCGCTGGAGTCCCGCTTTGGAACCGTGGCGGTGGCCCTCTCTGCCTTCTACCTGCTGCAAGGCAACATGGTGGCGGGTGGAGTGTGGGCGCTCGTGGCGCTCATCAACCTGTGGCGCCTGGTGGCGCGCGGCGCGCTCTTTGAGCCGGTGGTGGTGGGCCAAGGCTGGGTGCAGCATGGCAAGGCACGCTGGACAGTGGATGACTCGGTGGCGTACCTCCGTCTGCGAGGTGGAAACGTGCAGGTCACGTTCGAAGGCCCGTCCGGCATGCTCCGCACCAGCCTGCCGCTGAAGCCAGGCAAGACCGCAGCGCTGGCCACCTTCTGGGAGCGCTGGACCCACCCGCATCCGCGGCTGGATCAGACTGCGGTTGACGCGTGAAGGCCGTACGCTGGCCCTGTGGAGCCCGCCGCGACACCACCTGGACATGGTGAGCCCTGGTGCCCGTGGTGCCACCACCTCATCAAGGACCGCGCCGGCGACCAGCCATGCGTGGAATGCGGCAAGGTCCCAGCGCAGCACCGGGACTGGTCTGAGCACTGGCGGCAGAACACGCGCTGGCGCATGGCCTGCAGTTTCGCGCAGCAGTGGCTGGCGCTCAGCGCGCTCTTGGCGCTGGTCCTGGCCACATGGCTGGCGGTGATTGGAGCGCTCCAGCTGATGGTGCCTTCCATCACACCTGCGCCGTTGGTGCAGCAGGCGCTGGGCGCCAGCCGCCTGCTTTACCCCGCAATGGCCGCCTGCGAGGGATGTGTCTGGACGTTCCTTCTCCTGGCCCTGGCGCGCACGCCTGGACCAGGACTGGATCGGCGGGCGTGGCGCGTGGCGGGCACGCTGGCTTGCGCTGGCATGATGGCCGCATCCGCCGTGCCAGTGCTCCATTGGGCGCTCGGCGTGATCTGGGCCGTGGCGCCAGGCCAGAGCGCGTGGGTACCGCTGGTGCTTGACCATGCGTTCAAGGGCGCAGCCACTCCAGTGCTGGTGGTCCTCTTGGAGCAGCCCTTCCTGTTCGCCTCGCTGGCTGCTGGTGCGTGGGTGGCCACCCATCGTCAAACGCAGCCCGGCGTGCGGAGGACCACCCGCGCTGCAGCGGGCACAGTGCTGACGCTGGCGGTCCTGTGGGGTGCATCGTGGTACACGCCGCATTTTCTGGGGACCACGGCAGCGCCGGGCGTGCTGCAGGCGTGGTGGTCCACCTGGGCTGTGGTGGGCGCCCGCACGCTGGCGCTGGGTGCAGGCTGCCTGATGATGGCCGTGCAGCTGCGCGCCGAAGCCCAGCGCATGGCGCCAGCGCCAGCAACTGCATCGTCCAGCCAGACCAAGCAGACCAGGCGTCCGCGGGATCTGCGCGCGCTGGCTGCGGCACCTGTGTGCATGGTGCTACTTGGTGCTGCCGTCTGGAGCCTGCCGATCTCCGGACCGAACCCTGTCGCCCTCCGGGATCTCTCTGGACTTGGGCTGGTCTGGCGCTGGTATGCCACCACCGCGCTGGTGGGCGCGTGGACCGTGCCCTTCGTGTTCTCAGCTGACCGCCGGTGGTGGAAGGCGCTCCTGCTGGGCGGCGTGGGCGCTGCAGCCAGCACGCTGCTCAGCCTGACCTGGAACTACTGACGGTTGTTGCGCCGGCCCGCCACCGAAGCCACCGGCGGCCCTTGCTTGTCCAGGTGTGGACTGGCCAGGAAGAGCGTCTGCAGCGTGTTCTCGTTGGTGCGGCCAGCCACGCGGCCCACTGGCCAGTTGTCGGTGGTCTCCACCAGCACCAGCGTGTAGCCGTTGGGGCGCACCACGTGGTCGCCCTTCTTCACCGGGATGGCCGCTGCGGCCAGCATGTGCTGGTGCTGGGCGTCGCGCACCAGCTCCACAGGGCACAGGTTCACGCTGCGCGCCAGCGCCACCAGCAGCACCGCGCGGGTGTCGCAGTCGCCGCGGTTGCTGGCCAGGGCCCACAGCGGCATGCTCAGGCCAAAGCGGTGCTTGCCGTCGCCAGGATTGGGCGCCTCGCCGTATTCCAGCTGCTGCACAAACGAGGCCAGCGCGCCGAACTCCTCGCGCAGCCCGCGCGCGCCGCGCTGGCGCGCCTCCTTCACGATGGCCATGGCCAGCGGGCGCACATCCTCCAGGCTGGCCTCCACCATCCAGTCATAGTCGGGCGCCAGCACGTCTCCGTCGTTGCCGTGCTGGCGGACCACGCCGTGCGCTGCCAGCACGCGATCCAGGCTCTGGCGCTTGGCCAGCAGCTCCTGTTCGCTGCGGTAGCGGATCACAGCGTTGTCAATCTGATAGCCGAAGGCCAGCTCCATGGCGCGCGCGCGCTCCATGTCCACCAGGCCCTTCACGGCGTACTGCCTGCCCTTGGCATTGGGCGCGATGACTCGCGCATCGCCCTCCCAGCGCAGGATGGGAACCGTGTTCACGTCCTCCCACGCCCAGCGCTTGGGCTGCACGTGCGGCGCGATGGAGGCCAGGCCAGCCAGGTCCGGCCCATGCGCGAACGGCACCAGCCACGGATCCGTGCCATCCTGCTCCGCCTTGCACACAGGCAGGCGCACTGGTCCAGTGGGCGGTGGATCGCTCACTGTCTCGCACACTTCCTGGCTGAAGGTGCCAGCGCCCAAGGACTCCACGCGGCGCACCAGTTCGGTGGCGCTGCTGCGCAGCCCGGGTGAACGCTTCCACAACAGCACGGCCAGAGCCGACGCGGTGAGCACCAGCGCCAGGATCCAGAGCGGACGAATGAACCGGTCGCTCCGGTCGCTCATGCCCGCCCTTCATCGGCACAGGGACCTGAACGCTTGAGCGGACCCGGAAGGTCCAAGAATAACTGGCCTAGTCTGCGTCCCTGCTGCTGAAGGCAGGCCGCTGCTGCCAGCGTGGCTTCTCGCGCTGGGGCACGTAGCCACCGTGCACGGTCACGCGGCCCACGCCCTGCAGCGCGCTGCTCAGGCGGTTCAGCAGCGTGCGGTCTGGCACCACCTTCAGGCCATTGCTGTGCAGGTGCACCACCTTGCCGTCCACCTTCACCTGCACGGCCACATCCACCGGGCGGCCCTGCAGGCTGGCCACGCTGCCGCACGCCTGCTTCAGGAAGCCGCTGGCCATCTGCATGGCCGGGAGCACGCGCATTCCCTCTGCGTTCTCACCCTCCACGCTGATCACCAGGCGTGTGGCCAGGTGCTGCGCTGCCTCATCCACGGGGATCACGCGGTCCACGATGAGCTGCGGTTCGCCGCGGCTCCGGTCCACGCGCCCCACCACGATGACGATGCGGTCCTGCTGCAGCATCTCTGCGTGCTTGGCGAACGTGTCTGGGAAGAGCACGCCGTCCACCGTGCCAGAGGAGTCCGCCAGCGTGAACATGGCCATGCGCCGCCCTGGCTCGCGCCCCTTCTGGCTGACCACCTGCCGCACACGCGCCAGGATGCCGCCCACCACCGCGCTGGTTCCGTCTGCGAGCTCTGGCACGGTGCTGGTGCTGGCGCTGCAGAACGTGCTCAGCTCCTGCTTGTACTGGTCCAGCGGGTGCCCGCTCACGTGGAAGCCCAGCGCCTCCTTCTCGAACGCCAGCGCCTGCATGCGGTCCCACGCTGGCACATTGCGCAGCACTGGCCGGGGAGTGGCCGCAGCCGCTGCGCCCAGGCCAGCAGCAGCGCTGCTCTGGCCCGCAGCCACCGGCGCGCTGCCAGCGCCAGCGTCAAAGGCGTCAAAGAAGCTCATCTGCCCCACGCGGCGATCCTCGCTGCGCGCGTGGCCGGTCTTCACCGCGTCCTCCAGCGTGGCCATGAGCGCAGCGCGGCCGTCCACGCCGTGCAGGCTGTCGAACGCGCCGCCCTTCACCAGCGCCTCGATGGTGGCGCGGTTCACGCTGCGCAGGTCCACGCGCTCGCAGAAGTCGAACAGGTCGCGGAACGGTCCACCCTTGCGGCGCGCCTCCACGATGGCGCGGATGGCGGACTCGCCCGCGCCCTTGATGGCCTTCAGGCCAAAGCGCACGTGGCCGTGCAGGTTGTCCTGCGCCTCGCCGGGCAGATAGACCACGCTGAAGTCCTCGTCCGACAGGTTGACGTCGGGCGGCTTGACCTCCACGCCAGCGTGCGGCTTCTCGCGCGTGCTGTCTGGGAACTGGATGCGCCGGCATTCCTCCAGGTAGACCGACCAGTTCTCCACCTTCTGCGCCTGGCTCTCCAGGCTGAGCACCGCGGCCATGAACTGGTTGGGGAAGTACGTCTTGAGGTATGCGGTCTGGTACGCGATGATGGCGTACCCCGTGCTGTGGCTCTTGTTGAAGCCGTAGCCAGCGAACTTCAGGATCAGGTCAAAGAGCTCGTGCGCGGCGGCGCCCTCCACGCCGTGCTTGGCGGCGCCCTTCACAAAGTCGCCGCGCGTGGCGTTGATGACATCCTGCTTCTTCTTGCTGATTGCCTTGATGACGGTGTACGCAGCGCGCAGCGGAATGCCGCCCAGCCCGTGCAGCACCTGCATCACCTGCTCCTGATAGACCATGATGCCGTAGGTCTCGCGGGTGAGCTGCTCCACCACGGGGTGCATGGGCGGCATGGCCTGGCGCTTGTGCTTGCGCGCGTTGTAGTCCGGGATCAGGTCCATGGGGCCTGGCCGGAACAGCGCGTTGGCTGCAATGAGGTCCTCCAGGCGGTCTGGCTGCATGTCCACCAGCAGCCTGCGCATGCCCCCTGATTCAAACTGGAAGATGGCGCCTGTGTCTCCGCGTCGGAAGAGCCCCAGCACGCGCTGGTCGTTCATGGGGATGCGGTCCAGGTCCAGCGGGTGCGGGCCGCCGTCTGCAGCGCTGCGGCCCACTGCGGCGTACATGGCCTCCTCCGCCATGCTCTGCCGGATGTTTCGCTTGGCCAGCTCGATGGTGGTGAGCGTGCGCAGGCCAAGGAAGTCCATCTTCAGCAGGCCGGCCTTCTCGCAGGTGGGGCCGTCCCACTGGGTGACGGTCTCATCTCCACCACCGCGGCACAGCGGCACGATGCTGTCCAGCGGCCGGGTGGCCACCACCACGCCCGCCGCGTGGATGCCCAGCGTGCGCGCGTGGTCCTCCAGCTCACGCGCCGTGTCCACCACGCGGCGCACCATCTCATCTGCGTCGTAGGCCGTCTTGAAGTCCGGGTTCTTCTGCAGCGCCTCGTCCAGCGTGATGTGCAGATCTGCCGGCACCAGGTTGGCCAGGCGCTGGCCCTCGCTGGGCGTCAGGCCAAAGACGCGCGCCACGTCCTTGATGGCGGCCTTGGCCTTCAGCCGCCCAAAGGTGGCGATCTGCGCCACATGCCCGTACTTGGTGCGCACGTGGTTGATGACCGCCGCGCGCCCCTCCTGGCAGATGTCAATGTCAATGTCGGGGTATTCGCTGCGGTCAGGGTCTGTGAAGCGCTCAAAGAGCAGGCCGTACCGCTCGGGGCAGGCGTTGGATAGGCCCAGCACGTAGCCCACCATGGTGCCCACGCCGCTGCCGCGCGCGGTGGCTGGAATGCCCTGCTGGCGCGCCCAGTTCACAAAGTCCCACACGATGAGGAAGTACGCGCTGATCGCCTTGTCGGCCAGCACGCGCAGCTCGCGCTCCAGGCGGGCGCGCACTGCGGGCGTGGCGCCGTCGTGGCCATAGCGCCAGATCAAGCCGGCTTCGGCAAGGTCGCGCAGCGCGCGGTCGCACTCTGCGCGCAGCGCCGCCACATCCACGTCTCGGTCGCGCGCCTGATCAAACGGCAGCAGCTCGAAGGCCCGGCAGTACGCCTTGTACCACTCGGTCAGGTCGCCATCCTTGCCTGGCGTGTAGGTGGCCTTGTGGCCCGGGTGCTTCACGCGCACCACCGGCGCGTGGTTCTCCCCCTTGGGCAGCTCCACGTTGCAGCGCTCGGCGATGCGCACGGTGTTGGCCAGAGCCTCGCGCTCCAGGTCGTCCTGGCTGAACAGCGCGTGCATCTCCTCGGGGCTCTTCACGTAGAGCTCCTCCGAGTAGCGCAGCCGGTCCGGCGCGTCCTTGGTCTTGCTCATGGACACGCAGCACAGCGTGTCGTGCACATCGTGGTCCTGGCGGCGCAGGAAGTGCGCGTCGTTGTCGCAGACCAGCGGCAGCCCCAGCTTGCGCGCCAGCTTCTTCAGGTGCGGGTTGATGCGCTCCTGCTCGTCCACGTGGCGCTGCAGCTCGATGTAGAAGCGCGGCTGGCCATCGTCGTCTGGACCGAACACCTCGGCGTGCCAGCGCGCCTCCTCCAGCGCAGCCTCCCAGTGCCTGGCCTGGCCAGTGCGCGCGTACTGCTCCAGGTGGAAGGCCAGGCTGCTGCCCAGATGCCCGTTGATGGCGATGATGCCGCGGTTCCACTCGCCCAGCGTGGCCTTGTCCATGCGCGGCTTGTAGTAGAAGCCGTTCAGGAAGGCGTCGCTGGACAGGCGCAGCAGGTTGCGCCAGCCCTCTATGTTCTGCGCCAGCAGCACCAGATGGAAGCCGCCATCCTGCATGCCAGTGTGCGTGCGGTCGCGGCGGTCGCCCGGCGCCACGTACGCCTCGATCCCCAGGATGGGCTTGATGCCATGCTCCCGGGCGGTGGCGTAGAACTCGGCTGCGCCAAACAGGTTGCCGTGGTCGGTGACCGCCACAGCGTCCATGCCCAGCGCCTTCACCTGCGCGCACAGGCGCCCCAGGCGGTTGCCCCCGTCCAGCAGGCTGTACTCGCTGTGCAGGTGCAGGTGCACAAAGCGCGGCGCGGTGCGCTGCGTCCCGTCCGTGGAACCTGTCTGCGTCTGCGTGGACTGCATGGGACTCCTTCCCGCAGGCATGGTATGGCCCGGCGCGGCTACGATGTGGCTCCGTGGATGAGCCACGCACCATCGTGGTGAAGGAGATTCGCATCGGGGAGCCAGCTGGCAGCCCCGAGGGCGGCGGCGCCTCCTCACCTGGGTGGCGCATCGTGCAGCGCCTGCTGGGGGTGCTGACCGCCATCGTGCTGCTGGTTCTTCTGATTCCCGTGGGATTGTTTGCGGTTGGCTGCGGCGCGGTGGTGCTGGTGGGCGTCATGGCCTGGCTCATGGTCCGCGCCATGCTGGCGGCACGGCGCACCGCAGCGCGGCAGGCCAGCGCACCCCAGCGTGAAAACGTCCGCGTCCGCGAGCCCTAGCCGCCTGGCGGCGGCGCACCGCGCTCAAAGCCCACGCCGCGCGCCCGCGTGCCATCCCACTCCACCAGGAGCGTGGCCTGCTGCCCGCGCAGCTTCACGGTCACCCGGTGCGTGGCCGCCCCGCTGCTGCCGCCAAACATGTCCTTGGGGATCACCATCACCTCCACCGCGGGGTCCCCCAGCACGTTGGCCGGCTGCGCGCTGCGCACCCAGGCTGCCAGCGCGTCCGCCACCACAGGTTCTGTGCCTCCCAGCGCCAGCGGCGCATCGCGCGTGGCCGCAGCGCTGTGCACCGCGTCCTGCACCCACTGCGCCACAGCCTGGCTGCCAGCCGTGGCCTGCTCGCGGCTCTGCCGCCAGATCAGCCAGGCGGCCACCAGCATGAGGGCCGAAAGCACCAGAGTTCGCGGACGCTTCCAGAAGTTCACCATTCGAGCGTACCCTTCTCCACCCCAGCCATGCCCATCGCCACGCTCAGCAACATCCGCCACGGCTACGGCACCCACATCGTGCTGGACGGCGCCACCGTGGGCCTGGAGCCCAGCGAGAAGGTGGGCCTGGTGGGCCGCAACGGCGGCGGCAAGAGCACGCTCATGAAGATCCTGGCTGGAATCTTCCAGCCGGACGATGGCAGCGTGCAGATGCAGCGCGGCGCGCGGGTGGGGTACCTCTCGCAGGATCCAAAGCTGGACCCCGAGGACACGCTGCGCCACGCCGCCGCGCGCGCCTTCACAGAGCTGGACCGCCTGCACCGCGAGATGGAGAAGCTGTACGACGACATGGCCACCGCCGAGGGGCCAGCGCTGGAGCAGCTCATGAAGCGCCAGGCGCGGCTGGAGGAGGAGATCGAGCGCGCTGGTGGCTACGCCATTGACCACCGCATTGACGAGACGCTGCACGGCCTTGGCTTTGAGGACGAGCAGTTCAACATTCCGGTGACCAAGCTGAGCGGCGGGCAGCGCGCGCGCGTGGGGCTGGCACGCCTGCTGCTGGAGCAGCCAGACCTGCTGCTGCTGGACGAGCCCACCAATCACCTGGACATCGCTGGCCGCCGCTGGCTGGAGCACTTCCTCTCCGAGGAGTATCCAGGCGCAGTGCTGCTGGTCAGCCACGACCGCCGCCTGCTGGACAACGTGGTGCACCGCATTGTGGAAGTGGACATGGGCCGCGTGCGCGAGTACCCCGGCAACTACCACGACTTCATCAACCTGCGCCGCGAGCGCATGCTGACCAGCCAGCGCAACTACGACAAGCAGATGGACCGCGTGCGGAGCGAGGAGGAGTACATCCGCCGCTACAAGGCCGGCCAGCGCGCCAAGCAGGCCCGCGGCCGCGCCACCCGCCTGGAGCGCTTCAAGCGCGACGAGCTGGGCGCCCGCCCCATGGAGCTGGACACCATGAACCTGGAGCTGCCCAAGGCTCCGCGCGTGGGCGACCACGTGGCGCGCGCCGAGGGCCTCTCCAAGCGCTACGGCGACAAGGTGCTGTTCCACAACCTGGACCTGACCATCGCAGCCGGCGACCGCATTGGCATCGTGGGCCCCAATGGCGCTGGCAAGACCACGCTGATCCGCACGCTGCTGGGCGAGATTCCAGCAGACAGCGGCGTGCTGAAGGTGAGCCCGCAGCTGAAGGTTGGCTACTTCCGCCAGACGCAGGACCACATTGATCCCATGCTGACCGTGTGGCAGTACCTGCAGCGCGTCATCGCCAGCAACGAAGGCGCCCTGCGCGCCAGCGAGCAGCAGGCGCGCAACCTGGCGGGCGCATTCCTGTTCAGCGGTCCGGAACAGGAGAAGTGCGTGGGCAACCTCTCTGGTGGCGAGCGCGGCCGCATGGTCATCGCTGGCCTGGTGAGCGCCGCCAACAACCTCATCGTGCTGGACGAGCCCACCAACCATCTGGACATCCCCAGCGCGGAGCGTCTGGAACTGGCGCTGGGCACGCCGCCCGAAGATGGCGGCTTTGACGGCGCTGTGCTCCTCATCAGCCACGACCGCGCCCTGCTGGACGCCTGCTGCGACCGCCTGGTGATCCTGGACGGCCACGGCGGCGCCCGCGTGTTCGAAGGCTCGTGGAGCGAGTGGGAGGAGCGCGAGGAGCAGGAGCGCCAGCAGCGCGAGGCAGACGCACGCGCCGCCACAGCCAAGGCTGCGCAGAAGGCCGCTGCGGCCAAGGCGGCGCAGGCTGCGCGCCCAGCGCAAAGCAGTTCCAAGCCATCCGGCGGCGGCAAGCCATCCGCAGCGCAGAAGATGACCACAGACGCCATCGAGGCGCGCATCACCGCCATCGAGACGCGCACGCGCGAGATAGACGAGGCCCTGATGGATCCCAAGGTCTATGCAGATGCCGCGCGATCGCAGAAGCTGGCCCAGGAACGAGAACGGCTCCAGCAGGAGCTGGAGCCGCTTGAGTTTGAGTGGAGCCGCAGGGCCGAATAGGCGCGTGCCGCGGGAACTGACCGTGCGTCAGGTGCTCAGCACCACGATGCCGCGGCTGTCCACCAGTTCAATCTGACCAGTGAGCAGCGCAGGGATGGACTTGGTGTCCAAAGCCACAGCGCTGAAGCTCTCGTTGGGCACCACCGTGGCGATGACCTCCTTGTGGCCATCCTCACGAGTGACGCGCAGCGTGTACTTCTGGCCCTTGGTCAGGCCCATGGTCATCAGCATGCCGTCGCCTGTGCGGGTGTCCACCAGCACGGTGCCAGAGCCAGCTCCGTCCGTGGCCACCGCGCGCATGCCGCGCACCTTGTCTGCGGTCTCAGCCAGCTCACTCAGACCGCGTGCCTGCAGCAGCTTCATCAGCTCCTGGCGCGAGTCGCGCTGCAGGGCCACGTCACCCACGCGCTGGCCCCACAGGTTGGCCTGGCGCTCAAAGTAGATGGCCACGATGAGCGCGGCAGCCAGAGCGATGGCAGCCGCGCGCCACCAGTAGGCGGTGCGGGCAAAGCGCAGCGAATCCGCCTTGGCGGTGGCTGCGGCCATGGCCTGCTGCATGAGCTCGTTGGCGTCAATGGAGCGCACGGGCGTGCGGCCGGACATCCGGCGCACAGGCGCGCCGATCTGCGCAATGGGCGCCAGCTGCGAGTCCTGGTGCTCGATCTCCGTCATGACCGCCGCCACCGTGCGGGCACGGAGGGACGGCTGCGGATCCTCTGCTGACAGGAAGGTCGGGTCGGTCGCGATGTCAGCCTGCATGCGGCGAAGCTCAGCCTGCACCGAGCTGGGAAGATCGCGGAAATCGCGGTCCAGCTGTGCGGACTCTGCCTCGCTCAGCATCCCCAGAGCCTCCAGGGCGGCCTGCTGCTTCAACTCATCCAGACGCTTGTGATCGGGGAAACTCATGAGAACAACTGCTCAGTCCACCGACCGATGCTGCTTTCGCGCAGCAACAGGAACCGGTCGGGGGTGTATTCGGTCTTGCGCGCCTTCCGGCTGCTGGAATCCTGACACTTCATGCACTTGGCGCATTCTCCCCTGCCAGACGGTCGCGCAGGCGTGCCAATCCGCGGCTCAGCGCACTCTTTACCGTTCCCAAGGGGGTGCCCAACTGCTCGCTGACTTCCCTCAACGTAAAGCCCTGTAAGTAGGTTCGCTCAATCACCACACGTTGCAGATCGGGAAGTTCTGCCACCCGGCGGCGAAGTGTCTCCAGATCGTGCGAGCCACCTGGCTCTGGCGTGTCGTGCTCGGGTCCCAGAACCTCGCTGGTGGCGTCGTATCCCAGCTGTTCTGGCCGGGCGCTCTTGCGGCGGAGCCGGTCAATCAGGTGCCGGCGCGCAATGAGCATGACCCAGGTGACCAGCTTGGCACGGTGGGGATCAAACCGGTCTGCGGTCTGCCAGAGGCGGATGAAGGTCTCCTGGACTGCGTCATCTGCCTCTGCCCGACTGGGCATCACCTGGCGGGCTGCCTTGAACACCAGCCCGCCAAACCGGTCATAGAGTTCCCCCATGGCAGTTTCGTCGCCTTGGGCGACCCTCTGCATAAAGGCCCAGTCCTGCTGGTCTTGCAGATCCATGGTGAGGCGTTCTGGCCCACGAATGGGCCGCTCCAAAGGGGGGCTGGAAACAAACCCGAGCCCCAACACCATTCAGGCTTATTCGGCCCGAATTGGCTTTGGGTTCGGGGAATATGTGGCATCATACGCAAAGACGGAAGAATTCCGCGGACCTTCGCCGCGGTTTCAACCGACCCACTGTGGTGGGAGAGAAGTGTCGGACCGATGAGCTGCAACCGTCGTCCAGACCTGATTGCTTGTCCACGTGCCGCAGCGCGACGCGTTGGACGTGCCTTCACCCTGGTGGAGTTGATCGTATGCCTTGCGGTGGTGGCGCTGCTGACCGCCATGCTGATGCCAGCCCTGCGCCATGTGCGCGAGGCCGCGTTGCGCATTCACTGCGCCAGCAACATGCACCAGATCGGCATCGCGGTCACCAGCTGGGCTGACTCCCACAACGATTGGCTCCCAGCCAGCGTGAATGCAGAGCCAGCCACGCTGAAGCCGCAGGAACTCATGGCTGCCACGCTTGGTCCAGAGGCTTCGTCTGCTGTGACCGCCATCAATCCGTGGGATGGCCTGGGCTGGCTGGCTGGCAGCGGATACCTGAGCTGCACCGAATGCCTGTACTGCCCCAGCCATCATGGCGATCACGCCTTTGAGCGCTACGCAGCGGCGTACCGCGATCCAACCACCGCGCGCATCTACACCAACTACCACTACGCCGGGCATGTAAAGCACGATGGCGCCCGCAACCGCCTGACCGAAGGCCACGAACTCCTGCTGCTGACCGATGGCCTGCGCACGCAATCCGACTTCAACCATGTGAGCGGCTGCAATCGGCTGTTCGCAGACATCAGCACCGACTGGTGGTACGACGCTGGCAACCAGCTGCGCGACTCGCTCCCCATGGATGTGCTGGATCCTTCCGCCCAGCTGGTGCAGTACTCACAGTGGTGGGGCACGCTGGAGAAGTCCAAGGAATAGACCGCGAGACGCCGGACCGGGCGCGCACTACCTGCCAGAAGGCTGGTGCTGCAGCACGCCCAGCTGCGAGAGGTGGCCCGGTGCGCCGACGTCCACAGACTGGCTGCGCACCAGCTCCCAGGGTGGGGCTGCGCGCATGGCGTCGATGCGCCACAGCGGAAGGCTGGCAGGAAACGTGCCCTGCCACCCCACACAGCGCCACGGTGGGGCGGCCTGCAGCGTGGAAGGCAGTGCGTCAAAGATCACGCTGCGCTGCAGCGAGTTCACGTCCCCCACCAGCGCGTGCACGGGCGGGAGATCAGGATGCGCCGCCAGGATCTGGCGCACCACCTGTGCCACCGCTGCTCGGGGCAGTTCGACCGGCGAAGGCAGGTCCACCACCAGGATGCGCAGCGGTCCCTGCGGCAGCGCCACCTCCGCCAGGTGGATGGCCGCATCCTGCCGCGGCGCCATGTTGACAGCGCCCAGAAGCCGGATGTTGATCACCGGCCACCGCGAGAGGATGGCCACGGTGCCTCGCTGCATCATGACGTACCCCGGAGGCTTCCACTCATCCTCTGGGGCCACGCGGTTCATGGCGCCTGGATTGGTGATGACGTAGATGTCCGCTGGCACGCTCACCAGCGCCTTGCCGCGCTGGCCAGCGGTGGCGCCTGGCGCACGGCCGTTCCAGTGCAGCAGCACCACGTGTTCTGGCTGCGCAGCCAGCGCTGGTGGCGGCGCAGCGCCTGCCGTGGTCTGGGGCTCTGCACTGGCAGCCAGCACCCCCCAGCCCACGTCCCACCACAGCGTGGCGCACACAGCCAGTGCAGCCAGCACCGCTGAGACAGCCGCCGCTCCGCGTGCCAGGCGCGTGCCAACAGCCGCCAGGAACGCAAAGGCCGCTGCAGCGCACGCCGCGGCGCCACACGCAGGGATCCAGAACAGGTACTGGCTCCACTCCCATTGGTCGCGGCACACCTGCCCAAGGAGCCATGCCGCTGCAGGAGCCAGCATGGCCAGCCCAGCCAGCCAGAGCAGCACCCGCACCGCCGAGCCGCGGTCTGCCTGCGGTGGAGGCCGGGGCATGCCGGGCACTGCCGCGCCTCATACACCACCCTCGCTGGCGATGGGCTGGATGGCCTCCACCAGCCGCGCGTGGATCTCTGGTGGCGCCACCAGGATGCCAGTGTTGGCAGACAACAGGCTGCCAGTGCTGGCGTCCAGCGGCACGCCCGCTAGATCCGTGACGCACGCGCCAGCCTCTGCAGCCAGCAGCGCCCCCGCCAGATGGTCCCACCCGCGTTCTGGCCCGCGCGCCACAGGCAGGCGCACCACCAGGTCCGCCCGTCCATCGGCCACCAGCGCGTACTTGCACTGGCTGTCAATATGGATGGACTCCAGCGGCACGCCCAGGCGCTCCAGGACTGGCTGCGCCGCTCGGCAGCCTGCGCCGATTCATGGAGCGCGCCCAGCGCAACGGCGCGCGCCACGCAGAGCGCCGCAGCGCACGCCCTGCCCAGCGCGCCACCCGAGGCCTTCTGCCCACTGCCACGCTCCTGCGCACGCTCCGCGGCCACCACGCTGCCCGGGCCTGCCACCTGCACGCTGGCGGAGCCCTGGGCCGCCAGCCGCGGACTGGCCACTGCTGCCAGGCTGCACGTGGCCATCCTTCACCTGCGCCACGCACACGCTGAAGTGCCCGCCCTGGATGAAGCCGGCTGTGCCATCAATCGGGTCCATCAGCCACCATTCGGACTGGCCAGCAGGTGGCGCGTCCAGCAGCGCCACCGCTGCGTCGTCCGATGCCACGCCTGTGAGCCGGCGCACCTGCGCGCCAGAACACCCGCACGACATCTGGGCGCCCCGAGGTGAGCAGGCTGGTGGCGCTCTCCTCGTTGATGAAGTGCGCTGCGCCCAGCTGCTGCCGCAACGTGTGCACCAGCACGGCCTGGAGCACGAAGTCCGCCACGGTGACGGGCGTGTCGTCTGGCTTCTGAATGGGTGGCGTGGCGTCCAGCTGCGCAGCCAGCTCCCGGGCCACCGGCGCCACCGCGGCCACCGCGCTGGCCAGGGTGCGCACGCGGTCTGGGGGCTGCAGGGGAGTGCTGATGGGTGTGCTCATGGGTGAGAGGGCCATGGTAAGAGCGCCGCCAGCGGTGGCAGCGCCTGCCAGAACGGCAGCGCCCCACGCCTGGGGGCTCCAGAAACAGGCTGGAGAACGCCCTCTGCTGCTGGCACGGCTCTTGCTACACAGGGGGCACTATGGCTAGCAAGGGAAAGATCATCGGCATTGACCTGGGCACCACCAACAGCGTTGTGGCTGTGATGGAAGGTGGCCAGCCAAAGGTCATCATCAACAGCACCGGCGAGCGGACCACGCCGTCGGTGGTTGGCTTCACAGACAAGGGTGAGCGGCTGGTGGGCAAGATGGCCAAGAACCAGCAGATCACCAACCCCAAGAACACTGTCTTCAGCATCAAGCGCTTCATGGGCCGCCGCCACGCAGAAGTGGCCCATGAGGAGAAGCTGGTGCCCTACTCCGTGGTGGGTGCGCCAGAAGAGCTGGTGCGCGTGGACATCCGCGGCAAGCAGTACACGCCGCCAGAAGTCAGCGCCATGATCCTGGGTGAGCTGAAGCGCCAGGCAGAGGAGTACCTGGGCGAGAAGGTAGAGGCCGCGGTCATCACCGTGCCCGCCTACTTCAACGATGCCCAGCGCCAGGCCACCAAGGACGCTGGCGAGATCGCTGGCTTCAAGGTGGAGCGCATCATCAACGAGCCCACGGCCGCAGCGCTGGCGTATGGCCTTGAGAAGAAGAAGAACGCCAAGATCGCAGTCTTTGACCTGGGCGGCGGTACGTTCGACATCAGCATCCTGGACATCAGCGACGGCGTGTTCGAGGTGCTGTCCACCAACGGCGACACCCACCTGGGCGGCGACGATTTTGACCAGCGCCTGATTGACCACCTGGCCGAGGAGTTCCGCAAGAAGGAGGGCATTGATGTCCGCAAGGACCCCATGGCCCTCCAGCGCCTGAAGGAAGTGCCGAGAAGGCCAAGATCGAGCTCAGCAACCAGATGGAGACCACGGTCAACCTGCCCTTCATCACGGCAGACCAGAATGGCCCCAAGCACCTGCAGCTGACGCTCACCCGCGCCAAGTTCGAGGAGCTGTGCAAGGATCTGTTCGACCGCCTGCGCGGCCCCTGCGAGAAGGCCCTCACCGACGCCAAGCTGAAGCCCTCCGATGTGGAGGAAGTGGTGATGGTGGGCGGCTCCATCCGCCCCAAGGTGCAGGACATCGCCAAGCAGATCTTTGGCACGCAGAACCTGGACAAGTCCATCAACCCCGACGAGGTGGTTGCCGTGGGCGCAGCCATCCAGGGCGGCGTGCTGCAGGGCGAAGTGAAGAACGTGGTGCTGCTGGACGTCACCCCGCTCTCGCTGGGCGTGGAGACCCTGGGTGGCGTGATGACCACGCTGATCCAGCGCAACACCACCATCCCCACCGAGAAGAAGGAAGTCTTCTCCACCGCCACGGACAACCAGAGCGCTGTGACCATCGTGGTGCTGCAGGGCGAGCGCCCCATGGCGCAGGACAACCGCGTGCTGGGCAGGTTCGACCTGACTGGCATCGCGCCGGCGCCGCGCGGCGTGCCCCAGGTTGAGGTGGCGTTCAAGATTGACGCCAACGGCATCCTGGAAGTGGTGGCCACCGACAAGGCCACTGGCAAGAAGCAGGAGATCAAGATCACCGGCTCCAGCGGCATGAGCAAGGAAGACATCGAGCGCATGAAGCGCGACGCCGAGGAGCACGCTGCGGCCGACAAGGCGCGCCGCGAGCTGGTGGACACCAAGAACCGCGCTGAGCAAGTGGTCTACCAGGTGAAGAAGCAGCTGGAAGAGCTGGGCGCCAAGGTGCCGCAGGAGGCGCGCGTCAAGCTGGAGAGCGCTGTGTCCAACGTGGAGGACAAGCTGAAGGGCGACGACCAGGCCGCCATCGAAGCTGCCCTGACCGCGCTGACCAACGCAGCGGCCGAGCTCTCCAGCATCCCGGCTGGCGACGCAGGCGCTGCCCCAGGTGCACAGGCTGGCGGCAATGCTGGCAGCACCAGCGGCGGCAGCACGGGCGGCCGCAAGGACGATGTGATTGACGCTGAGTACGAAGTGACCGACGAGAAGGGCAAGCAGTAAGCCCCTCCGTCAACCACGCACACCCATGCGGGGCGTCTGCCGAAGCGCAGGCGCCCCGCTGTGCTTGGTAGCATCCAGAGGCAGCCTCCGCTCCGCCCAGCCTGCTCTGCACTGTGCAGCGCACGCCGGCCCGGGCGCCTGGCAGAAACCCATGGAACGCATCAAGGGCATCGCCGTCAGCCCCGGCATTGTGGTCGGACGCGCCTTTCTGGTTGGCACCGCTGAACAGGTGGTGCCGCACCGGACCATCGCAGAAGCAGAAGTCACCGGGCAGACAGAGCGCCTGCACAAGGCGCTGAAGGACGCTGGCGCAGAGATTGACACGCTGCGCGAGCGCACGCTGCGCGAGCTGGGTGTGGAGCCAGCCAAGATCTTTGAGTTCCACGCTGGCCTGCTGAAGGACCGCGCGCTGGTGGCGGCCATCGAGCGCCGCATCAGCGGACAGTTTGTGACCGCAGAGCAGGCGGTGGCAGACCAGTTCCGCCTGCTGGTGGACCAGTTCCGCCGCATGGGCAACGAGGTCTTTGAGCAGAAGGCCAACGACATCATTGACCTGGAGCGCCGCGTGCTGGGCTGCCTGATGGGCGAGCGCACCAGCCGCCTGGCCAACCTCAGCGAGCCTGCGGTGATCTTGGCGCATGAACTGACCCCCAGCCAGACCGCTGCCATGGACCGCAGCAAGGTGACAGCGCTGGCCACCGACCTGGGCGGCCGCACCAGCCACACCAGCATCGTGGCGCACGCGCTGGGCCTGCCTGCAGTGGTGGGCTGCCAGCGCATGTCGGTGATGGCTGAAGATGGCGACATGGTCATCGTGGACGGCAACGAGGGCGTGGTGATTCTGCGCCCCGATGCCCGCACGCTGGACGACTATGTGCGCCGGCAGGAGCGTTCGCGCCGCAGCCGCGCGCAGCTGGGAGACCAGAGCGGCCTGGAGGCGTGCACGCAGGATGGCACGCGCATCCAGCTCATGGGCAACATTGAGTTCCCAGAGGAAGTAGAGGCCGTGCTGGCCATCGCGGCGACGGCGTGGGTCTGTACCGCACCGAGTTCCTGTGGCTGACGCGGCAGGATCCGCCCACTGAAGAGGATCACTTCCAGGCGTACACCCAGGCCATCAAGCTGCTGCGCGGCAAGCCGCTCACCATCCGCACCTGCGACCTGGCGCAGACAAGTACACGCAGGCGCAGATGGAGGAGCCAGAGCGCAACCCCTTCCTGGGCCTGCGCAGCATCCGCCACTCGCTGGCCAATCCCAGCGAGTTCAAGGCGCAGCTGCGGGCCATTTTGCGCGCCAGCGCGCTGGGGCCAGTGAAGGTGATGTTCCCGCTCATCAGCAACGTCATGGAGCTGCGGCAGAGCAAGATGATGCTGGCCGACATCAGCGAGGAGCTGGAGGACGAGGGCGTGGCCTTCGACCGGCAGGTCCCGGTGGGCGTCATGATTGAGGTGCCCTCTGCGGCCCTCATGAGCCGCGTCTTTGGCAACGAGGCCAACTTCTTCAGCATCGGCACCAACGACCTGGTGCAGTACACGCTGGCTGTGGACCGAGGAAACGAGCGGGTGGCCCACCTGTACACCGCAGCCCACCCAGCGGTGGTGCATCTGATAAAGCAGGTCATCCGGGCCGCCAGACACACCCAGACCGACTGCAGCTGCTGTGGCGAGATGGCTGGCGAGCCCATTTTCACCATGTTGCTGCTGGGGCTGGGTCTGCGTACACTTTCCATGGTTCCCGACCAGATTCCCGTGGTCAAGCGGGTGATCCGATCGGTGACCATGGATCAATGTGAACGCCTCGCCCGCAAGGTCGGGTCGTTCGACTCGGAGCGCCAGGTTGAGACAGCCGTGCGCGACGAGCTTCGGAAACTGGATCCCGACGTCTTCGGCCAATGGGTTGCCGAGTGACCGAGGGAACGCCGGAACCCTCCGGCAACAAAGGACTCACGGCTGGGCGCGGCCCGGCCTTCAAGGAAACACGGACGCACGCTTCATCACGTCAGCCCCACGGACGCAGCGGCCTGCTTGCAGGTCCTCGACGCGGCGCGGCAGCGGATGAAGGTGGTCCAAGGCGGACGCTCGGTTGAACTGCTTCTGTCTGACCCCTGTGCATTCGGCGGCGCACGCAGCGCCCGGTTGTGGCCTCTATGGCCCGCCGGGGGTGCTGCATGCCCATCCGCCAGAAGCGCGCGCGGGCCAGCGGCAGTAGTCCACGCGCGCGTCCGCCACGAACCGCCGCCCGAGTGCGGCAGAGGATTGCATCGTGGCAGACAACACGCACCGTTCAGAACACGAAGACCCGCACCACCCTGGGGAGGGCGCTGACGCGCCAGAGACGCCCACCAGCCATGAGGACCATGGCGTGGCGGACCCGGTGGACGCTGGGCTGGAGCCGGTGGACGCTGGGCTGGAGCCAGCCGCTATTGCGTCGTTCGAGGCGCTGGAGCAGGTGGAGGATGAACCCATCCTGCCAGTGACCCCCATTGACGACGACGAAGGCGAGACCGCCGAGGACGAGGCCGAAGAACCCGCAGAAGACGCCGAGGTGGCCGCTGACGCCGAGGAGTCTGGCGCAGACGCTGGCGCGGAGGCGGACGATGAAGCCGATGGCGCAGGCGCCGAAGATGGTGGCCGCCGCCGGCGCCGCCGCCGTGGTGGCCGCGGCCGCAAGCGCGAGACACAGCAGTCCGCCGCCGACACCACCCGCCGCCGCCAGCTGATGGTGGTGAACGACAACCCCGGCGAGGAGTGCCGCATTGCCATCCTGGAGGATGGCCGCCTGGAGCAGATCTTTGCCGAGCGCGAGAGCACGGCCACCAACGTGGGCAACATCTACAAGGGCCGCGTGGTGAACGTGGAGGCAGCCATCCAGGCTGCGTTCATTGACTTCGGCGAGGGCCAGAACGGGTTCCTGCACATCAGCGACCTGCACCCGCGGTACTTCCCGGGCCAGGAGCGCACCGAGACCGTGGGCCGCAAGATCCCGCGCCGCGATCGTCCACCCATTCAGGAGGCGCTGAAGCGTGGCCAGGAGGTAATCGTGCAGGTGCTGAAGGAAGGCATCGGCACCAAGGGCCCCACGCTCACCAGCTACATCAGCATCCCCGGCCGCCTGCTGGTGATGATGCCGCACATGGACCGGGTGGGCGTCAGCCGCAAGGTGGAGGACGAAGACCAGCGCCGCGAGATGCGCCGGATCATCGACAGCCTGGAGCTGCCCAAGGACTGCGGCTTCATCCTGCGCACCGCTGGCTTCGACCGCACCAAGACAGAACTGCAGCGCGACGCGCTGTATCTGCAGCGCCTGTGGGAGGCCATGGAGCGCCGCATGAACAGCACGGGCGGGCCGTGCACGCTGTACACCGAGAGCGACCTCCTGGTGCGCACCATCCGCGACGTGGTGGACGACAGCGTGGAGGCCATCGTGGTGGACAGCGAGAGCGCGTTCAACCGCGCCCGCACGTTCCTGCAGGTGGTGGCGCCGCTCAACTCGCCCAAGCTGTACTTCTACGACCGCCCTGCCCCGGTGTTCTACGCCTTTGGCGTGGAGCAGCAGGTGGAGCAGATCCACAGCCGCACGGTGCCGCTGCCTTCGGGTGGCGCGCTGGTCATTGACCAGACCGAGGCCATGGTGGCCATTGACGTGAACAGCGGCAAGAGCCGCAGCGCACGAGACAGCGAGACCAACGCCTTCAACACCAACAAGGAGGCGGTGGATGAGATCGCCCGCCAGCTGCGGCTGCGCGACCTGGGCGGCATCATCGTCAACGACCTGATTGACATGCGCAGCTCGCGGCACCGCCGCGAAATCGAGGAGCGCCTGGAGGACCGGCTGCGGCACGACCGCGCCAAGACGACCACGCTGGAGGTCAGCGACTTCGGCATCATCGAGATGACGCGCCAGCGCATGCGCCCTGGCCTGCACAAGACGCACTTCATGGACTGCCCGCACTGCCACGGGTCCGGCGAGGTGCGCGTGCCAGACGCCGTGGCCGCCGACTGCCTGCGCAAGGCGGCGCTGCTGTTCTGCTACGAGCGCATCCACCGCGTGGAGCTGGTGTGCAGCGTGCGCGTGGCAAGCGTGCTGCTCAGCGCACGACGCCAGGCGCTGTACGAGCTGGAGGAGCGCACGGGCAAGCGCCTGGACGTGCGCATCAGCGAGACGTTCGGCATTGACCGCGTGGATCTGTACGCGTACGACGATCGCGGCGCGGACATCGAGATCGAGCGGCTCTCCAAGGTGCCGCAGCCGCGCCTGGCTGATCTGCCCACGGAACCCGTGGTGTCGGAGGACGAAGGTGACGACGACGAGGTGGTGGACGGCGGCGGTCGGCGGCGCAGGCGGCGGCGGCGCAAGCCTGCTCCCGCGGACGCCACGGCCATCGCGCTGGCGGGCGGGTTCGACGACCTGCCCACGCCCAGCGCGGACGAGCCCAGCGTGAGCGAGCTGATCCGCCGCGCGGACGCAGAGCGCCAGGCCAAGCGCGCAGCCGACGCTGCTGCACGCGCCCAGGCTGCTGCAGAGCGCGCTGCGGAGCGCGCTGCAGCGGGCGTGAGCGCGGACAGCGATGAGGATGGCGATGACGAAGGCAGCCCAGAAGGCACCGCAGAGAGCAGCGATGGCGAGGGTGGACGGCGCAAGCGCCGCCGCCGGCGCCGTGGCGGCCGCGGTGGCAGGGGTGAAGATGCTGGCACAGAGCCCGCAACAGCAGGCGCAGAGGGCGCTGGCGCTGATGGCGGCACCGAAGGCAGCGCTGAGGGCGGCGACGATGCCGGCAGCAGCGGTGGCGAAGGTGGCGAAGGCGGGCGGCGCAAGCGGCGCCGCCGGCGTCGTGGCCGCGGTGGGCGTGGCGGTGCTGGCAGTGCTGGCGGCGCTGGCGGCGCAGGCGGCAGCGGCGACGACGCAGGCAGCGCGCCCGAGGGCAGCGAAGGTGGCGGCGATGCTGGCGACGCTGGCAGCGCAGGCGATTCTGGCGAAAGCGGGACCAGCCCCGAGGGTGGCGACGGCAGCGAAGGCGGTGGCCGCAGGCGGCGCCGCCGGCGCGGTGGTCGTGGCCGCGGAAGCCGGTCAGGCGAAGGCCGCGCTGGCGAAGGCCGCGCTGGCGGTGGCGACAGCGAGGGCGGCGGGCATCGCAGCGCTGCGTCCTTCGCGGGCGCTGAGCCTGCGGGCAGCGCGCCACGGAGCGCGCCGCCTGTCTCGGCAGAGCCATCGCCACAGTCTGGCGGCGAAAGCACCGCCCGCAAGGCCGTGCGCAGCGTCACCGGGTGGATGCGTCGCCTGAAGGGTCCAGCTGCTGTGAAGCGGGACGATCGCTAGCACACGCAGAGGAGACCCGCACTCGTGGCGCGCACACCGAGACTGATCGTCCTGGGCTCCACGGGGTCCATCGGCACTGCCACGCTGGACGTGGTGGAGCACCTGGCTGCCACAGGCGGCCGGCGCTACCAGGTGGTGGGGCTGGCTGCTGGCGCCAATGAAGCGCTGGTGCGAGAGCAGGCTGCGCGCTTTGGCGTGAAGCACGTGGCGGTGGCGCACAGCGCAGGCCACGGCGCAGATCAGCGCACAGACCCGCGCACCGACCAGCGCGCGGGTGGCTGCCGCTCAGACGGCCTCACGCTCTACCGCGGCGCAGACGCAGCGCTGCAGCTGGTGCAGGCCATCGCAGAACCGGGAGACATGGTCATGGCCGCCATGGTGGGTGCTGCTGGGCTGGCGCCCACGCTGGCTGCCATCGAGCGCGGATGCGACATCGCCCTGGCCAACAAGGAGACGCTGGTGGCGGCGGGCGCGCTGGTCATGCCAGCGGTCGCGCAGCGCGGCGTGCGTCTCCTGCCGGTGGACAGCGAGCACAGCGCTGTGCTGCAGTGCATGCGCGCTGGCACAGGCCGCGAAGTCCGCCGGGTGGTGCTGACCGCCAGCGGCGGACCCTTCCGCACGTGGAGCGCAGAACGCACCCACGCTGCCACGCTGGGGCAGGCGCTCAACCACCCCACCTGGAAGATGGGCCGCAAGGTCACCATTGACAGCGCCAGCCTCATGAACAAGGGCCTGGAGGTCATCGAGGCGCACTGGCTCTTTGGCCTGCCAGCCGAGCAGGTTGACGCCATCATCCACCCGCAGAGCGTGGTGCACAGCTTTGTGGAGTTTGCGGATGGCAGCGTGATCGCCCAGCTCAGCCCGCCCAGCATGAAGCTGCCCATCCAGTACGCGCTGGACCTGGAGTCGCGCGTGGATGGCTGCAGTCCCGCGCTGGACTGGTCTGCGCTCCGCAGCCTGGAGTTCCAGCCTGTGGACCACGAGCGCTTCCCCGCCATCCAGCTGGCGCACCGTGTCATCCGCACCGGCGGCACCTCGGGCGCCATCTTCAACGCTGCCAATGAAGTAGCCGTGGAGGCCTTCATCGCGGGACAGATCCCCTTTGGCGAGATCCCGCACCTGGTCTCCAGCGCGCTGGACGCGCTCGACTCCACCCCCGTGACCGACCTGGCCTGCATCCAGCACGCGGACCTCGCCACCCGAAATTGGTGCCAGGCACGCCTGTCCCCACTTTCTGCGCGCGACTGACTGGGCCCGCGTGCGGTGGGCTGCGGGCGCCTGCGCCTTTGAGCCACCAGTGGACAGCCAGAGAAACCCGGGACACCCGTGCCTGGCACCAATTTCCTACCATTGGGGCATGGAGTTTCTGTCCACCGGCAGCAACGTCGCGCTCATCCTGCTGGGCTTTGGCCTGCTGGTGTGCGTGCATGAACTGGGCCACTTCGCCGCAGCACGGTGGGCGGGCATCCGCTGCGAGAACTTTGCCGTTGGCATGGGCCCGGTCCTGCTGGCGTTCCGCAAGGGCATTGGCGTGACCATTGGATCCACCGACCCACGCACGGTGGCGCGCTGTGGCCGCCCGGCTATGCAGATGAGCCTGGCAGAGCTCCGCGCCGCTGGCATCAGCGAAACCGAATACTCGCTGCGCATGCTGCCCCTGGGTGGCTTTGTGCGCATGCGCGGCCAGGAAGACCTGGCTGCCGCTGGCGCTGCTGCCGAGCCGGGCTCGTATCTGGCCGCTCCCATCTGGAAGCGCATGATCGTGGTCAGCGCGGGCGTCATCTCCAACGTGATCCTGGCAGTGGCGCTCTTCATCGTGTCGTTCATGGTGGGCGTGCGCTTTGAGGCGCCGGTGATCGGTGAAGTGGCCGAAGGCACCCCGGCCGCCACCACCCTTCCCACCAATGCTGCCGAAGCCGGCGTGACCAAGCCTGGCCTGCAGCCCATGGACGAAGTCCTGACCATTGATGGCGATCCCATCACCACCTTCTCCGACATTCAGATCGCGGCAGGCATGTCCAAGCCAGACTCCGCGCTCCACCTGCGCGTGCGCCGGCCCGGCGTGTCCCACCAGGTGCTGGACTTCACCATCACGCCCCAGAAGCCCAAGGGCGGCGGCCTGCGGGCGCTGGGCGTGGGGCCAGCCCATGGCACCACGCTGTTCGTGCCGCATCGCGCGGATGAACGCACGGCCTACAACATCCAGATGGCCCTGGCTGGGCTCGACCCAGCCACAGTGCTGCCCGGCTCCACGCTGGTGCAGGTGCAGCATGCGCCAGCCGCCACGCTGGAGGCGCTGCTGCAAGCAGCGGAAGCGAGCAGCGGCCAATCGCTCGCCTGCGAGTGGCGGTTGCCACAAGGCGGTGAAGTCACCACCCAGGTGCAGCCCACACCTGAATTCCAGATGATGCTGGTGCCCCGCACCTTCACCAGTCCGGCACCTGCAGGCGCGCGCGCTGCCAGCGACGGTCCAGAGGTGCTGCCAGTGCCTGGCCTCCTCGGCCTCACCATGCTCACGCAGGTCACGTGGATCGAGCCAACCTCGCCCAACGTTGGCGTGCTGCAGCCGGGCGACATCATCCTGCGCATGGGCAACCTGACTGGTCCAGCCTGGTCTGCCATCCAGCAGATGGTGCCAGAACGGAAGAACGCCTCGATCCCAACTGAAGTCCTGCGCGATGGCAAGCCCGTGGAGCTCACGGTTCAGGTGACGGCAGAAGGCAAGATTGGCATGGTGGGCACCCCAGCCTGGCACCTGCCGCTGGCCGGCACCACGGTCCGCGAGTGCGTGAGCCCAGACGCCAAGGACACCACCACCACGCAGCGCACGCCTGGTTCCACGCTGGACATGCCGCCGCTCTCACGCATCACCAGCGTGGCGGGCAAGCCGGTCAGCACCTGGGTGGAGATCCGCGCAGCGCTGCAGGACGTCGTCCAGCGGCACGGCACCTCCAGCGAACCGCTCGCCGTGCCCATCGCGTGGTCGCTCCCCACCGCTGGCAACGAACCCGCCACAGGCACGCTGCACGTCACCGCCGCAGAGGCAGCCGACGTCGCGGAGCTGGGCTGGTCCTGTCCCATTGGCTCTCAAGCCTTCGATCCTCTCTGGGTGGAGCTGAAGGCAGACGGCAGCCCGCTCAAGGCTGTCACCATGGGCCTGGACCGCACGCGCTCCATGATCGCCATGACCTATCTGACGCTGGACCGCCTGTTCCGCGGGTCCGTGGGTGTGGACCAGCTGCGCGGGCCAGTGGGAATCGTGCACCTGGGCACGCACGTTGCAGACCGCGGCCTGACCTACGTGGTCTTCTTCCTGGCCATGATCAGCGTGAACCTGGCCGTGCTGAACTTCCTGCCCCTGCCCATCGTGGACGGCGGGCTCTTCCTCTACCTGGTGTACGAGAAGATCCGCGGCCGCCAGCCATCGGTGGCCTTCCAGAACGCGGCCATCGTGGTGGGCCTGTGCCTGCTGGGCAGCGTCTTCCTGTTCACCTTCTACAACGACGTCACCCGCATCTTCACTGGCCGATGAGCAGCACACCCGGCACACCCGCGGCGCTGGTGACCGGCGCTGGCAGCGGCATTGGTCTTGAGGTGGCGCGCCAGCTGGCGGCGCTGGGCTGGAACCTGGCGCTGGCTGGGCGCGACGCCAGCAAGTTGCAAGACGCCGTACGCACTGCTGCGCCACGCGCGCTGGTGGTGCCCACCGATCTCCGCCAGCCCCAGCAGGCTGCCGCAGCTGTAGACGCCACCGCCGCCGCATTCGGCCGCGTGGATGCGGTGGTGAACTGCGCTGGCGTAGCCCGCCTGGCGCCGCTCAGCGAGAGCACGCTGGAGCTGTGGCAGGAGGCGCTTGCCACCAACACCATCGCGCCAGGCGTGATCATCACGCGCGCATGGCCGCACTTTGTGCGCCAGCGCGGCGGCTGCATCGTGAACATCAGCAGCATGGCCACCGCCAGTCCCTTTCCTGGCCTGGGCGTCTACGCCGCCAGCAAGTGCGGCATGGACAGCCTGGTGCGCTCTGCGCACACCGAGGGCGCGCCACACGCCATTCGCGCATTCTGCGTGAACCCCGGCGCGGTGGAGACGCCCATGCTGCGCGCGCTCTTCTCAGAAGACGCGCTCCCCCGCTCTGCCACGCTGGACCCAGCCGACGTGGCCCGGGTGGTGGTGGACTGCATCCAGGGCCGCCGGGAGGCGGACCGGGGCACCCCCATCTACCTTTCTCGGACGTAGGCAGGCCAGTCCGTCCATGGCTCAGCCAGCCTCACTTCCGGCGGCTCATGGCCCGGTCAATGTCCCGCTGCATCTCCCGCTTGGCGATCGCCTGGCGCTTGTCCACGGCCTTGCGCCCAGTCCCTAGCCCAATCAGCAGCTTGGCCCGGCCGTTCTTGAAGTAGATCTTGAGCGGCACCAGCGTCAGCCCCTTCTTCTGCATCTGGTCCGCCAGCTTCCGGATCTCCTTCTTGTGCGCCAGCAGCTTCCGAACCCGCACTGGTTCATGCTGAACAGCCTTTCCCGCTGGGGGATACTCGGCAATATGCACGGAATGGAGAAGCAGCTCTGGCGGCTCCCCCTTGGCGCTCACATACCCCTCAGCCAGGCTCACCTTGCCTGCCCGGACGCTCTTCACCTCGGTGCCGCGCAGCTCCATGCCGCATTCCAGGGTCTCCTGGATGGCGTAGTCGTGCCTAGCCTGTCTATTCTCGATTTCAGGCTCGTTGGGGAGGTTCTGGGCAGGCTTGGACGACACAGCGCCGAGTATAGGAACCTGGAAAAAACCGACCGGATCTGCAACGAATGGCCCAGAACCTCCGTAGGAGTGCTTGCCTGGGGCGGGTTTAGGCCTGAGAATCAGGTGCGGACCTGTATGTCCTTCCCGCTCGCTCCAGCGTTGGCAGCGAGCCACTGCTGTTTCGTCCCCTCCAGAGACACGAATCGAACATGAAACCACGAACCTTCGTCACCGTGCTCGGCACTGCGGCAGGCCTGATGGCCTTCACGACGTTTGCGATGGCTGCCACTGGCAACGGCCAGAGCGGACCAGCCCGCGGCGTGCCCCAGATCACCGAAGCCTCCGACGCAGTCGCGAGCAGCAGTGCGCTCTCGGCCCGCAATGCATTCATCGCAGCCAACCCGGGCGCGCACGTCAAGAACGACGGCGAGCAGATCTCCCGCGTCTTTGGCAAGGCGTTCTCGCATGGCGCCACTCCTACTGAGAGCGCAGAGGCCTTCCTCACCCAGCACGCCGCGATGTTCGGCGTGGCTCCCGCTGATCTGGCTCCCATCGGTCCATTTGTGGATGGCGAGCATCTGGTTCAAATCATGCCAGATCGCGTGAACGGTGGTTTCAAGTTCACCGGCGTCTTCTACACGCAGACCTTCCAGGGCATCCCAGTCTTTCGCAGCCACCTGTGCGTGCTGGTGCGCAACGAGGCTGGCTTCCCCGCTGTGGAGGCCAGCAGCACGCTGTGGGACTCCACGGGCATGGCTGAGGCTCTGGCAGGCCGCAACCTGCAGCAGCTGCCCAGCGCCAGCGTCTACACGCGCAAGGCATTCAACGCATTCCGCTCGCAGCCGCAGATGTCGCCAGCCCAGCTGGTGATCTACGCCGGCACTGAGCGCCAGCATGTGCAACCCCGCCTGGCCGTGACCTTTGAGGCCGAGGCCGGCAGCTCGATGGACCCAGATACCCATCAGCGCATCCTGTTTGTGGTGGACGCCGACAACGGCGACATCCTGTACCAGGAAAACCGCATCTATCACGCGGTGACCGGCCAGGTGAAGGGCATGGCCACCGTGAACAACGCCGCGGGCGTGTGCGCTGCCGAGGTGGCCACTCCCCTGCCCTACATCGAGGTGACCAAGGGCGCCACTATCTACTACGCCGACGTCAACGGCAACTTCTCCATCCCAGGCGGCGCTGCCGCAACGTTCAGCACGCGCCTGGCTGGCCAATTCTTCACGGTCTCCAACAACGGCTCTGCCCCGCTCAGCCTGAGCACCAGCGCAGCCGACGGCGCCGTGTGGAACCCGCTTCTCAACTCGGCCAACACCGTTGAAGGCGAACTGGCACAGGTGAACGCATACCTGCACGCCAACATCGTGCGCGACATGGTGCTGGAGGCCAGCCCCGCCTATCCAACCGTCAGCACGCAGTCCAGCACCTTCCCGGTGACGGTGAACATCGCCAGCACCTGCAACGCGTACTACTCGGGCAGCACCATCAACTTCTACGCCTCCGGCGGCGGATGCAACAACACCGCCTACGGTGACGTGGTGCACCACGAGTACGGCCACAACGTGGTTGAGAAGGGCGGCAGCGGCCAGGGCGCGTACGGCGAAGGCTTCGGCGACATCTGCGCGCTGATCATCACCGACAACCCCATCATGGCCCCTGGCTTCCAGTCCTGCGCAGCCGGCATCCGCACTGCGGACAACACCTGCCAGTACAACGCCTCCAGCTGCAGCAGCTGCGGCAGCGAGGTTCACGCCTGCGGCCAGCTGATCTCCGGCTGCGTGTGGGATCTGCGCGACCAGTTTGCGCTGACCTATCCAGCGGACTACAGCCAGCGCATTGCCGACCTGGCCATCAACTCCATCATGCTGCACGGCGCAGTCAGCTCCATTACGGCTGACATCACCGTGGACTTCCTGACGCTGGACGACAGCGACAGCGACATCACCAACGGCACGCCCAACTACACCGCCATCGCCACCGCGTTTGGCGCACACGGCCTGCCAGCACCAGCGCTCAGCCCGCTCACCTTCTCCTTCCCAGATGGCATGCTGACCATCGCCCGTCCAGACGGCACCAGCAGCATGCGCGTGGACGTGGCACCGCTCTCGGGCGCTCCGGCCGCTGGCTCTGGCAAGGCGTTTGTGAAGGGCCCCGGAGCTGGCAGCTTTGCCGAGGTGCCCATGGCCGCCACTGGGCCAAACTCGTACGTCTTCACGGTGCCAGCGGGCACCTGCGGCGGCGGCACGCAGTTCTACTTCATGGCCACCTCCACGGACGGCTTCACGCAGACCAGCCCAGCCACTGCACCCACCGCGGTGTACAGCGTGCCGCTGGCCTACGACAGCACCGACATGGTGAACGACACCTTTGAGACCGCAAGTGGCTGGACCGCTGGCGCTGCTGGCGACACGGCCACCACCGGCATCTGG
>JAXMAM010000033.1:0-30419 GCA_046350455.1 Phycisphaerales bacterium | reverse complement strand
GCCACCAATGGCGCCCGGAATGGCCGCAGCAGAGAACCACAGCGCAGAGCGCACGTCCACCTTGCGCTGCCGCCAGTAGCTGAACGACCCGCTCAGCGCGTTGAACATGACCACCGTCAGCGAAATGGCGGTGATGGTGTCCGGCGTCTCGGCCGGATACATCAGCACCAGCAGCGGCACCAGCAGGAATCCGCCGCCAGCGCCCACCAGCGTGCCCACCGCTCCCAGCGCCACACCAAGCACGCCAAGCCACACGTAGGTCATGGTGGAACGATACAGGTGCGCTGGTGGCTCGCCGCGCCCATGCGCGGTGGATCACCCGTGGCGCTGGTTGCCCAGCGCGTGCTCGATCTTCTTGTCGGTCTTGTACTGGCTGAGCGCATACACCGACCAGATGGCTGCTGGCACCCAGCCAATGATGGTCAGCTGCAGGATGAGGCAGATGATCCCAGAGAAGGGCCTGCCGATGGTGAAGAACTGAAGCCAGGGCAGCAGGATGGCAAGAAGCAGTCGCATGGGTGCCAAGGATAGCAGCGGCGGCTGGCGCCCTAGCGCTCCACACCGTACTCCAATGAAACCACCGCGCGCACGGTCTTGGCGATGGTGGAGGTGTCCGATTCGTTGTAGTCGCTGGTGCCAGGCGAGCCGCGCGCCACGATCTGAATGACGCCCTGCGACGCCGACTGCAGCGACCCCACCCGTGAGCCAGAACCCTGTGCCAGCGTCTGGGCGCGGCTCATGGCATTGCGGGTGGCGTCGTCCAGGAGCGTGAGCTTCAGCGCCTCGATGGTGGCCATGGTGTATTGCGGCGCGCCAGAGGTCACCTCCATTCCCTGGCGGATCAGATCAGTCACGCGGTTGGAGGCTTCGTACACCGCCTGCACCTTGGAGGTCTGCACGGTGATTGATTGCCGCAGTGTGTAGAACTCCACGCGGTTGGTGGTGTTTCCCTTCTCGTCGCGTGCATACATGGGCGTGGTGTCCACTGCGTCCACGGTGCATTCGCTGGGCGCAAAGCCGCGCTCCTGCATGAACTGCTGCAGCGCTGCGGTGCTCTGGCTCAGGCGCTGGTACGCCTCCTCCAGCGTGGCGCCCTTGGCAGACACCGAGGCGCGCCATCGAGCCTGGTCGCTCTCCACGTCCACCTGCGCCGTTCCCTTGACCTTGATGCTGCTGGAGGCCCGGCTGGCCACGATGGCTCGCGCCACGGTTTGCGCAGCCACGGTGCCTCCCAGCGCCAATGCCACGCCCAGCACGAACATCCCGAACCCGTTTGATGCGAGCCAACGCCCGCGCCCACTGTGTGGTGCGTCCATGTGATCCTCCTGATTCCCGGACACGCCCAGTGGTGCGCGCAGCACCAGGACCCGTGGGTACGTCCGTTCGGCATCCTGCCGTGGGCTCCTTCATCGGCACATTTGTCCAGCGGACTGGATACGGCAGATGTGCGGGTACCCTTTCCCGGCTTGGCGCTGCGGCGCCTCTCCACCATGCTGCTGGTCGCATCTGACATCGCCCGTTCCCATGGCCTGCGCGAGCTGTTCCACGGCGTGTGCCTGAGCGTGGACACAGGCGAGCGCGTGGGGCTCATCGGGCCCAACGGCGCTGGCAAGAGCACGCTGCTGCGCACGCTGGCAGGGCAGGAGGAGGCCGACGCTGGCACGGTGCGCCTGGCGCGCAGTGTGCAGGCGGTCTATGTACCACAGCACGACCTGTTTGCCGCTGGCGTCAGTGGCCGCGAGGCGTGCGCCCAGGCTGCGCTGCGCGCCGCCAGCATCCACAGCGATCATCACCTGGCGCTGCAGCTGGCCACCATGCTGCTGGGCCGCGCAGGCTTTGATGCGGCGCGCATGGACCAGCCAGCAGCCGCGCTCTCGGGCGGCTGGAAGAAGCGCCTGTCCATTGCCTGCGCGCTGGCAGAAGCGGGCGGCACGCCAGACCTCCTGCTGCTGGACGAACCCACCAACCACCTGGACGTGGCCGGCCTGCGCTGGCTGGAGCAGTTCCTGCGCCGCGGTGCGCCAGACGCGCGCGCTGGCGCGTGCATCTTTGTCACGCACGACCGCGCCTTCCTGCAGGCGGTGGCCACCCGCGTGGTGGAGCTGAGCGCTGCGTACCCGCAAGGCACGCTGCAGGTGGAGGGCGACTACGCGGAGTTCCTGCGCCGGCGCCAGGAGTTCCTGAGCGGCCAGGCCCGCGCAGAAGCCACGCTGGCCAACGAGGTGCGCCGCGATGACGTGTGGCTGGCCCGCGGCGCGCAGGCCCGGCGCACCAAGGCCAAGGGGCGCATCGAGGACAGCGCAGACCGCCGCGCAGAGCTCAGCGCCATCAGCGCGCGCAACGCAGCCGCGGCTTCGGGCGGCGCTGGCGTGGACTTCACCGCCACAGGGCGCCGCACGCGCAAGCTGGTGGCGGCGCACGGCGTGGCCAAGAGCATGGGCGGGCGGCTGCTCTTCACGGGGCTTGACCTAGAGCTGACGCCCGGCACATGCACGGGCATCATGGGTCCCAACGGCAGCGGCAAGACCACGCTGCTGCGCGTGCTCACGCAGGCGCTGCCGCCCGACGCGGGAACGGTTGCCCTGGCTGACCCTGCACCGCGCATGGTCTTCCTGTCGCAGCAGCGGCAGGAGCTGCCGCCATCTACGCTGCTGCGCGAGGCCATCGGCCCGCCCGGTGACAAGGTGCGCTTCCGCGACCGCGAGATGCACATCACAGCGTGGTCGCGCCGCTTCCTGTTCCGCGACGAGCAGCTGCTGCAGCCGCTGTCCAGCCTCTCGGGCGGTGAGCTGGCCCGCGCGCATCTGGCGCGCATGATGCTGGAGTCTGCAGACGTGCTGGTGCTGGACGAGCCCACCAACGACCTGGACATCTCCACGCTGGAGGTGCTGGAAGAATCTGTGGAGACCTTCCCTGGCGCGGTGCTGCTGGTGACGCACGACCGCGCCATGCTGGAGCGCCTGGCCACCACCATCGTGGTGCTGGGTGCGCCGGGCGGACAGGTGCGCACGGTGGCCAGCCTGGCTCAAGCGCTGAACGCGCTGGAAGAAGCAGAGCGCGCTGCAGCAGATGAAGCTCGGCCCGCTGCCAAGGCAGGCGCGAAGGGCGCGGCAGGCGGAGCAGGCAGCGGAGCAACCAGCGCCGAAGCCAGCGCGCCATCCGAGCCCCAGCGCACCAGCAAGCGCCTGTCCTACAAGGAGCAGCGCGAGTACGACGGCATGGAGGCTGCCATTGTGCAGGCCGAAGCAGCCGTGCAGGCCGCAGAGGCCAGGGTGGCAGACCCCGCTGTCATGGCGGATCACGTGGCCATGGCCAAGGCCTGCAGTGCGCTGGAAGCTGCGCATGCCCAGGTGGCCCGCCTCTACGCCCGCTGGAGCGAGCTGGACGGCAAGAAGGCGTAGGAGCCTGCAGGCCCGCGGGTCTATCCTGCGGGCATGGCTTCCCAAGATCTGTCCCGTCGTGCGGTGCTTCAGACTGGCGCTGCTGCCATCGGCAGCGTGGCGGCTGCATCGCTGCTAACCCGTTCCACGCTGGCTGCGGCTGCACCGCACCGGCCCTTCAGCGGCAAGCTGGGCAAGCTGCAGGTGCTGCAGGTGGGCGTGGGCGGCAGCATTGCGCCAGCAGACCGCCACGAGCTCAAGCAGCACCCCGACGTGGTCTTTGCCGGCCTCTGCGACGTGGACAGCGACGCACTGGCCCAGGTCTCCAAGGAGCACCCGCAGGCCTTCACTTGCCGCGACTTTCGGGAGGCCTTTGACAAGCACCGCGACGCCTTTGACGCTGTGGTGGTGTGCACGCCAGACCACAACCACGCGCTCATCATGATGACAGCGCTGAAGGCAGGCAAGCACGTGTACGGGCAGAAGCCGCTGGTGCAGCAGCTCTCTGAGGTGCCGGCCATCCAGGCTGCTGCGCGCGCGTGCCCCACGCTGGTCACGCAGGTGGGCAACCAGCGCATGGGCTACACCGGGCGCCAGTACGCCGTGGACATCCTGCGCAAGAACCTGCTGGGCAAGGCCATCGAAGCGCACGTGTGGGTAAGCGGCCCGCCAGACCAGGGCGACGGCTACTTCTACTATGGCGGCCTGAAGGAGCCCACGCCCGCGCCAGCAAACCTTGACTGGCCGCTATGGCTGGGCGCCGCGCAAGATGCACCGCACCGCGAAGGCCTGGTGGGCCAGCGCTGGCGCTCATCCTGGGACTACGGCACTGGCCAGCTGGGCGATTGGTGCACGCATCTCCTGGACGTCATCTTCTTTGCGTACGACCTGGACACGCCAGTGGCGGTGCTTTCGCACACGCGCACGCCCTCTGACTTCTATCACGCGCTGCAGGTGCAGAGCACGCTTTCCTACCCTGGTGGTGGAAAGCACTTTGCGCGCAGCGTGTTCCCCATCCACTACTGCGACAAGGGCCAGGCTCCATCGCGCGCGGCGCTGGGGCTGCCGCCAGGACAGTTTGGCGGCACCGGCACGCTGGTGGTGTGCGAAGGTGGCGTGCTGCACGTGCAGCCAGAGGGACAGCTGGACGTGTGGGTGGAGGGCAAGCCAGTGGACTGGAAGAAGCTGCCAGGTCTGGCGCAGATGCAGGAGCGCAACCATTGGCGCTCCTGGGTGGACAAGATCGTGGGCAAGCCAGATGCGTTCGTGCAGACGCCGTTTGCAGTAGGCGCTGCCATGGCTGAAGCTGGTGTGCTGTGCAGCCGCGCAGCGCGCTACCCAGGGCAGGAGCTGCGCTGGGACAAGGCCACGCTGACGTTCACCAACCACGCGGACGCCACCAAGAACATCGTGCGCCGTGCGTATCGCACAGGCTTTGAGCTGCCAACGTTTGCGTGACGGGCGCTTGCAACCGCGGCCGCCCGCGCGTGCGCCCGCCCGCGCCCGCCCGCGCTCGCGCCCACCCGCGCTAGGAAAACAGCGCTGGCAGGCCAAGGAACTTGCGCAGCGTGGTCAGCTGGCCCAGGTGCCAGCCATCGTGCCACGCTGTCTTGTAGAGCATGTCTGCCTTGGTGGACGCAAATCCACCTGTGGCCTCCTTGACAGACTCGTTCAGCTGCGCTGGCGTCAGGCTGGCAGCAATGCCAGCCAGCCGCGCGTAGGCCTGCTCATACGCCTTGCGCACCTCCGCCATGGGTGGATAGGCCTTGGCATCAGCCGCAGGCTTGCTTCCCATGCCAAACAGGCCGTTCCACGCTTCGGGCAGCGTGCTCTTCTTGCCATCCAGCGCGCCAGAGGCCCACTCGTAGGTCAGCGTGATGTGCCCCAGCGTCCACAGGCAGTGGTTGGGCTGACCGGGAGCCTGTGCGGTGGTCTTGTCATCCGGAAAGGCTGCTGCCTTGGTCAGCATGTCGTGTGCAAAGGCAAGCATCTCTGCGTGGTGGGGACTGCTCATGATCACTCCTCTTCCATTCCGTAGGGGTTCTTCTTCTTGGCGGCGGCCTTCTCGTACGAGTCAAGCCCCGGAATACGCGCAGCCTGCTCGGGTGTCAAGATGCGCCGCAGTGCGCTCACCGCGCGCTGGCTGCGTTCGTCTCGGTCAAAGCGGAGCGTCTCGCGGCGGTTCGCTTCCGCCATCTGGTCCTGCCAGTACTGCTGCATGGCCGCTTGATCGGTCTGCGAAGGCTGCGGTGTGGCGCGCGGCAGCATGGCGCGGCAGGCCTTCACGTGCTCCTCGCGGTAGGGGCGCAGCGCGGCCTCCACCTGCGCGCGCTGTGCATCGGACAGGTCCTTCAGCTCCAGCGCCCTCTCAAAGTAGGGAAGGGCGGAACGCTTGTCCTTGAAGATGGATGGATATTCCGTCTGGTCGTACGCCAGTTGCAGCAGCTCGCGGCGTGCCTCTGGGAGCGCGGCCAGCGCTGTTTTGAAGGCATCGCGGGACTCTGCGTCAAGCGCCTGCATCACGCTCTCCTGCTTGCGTTGCAGCTCCATCATGGCCATGCCCACCTTCTGCATTTCGGCCATGTCTGGCTGCTCGCCGCCGCCGCGATACACGGCTGCAGACTTCTCGGAGAGTTCCTGATAGTCGCGCTGGAACTGCTGCGAGGACTGCATGCCTTCCAGGTGTTTGGCGGTCAGCGCGGCCACACGTGGCTGCAGCGCGGTGTGCGCAGCCTTCCGTTCCTCTGGGGTGAGCGCAGCGGTGCGCAGCACCTGCACGACGTTCACGTGCTTGCGGTCCACGCCAAAGCCGCCCCACATGCCCTGCATGCCCTGCGCGCCAGCCTGGGCGCGGTCAATGGAGCGCTCCAGGCGGGCCATGGTGATGGCCAGCGCGGCGTCCGCTCCCAGGGCGCTCTCAGCGTTGGCAAAGAAGCTGGCGTCCATCTCGGTGCCCCGGTCAAAGAGGGCCCGCTCGGCCGCTGCGTACTGCTTCTGCGCCGCTGGGTCGCTCACCATGTGGGCTCCCTCTTCGCCTTCGTTCTCCATCCGCCAACGCTTCTGCGAAGCCTCCATCATCGCGCGGCGCAGACTCTTCATCTCTGCCTCCCAGCCCTTCACATAGTCGCTGTGCAGCGTGGTCAGCAGCACGCGGCGCGCATCGTCCAGCGCCGCTTGGTCAGCCAGTGCGTTCACCATCTGGTCAGAGATGGGTTCATGGAGCCCCTGGACATATTGCCGGATCTCGACGGGCGTCTCGGCAGAAGCCTCGACCTTGATTTCGGGCACTCCGCCTTCCGGGGCCTCGGGATCATCGGTCTCGTTGAAGAAGTCGGGCGCCTTCGTCTGGTTCATCTTGTCTGCCAGCTTGCGGAAGCGGTCGTCGCCCAGGATGCTGGTCAGCTGCCGGTAGAGGGCGTTCCCAGCTTCGTTGCGCTTCTCCCACACTTCCTGGACGGACTTCTGCCAGTCCACTGCGCCCGTCATGGCCTCCATGGGCGTGTGTTTGGTGTGGTAGTCGTCGGCCTCCTTCATGGCCTTGTCCATGATGGCGTTGTCCGTGGCCTGCCAGCGGGTGTAGAGATCCTCGATCTGCTGGCGCTGCGCAGAGTCGAGCGCCTTCATGCGCAGCACGGAGAGCAGCGTGCGTTCAATGTTCGCGGGGTCTCCGCCCAGATGAGGGTAGGCCTTGGTCACATAGGAGTGCCGCAGATGCCTCTGGGCCTTGCCGGACAGCTGCGTGGACAGCGCCCCAAAGGTGCTCTGGTTGAGCGCCAGCACGTCACCCAGCTTGGCTTGGATGGGCTTCATGGCCTTGGCCATGGCGGTCTGCATGGCTTCCATGACCGCCTTCATCTTCTCTGGGTCCGATGCCATGTCCTCCTGGGAGAGGTTGCCCAGGCCAGCGCGGTCCAGCTCGTCGAACATCTCGCGCCACATGCGCAGGCTCATGCCGTTCAGCTCGCGGAGGCCTGCAGTCAAGCGCGGCTCATAGGAGACCAGCGTGGGGTCCACCGCCTGGCGCTCTCCTGGCGTCAGGCCGAGATCGAGCGTCACATCGGCCAGGTCCACCAAGGGCGTTCCAAAGCTGGATCCCACAGCGCCAGAGGACGCCCGGGCACGCGTGCGCGCGTCGCGGGCGCGCGTAATGGCTGACCGGTGGTCTTCGCCAGCCAGCGTCACGATGGACTCAAACAGCGCATCGTCCACTTCTGCAATCTGCTTGTTGACGCGCTCCATGCCTTTGATGAGCTCATCGGCCTGCTGCTTGCTGGGCATGCCGCCGCTCATCTTCGTCATGTTGTCCATGAAGCGCTGGATGTCTCCTTCGCGCAGGGCGCGGAAGCGCTCGCGGTAGGAGTCGTGGGCGCTCTCCACGGAGGCCATCTGCTCTGGAGTCAGCGTGTCGTACAGCTTCAGCAGGCGGCTGAGCTCGCTGAAGGACATAGGGTCAGGCACGATGGCAGAGGTGCCCTGCGCCTGCGCGTGTGGCGCGCAGAGGAAGAGCAGGGCGCACAAGGACAGTGCGAGGCAACCCAGACGCGAGCGGAGGACCATGGGAACACCTCTCAGGCGAGGCGGGCGAGCGCGCGCGCACCGCGTTGGTGTGGCGCAGCGGTTCAGCCTACCCCGCGCAGCTGCAAGGGCGCGGGCAGCACCAGCGCCCTCCGCACCAATGAAAAGCACCCGGACCCACGGGCTGGCCGTGGGTCCGGGAAAGGAGCAGTCTGAATGGCTCCAGCGCGGTTTAGGCGCGGCGGCGGCGGGAAGCCACCAGGCCAGCAGCACCCAGCAGCGCCATGGCGCCAGGGCCGGGGACCGTGTTCATGATGAACGTGCCATCGTTGTCCTGTGGGTTGTAGCCAGCGTTCCAGCCGTACAGCGAGTAGCTGGTGGCCGAGTTGCCCCACACGTTGATCTCCTGCGCGCCGCGCATGAACAGCAGGCCGCCGCCAGTCAGGTGCTGGCCTTCTTCGCTGACCTGGTTGTCGAAGAAGAACGCGTTGGATGGGCTGTAGCCGTTGCCCGCCATCAGCGAGAACGTGCCTTCCATGCCCTCGATGCCCGAGACGGTGATCGAGCCAGCGGTAGCGACGCCTTCAAACACTTCCAGCACGCCCGTGGCCTGCACCGTGCTGCCGGTGTAGGTGAAGGTGTAGCTCTCGGCGTTGGCGACGGCAGCGCTCAGCAGGGCAGCAGAGGCGGCCAGGGTGATGGCAGTGAACTTCATAGGTTGGATCCTTCGGAACGGAAAGGGTGAAAGGGACGACAGGGAACGGGCCTGAGCACAGCGCACAGCATGCGCCCGACGCCCAGGTGTGATCGAGATGTGCCTTTTCCCAAGATGGGCACCGCTCCAGCCATGGGCTGGGGATGCGCTGGCGGAATGTGCCTTCACAGGCTGCACACACAAGCAATCACCCCGGAACAGACTGTAAATACCTGTCAATACTGGCGTTATGGGGCTGCTTGTGGTCCGCGAACCTGAAAAACAACCAGACCCAGGGGCGAGCCCTGGGTCTGGCGAATGACTTGAAACGCGATCGTTGCGCCCTGTTCGTCAGGCGCGGCGGCGGCGGGAAGCCACCAAGCCACCCAGGCCGAGGAGCGCCATGGCGCCAGGACCAGGAACGACGTTCATGATGAAGGTGCCTTCATCTTCCGTCAGGCCATTGTTCCACGCAGCCAGCTTGTAGTTGCCTGGAGCCATGGCGGACAGGTTGATTTCCTCTGGGCCACGCAGGAACAGCAGGCCAGCATCGGTCAGGTGCTGCTCGCCATTGGCGTCCACCGCGTTGTCGAAGAGGAACTGGTCGGAGGGGCTGTTGCCCGCACCCGCGAAAAGCGAGTACGTGCCGTCCAGGCTCGTGCCAGTGACAGTGATGGAACCAGCAGTGGCAACGCCATTGAAGACTTCCAGCACGCCAGTGGCCTGCATGGAATTGCCGGTGTAGGTGAATTCGTAGGTTTCGGCGTTCGCAACAGCAGCGCTGAGCAGCGCAGCCGACGCGGCCAGGGTCAGGGAGGCAAACTTCATGTGTGGATCCTCGGGAACAGGGAAAGGGAAACGAAGGGACGCAACAAGGCGCGGGATCAAGCCACACAGCAGAGGAACGCGGTAGGGGCCGCGAGGCGCTGCGATGTGCTCATACAGAATAACCCGCACAGGCGGAAAGACACGGAAAATCATGCGGTTTTTGCGCGCTGGTGGGGGCGTGGACGCACCTCTTCAGCAGGTGTCATTTCGTGCTGCAAGTACCTGTCAGTCAGGCGGTTACGGCGGCGCCGTGCCACCGCTTCTTCAGCAGGACAACAGAAATTTGACAATCAAGGAGTGGGGGTTCAGGGCACCGCGCCGTCGTCCAACATGGCATCCATCATGGCGTCGAGTACTGCCGAGGCAGGATGGCTGGCGTGCTGGCGCTTCCACTTCAGACCGGTGGTTGCCGGGGCATACCACATGGTGCTCGCAGCGCGTGTCACGTAGACGCCTGGCTCCAGCGTGCTGGGAGTTGGCGGCTGGATTTCGCCGTAGTGCACGAACACCGCGTTGGCACTGGGAGCCACCTGGACGGTGCCTGGGGCGTCTGTCTCAAAGCGGTCCATCTTCACCAGGCTGCCCACAGGGGATGCGAAGGACGTGAGGCCAGAGCTGTTCACCAGGAGCGAGTCGTGCTCCGGGGTGGTGCCGTCGATCGTGCCCAGGAAGTAGACGCTGCCGCCTTCGCGGCTGGTGATGGTGCGCGACCCCTGCACGCGGACAGCGCTGTTGAAGTGCAGGTCGCCCAGGGAGTCAATCGAGCCCGCCAGCACCAGCAGCGTGGGGGTGCCCAGGTCCAGGGCGCCCTGGGTGTGCACGTTGCCTTGCAGCCAGAGGGTTTCAGATGCGTGGAGCGCCAGCGAGCCGTTGCCAGTGGTGCTGCCCTGCAGCCAGAGCTGCGCTGCGCTCACGGTGGCGCCGCTGCCAAAGACCAGGCTGCCTTGGAGCGTGAGGTCGTAGGCGCCTGCGTTGGCGGTGCCGTCCAGATGCAGCGTGTCGCCGGCGTGGAGCACGGTGTTTGCGCCCACTGTGAGGGTGCCATCCAGGCTGATGTCGCCCGTGGTGGTCACGCTGCCGCCGTTGAGCACCAGTGCACCTGTGGCGCTGAGCGACTGCAGTGCCTGCGTGGCGCCCACAGCGCCCTGCACCGTGCTGGTGGTGCCAGCGCTCAGCGTGAGCGAGCCGTGGCCATCCACCGTGCCGCCCAGCAGCACGCTGGCCAGCGTGGAGGTCAGGCTGTGCGAACCCGCCAGCAGCATGACATCGTCCTGGATGTTGATGGCGCCGCTGGCTGTGAGATTTCCGCCCAGGATGGTGTTGCCGCCGCCATCTGCAAGGAAGGAGGAGAGCCCGGTCAGCGTGCCGTTCAGGCTGGTGTCGCCGCTGCTGCTCAGGCTGAGCGCGTGGTTGTTGCCCGCCACGCCGTCCAGGGTGAGCGCTCCGCCACCGGTGCTGGTGAGCGCTGCGCTGGCGCCCAGCTCCAGCTGCTGGTAGGTCTGTGCGCCGGTGGTGCGCACGCTGCCGCCAGAGACCAGCGCTGTGCCGTCCACCGTCAGGCTGCTGAGCGCTGTGGTGCCGCCCACTGCGCCGTTGAACTGCGTAGCGACGCCAGCGCTGGTGCTGAGCGCCCGGGCGCCATCCACGGTGCTGGTAAAGACGATGTTGCCGCTGGCGCTCTCCAGCTGGGTGTTGCCCGTGAGCGTGGTGGCGCCATAGGTCTGCGTGCCGCTGGTGTCCACGCTGGCGCCAGCCATGGTGACTGGGCCGCTGATGGTGAGCGACGTCAGACGGGTCTGGCCGCCCACATCGCTGGCCAGGACAGTGCTGGCAGCGTCAATGGTCAGCGCGTGCGCGCCGTTCACAGCGCCATTCAGGAAGACGGTGCCAGCGCTGCTGTCAAGCAGGGTGCTGGCTGCAAGGTCCAGCGCGCCGTAGGTCTGGTTGCCTGTGGTGTGCACGCTGCCACCAGCCAGAGTGGTCTGGCCAGCTGTGGTGAAGGTGGTGAGCGCTGTGGTCCCGCCGATAGTCGCGTTGACCACTGTGCTGGTGGCGCTGTCCACGCTGAGTGCGTGCGCACCGTTCACCGCGCCATTGAAGATGATGCCAGCAGCGGTGCTTGCAAGGCTGGTGTCTGCGTCCAGCTGCACAGCCTGGTAGGTCTGCTGGCCGCTGGTGGTCACGCTGCCGCCGCTGATCACTGCGGTGCCGTCCACCTCCAGCGAGGTGAGCGCCTGCGTGCTGCCCACTGCGCCGTTGAAGTTCACCGTGCCAGCGGAGGCGTAGACGCTTCCTGCGCCATCCAGCGTGCTGCCAAAGGTGATTCCGCCGCTGCTGGAGCTGAGCGTGGCGCCGCTGCTGCCCACAGTGCTGGCGCCCAGGAGCGTGATGTCCTGCAGCGCTGCCAGCGTGCCAGCCAGGCTGTTGGTGCCAGGTGCGTCGGTGCTGATGGAGAGCAGCTGCGTGACGGTGCCGTTGAACGCGCTGACGCCCGCCGTGTTGACTGCCACGCTCCACTGGTCCTGGCCAGAGAAGGCGCCGTTCAGGCTGATGGTGCCGCTGCTGGTGCTGGCCAGCGTGGTGTTGGCGCCCAGCGTGACCTGGCCGTAGGTCTGCGCGCCCGTGGTCTGCACCAGGCCGCCCAGCAGCATGGCAGGGCTGCTCAGGGTGATCGAGCTGAGCGCGGTGGTGTTGCCAATGGCGCTGTGGAAGGTGGTGGTGCCGTCGGCATCCACCGTGAGGGCATTGCTGCCGTTCACCGTGCCGTCAATGTCAATGTCGCCGCCGCTGGTGGTGCGCAGCGTGGTGGCAGCGCCCAGCGTCACGGTGCCCAGGTGTTGGTCGCCGGTGGTGATGCCGCCGCCGCTGATGGCCACTGTGCCTGCGGCCGTGAGCGATGCCAGCGCGGTGGTGCCGCCCACCTGGCCGCCAAGCGCCACGTTGGCTGCGTTCAGCGTGGAGGGTCCGCAGCGCTGTCCACCGCCCCCAGCGCGATGCTGCCGCTGGCGGAAGTCAGCGTGATGCAGGCTGGCCCAGCGTGCTGCTGCCGCCCAGCGCCAGGTTGCCCAGCGTGCTGATGCTGCAGTTGATGGCGTTGCTGCCAGCTGCGTTGGTGGTGAGCGAGCCCAGTCCGGACACGCCGCCCGCAAAGCCAGTCACGCCGCCGGTGTTGATGGTGAGCGACTGGCCAGCGGTGGAGTCCACCGCGCCGTTCAGCCAGATGGCGCCGTTGCTGCTGCTGGAGAGCGTGGTGTTGGCTCCAGCGTGAGGGCTGCGTAGGTCTGCGCACCAGTGGTGGCCACGGTCCCGCCGCTCAGATGGTGGGACTGCTGCTCACCAGCGAGGTGAGCGCCGGAGTTGCCCACCGTGCCCAGGAAGGTGGCGGTGCCTTCGGCGTTCACCACCAGCGCGCGCGCGCCGTTGACGGTGCCGTTGAAGGTGATGTCTTGTGCCAGAGGTCAGCGCGGAAGTTGGCGCCCAGCGTAGGTGCGGCAGGGCTTCTGCGCGCCTGTGGTAGACGCCCGCGCTGTTGAGCGCCGTGGTGCCAACCAGGATGCTGATGGAGTCCAACGCGTCCACGCCGCCCACCACGCCGCCAAAGGTGGTGGTGCCCGTGGTGCTGGTGCTCAGCGCATGCGCACCGTTCAGCGTGCTGGTGAAGGCCGCGATGCCGCTGCCGCCAGTGCTGGTGAGGAAGAGATCGTTCGCCAGCGTGCTGGCGCCGTAGCTCTGCGCGCCCGTGGTGCGCACGCTGCCACCCGCAAACACCACAGGCCCGCTGGCGCTGATGGAGGTGAGCGCGGTGGTTCCGCCCACAGCGCCGGCAAACGTGGTGGCACCCGTGCTGCTCAGGTCAGCGTGCGGCCGCCATCCAGCGTGCTGTTGAAGGCGATCTCGCTGCAGCCGACGGTGCTGGTCAGCGTGGTGTTGACGCCCAGGGTGGTGGCGCCGTACTTGCTGGCCAGTGGTGGTCACGCTGCCGCCGTTCAGCGCAGTGGCGCCCAGGACAGTGAGCGACGCCAGCGCGTTGGTGCCGCCCACAACGCCGCTGGAATGCAGCAGGCTCGCAGCGTCCACCGTGAGTGCGGTGGCGCTGTTCACGCTGCCAAAGGTCACAGCGCCGCTGCTGGAGGTCAGCGTGCGGGCCGCCCCGGTCAGCGTGGTGGCGCCATTCAGCGTGATGGCGCCGCTGGCGCTGATGTCCGCGCTCAGCACGTTGGTGCCGCTGCTGTGTTTGCGCTGCATACAGTCGTCGGCTGCCGGCACAGCGCTACCAGCAGCAGGCGCCGCCCGTGTTCACGGTCAGGCTGCTGGTTGTGCCGCCGCTCACCGGCCCGCCCAGCAGGATGGCGCCTGAGGACGAGCTGGTGAGCGTGGTGTTTGCGCCCAGCGTGAGCGCGCCATAGGTCTGCGCACCGCTGGTGGAGACGCTGCCGCCGTTCAAGGTGGCAGCGCCATTGATGGTCAGGGATGTCAGTGCGGAAGTGCCGCCCACGGCGCCAGTGATGGTGGCGCCCTCTGCAGACGTGATGGTCAGCGCGGTGCCGCCGTTCACGGTGCCGTCCAGCAGCACGCTGCCTTCTGCTGAGGTCAGCGTGCGCGGCGTGCCAGAGAGCGTGGTGTTGCCGCGCAGCTGCAGGTCGCCGGTGGTGGAGAGGTTGGCAGCAACCGTGTTGGTGCCAGGCAGGTCCGTGGATAGGCTGCCCAGACCGGTGACCGCTGCGTTGAAGATGGTGGCGCCTGCTGTGTTGACTGCCAGCGACTGCCCGCTCTGCGCGCCCACCGCGCCGTTGAAGGTGACCGCGCCGCTTGCGCTGCTGGTCAGCGTGGTGTCTGCGCCCAGCGTGAGCACGCCGTAGGTCTGCGTGCCGGTGGTGTTCACCACGCCACTGTTCAGCGCCACAAGGCCGCTGGCGGTCAGGCTGGTCAGCGCGGTGGTTCCACCCACTGCGCCGTTGATGGTGGCGGTGCCAGCGCTGGCCAGCGTGAGCGTGCGCGCGCCATCCACCGTGCCGTTCAGGTTGAGTGCGCCGCCACCGGTGCTGGTCAGCGTGGTGTTGGCGCCCAGGATGAGCGCGTCCCAGTTCTGCGCGCCTCGCGGTGGTCACCGCGCCGCCCGTGATGGTGGCGAGTCGTTGGTGGTCAGGCTGGACAGGGCTGCAGTGCCACCCACGATGCCTGCGTAGGTGGTGCCCGTGGAGCCTTCCACCGTGAGATTGGAGGCGCCGTTCACGGTGCTGCCAAAGGTCACGCTGCCAGCCGTGCTGGTCACGCTGCGGTTGGGGCCGCTGAGCGTGGTGGCGCCGTTCAGCAGGATGTTGCCCGTGGCCTGCAGGTCTGCGGCTAGGGTGTTGGAGCCGGCTGCGTCGGTGGTCAGTGCGCCCAGGCCACTGACGGCTGCGTTGAAGAGGGTGCCGTTGCCCGTATTCACCGTCAGCGTCTGGCCGCTCACAGCGTCCACCGCGCCGTTGAAGGTGATGGCGCCGTTGCTGGTGCTGGCCAGCGTGGTGTTGGCAGCCAGCGCGAGCGCGCCGTACGTTCGGCGACCGCTGGCGCCACCGTGCCACCCCTGATGGTGATGCCGGCCATTGGCAGTCAGGCTGGACAGGGCGGTGGTGCCGCCCACCGTGCCGCCCAGCGTGGTGGTGCCCGGTGTTCAGCGTGAGGCCAAAGGCGCCGTTCACCGTGCCGTTCAGGTTGAGCGCGCCGCCGCCAGTGCTGGCCAGCGGCGGCTGCGCTCCAGCGTCAGGGTTGCCACGGCACCAGTGGTGGTCACGCCACCGCTGCCGATGGTGGTGGGGCCAGCGGCAATGGTCAGGCTTTCCAGCGCGGTGGTGCCGCCCACCAGGCCAGAGCGTGGAGCCCGTCGCTGAGCCTCAGCGTCAGGTCGGCTGCGCGTTCAGCGGTGCCGCCCAAAGTCACGCTGCCAGCGGTGCTGGTGAGCGCGCTGCGCCGCTCAGCGTGGTGGCGCCGTTCAGGGCGATGTTGCCGAGGTCTGAATGCTCGCCGCCAGCGTGTTGGTGCCGGCTGCATCGGTGGTCAGCGCGCCCAGGCCGCTGACGGCTGCGCGGAAGTAGCGGACCCCGCCGTGTTCACCGTGAGCGTTCGCCCGCTAACAGCGCCCACAGCGCCGTTGAAGGTCACAGCGCCGCTGGCCGTGCTGGCCAGTGCGGCGTTGGCGCTCAGCGCCTGCTGGTAGGTCTGCGCGCCGGTGGTGGTGATGCTGGCGCCGTTCAGTGTGGCAGCGCCGGTCACGCCCAGGCTGGTGAGCGCGGTGGAGGCGCTGCCCACCGTGCCACCAAAGGGTGGTGCTCGTGCTGCTGACGGTGAAGGCGCTGGCGCTCACTGTGCTGCCAAAGGTCACGCTTCCAGACGTGCTGGTCACGCTGCAGGCTGCGCCGCTGAGCGTGGTAGCGCCGTTCAGCAGGATGTTGCCGGTGGCCTGCAGGTCTGCGGCCAGGGTGTTGGTGCCGAAGCGTCGGTGGTCAGCGCGCCCAGGCCGCTGACAGCGGCGTTGAAGATGGTGGCGCCGCCGGTGTTCACGGTGAGCGTCTGGCCGCTCTGCGCGCCCACAGCGCCGTTAAAGGTGATGGCCCCGTTCGCCGAGCTGGCCAGCGTGGTGTTGGCCCCCAGCGTGGCTGCGCCATAGGTCTGCGCGCCGGTGGTGTTCACCGTGCCGCCATTGAGCGCCACGGGACCATTGGCAGTCAGACTGGCCAGGGCGGTGGTGCCACCCACCGCGCCGCCCAGGGTGGTGGTGCCAGCGCTGCTCAGCGTGAGCGCAAACGCTCCGTTCACGGTGCCGCCCAGGGTGAGCGCGCCGCTGCCCGTGCTGGCCAGCGTGGTGGTGGCACCCAGCGTCACGTTGCCATAGGTCTGGCTGTTCACGGTGGTCACAGCGCCGCCGTTGATGGCAGCGGAGCCGGTGACATCCAGCGAGTTCAGCGCTGCGGTGCTGCCCACAGCGCCGGCAATGCGGTGCCGTTGGCAGAGGAGACGCTCAGTGCCGTAGCGCCGTTCACGGTGCTGCCAAAGCTCACGGTGCCACCGGTGCTGGTCACGCTTCGGCTGGCGCCGCTGAGCGTGGTGGCGCCGTTGAAGACGATGGACCCGCTGGCCTGGATGTTGCCAGCCAGCAGATTGCGCCGCTGGCATCGGTGGTCAGCCCGCCGAGGCCAGCAACGTCTGCATTGAAGTTGGTGGTTGCTGCGGTGTTCACGGTGAGCGTCTGCCCGCTCAGCGCGCCCACTGCGCCGTTGTGCTCGATGGCGCCGGGCGCCTCCCGCTGGCCAGCGTGGTGTTGGCGCCCAGCGTGAGCGCGTTGTAGGTCTGCGCACCCGTGGTGGTGATGGCGCCGCCGTTCAGAGTGGCGTCGCCATTGATGGTCAGCGACGCCAGCGCTGTGCTGCCGCCCACAACGCCGGCCAGGGTTGTGCCAGTGGCGGATCCCAGCGCGAGTGCAGTCGCGCCATTCACTGTGCCGCCCAGCGTCACGCTGCCAGCAGCGCTGGTGATGGAGCGCGCAGCGCCGCCTGGCAGGTGGCGCCGCCCAGCGAGAGGTTTCCCGAAATGGCCAGATCTGCAGCCACGGTGCTGGTGCCGGCTGCGTCGGTGGTGAGCGCGCCCAGTCCGCTGACCGCAGCGTTGAATGCTGTCGCGCCTCCTGTGTTGACAGTGAGCGAATCGCTGTCCGGGGAGCCCACGGCGCCGTTGAGCGATGGCGCTATTTCCAGTGCTGGTCAGCGTGCTGTCTGCGCCCAGCGTGAGCGCGCTGTAGGTCTGCGCGCCCGTGGTGCGCACGGTGCCTGCGTTCAGCGCCACAGGCCGCTGGCGGTCAGGCTGGTGAGGGCCGTGGTGCTGCCCACAGCGCCACCCAGCGTGGTGGTGCCAGCGCTGTTCAGCGTGAGCGCGAAGCCGCCGTCAATGGTGCCCAGCAGGCTGGCCGCGCCGCTGCCGGTGCTGGTCAGTGTGGCGGCTGCGCCCAGCGTGACTGTGCTGTAGACTGCGAGCCCGTGGTGAAGATGCCGCCGCCATTCAGGTTGGCGGTGCCCGTGATGCTCAGGCTTGTCAGGGCGGTGGTGCCACCCACTGCGCCACTGAAGGTGGTGCCCGTGGCGCTGGAAACTGTGAACGCAGACGCGCCATTCACCGTGCTGCCAAAGGTCACGCTGCCAGCGGTGCTGGTCACGCTGCGGTTGGCGCCGCTGAGCGTGGTGGCGCCGTTGAGCAAGATGTTCCCGGCGGCCTGCAGGTCTGCGGCCAGCGTGTTGGTGCCGGTGGCGTCGGTGGTCAGCGCGCCCAGGCCGCTGACGGCAGCGTTGAAGATGGTGCCGCCGCCCGTGTTCACCGTCAGCGTCTGGCCGCTGACGGCGCCCACCGTGCCGTTGAAGGTGATGGCGCCGTTGCTGCCGCTGGCCAGCGTGGTGTTGGCCGCCAGCGTGAGCGCGCCGTAGGTCTGCGCGCCGGTAGTGGTGACTGCACCGCCCTGGATGGTGAGCGGGCCGCTGGCAGTCAGGCTGGACAGGGCGGTGGTGCCTCCCACGGTGCCACCCAGCGTGGTGGTGCCAGCGCTGTTCAGCGTGAGCGCAAACGCGCCGTTCACCGTGCCGTTCAGGTTGAGCGCGCCGCCGCTGGTGCTGGCCAGCGTGGTGGCCGCGCCCAGCGTCAGATTGCCGTAGGTCTGCGCGCCGGTGGTGGTCACGCCGCCGCCGCTCAGGGTGGCGGGCCCGGCTGCGATGGTCAGGCTGTTCAGCGCAGTCGCGCCGCCCACCAGGCCGGAGAGCGTGGAGCCGGTGGCAGAGCTCAGGGTGAGGTCGGTGGCGCCGTTCACCGTGCCGCCCAGCGTCACGCTGCCCGTGGCACTGGTGATGGACCGAGCCTCGCCGCTCAGCGTGGTGGCGCCGTTGAGCAGGATGTTGCCGGCAGCCTGGAGATCCGCCGCCAGGGTGTTGGTGCCGGCTGCGTCTGTGGTCAGCGCGCCCAGGCCAGAGACTGCAGCGTTGAAGATGGTGGCGCCCGCGGTGTTCACGGTGAGCGTCTGGCTTGCAGCAGGACCCACAGCGCCGTTGAAGGTGATGGTGCCGCTGCCTGTGCTTGCCAGCGTGGCGTTGGCGCCCAGCGTCAGCTGCTGGTACGTCTGTGCCCCTGTGGTGGTGATGCTGGCGCCACTCAGCGTGGCCGGACCAGTGACGGTCACGCTTCCCAGCGCGGTGGTGGCGCCCACGGTGCCACCAAACGTCACGGTGCCATTGTCAGCAGAGGCCACCAGCGAAGCAGGACCGTTGACGGTGCTGCCAAAGGCCACGTTGCCGCTGGTGCTGGTGATGGCGCGCGTGGCGCCCGAGCCAGCCAGAGTCACGGCATCGCTCAGGGTGATGTTGCCCGCTGCAGACAGATCTCCAGCGAGCGAGAAGGTGCCCGAAGCATTGGATGAGAAGGTGTTGAAGCCAGTGGCGTTGCCCGTGATGCTGGTAGCGCCGCTCACCACCAGGCTCAGGCTGTTGCCGTCTCCGTCAATGTCCTTCAGGGCGGCGGAGGCTGCTGTCAGCGCAAGGCTGCTGGTGCCCACCTGCAGCGTGTCGTTCAGCGTCAACGCGCCGGACAACGTCATGGGGCCAGCGATCACGCTCAGGCCGCCAGCGTTGGTGGTGAAGTTGCGGATGTTGGTGGTGCTGCCCAGGAGGCTCATCGTGCCAGAGCAGTTGAACGTCACATCACGGTTGCCTGTCCCAGAGCGCCCCAAGGCAGTGGCAATGGTCAGGTCTGTGGCCGTGAACGTGCCAGTAGCGCCCAGCAGCAGCGTGCCGTAGCTCTGCGCGCCCGTGGTGCGCATGGTGCCACCGTTGACCACCGCGCTGCCCGTAGGCACGCTGATGGAAGTCAGTGCTGTGGTGCCGCCCACCGCGCCTGTGAAGGTGGTGGTGCCGGTGGTGTTGACGGCCAGCGGCATGCCGCCGTTGATGGTGCTGGAGAAGGTGACGTTGCCTGCGCTGTTCACCGTGAGGCCAGCCAGCGGCGTGCCGCCCACTGCGCCTGTGAACGTGGTGGTGCCGGTGCCAGTGTTGATGGTCAGCGATCCAGGTCCGCCCACGGTGTTGCGGAACGTGGTGGTGAACGCTCCGGTGTTGGTGAGCGTGTGAGCGCCAGCCGTGAAGGTGACAGCGTCCGCCAGCGTGGAGCTGCCAGAGATGCTGACATCGCCGCCAAAGCTGGTGGTGCCGCCCGTGTTGGTGGACAGCACGCCAATGCTGGACAGGGACCCGGCAAACGTGGTGGCGCCAGTGGTGTTGACGGTCAGGTTGCGGTTGCCGCCAGTGCCAGTCACAGTGCCGCCAAAGGTCACTGCGCCAGCGCCGGCCGAGACTGTGGTGTTGGCGCCCAGCGTGACGTTGCTGTTGAAGCTGACAGCGCCGCTGGTGGACACCGTGGCGCCGTTCAGCGCGATCACCTGTCCAGCGCCCGCAGTCATGTTGATGGCGCCAGAGGTGCGCGAGATGGACGACCCGATGGTGATGCCGCCCTCAGCGTTCAGGTTGAACGCGCCAGCCCAGGTGCCAAAGGCGGGTGCAGCGGTCACGTTGATGGCTGCGCCTGTGCCCACCGCGTTCAGCGTGAGGCTGCTGGAGTTCAGGCCGCTCAGCGTGCTGGTGGCGTTCCACTGGATGCCGCTGCTCTGGCTGGCGCCGCTGTTCTGCAGCACCACGTTCCCCAGCGCCAGCTGCGAATTGATGGTGCTGATGCCGATGGTGTCCACGCCGCTGGCGGTGTTCTGCACAATCAGGAAGCCGGGGTCAAGCAGCAGCGTGCCGTTGATGCCGCTGTCCACGCCACGCACGTCGGCCACGCCGTCGAAGTCCAGGTGATGCTTGCCGCTCACCTCGGCAAAGCCGCCCTTGCCAGTGGCGCCAGCGCCACGCACCGAGATGCCGCCGCGGGAGTACGTCAGGTCGTCGGACCACAGGATGACCTCGCCGCCGTCGCCGTGCTGCGTGGCGTTGGCGGAGATCTGCGCGCCCTCGGCCACATGCAGCGTGGTGGCGTTGCGCATGCTGGCGTCCTGGCCCTGCATGCCGCCTCCCAGGTGCACCACGCCGCCGCCTTGGGCGCCGTCTGCGATGATGCGCGCTGGCTCTGCCACCTCCACCGCACCGCCTGTGACCTCCACGGTGCCGCCGCGCTGCGTGCCGTTGGCTTCACCGCTGGCGTTCAGCGTGCCTGCCACGCGGACAGTGCCGTGGGCTCCGCCGTCCACCTCAATGGCCTGCGCAATGACTGTGCCGTTCAGGTCAATGGCCAAGGAGGCCAGGTCTCCGGTAGTGGCCACGGTGCGCCCACCGGGCGTGGAGATGACGCCGTTGTTCTGAATGGCAGCCTGGCCGTCCAGCGCTCCAGCGCCGCCGGCCACGCGCACGCTCACGTTGCTGCCAGCGCGGCGCAGGGTCACCTGGTCGCCGGCCACCATGGCCACCAGGCCGCCCCGATCCGTCTCAATCGTGCCGTTGTTCACCACCGTGCGGCCAGCAAGGACCACTTCCGACCCAGCGTGGATGGTGCCTTCATTGCGGACTTCGCCGCGCATGTCGGTCACGCGGTCGCGACCTGCCAGGAAGTCCTTGTTGGACATGTTGCCGGCGGCAGCAAAGAGGCCACCCACGTTGATGGTGGCGTTCTTGCCAAAGATCACGCCAGCGCGGTTGATGAAATAGACGCGCCCATTGGACATGAGCGAACCCATGATCTGGGTGGGCGCATCGCTGTTGATTCGGTTGAGGAAGCGCGACCGACCGTTGGCCTGCAGGAACTCCACGGACGTCCCCACGGGAATGTCGAACCGGTCGTAGTCCACCACTGTGAGGCGCCCGGAGTAGATGCGGAGCGTGTCTCCCTGGCGCTCAAAGCGTGCGCGGCCGTGGCGGACGCGTGCGCCTTCAACGTGCGGGCCGTTGCCAGCGAGCGCTGGTGCGGTGCCTGCCAGGGTGGTGCCTGCAGCGATGGCTGCGGCGGTTCGACGAACAACAGGACGCATCTCTCTCCTCACTGATGACTGGCCCTCCAACACCGGAAGGCCATTCCGGAAAGGGAAGTCGGATCACCAGTGAGGGGTGATGAAAGGAAACACCGCCAGAGCGACAAAATCTCTGATACTTTGCCAAGAGAATCAATGGATACAACGACAGTGCATGCTGATCACAGCAGCGTGGCGCTGGCAGGACGCATGCATTATGCGTGCCTGGCGAACTGGGCCGGGTGGTGCAAGAACCCGCGGTCAGTCTGATCCGGCAGGGTCCTTGGCGGCGTTGGGAGCGGATGCCGCGGGTGCAGCGCCTCCCAGGGCCTTCTCCAGGGCTGTGTCCAGCGCCTTGCCGCGCAGCTTCACCCCCAGGATCCTGCCTGTGGTGCCATCCACCAGGTACGTGGCTGGAATGCTGTTGATGGCGTAGTCCACGGCGATCTTGGCCTTCCAGCCGCCGCCATCGGCAATCTGCGGCCAGGTCATCTTGGCCCGGGTCATCACCTCTGGCATGCGCTTCAGGCTCTCCTGGTTGTCCAGCGAGACACCCAGGATCTCAAACCCCTTGCTGTGCCATTTCTCATAGGCGCTGACCACGTTTGGCATCTCCGCCATGCACGGCCCGCACCATGTGGCCCAGAAGTCCAGCAGCACCACCTTGCCCTTGTAGTCCGCAGGGAAGTTGACTGTCTTCCCAGAGGTATCCAGCGCTGAGAAGGGCGTGATGGCCTTGCCCAGTTCATGCATCGGTGGCGTGGGGATGGCAGGCACGCTTGTGCTGCTGCGGCGCACCCGCAGCGACTGGCCATCTGGCGCGATGTCCACCAGCTCCCAGGTGATGCCGTTCACGTTGAAGGGCTCGCGCGCGGCAAAGGACTCCCCGCGCGAGTCGTACTTGCCATTGCCGTTCACATCCAGCATCAGGTGAGCAGAGGCGTTGGCAAAGACGCCCTTGCTCTCCGGATCGGTCAGGCGCATCAGGTACTTCTTGCCGCCCAGGTCCACCTCGCCTTCGCACATGTAGTCGCCGTAATAGAAGAGCACGTCGCGGAACGACTGACGAGTTGGATCGTCCTTGTCGAAGCGGTAGAAGGCGATGCGCGCTGTTCGCTGCTTGGGGGCCGTTCCCAGCTGCACATCGGCGTGACCAGAGCGGCGCACGATCTTGCGCTGGCCTTCCGCCACGTTGGGGCGCGTGTCGGGTGTGCCGTGCCACTCGGCAGTGGGGTCGTCGGTCAGGTCACCGTTGCCGTTGGCATCCACAAAGAGGCGTGAGTCGCCCTCTGTGGGCTCGTCCACGATCACCAGCAGGTCCCGGCCCAGCACCAGCGTGCCAAACATCGGCGCCTTGAGGTCTGCTGGCGCCTTGGCAAGCGCAGCTGGCTTTTGGCTGCTGAGCGTGATGCGCTGGGGGCGATACCCGCCCAGCTTGGCTGTGGCGCCAGACGGCACAAACGTCAGCTGCACAGGCTGGCCGGGGTCCGCTGGCGGCGTGGCGGCTTGGGGATTGGCCAGCAGGGCGGCTGCGGCCACGGCGGTCAGCGCGTGAAGAAGCATGTCCTGCATGGTACGCGCAGGAGGCCGGATTCCAGCAATGCGGGCTGTGACGGTCGCATGGGCGCAGCGTGAAACACACAGCGACATTCGCTTGGAAGGAAGCGGCATGGATTGGACGGTGGAGAGACCTATGGGCTTCGGCCCGGAGAGAAAGGTCCTTCACTATGACGATTTCCCAGAAGAACATCCAGAGTCTGCGCGCAGCCCTGGCCCTTGCGGCCGCTGGTGTGGCTGCGCCGGTCATGGCTGACATGACATTCGACTTCAATAGCAGCAACGGCGGCTTCACATCGTCGCTGAACACGGCTTCGTTTGACGGGCCATGGGGCTACTCCGCTTCGGGCGGTTCCAGCGGCTCCGGCGGCTGGAGCACCCTGGGGCAGGGCTCCAACATCGGCCACTCCTGCACCACTGACCTGACCAGCGATGTCATGACTGTGACAGCTGATGGCAACGTCTCCCTGAACTTTGACCAGCGCTACAGCTTTGAGGTTGACAGCGGTGGCAAGTGGGATGGCGGCGGCCTGTACATCAGCCGCAACGGTGGCGCCTGGACGTTTGTGAACTCCGGCGCGTTCCTGTCCAACGGCTACAGCGGCACAGTGGATGGGTGGGCGCAGGGCAGCCAGCTGGGTGGACAGCTTGCGTTCGTCGGGACGTCGGATGGCTACTCGTCTGGCGCGTTCATCAACAGCTCCGCCAACCTGGGGCCGTTCCTGTCTGGCGACACGCTGCAGATCCGCTTCCGCGCGGCGTACGACTCCAACACAGTGGCCGGCACGCCAAGCTGGGCCATTGACAACGTCTTCATCACCAACGTGGTGCCTGGCCCGGGTGCTGCCATCCTGATGGCGGCAGGTGGGCTAGTGGGTTTGCGCGGGCGGCGCGACCGCGTCGTGCGCCCACGCGCCAGGTAAGGAACACGCGCTTGCGTGGGGTTTCTCCCGAACCCCGGGATCGCTTCGGCGGTCCCGGGGATTCATCTTGGGGCTATTCTGCAGGGCGTGGACTTCCGCAAACTGCTGTGGGCCGGTCTCTATGCGTGCCTCGCGCTCAGCGTGTTGTCAGCGGTGACGGCAGCAGTGGCCGGCTCCAGGGCCACGTGGCAGATGGTGTGGACGTTCATGGTGTGGTCCGGGCTCTTTGGGGTGTGGGTCTTTGTGAGTCGCGGGGCGCGCACGCCACGCGAGGTGTCCACTGCGTTGCCCATGATTCTGACGGGCGTGGCTGCCATCTGCTGGACGCTGGTGATCTGGGACTACGGGCGAGTGGATCGCTTTGCTGGAACGGGAGGCATCCTGCTGGCTGGCTGCGCCATCACAGCGCCAGCGCTCATGCTCTGGGGCAGGTCTGGGTGGCGTCACGCCACTCGCGGCGCGTTGCTGATGCAGCTGGCTGGCATGGCGTGCTGGCTGGCGGATGTCTGGGGAGTGACCATCACGGATGTATCCATCGTTGGCCTGGTGCTTCAGCTGGGCTCGATCTCGTTCGCTGCCAACTTTGTGTGGCCTGCCCAGGGCGATCAGGCCTCTCCGGCATTGAGAGGTCAGATCCTCCGGGCTTGGAAGCTGGCTGTGCTGCTGGTGGCCGTGCTGCTGCTCAGCGTCTGCTTCACAAGGTCGTGGTCTCCCATGGGTCCGTCGTGGCGGACACCCGGCGTGTCGTGGCTCGCCCGTTGGCTCGACATTCTGATGACCATTGCAGCCCTGGCGAGCACGCTCTCCATCTGGCTGGGCATGCGCAACGTGATGGCCCACTCCAAGGCGCCTGCATGGGCGCGGAGAATCCACCTGGTGGTGCAGGCGCTGGTCCTCCTGCTGGGACTGGCCATCACCTATGCCACAGTGTGGGAGGAGGCCAGCGGAGCGCGCATCCTTGAGCGTGTGGCGGGGGCGCTGACGGTGGCTGTGCTGGCCGGTCTGGCGCTCAGCATGATCACCGAGGTGGTGGCTCGCATGCACACCATCCGTTCCATCCTGGATATCACCAGTGTGCGCATGCAATGCCCATGTGCCAGACTGCCTGAACCCTGAAGCCGGACGGAGAAAGTCTTCGCACACGCTGCGGCTTGCAGATCCGGGCGCCCTCCTGCGCCTGACCATCTGCTTGTGCTGCCACTATCCGCTCGACCACTCCAGCATCAAGGACACCTGCCCAGAGTGCGGCACTCCATTCAGACACGCAGAAGGGGAGCGCAGCATGATGCAGGGCCCCGGCCTGGAAGGCATCGGTGCAAGCAGCGCCTCCGTATGATGCGCGGCAGTGATTGATTCGTGGTTCCTCCCCGCTTCGTGGTGCGCGCGGCATGACCAGTAGCCCCGCACGCCTGTGCTGGCGCCGCATTGGCCGTGCCACGCCAGCTGATGCCCGGACTGCCAGGAATCGGTGGCGGTCGCTGCATCTATCGCGCCGGCTGATGTTCCGCGCGACCTGCCGAGCGGATCGCAGCAGGGCACCAAGATCGATGGCGCGGCTGCGCGCTGATGCGGCCAGAGACCATGGCGGCGTGGTGGTAGATCCAGAGGTGGCGGAGCGCGGCCCAGGCACCTTGAGCGCGTGGAGGAGTGGTGCCGCGCTGGCCGCCTGCTGGCCGCCAGCAGCGCGCGCAGCGCTGCTGGATGCAGGAGTGGCGCCAGGACGCGTCACGGTGGTCACTGCGTCATGCACCGGCCTGCTCGCCGGGCCCAGACCAGTGGCTGATCTGGGACCTGGGGCTGCGCCTGACCGTCCGCCGCACCAACCTGGGCTTCATGGGGTGTCACGCCGCCATCAACGCTCTGGCCGTGGCGGACGCATTTGTGCGCGCAGACCCCGAGGCGTGCGTGCTGGTGAACGCGCTGGAAATCAGCACCGCGCACATGCACTACGGCAACCGGCTGGACCGGCTGATTGCCAACGCGCTGTTTGCAGATGGATCATCGTCCGCTGTCGTCATGGGCACCGGCCCGCAGGATGCGCCCCGCGTGGTGCTCAGCGGCGCCACGCTCATGCCAGACTCCACCGAGGAGATGGGCTGGAGCATCGGAAACAACGGCTTTGAGATGAAGCTGGCCCCCAGCGTGCCCGGCCATCTGCGGCGCGAAGTGGGCCCCTGGATCTGTTCGTGGTTGAAGCAGGCCGGCCTGACACCAGACCAGGTGGGTGGCTGGGCCATTCATCCGGGCGGACCCAAGATCGTGGAGGCCATCGCTGACACGCTGCAGCTGCCGCCAGAGGCCACTGAGCACTCGTGTGGTGTGCTGCGAGACCACGGCAACATGTCCAGCGCCACAGTGCTGTTTGTCATCCGCCGGCTGCGCGATGCTGGAGTGCCGCTGCCATGGGCTGCCATGTCCTTTGGCCCAGGGCTTGCTGGCGAAGCGCTGCTGCTGGCGGGCGCAGAGGCGTAGAGCCCCTGCGCCCGCCATGCAGTCAGACGCTGTTCAGACTCACGAGCACGGACCCCAGTTGCCCAGGAGCAGGCCCAGGTCGGTGCCGTCGGTGCCGCCGCTGCTGTCCAGGTCGGAGGCGCCTGGGTTGCCCCAGTTGCCCAGCAGCAGGCCCAGATCAGTGCCGTCCACGATGCCGTCCGCGTTCAGGTCGCCGGTGCACGAGCAGGTGACGGTGAGCGTGGCCACGCCCTGCGCGCCCTGGTAGCCGCCCAGACGCACAAAGAAGCACTCGCCAGAGCTGCACGGAACGCTCACGCGGCTGCTGAGGTTGGCGCAGCCTGCAGCGTCGTCGTTGCAGTTGAGGGGCGAGCTGTTGGTCACCACGCAGCTGAAGAACGGACTGCCAAAGTAGGAGCAGCCCGGATACACGGCAATGACCGTGTCAAACGTGTTGGCGCCGCACGTGCTGAAGATCACGTTGCCATCGCAGCTGGCCGTGTGCGTGTACCAGACATCGCTTCCGATGCGGTTTGCGCAGGTGGTGGTGTCAATGAAGTTGCCCGTGGCGCCGATGTTGGTCACCGAGTTGGGGCCATCGTGCAGCGTCAGCACCAGCAGCGCGGAGCAGCCGTTGTTGTTGAGCGTGCTGCGATGAATCCACGCCCGGCCGTTCTGCGACAGATCCGTTGGGAAGTTGTCGCTGCCAGGGCCACCCACGATGTAGTCGCCCTTGCCGTCGCCGTTGGCGTCCTTCACGCCAGCCACAGCAGAACCGTAGAACTGGTTGATGCCGGTGTTGTCGGGCGACTGCTGGGTGTCAATCACATCGAATGCGCCCGTGCCCTTGTACACGTAGACCACGTACGGTCCTGGCACGCCCACAATCACCTCGCCCAGGTTGTCGCCCGTACGGTCGTACATGCCGTCCACGGCGTAGCCAAAGTTGTGGTCCTGGCCCACGTCGGCGTCGGCCTCGCGGTAGGTGTGGGTGGAGGTGCCGCTTGCGCCGGAGAACAGGTACGCGCGACCAGCAGCGTTGAAGAAATTGCCGCTGATGGTCATGGACTCGTAGGGCGCGCCCACCACGATGTCGCCCTTGCCGTCGCCGTTGGCGTCAGGAACGCCGCCCACAGACCAGCCAAAGAATCCGCTGCCCTGCTCGTTGGGGGACTTCAGCGTGAAGGCGGGGCCACCCGTCAGGCCGCTGAACACGTATGCCCGGCCAGCGCCCGATGGCGATGCTCCAGGGCCTTCGTAGGGCGCGCCGATCACGTAGTCGCCGCTGCCGTCGTTGTTGATGTCCGGCACAGCGGCCACCGAGTAGCCGAACTTGCCGCCCACTTCAGCGTTGGCCGACGTGTGCGTGCGCCACAGCGTGCCGTTGCTGCCGCTGAACACGTACGCGCGGCCCTTCTGCGAATCCTCGTCGGGTGCACCGATGATGTAGTCGCCGCGGCCATCCTGGGTCAGGTCGGGGATGCCAGCGATGCTGTCGCCAAAGCGGCCGAAGGACGCGCTGTTGGGCGAGAGGTGCGTGCGAAGCAGCGCGCCATTGGACCCGCTGTACACGTACACGCGGCCAGCGCTGTTCAGCTCGCCGCGCGCGCCGATGGCGTAGTCCGGAACGCCGTCGCCGTTGATGTCAGGAATGCCCGCCACGCAGTTGCCAAAGATGCCGCTGGCCACTGGGTTGGGGGATACATGGGTGCGGATCACCGCGCCGGTGGCGCCGTTGATCACGTACGCGCGGCCGCTGTCCACCGCGCCGGCGTCCTCGTTGGAGGCGCCCACGATGACGTCGGTGACGCCGTCGCCGGTCACGTCGCCTACGGCGCTGACAGACGTGCCAAAGAAGCCGCCAGTCTGCGGATTGGGCGAGATGAGTTCAAGGATGTCGGCATGCGAGGCGGTGGCCAAGCACAGTGCGCCCACGCCGATCCACGGGCAGGCACGCAGGAAACGCTGAGTCTTCACGGAAGCTCCTTACAAGATCAGGGAGGAACACACACTCGAGGCAGCGCGCCTCGGGGAACGAGCGGACAGTCTAAAACCCCCGGCCGTGCAGTGCATCGTGGACCCGATTTCGCTGAATCTGCGGGTGGAGCCGTGCACACAATTCCACTTCTGCGGGGATCTTCTTGATTCGTGGCCCTGCCGGGGTACCTTTCAGGAAAGTTCAGGAGGCATGAAGATGCGCAACGTGGCGGTGGCAACGATCTGTCTGCTCCTGGGAGCTCCGGCTGTGGCTGACGGCACGGTGGTGTGCTGGGGCAGCAATGACTACGGACAATGCACCGTTCCAGTGGGCCTAGGCACGGTGAAGGCGATTGCCGCGGGGTACTCGCACACTGTGGCCATCAAGACGGACGGAACCGTTCGATGCTGGGGCTGGGACTTCTACGGGCAGAGCAACACGCCAGTGGGGCTTGGCGTGGTCACGCAGGTGGCCGCTGGCAGCGCGCACACGGTGGCGCGCAAGTCAGACGGAAGCTTTGCCGCCTGGGGTCGCAACCTGGAAGGCCAGTGCACTGCGCCAGTTGGGCTGGGCGCGGTGAACTGGGTGGGCGCCGGCTGGCGGCACACTGTGGTGGTCAAGACCAGCGGTGCGTGCGCAGCGTGGGGCTCCAATGTGAATGGCCAATCCACTGTGCCTGCCAACCTGGGCACTGTCACGCAGGTGGTGGGTGGGTACGGTCACAGCGTGGCGCTCAAGTCCAATGGACAGGTGCAGTGCTGGGGTCTGAATGACAAGGGGCAGTCCACGGTGCCCAGCAATCTGACCGGCGTCCAGGCAGTGGCGGCTGGCGGCTACCACACACTGGCCCGCAAGGCGGACGGCACCGTTGTGTGCTGGGGCAGCAACGACAACGGCCAGTGCACGCTGCCCACCGGGCTTGGCTCGGTGGTGACCATGGCTGGCGGCTGGGCGCACAGCGCTGCCAACAAGCAGAACTCCCTGGGCGACAGCACGCCCCGGTGCTGGGGAGACAACACCTACGGCCAGTGCAATCTTCCGCTCGACACAGGCAACTACCTGATGATGGCTGCAGGCGAGCGCCACACGGTGGCACTCATCGAGGTGGCCCAGAACTGCCCCGCTGATCTGGACCACACAGGCACAGTGGACGGCCAGGATCTTGGCATACTGCTGGGATCATGGAACTCACTTGGTGGCGACGCAGACCTGAACGGAGACTTTGTGGTGGACGGCCAGGATCTGGGGCTGCTGCTCGGTTCGTGGGGTGCCTGTACGCCGTAGCGCTGCTCTGCCTGTGCGCCACCCGCGGTGCCGCGGCGCAGGACGTCATCCATCCATTCAACGGCACCAGCCTGGATGGATGGGAGGGCGATCTCTCCTACTGGTCTGTGGAGGATGGCGCGCTGGTGGGGCGCACCACCGCAGAGCATCCATTGCCGCGCAGCGGATACCTGGTCTGGAAGGGGGACATGCCGCAGGACTTTGAGCTGCGCTGCCAGTTCATGCTGAAGGGTGGCAACAGCGGCATCCAGTATCGCAGCAGCCGTGTGGAAGGCCAGGCGGACATGGCGGGCTTCCAGGCGGACATGGATGCAGCCGACGCATACACCGGCGCGCTCTACGAAGGGCTGGGGCGCTCGCTGATGGGCGAGCGCGGCCAGCAGGTGGAGTGGACACCCAGCGGCAAGCGCCTCTTGGCGCAGTTTGCGCCAGAGGCTGCGCTGCGCAAGGTCATCAAGCATGATGGCTGGAACGAGTACCGCATCGAGGCGCGCGGCACCCGCGTGCGCCACTGGATCAACGGCGTGCTGATGACGGATGTGACTGACGGCGACGCCAGCCGCTTCCGCCGCGATGGATCGCTGGGCTTGCAGCTGCACCAGGGTCCACCCATGGAGGTTCGCTTCAAGGACATCCAGGTGACGCCGCTGCGCCAGGCGCCGCCCGCCAGCGCGATCAGTGCGCCCAAGGACTTCCAGGTGGAGCTGCTGGCCAGCGCTGCGCCCGGGCAGGGCAGCTGGGTGTGCATGGCCTTTGACCAGCGCGGGCGGGCTGTGATTTCACCGCAGCAGGGTGCGCTCATGCG
>JAXMAM010000032.1:0-30585 GCA_046350455.1 Phycisphaerales bacterium | reverse complement strand
TCACCACGCCGTCGTGGTCCAGGTCTGCCTCCGAGTCGCCGGTGGTGCCCCAGGCGCCCAGCAGCAGGCCCAGGTCTGTGCCATTCACGATGCCGTCGTGGTCCAGGTCGCCCAGCAGTGGGCAGATGTCGGTGTACACGCGGAACGCAAGCGCGATCCCGATTCCCCCTCCAGATGCCAGCGACGCCTGCGGATCGGCGGGGACGTCGCCGCCGGAGGTCCATGATCCCACGCTGGACCGGTACTGCTCGGCTGTGAGATTTGCGCTGGGCTGGCTGAGCATGTCGCCCGCAAACATCGCGCCGTTTCCATACTCAGCCTCTGCTGCGATGTTAAAAGTGCCCGGCGGGGTGGTGACAGCCACGATGAAGGTGTCGGTTGGAATCTCAATGTGTGGCACGACCACCTCGGGCTGTTCGCCGAGCTGCCAGGTGCCGGTGTATGTCCACAGCACGGTTCCGTCGCCGCCCCGATAGTCGCCGTTGGGGTCCGACAGGATGAACAGCACGAAGGGCCGGCCGATCGGTGACCCGGCATTGCCTTGCAGCGCGGTTCCCACGATGGCCGGAATTCCCACTCGCGTGACCCTGCGTTGGTCTGGGTTGGTGGTGAATCCGGACGCCCACACGATTCCAGCGTTCTGGGGGCTGCTGATGATCCAACCTTCATCGTCGCGGCTCATTGAATAGGTCGGCACGTCGTCTGGTACGCCGTCGCCGTTGCAATCCACGGCAGCGCCCTCCGCGATCTCGATGGCGTCCGGCACGCCATTGCGGTTGAGGTCTGGGCCGCAGGTATCCACCACGCCGTCGTGATTGATGTCAGGCGCGCCGGCCAGGATGGCGCAGGCGGCCAGCGTGTTGGGATCGCCGCAGTCGGTGGGGGCGCCATCGCGCAGCTGCGCCAGATCCGCCACTCCGTTGGAGTCGCAGTCTGCCTCGCATGGGTCAGGGATCCCGTTGCGGTTGCTATCGGCCAGCAGACCCAGGGCGATATCCACGTCATCGGGCTGGCCATTGCGGTTGCAGTCCAGCGCTTGGCCTGTGGCGATGGCGTAGGCGTCCTGCACGCCATCTTGGTCTGCATCCTCAGGGTGCTCCCAAATGGAGATGACAGCGCCGCTGATGCTGGAGTACCAGACGCTGGGGTCGCCGCCAGCGTTCCGGCCGGTGCGCCACGCTGTGGGCCGCCAGGTCCCATCTGGTCCGCGCACCCACGGGCTGGAGTTCAGCCAACCAATAGCCCCGTACCGGTTGATGCTGATTGCCTCATCCGCCATGGGACTGGTGCGCAACACCAGCTTGAATGAACCATCGCCCTGGCGCTCAAAGACGTAGGTGCGTGGGAGCGTGTCGGTCGTGTCGCTTCCAGAGGCCATGATGTAGTTTCCAGCAGCCGACAGCCACTTTCCGAGTCTGCGAGTTCCCGCTTCCGGAGAACTCAGCAGCGGCCCCAACGTGGGCTCGCCGTTGGCCGGAACATTGACCACCTGCACGGCATACATGCCCAGATCGCCATGGAGCGCAGGGTCCACCGTGGCGCCAATCACCACAAAGTCGTCTGTTGCGGAAAAGGCGGAACCAAAGAAGTTCGACCAGGTTGTGCCCGCTGGAGCCGCCAGGGTCTTGACCACCTGCCAGGTGGCTGGCGCGGTGCGGCGCAGGAACACCAGATCTGAGTTCAGCTGGGTCACCAGCGTGTCGCCTACAAACCGGAAGAGGGCGCTAGACGGAACGTTGGAGAGCGGCAGCTGTCCATCTGCCGTCCAGACGTCTCCTTCCTTCCGAAGCATGGAGATGGGCCCGGTTCCAAGGCGATAGAGCAGGGCGCCCGCTCCATTCGAAGCTGTCCTTGGCAACTCAGTGGGCGGCGGGAGCGAGCCCGCAATGTCTACAGGACCGGCCCACTCCCAGCGTTCACCGCTCGGCGTCTGGGCCTTCACCCAGTGGTAGAAGAACTGACCGTCCTGGCGTGTGGGGCCGATGATGAAAAGCTCGTTCGGGCCAGACAGCGTTGGCCATGAATAGGTGACCGAAGCACCTGGATACGCTTGGCCATGGACTGGTTGCCGGGATGCCCTCGGATGGCACTGTACGTGGGCGGCACGCGCTCTGCAGTGGGTGGCGCGATCTGCGAGGCGGCGCTCTGGCACAGCGCCAGGCTGCTCAGTGCCAGGCTGGCGAGCGTGAACGAGTGTGCGGCACTCCGGAAGGAATGGACCATGGGTGACTCCGTGGGGGGGTTAACTGAAGATACGCAGCCCCACGATGAATTGAGTGCCCGGACCGGGCAGATCGCTTCAAGTCCCAGCCAGGTCCGCGAGAAACTAGCTCCAGGCCCCCAGCAGCAGCCCCAGGTCTGTCCCGTTCACCACGCCGTCGTGGTCCAGGTCTGCCTCGGAGTCCCCGGTGGTGCCCCAGGCGCCCAGCAGCAGGCCCAGGTCTGTGCCGTTCACGATGCCATCGTGGTCCAGGTCGCCCGGCAGGGGGCAGGTTTCGGTGTGCACGCGGAAGGCGAATCCGGTAGGTGAACCAGTCGCCGCCGCGAGGACCGCCAGAGGGTCGGGAGGAGTCTCGCTGCCAGTCCAAGTGTTGAAAGCTGACCGAAGAGCTGCGAGCGTGGGATCCCACCACGTACCACTCGGGTCAAACTCACAACGGACCACGCCATTGGCGTACTGCACGTACTGCGCAGCGACCCCGTCATCGTTGAAGGATCCAGGAGGCGTGGTCATTGCCACGATGAAGCTGCCCGAAGGGATGTAAATGTGAGGCACCTCTACCAGGTGAGTGGCACCCTGCTGCCACACGCCTGTTGCTGTCCAGAGGACTTCGCTGTCGGTGGCGCGGAAGTCGCCATTGGGGTCGCTGAGCAGCATGACCACGTATGGCCGTCCAATCGGCGTTAGCCAAGGGTACTGATTGTAGGTCCCGATCACAGCCGGAAGCTCAATCTGTGTCACCCATCGCCTGTGCGGATCAGTCAGAAAGCCACTGCTCCAGATCACGCCGTGATTGGCCGTGGGATCAAGAATCGCGCAGTATGCGTTCTCGAGTGGCATTGCGTAGGCCGGCGCATCATCTGGCACGCCATCGCTGTTGCAGTCTGCTGCAGTGCCTTCGGCGATCTCCGTGGCGTCGGGCACGCCGTTGTGGTTGAGGTCTGGACCGCAGGCGTCCACCACGCCGTCGTGGTTCACATCAGGTGCGCCAGCCAGGATGGCACACGCAGCCAGGGTGCCGGGGCTATTGCAGTCTGTCGGAGCGCCGTCGCGCAGCTGCGCAAGATCGGCCACGCCATTCGAATCGCAGTCGGCCTCGCATGCGTCCGGGATGCCGTTGGCATTGGCGTCGGGCAGCAGACCCATGGCGATGTCCACGTCATCGGGCTGGCCATTGCGGTTGCAGTCCAGCACCTGCCCAGTGGCGATGGCGTAGGCGTCCTGCACGCCATCCTGATCTGCGTCCTCAGGGTGCTCCCAGACAGAAAGCACACCGACGCTGTATGACATGTAGCTGCCATTGAGATCCGTGCCTGCATTCAGGGATGTGCGCCATGCTGACGGGTGCCACGCGCCATCGGGCCCGATGACCCACGGGTTCACAGTCTGCCAGCGCAACCGTCCATCGCTGGTGATGCTGCTCATTCTTTTGGTTGATGGATTGGTTCGCAGGACCAGCTTGAATTGTCCGTCGGCCTGGCGTTCATAGACATAGACGCGTGGAGCAGGGTCCGCCGCTGTGCCGCCACCCATCGCCAGCCAGCATCCATTGGCGCTCAAGTTCGGGCCCATTCTGCGGAGGCCTGGTTCTGGGTTGGAAATGATGGGCCCAAACGTGGGCTCGCCATTCACAGGCAGGTGGATGATCTGAACCGCGTAATGTCCAAGCTGGCCCTGAAGCGCAGCACCTACTTGAATGCCCACTGCGGCAAAGTCACTGGTCAGGTTGATCAACCCAAAGAAGTCGGAGGAGAAGGACCACGTGGTGCCAGCCGGCGGCTCAAAGCTCTTGATGACCTCCCAGGTGGAAGCAGCCGTCCGGCGGACAATCACCAACTGGTTGTTGAACAGGGCTACCACGGTGTCGCCAGAAATCTGCAGTTGTGCGTTGTTTGGAATCCCCTGCAGCGGCAGCTGGCCGTCAGACATCCACACCCCATTCACCTTTCGCACGACCTCAACGGGGCCGGACGCGTGCTGGTACAGGAACGTGTCCACCTCGTTGGACACAAAGCGTGGCAGTGCTGTCGGAGCCTCAAGCGTGGCGGCCACTGAGACAGGGCCAGCCCACGTCCATCGGTCCCCGCTCGGCGTGCTGACGAGCACCCAGTGATAGAAAAACTGCCCATCCGCACGGGCAGGGCCCACGATGAGCCGCTCGCCGGGGACCTGTCCGGTTGGCCATGGAGACGTGGTCGAAGCACCTGGAGACGTTGGCCATGGACTGGATGCCGGGATGCCCTCGGATGGCACCGTGTACGTGGGGGGCACGCGTTCTGCAGTGGGCGGCGCGATCTGCGCTGAAGCGGCCTGGCACAGCGCCAGTCCGCTCAGCACCAGGCTGGCAAGCGTGAACGGGTGCGCGGCACTCCGGAAGGAATGGACCATGGGTGTCTCCGTGGGGGTTGTTTGAACATACGGAGCTCGACCCTGCACTGATAGGCGGGACGCTGCAAAAAGCACAGCCCCCGGGCGAAACCCAGGGGCTGTGGAGGTGCCAGAAAGGCTGAATCAGCTGGGACTCAGACGTCAGCGCGCACGCCCATGTCCTCTTCGTCCATGGCGCGGAGGCGGGCTTCGTCTGCGGTCTTCTGAGCAGCTTCTGCGTTCCGCATCTGCTCTTCCGTCAACTCATCGTTGCGGGTGATCAGGGAACGCAGGAGCTTTTCGCTCAGACGGCAGTCGCGCTCAATTTCCTTCACCTTGGTGGCGTCGCAGTGGAAGCGGCACAGGAAGTACACGCCGCGCTTGTTGCCCTTGATGTCATAGGCCAGGCGGCGCTCGTCCCACTTCACCATGCTGGTCACATCAGCAGAGCCCTTGGACAGGATCTCCTTGATGTGGTCCATGGCGCCGTTCAGGTCGGCGGAGTAGGACTGGGGGAACACGAACATCGCTTCATACTTATGGATGCGGGTCTCAGTTGCCATTGGTTTCCTTGGATGGAGTGTTGTTTGGAGTGGTCTTGCGTGGATCGCTCTTGCCATTGAAGCGGTTGGCAGCCGCTTCCACGCCCGCAGAGATCCAGGTCTCCACGGCCGCGGTTGCGTCTGCCAGGGCTTCTTCCAGAAGGGGCTGCTGCTCGGGCGTGAAACGCCCCAGCACGTAGTCCACCTGTGGCACGCGGCCTGGCGCATCAATGCCGATGCGCAGGCGCGCCCAGTAGTTGGACCCCAGCTTCATGCCGATGTCGGTGAGGCCGTTGTGCCCGCCGCTGGAGCCATCCGGCTTGATCCGGATGGTGCCACAGGGCAGGGCAAGGTCGTCCACCACCACCAGCATGTCCTTGGAAGGCTCAAGCTTGTAGAACTGAAGAGCCTCAAGGGCCGAACGGCCCGAGAGGTTCATGTACGTCATGGGCTTCAGAAGCAGCGCGCGTTCGGTGCCGCCCTTGGAGGGCAGGTCGCATTCGGCCACCAGGCCGCTGAACCTGCTCTTGGGCGTGCCTGCGCCATACTTGCGCGCAAGGCGGTCGACAACCTCGAACCCGACGTTGTGTCGGGTTCCCGCGTACTGCGGTCCAGGGTTGCCAAGTCCGACGACGAGCTTCATGGAACTCACTTCTTGGCCTTGTCGGCGCCCTCTGCAGGAGCCTCTTCCTTCTTGGCCGTGAGCACTTCTGGTTCTGCCTTGCCTTCGGTGGCAGCGGCCTCGGCGGCCACTTCTTCTTCCTTGACCATCTCGACGCGGCAGATCACGGTTTCCTTGGGGTCTGCGGATTCCAGTCCAGCGCCCAGCTTCAGGTCGCCCACGGTGAACGTCTCGCCCATGTGGGAGAGGTCCACCTTGATCTCTTCTGGAATGTCGCGCACCTTGCAGCGGATGTCCACCTGGGGCAGGTCGTGCACCAGAATGGCGCCGGGGCGCTTGGCAGCCTCTGGCGTGCCCACGAAGGTCAGGTGCACCTTCACGGTCACCACTTCGTCCAGGTTCACGCGGGCCAAGTCCAGGTGAATGACGTTGTCACCCAGGTAGCCAAACTGCAGGTCCTTCACCAGCACGGTGTCGGTGGCGCCGTCTTCGAACTTCAGGTTCAGCACGTGCGCGCCGTGCTTCAGTGCGTAGAGCGTCTCATGCTCGCTCAGGGCGATGGCCATGGGCACGGAGCCGTGGCCGTACAGGTTTGCAGGCAGCTGGCCAGCTGCGCGAAGACGCTTCGCGTAGCGGCTGCCCAGGCGGTCGCGCTTGGTGGCGACGAGAGTTGGGGTTTCCTTGGACATAGAAATAGGACTCCTTTCAAAAGTCGTAGGTCAGCGCTTCACGCTGATGCCCTCACGGAACATCGCGCTGATGCTCTGGTCATGATGGATGCGGCGGACGGCCTCTCCCAGCAGGCGCGCCACGCTCAGGACGGTCAGACGGTCTTCGATGGACTTCAGGCGTTCGCCGCCTGGAATGGTGTCGGTGATCACCACGCTGCTGATGGTGGGGGTGGCAAGGCGCTGGAAGGCCTGGCCCACCAGCACTGCGTGCGTGCAGGCCACTTCGCAGCCAGTGGCGCCTTCCTCCATGGCCACGCGGGCGGCTTCGGTCACGGTGCCTGCGGTGCTGATCATGTCGTCAAACATCAGCACGCGGCGGCCCTTCACCTCGCCGATGAGGTTCTTCACCACCACCTTGCTCCCGCTCTGGCGGCGCTTGTCCACGATGGCCATCTCGCAGCCCAGCAGGTTGGCGAACATGTTGGCCACCTTCACGTTGCCCACGTCGGGGCTGAGCACCACGCAGCTGTCGGGGTCGCGCGTGACCTGCTGGTAGTGCTCGCACAGCACCGGGGCGGCGGTCAGGTGGTCCACCGGAATGTCAAAGAAGCCCTGGATCTGCGCAGCGTGCAGGTCCACGCACAGCACGCGGTCCGCGCCAGAGCCTGTGATGAGGTTGGCCACCAGCTTGGCGGTGATGGGCACGCGGCCTTCGTCCTTGCGGTCCTGGCGCGCATATCCAAAGTAGGGGATGACCGCGGTGATGCGGCGCGCGCTGGCGCGGCGCAGGCAGTCGATGAACACCAGCAGCTCCATGAGGTGGTCGTTCACTGGCGCGCTGGTGCTGCACACCACAAAGCAGTCGCGGCCGCGCACGTCCTCTTCCAGCTTGACCAGCAGTTCGCCATCCGGGAACTGCACCGTCTGCGCCTGGCCCAGGGGCAGGCCGATGTGGTCGCACATCTTCTGCGCAAGCTCGCGCCCGCTGCGGGCGGAGAAGATCTTGAGGTGCTGCACGTCGCTCATGCGCGGCCTCCGGCGGTAGCGGCGCCCGGCATGCGGGCGCGCAGGATGCGGTCCACTTCAGCAAGCTGCTCGCGGGTGTTCACGCTCAGCACATCCTCGGGCGGAACAGCGTCCACCACGCTCACGCGGCGGCTGTCCTTGAGCAGTAGTTCGAACACGTCGGTGATGTAGTACTCGCCGCTGGCGTTCTGGTTGGTCACGCGGGTGAGCGCGCCAAACAGGTCTGCGGTGCGGAAGCAGTAGTAGCTGGGGTTCACCTCGCGCAGGGCCAGTTGCGCGGGCGTGGCGTCCTTCTGCTCCACGATGCGCGCAAAGTTGCCGTGTGCATCGCGCTCGATGCGGCCGTAGCCCGTGGCATCAGGCAGGATGGCGGTGGCAAGCGTGGCGCTGGCGTTGCTCTCGCGGTGCGTCTCCAGCAGCGTGCGCAGCGTGGCAGGGCGGATGAGCGGGCCGTCGCCGCACAGCACCAGCGTCTCTTGGCCCAGGCGGCCCTGCGCAAACAGCGGGCGCGCCTGGTCCACCGCGTGGCCTGTGCCCAGCTGCGGCTGCTGCATGACAAACTCAATGTCTGGCTGCGTGGCAAAGTGGCTGCGCACCAGGTCTGCGCCATGGCCCACCACCAGCACGATGGGGCCGCAGCCCACCGCGCGCGCTGCATCCACCACCCACTGCACCATGGGCACGCCGTTGGCTGGGTGCATCACCTTGGGCAGGTCGCTCTGCATGCGCGTGCCCTTGCCAGCAGCCATGATGATGGCGCTGCGCGTGTAGCTGCTTGGATTGGTGGAATGGCTCATGGCAGGTCAGGCGACCGTCCAGAGCTGGAGTTCCCGCAGCGGAGTGCGGGCGGTGGTAGCTGGCCCGCCTTGATTCGAACAAGGACTAAGAGGACCAAAACCTCCTGTGCTACCGTTACACCACGGGCCAGTGATCTGGACGAGATGGTATGGAGTTGAGAGACGCTGGGAGCAGGGCTCCAAAAGGGGTTCAACCACAGCCGACTTGCGCGGAGGGGAACGACCCTTCGCGGCACCCTCGAGGCTGGAGCAGGCGGACAATGCCGCATCGCGCTGCCCCATGCGGCGCCTGGCACCAGCCAGTCACCGACGGCCCTTTGTGAGGGACGGACATCATAGCGAATCCGCAGCCCCCTCACCAGCCCAGCGACATCCACTGGGCCAGCGGGCGCAGCGGGCCCTGCGTTATCAGCAACCGGGGCAGGCCATTCTGGGTGTGGCCACGCGGGCGGCGCGCGCGGGCGGGCCATCTACGCTGCTGCCGTGCACCTTCCCGCCCGGCCCATTACTCCAGAGATCGTGCTGCTGGCGTACACGCGCGGGGCCTTCCCCATGGCGCCGCCCCAGAAGGACCAGGTGGAGTGGTTCACCTGCGATCCGCGCGCGGTGGTGCCGCTGGATGCGCGCTTCCACGTGCCCGGCTCGCTGCGGCGCACCATCCGCAAGGGGCTCTTTGAGCTGCGCACCGACACTGCCTTTGGCGAAGTGATCCGCGCCTGCGCGCACGACCGGGCCGGCAGCAACCGCAGCTGGATCAGCCCCACCATCATTCGCGTGTACGAGCAGCTGCACCGCATGGGCTTTGCGCATTCTGTGGAGGCGTGGCGCAGCGGCACGCTGGTGGGCGGCCTGTATGGCGTGGCGCTGGGAGGCGCGTTCTTTGGCGAGAGCATGTTCTGCCGTCCGCAGCTGGGCGGCACCGACGCCAGCAAGGTGTGCCTGGTGGCGCTGGTGGAGCGGCTGCGCCGCGGCGGCTATGTGCTCTGCGACAGCCAGTACGCCAACGATCACATGCGCCAGTTCGGCGTGTACGAGCTGCCGGCAAAGTCCTACCTACAGCTGCTGGAGGACGCGCTGGAGGTGGAGGCGAGGTGGGTGCCGTAGTCCAGCGATTAGCGTCCGCGCTTCTTGCCGCTGCGGGGCGTCGTCTTGTGAGTTCGCTTGCGGAAAAAAGTAGTGACTTGAGCCTTGGTGAGCTCGCCAGCTGCGCACTTCATCGTCAGTTCCTCCAGCTCGGACGGGTCAGGCAGTTGCGTGACTCCGTTCACTCTCAGGAAGACGAGTGACGCGAGCACTGCTGCTCTCTTGTTTCCGTCGTTGAATGGGTGATTGGCGCAGATGTGAAACAGGTAGGCAGCCGCCTGTTCTGCCAGTGTGCGATGTAGGTAGCTGCCGTCAAACTGCTGTCGCGGCATCATGACTGCCGACTCGAGCAGCCCATGGTCGCGAGTGCCCGACAAACCGCCTTCGTGCCTCAGCGTGTCGAGGTGTATCTGCGTGACGTCTTCGACGGAGAGAAATCTGCGAGAAGTACTCACGGCTACTTCGCCAAGTTACGGAGCATCTTGCCATAGCGCGGGCGAAGCGCCTTGAGGTGAGACGCAATCTCCTCTTGTCCCACTCCGACGCGCGCCGGCGTGATGATCAGGCTTCCGCCGCTCACCAAGATTTGCACAGCATCGTTTGGACTGAGGCCTATTGCCTCACGAATGGCACGATCGAGGACAATGCCGTGGCTGTTTCCGACTTGCTGGAGCCGTTTGACCATAGGTACGAACAGTGTACCTACAGATCAGGCGCGATCAAGTCCCATTCGGGTCCGATCACCAACCCGCCCGCCAGCACCACCCATCACGTGTTGAACAGGAAGTGGCACACGTCGCCATCCTGCATCACGTAGTTCTTGCCTTCGCTGCGCATGCGGCCGGCCTCGCGGATGGCCTTCTCGTTGCCAAACTTCTCCATGTCGGCCACGGTGTAGATCTCGGCGCGGATGAAGCCCCGCTCAAAATCCGTGTGGATGACGCCCGCAGCCTGGGGCGCCGTGAAGCCCTTGTGGATGGTCCAGGCGCGGATCTCCTTCACGCCTGCAGTGAAGTAGCTCTGCAGGCCCAGCAGCTCATAGGCGGCCCGGGCCACCGAGTGCAGGGCAGGCTCCTTCATGCCCAATTCCTTCAGCAATTCGGCGCGGTCGGCCTCGCCCAGCTCTGACAGCTCGCTCTCGATCTTGGCGCACACCACCACCACCTTGCCGCCGTTCTCGGCTGCGTACTGGCGCACCTTGTGCACCAGCGGTCCCTGGCCAGTGGGGTCTGTCTCGTCCACGTTGGCCACGAACAGCACCGGCTTGGCGGAGATCATGCCCAGGCTCTGCAGCTGCTTGCGGTCCTCGGCGTCAAGCGTCAGGCTGCGGATGGGGCGGCTGGCGTCCAGGCACTCCTTGCAGCGGCTCAGCAGCGCCACCTTGGCAATGGCCTCCTTGTCGCCGCTCTTGGCGATGCGCTGGTTCTTCTCCAACAGGCCCTCGATGATCTGCAGGTCCGCCAGCATCAGCTCTGTCTCGATGGTGCCGATGTCGCGGATGGGATCCACCGAACCCTCCACGTGCACGATGTCTGCGTTCTCAAAGCAGCGCACCACGTGGAGGATGGCGTCCACCTCGCGGATGTGGCTGAGGAACTTGTTGCCCAGGCCCTCGCCCTCGCTGGCGCCGCGCACCAGGCCAGCGATGTCCACCAGCCGGATGATGGCTGGGATGACCTTGGTGGTGGGGATGTGCTTATTGAGCACTGTGAGGCGGTCGTCCGGCACGGTGACCACGCCCACGTTGGGCTCAATGGTGCAGAACGGGTAGTTGGCCGCCTCGATGCCAGCGGCTGTCAAGGCGTTGAAAAGCGTGCTCTTGCCGACGTTTGGGAGGCCAACGATTCCTGCTTCCATGGGGGGAGGAATGGTACGCTTTCCCAGCCTGCGGCAGGAAGCCGCGGGCGTGCGTTCCGGGAAGGTCCTTGGGTCAGGATGGCCATGTCTGCGCGCACCTCTGTCAACCCACCCCAGCGCAGCGACGCTTCCTTCGAGCGCCGGGTGGTCTTCGTGGTGGGGCTCATGCTGCTGGTCACGGGCGTGCTCACCGCCCGGCTGTTCAGCCTGACGGTGGTGCAGGGCAACGCCAACCGCGCGGTGGCGCAGTCGCGCCTGGACCGCGCCACGCTGCTGCCCACAGTCCGCGGCACCATCACAGACCGCAAGGGGCGCCCTCTGGCGCAAAGCGTGCCCAGCTACGACCTGTGCGTCTGGTACAGCGTGATCAGCGGCGACTGGGTGGAGGAGCGCGCAGAAGAGAGCGCCCGCAAGGAAGTGGGGCTGACGGCGTGGAACCGGATGAGCCCCACGGAGCGCGATGCGCGCATCATGGAGCACGCCACCGAGTGGCAATACCGGCTGAACAAGCTGCTGGACGCGGCTGCAGCCGAAGCCGGCATGGACCGCGCGGAGCTGAACGAGCGCATCGGCGAGATCCGCACGCAGGTGGAGTCCAAGGCCAGCGCCGTGTGGAGCCGCCAGCTGGCGCGCGACCGCAACCGCTACGGCGAGATCTCCGAGGAGCAGTGGAACGGGAGGCCCATCCAGGAGCAGCAGGAGTCGCATGTGGTGGCCACGCAGCTCCCCACGCGCGCTGCCTTCGCGCTGCGCAAGCTGGCCGACGAGCTGCCCGGCGCCATCGAGGTGACCGACGGCACCCGGCGCGAATATCCCTGGAACCAGGTGGAGATTGACCTGGACCGCCGCTTCCTGCCCAAGCCGCTGCGGTCGTCGCAGCCGCTGCATCTGACGCTGCGCGGCGTGGCGGACCACATCATCGGCAGCGTGCGCGAGGATGTGTGGGCGGAGGACCTGGAGCGCCGCCCGTTCAGCACCATCAACGCGGATGGCGACCTGGTGACAGACCTGGGTGGCTACCGTCCCGGCCGCGAGATGGTGGGCAGCACCGGCCTGGAGCGCACCTACGAGGACGAGCTGCGCGGCCTACGCGGCCGCATGCTGGAGCGCCTGGACACCGGAGATCGCCGCCGCGTGGAGCCAGAGCGCGGCAAGGACATCCAGCTGACCATTGACATCGCGCTGCAGGCGCGCGTGCAGGCGCTGTTTGACCCCAAGGTGGGGCTGGCCCGCGCGCAGCAATGGCACTACGGCTGGTTTGACGACGGCACGCCCAAGCCCATGCCGCTGCCATATCAGACGCCGCTGAACGGCGCTGCCGTGGTGCTGGACGTGGACAGCGGCGAGGCGCTGGCTGTGGTCACGTGGCCCACGCTGGCCGAGGGCGTGGAACTGCCTGAAGACGAAGCGCTGGTGCGCACGCCAGCGGTGAACCGCGCGCTGGAGACGCCGTACCCGCCGGGCAGCATCATCAAGCCGCTGGTGTATGTGAGCGCGGTGCGCTCGGGCGCGTTCCCCGTGGACGGCACCATCGTGTGCAACGGCCACTTCTTTGGTCCGCAGGCGCAGTATGGGCGCTGCTGGATCTATCGCCCGCAGTTCCAGTATCTGACGCACAGCAGCCCGTCGCAGGTGGGCAAGCCGCTGAACGTGGAGGCTGCCATCAGCCGCAGCTGCAACATCTTCTTCTACACGCTGGCGCAGAAGGAGGGCCTCGACCAGCTGGTGGAGTGGTACCGCGCCTTTGGCATGGGGCAGGTGCTGGATGTTGGCGTGGCCCGCCGCGTGCAGGGCCCGGATGGCGCCACCCGCTGGGTGGGAGAGGGCGCTGGCATCCTTCCAAGCGCTGAGGCCATCAGCGCCATCAAGGACCGCGGCGACCTGGTCACGCAGGTGATCGCTGGCATCGGGCAGGGGCCCATTGGCTGGACGCCGCTGCAGGCCGCCAACGCGTACGCCACCCTGGCGCGCGGCGGCGTGATCAAGGACGCCACAGTGCTGCGCACGCAGCCCGCTGGGCGCCCGCCGCGCCGCACTGGAGACCTTGACCTGGTGCCGTTGAGCTGCGACCGCGCCATGGAAGGCCTGCGCCAGGCGGTGGAGGCCACCTGGGGCACGGGCTACCAGGTGAAGTACAGCGACGGCACCAAGGAACGCGTGGTGCGCGCGCCTGGCGTGAAGGTGTGGGCCAAGACCGGCACCGCGCAGGCGCCGGCCATGCGGCTGCCTGCCAAGGATGGCGCTGAATCCACGGTGATCCGCGGGCTGGAGCATGGCTGGTTCGTGGGCCTGGTGGGCAACGCTGGCGAGAACCGTCCGCGCTACGCCGTGGCGGTGGTGCTGGAGAACGGCGGCAGCGGCGGCAAGAGCGCTGGCCCCATCGCCAACGGCGTCATTCAGGCGCTGGTGGCAGAGGGCTATCTGAAGGGCGACGGCGCAGCGCCCGCAGACGCTCCACAGCCAGAGCACGGCGCAGACGACGGCATCGAAGCGGTGGGAGGCGCTGGATGAGCACGCTGATCTCTGGCAGCCTGCCGCGCAGCCTGCGCCGCGAGCGTGCAGAAGAAGTGCGCACCCGGGAGCGCACGTGGGCGCACTGGGCGTGGCTGCCGGTGGTCTCATCCATCGTCCTCAGCGTGATGGGCGTGCTGGCCATTGCCACCACTGAGCCGGTGCTGGCCAAGCGACAGGCGGTGTTTGCCGTGGTGGGGCTGCTGACCTCCGCTGCCGTGGGCGCGCAGCACGTGCGCTGGCTGCAGCGCGCCGCATGGCCGCTCTTCATCGTGAACGTCTTCCTGCTGGTGTTCCTGCTGGTGCCGTACATCCCAGAGTGGCTGGTGCGTCCGCGCAACGGCGCGCGCCGCTGGATCAACCTGGGCTTCACGGACTTCCAGCCCAGCGAGGTGATGAAGCTGGCCTACATCCTCTCCATGGCGGTGTGGCTGCGCTCGGCACCGCAGATCCGGCGCATGTGGGGCGTGGTGGCCACGCTGCTGGTGACGGCCATCCCGGTGGTGCTCATCATGCGCCAGCCAGACCTGGACACTGCGCTGCTCTTCATCCCCACGCTGCTGGCCATGCTGCTGGCGGCTGGCGCGCGCGTGCGGCACATCGTCATCCTGGTGGTGCTGGGGCTGGTGCTGGCGCCAGCCAGCTACCCGTTCCTCAAGGCCCACCAGAAGGCGCGCGTGGACGCGCTCATCGCGCAGCTCTCTGGAAGCTCGCGCTGGAAGGACACCATTGGCTACCAGGCAGACCGCGCGCAGACCTTGGCAGGAGCTGGCGGCGTGTTCGGCATGGGCAGCCAGGAAGCCACGCCGCTCATCCGCTACAACCGCCTGCCAGAAGCCTCCAATGACATGATCTTCTCGGTGATCTCCTGCCGATGGGGGCTGCTGGGCGGCGTGCTGGTGTGGGTGGCTGGCCTGGCGTACTCGGTGGGCTGCTTCATGGTGGCGCTGCGCGCAGGGAGCGGCTTCGGCCGCCTGGTGGCCGTGGGCATCGGCAGCATGTTCTTTGCGCAGCTGGCGCTGAACACTGGCATGACCATCGGCGTGCTGCCGGTCAGCGGCATGACCCTGCCCTTTGTGAGCGCGGGCGGCAGCAGCCTGGTCAGCCTGTGGGTGGGCACCGGCGTGCTGTTCTCCATCGCCAGCCGCAGGACCCGCGGTTTTGACCTGGCGCACAGCTAGCCGCAACCCACCGCCTACGATCTCCCGCGCATGCCGCCCGAAGTTCCACCCATGCCCGCAGAGGTCCGCGCAGCGCTGGCTGCGCAGGGCGTGGAGCTTGAACCTGGTGAAGGCCAGGCCCTCCAGCGCTACCTGCAGCTGCTGCTGGAGGCCAACGAGCGCTTCAACCTGACTGCTGTGACCGACCCTGTGCTGGCGTGGACGCGCCACATCCAGGACAGCCTGAGCCTGGTGCCGTTCATCGTGAGCGCAGAGGCGCGCACGCTGCTGGATGTTGGCAGCGGCGGCGGACTGCCTGGCATCCCGCTGGCCATTGTGCTGCCGGACGTGCAGGTGACGCTGCTGGAGACCACAGGCAAGAAGGCCGAGTTCCTGCGCCAGACCGCAGCCACGCTGGGCCTGCGCAACGTGCAGGTGGTGCAGGCGCGCGCAGAGGACGCTGGCCAGGACCACCACCAGTACCGCGAGCGCTTTGACGTGGTGACCAGCCGCGCAGTGGGCCGCCTGGCCATGCTGCTGGAGCTCACCGTGCCCTTTGCGCGCGAGCTGGGCACAGTGCTGTCCATCAAGGGAGAGCAGGCCGAGGCAGAGGTGGCGGACGCCAAGCAGGCGCTCCATCTGCTCCACGCGCACTTTGTAGACGCGGTGCGCACGCCCACCGGCACCATCGTGGTGGTGCAGAAGCAGCGCAAGACGCCGCGCGCCTATCCACGCACCGCGGGAGAGCCCAAACGCAAGCCGCTGGGAGCGCGGGATGAGCGTTGACGCTGAAGAGCTTCTCTCGCAGGCCGGGGCCATCGCGCGCCGCCTGCCTGGGTTTGAGGTGCGCCCGCAGCAGCTGGCCATGAGCGCCGCTGTGGAGGAGACGCTCCGCACCAAGGGGCGCCTGTTCGTGGAGGCCGGCACTGGCGTGGGCAAGAGCTTTGCGTACCTGCTGCCAGTCATCCGCCGCGTGGTGGAGCATGGTGAGCGCGTGGTGATCGCCACGCACACCATCAGCCTGCAGGAGCAGCTCATTGAGAAGGACATCCCGCTCCTGAACGCAGTCATTCCAGAGGAGTTCAGCGCGGTGCTGGTGAAGGGCCGCGGCAACTACCTGAGCCGCCGCCGCCTGCAGCTGGCGCTGGAGCGCCAGGAGCGCCTCTTTGGCCGCGAGGACGACCGCCACGCGCTGCTGGCCGTGGAGGAGTGGGCCGGCAGCACGCATGACGGCAGCCTGAGCAGCCTGCCGCAGCTTCCGCCTGGCGACGTGTGGGACGCTGTGCAGAGCGACGCCCACAACTGCATGGGCCGCCGCTGCCCGCGCTACGACGAGTGCTTCTTCCAGGCTGCGCGCCGCCGCATGGAGAACGGGCAGATTCTGGTCACCAACCACGCGCTGTTCTTTGCCGACCTGGCCATGCGCAGCCGGGGCGGCACAGCCGGCGGCGTGCTGCCCAACTACCACCACGTCATCCTGGACGAAGCGCACGACATCGAGGACATCGCCGCAGAGCACTTTGGCGTGCGGCTGAGCGAGGGCGCGGTGCGCCACCTGCTGCGCATGCTGTACCAGGTGTCCACAGGCCGCGGCTACCTCTCCACGCTGCGCGTGAACGAGGATGGCGAAGGCCTGGTGGAGACCGCCATCCGCCAGGTGCGCCAGTGCGAGAGCGCTGCAGACCGCCTGTTTGACGACCTGTGGGCCTGGAACGCAGAGCACGGGCAGGGGGGCGGGCGCGTGCGCCAGGAGGACGTGGTGGAAGACACGCTGAGCCCACCGCTGGCTTCGCTGGCCGCAACCTTGCGCGCGCTGCGTGACCGCGTGCCATCCGAGGCCGACCACTTTGAGCTGAACGCCTACGCCGCGCGCGCTGACGGGCACGCGCAGGGCACGCAGGCGCTGCTCCGCCAGCAGATGCCTGGCTGCGTGTACTGGGTGGAGCTTGGCAAGAAGCGCCGCAACGCCACCGAGCGCCCGCTGGTCACGCTGGTGTGCGCCGCTGTGGAGGTGGGCGCGCTCCTGCGCGAGCACCTCTTTGCGCGCGAGATCGGCGTGGTGCTCACCAGCGCCACGCTGGCCACCGGGCCAGACGACTTCCGCCACGCTTCCCGCCGGCTGGGCTGCGACGACCCGCGCACGCTGCAGCTGGGCAGCCCCTTTGACTTCGCCCGGCAGGCCAAGCTGGTGGTGGACCGCACCATGCCGGACCCCACCGCACCCGGCTATGTGGAGGCGCTGTGCGAGCGCATCCTGCAGCAGATCCGCGCCACCGATGGCGGCGCGTTCGTGCTCTTCACCAGCTTCCACACCATGCATGCCGTGGGCGAGCGCATCGGCGGAGAACTGCTGGACGCTGGCCATCCGCTGCACATCCAGGGCATGGGCGTGCCGTCGCGCACGCTGTTGGAGCGCTTCCGCCAGGACGAGCGAAGCGTGCTGTTTGGCGTGTCCAGCTTCTGGCAGGGCGTGGATGTGCGCGGCCGCGCGCTGCGCAACGTCATCATCACGCGCCTGCCATTTGAGGTGCCAGACCGGCCCATCGTGCAGGCGCGCCACGAACTCATCCAGCAGCGGGGCGGCCGGCCCTTCACAGAAGACAGCCTTCCGCGTGCGGTCATCCGCTTCAAGCAGGGGTTCGGGCGGCTCATCCGCAGCAGCACCGACCAGGGGCGGGTGGTGGTGCTGGATCCGAGAATCGTCACCAAGCCCTACGGACGCCTGTTCTTTGAGTCGCTGCCAGAAGGGGTGCAGGTGGAGGAACTGGCCGGGTATTCGGACGAATAGGTCCAATGCCCGGGGATTCTGTGGCCCTTCCCCTGGTTGGCACTATTGTTGGAGTACTCCATGATCACCCCCATCGCGCTTTTGGCCAGCGGTCTTCTTCTGCACACGCCTCCCACTGCCACCCTTCATGGTGCTGGCAAGCGGGAGGTTACAGAGCCAGTCTGGGTATACTTCCAGGACACGCGCGCAGAACCAACGGACGCCTCTCAGACCGTGCTGACCGCTCGCGCGCTCCACCGCCGCTCGCTGCGCCGCTCGCTGCCCGGCTTGTTCGACCACCTGGATGTGGCGCTTGATCCGCGCTTGGCTCAGGACGTGGCCAGCACTGGCGCCACGGTGCGCAACGAGAGCCGCTGGCTGCACGCCGTGAGCGCCAACGCCACGCCCGCGCAGATCTGCGCGCTGCAGGAGCTGCCCGGAGTGCTCCGCGTGGAGCCGGTGCGCCGTGGCCGCGCTGCGTGGCAGGATGAAGAGGTGGACCCCATTCAGCATCACTCCATGCTGGTGCCCGCCGACTACGGTCTCAGCATGGATCAGCTGGCACAGATAAACCTCATCAAGCTGCATCAGCATGGCTTCACAGGCGCAGGCATGGTCATTGGTGTGCTGGACAGCGGCTTTCACCGCATACACCAGGCGTTCTTCAGCGCAGAGCACCCGCTGCAGGTGATCGCCGAGTACGACTTTGTGAAGCACGACCCCAACACCGACATCGAAGCCAACGACGACCCCAGCCAGCACAACCACGGCACGATGATCCTGGGCACCATGGCTGGCTACATGCCAGACACCTACATCGGCGGTGCGTTCGAGGCGCAGTTCGTGCTGTGCAAGACCGAGGACGTCCCGACCGAGACGCCCGTGGAGGAGGACAACTACGTGGCCGGGCTCGAGTTCATCGAGCAGCACGGCGCAGACCTGTCCACCAGTTCGCTGGGCTACATCGACTGGTACCTCCAGTCGGATCTGGATGGCGCCACTGCCACCACCACCGTGGCAGTGAACATCGCCAACGCCAACGGCCTGGTCACGCTGACAGCAGCTGGCAACATGGGCCACGACGCTGATCCAGGCACCAGCGAGCTCATGGCCCCGGGCGACGCGCCGCTCATGCTCACCTGCGGTTCCTGCCGCTCCAACGGGCAGATCTCCAGCTTTAGCTCGGACGGCCCCACCGCGGACGGCCGCGTGAAGCCAGAGATCCTGGCCCGCGGCTCCGCCACCAACACCGTTGATCCCAACGGCACCAACACGTGGGTGGCTGCTAGCGGCACCAGCCTGAGCACGCCGCTCATGGCTGGCGCAGTGGCGTGCATCCTGCAGGCGCGCCCAGACTTCACGCTGGCGCAGATCCGCAGCGCGCTGTTTGCCACAGCGTCCCGTTCAGACTCCAACGGCACGCTCCACCCAGACCCGCTGTTTGTGGAGGGCTATGGCATCGCCAACGCCTTCAACGCCGCCGCGTGGGGCCGGCCATCGGCAGACCTGAACTTTGACGGCCACGTGGACGGCACAGACCTGGGACTGCTCCTGGGCAACTGGGGTGCTGGCAACGTGGTGGGCGACCTGGACAACAGCGGCACCGTGGACGGCACGGATCTGGGCCTGCTGCTGGGCCAGTGGCAGTAGCGCGTCAGGCCTTGACGATCTTGGGTCCCTTGAAGTCGCTGCCCAGCACCTGCTTGGTGGGCGCACCCATCCACTTGGCCAGCAGCTCCTGGTAGACGGCGCGGAAGTCCACGCCAAACTTCAGGTCGCCGCTGTCCAGGTCGGTCAGGCTGGGGTGGGTCCCAGCCAGGCCTGGCTGCACGCTGGGGCCAATCACAAACATGGGTCCTGCAGTGCCGTGATCAGTGCCGCTGGAGGCGTTCTGCCGCACGCGCCGGCCAAACTCGCTGAAGCACATGGTCATCACGCGGCCTTCGTTGCCCTGGGCCTTCAGGTCGCGCTGGAAGGCCAGGAGCGAATCACCCAGCTGGCGCATCAGGTTGCCGTGCGCGCCGGGCTGCCCAGCGTGCGTGTCAAAGCCGCCCATGCTCACGTAGTACACGCGCGTCTTCATGCCGTCGCGGATCATGGCCGCCACCACCTGCAGCTGCTTGGCCAGCGGATTGCCTGGGTACTGCACCAGGGGCTGCTTGCCTACGGCAGCGCGGATGCGGTCGCTGGTCAGCTGTGCGTCCAGCGCAGTGCGCATCAGGAAGCTGGTCTGCGAGGTCTCTTCCACGCCATCCAGATGGCCAGCGCGCACCAGCTTCTGGTAGGGCTGATCCAGGCTGGCGTGCAGGTCATTGCCCAGCCAACGGAACAGATCAGCGCTCTCGAATGCCACAGGCTTGCTCTGCGCGCCCATCAGCGCGTTGGGAGCTGTGCGGCCAATGGAGACCGCCATGTCCGCTGCTGGGTTGCCGTTGCAGGCGGCGTCCACGTAGCGGCCCAGCCAGCCTGTGCCGCTGCCGCTTCGGGTGCCTGTCTGCCAGATGTCCATGCTGGCAAAGTGCGAGCGGTTGGGATTGGGGTAGCCCACGCCCTGCACGATGCACAGCTGGCCTTCGTCGTACAGCTCCTTCAGGCCAGTCAGATTCTGGTGCAGGCCGATGCCCTGCGCACCGTTCAGCTGCAGCGCCGCCAGATTGTTCTTGGGCTTGCCGGGCTCGCCGATGGCGATGGATGGCCGCGCGTTGTAGTACTCGGCCGCGCCGTAGGGCACCACGGTGTTCAGGCCGTCGTTGCCGCCGGACATCTGCACCACCACCAGGATGCGGTCCTCTGGAACACCAGGGCGCGACTGTCCCTCTGACCCAGCAGGCGCCAGCATGCCAAACGCGCTCTGCTGGAGAAAGTGCGGCACGGTGGCAGCCAGCGACGCCAGCACCACGCCCTGACGGATGAACACGCGACGGCTGTAGGGCTGCTGGGGGTCAATCATGGTGAGTCCTTGCAGGGGTCAGCAGAGCTGGAACTCGGGCAACGCGGTAATCAGCGCCAGGAGCGCGAGGATACGGTCATTTGAGAGCGGCGCGGAGTCCCGCTTGGCAAACGCAAGCAGCACATCCCGCCGATCCTGGTGGGGCTCCACAGGCAGGGCGGTGCGCAGCAGGAAGTCCACCACCACCTCTGGTGGCAGGACGCCATCCTTGCGCAGGTGCTCCACCAGCGGCATGGCGTCCCAGCGGGCCGTGTCCACTTCCCAGTCGTAGATGTCGGGGCGCCGCCCGGTCAGCAGGTAGATGGCCAGATTCTGGCGGACAAACAGCGTGCTGGTGTTGATCCAGGCGCGGCCGCCATCCCAGCCCTTCACGTTGGGGGGCTGGAACAGGTCCTGGCCCATCAGGTCGCACGCGCTGGCCAAGGCGGCCAGCGAGCGCACCGGGGTGTGGTACTGGCGCACGGTCTGCACCACCAGCTGCACAGGGCTCTTGATCACCGTGCCGCGGTTCTCCGGCGCGTAGAAGTGCGCGCTGCGGAACAGGGTGCGAAGCACGGGCTTCAGCTCATACTGCTCCCGGCGCAGCTGCGAGGCCAGCTTCTTCACGAACTCCTTCTGGGCCTTGGCCTCCGCTGCGGGGCGCGCTGGGTTGTCGTTCACAAAGAACCGGTACAGCTTGCCCATCAGGAACTCGCTGGACGCCTTCTGGCTCAGGACGATGCGGGCAAACTCATCGCCATTCCAGTTGCCGCGCTGGCCAAAGATCACCTTCACGCCTGGGTCGTGGTCGTTCTCGCGGAACTCAAAGGTGTTGTCGCGGAAGGTGTAGCCCGTCAGCGCGCGCGCGCCTTCCTTGATGTCCTGCTCGCTGTAGCCGTTGCCTTCGCCCAGCACGAACAGCTCCATCAGCTCGCGCGCCAGGTTCTCGTTGGGGCGCTGCACCTTGCTGTCGTCGTTGTCCAGGTACTTGATCATCGCGGGGTCGCGGATGATCTCCAGCACCAGCGTGGCAAAGTTGCCCACGGCGTACCGGCGGAACAGCTGGTTCTGCTGGAACATGTTCCAGCTGTCCTCCACGGTGCGGAACCCGCTGGCAAAGTGCCCGTGCCAGAAGAGCGTCATCTTCTCTTCCAGCGGGCGGGATGTCTCGATCATCCGCTGCAGCCACCACGCCTTCATCTCCGAAAGCTGCCTGCGGTCCGCCGCCTTGGATTCGTTCTCGCGGCGCTGGAACGCCTCCACCACCGCCTCGTCCTTCTCGCGGCGCGCACGCTGCAGTTCTGCGCGCTCTGCGTCGGTCAGCGGGCGGATCAGGTCGCGGTCAAAGTCGTCTGCGCTCACGGCGCGGAAGGGCACGCTGTCGAACTCCAGCAGTGCGTCCACCGCCTTCTCAAGTCCCAGATCAGCCAGGGCCCGGATCTGTTCTGGCGTGCCGCCAAACCCCGCGCGGTCCACAAGGTGACGCGCGGCGGCGTAGTCGAAGTCCGACTTCTTCAGGGGTTCCGTGCCTTGCGTGAGCATGCGGTGGCTACAACCTGAACGCGCCAACCTCCGCCTTCATTGTGCCTTTCGCGGGCGGACAGTCAATGGGTTGCCGGGAGCGGCTGGCTTCGGGGCAGGCCCACCCCCAGGAAGGCTGCAAGCAGCACGGGAACGGGCATCAGGAAGGTCAGGAAGTCCCACGCGCCCAGCAGGTAGCAGGGCACCCCGGCCGCTAGCACCAGCCCCAGCGCCCAGCGGGGCCGAGAACGCCCCTCCAGCCAGACCAGCGCTGGAAAGAGCAGGCCATAGAAGCCAAGGAAGGCCAGGTAGAGGGGCTCCCCGGGCAGCAGGGCGCGCGTGGCGCCGCCGGCCAACGGTGCAGCGCCCACAGGCAGGCTTGGCCCCAGCGAGAACAGGAACGCTGGCGTGGCCGCGATGACCGCCACCGCCACCAGCGAGGCTGGCATGCGCACGCCTGAGCGCTCCTGCATGAGCTCCTTCAGGTGTGCGCCCACGGTGTATGTCAGCTGCACGCCCCACAGAAGCCCAACCTGCCAACCCACTTTGGGACCGCCAGTGGCTGGGTCGTACAGCGACGCCACGCCCAGCAGCATGAGCGCAAACGTGGCGCCAAACACGCCAAACGCCAGCCGCGGCTGCGGCGCGTGCTGCACCGCGCGGTGGAAGGTCAGGTCCAGGTACGGGCACAGCAGGAAGCCGGCGGAGATGGTGGGAGCCGCCCACCACAGCTTGGAGGCCTCCACCAGAGGCTCGCGCGTGCCTGCCAGCGGCGCGCTCCAGGCGCAGCCATCAGACGCAGCGCCGCAGGCCAGCACGCCCACGCTCAAGGCAAAGGCCAGCGCGCCCCACACCAGCCACAGCGCGTCCGACCGCACGGCCATCCACATGCCCGCCACCAGGATGGCGATGGGCGCGCCAGTGGACACCACCATGGCCATGGCTCCCTGGCCCACAAAGAAGTACTGCGCAGCCCAGCCTGCAAAGTAGCACTGGTACGCCACGGTGACTGCGCTGAAGATGACCATGGCCCAGCCCAGATGCAGCTGCATCAGGCGCGATTGGCGCCGGCTGAGCACCCACCCAAAGGCAGCGCACCCCAGCACGTTTGGCACACAAAACACCCAGAACCCAGGCCAGCCCCAGAGCCGAAGCAGCAGGAACGGCAGGTACATGCCAATGCACCAGGTCCAGCTGCTGGTGCAATACAGACCCCACAGGATGGATTGGCCTGTGCCCTTCACGCGCCGTCAGTCTACGGCGTGCTTGCGCCTGCTGCGGCCCGCGCGCCGCTCCAACTTGGCCTTGATGAGCGCCTTGGGATGGCAGTGGAACACGATCTCGCACTTGCCCACCAGCGGCGCCTTGCCGCGGCTCTTGTGCACCTGCTGGCGGATCTCCATCTCCAGCGCGATGTTGAACTCGCCACCCGCGGCCAGCTTGGCGTCCACGTCCTCTGCGTTGATGACCTCGTACACGGCGGGTCCGTGGCAGGGGCGCACAAAGCGGTACTTCATCTCCTTGCACACCACCATGTAGTCCGATCCGCACCGGGCAAACAGGTACATGCCGCCGGCCACCTCGCTGTTGCCCAGGAGGGCCGCGCCGGCCATGGCGTTGTACCAGTTGCGGTTGAAGCGCCGGAAGGGCAGCACAGCCACAAAGCGCTGCGTGTCCAGCCGCTTCATGGTGATGCCGCTGCGGAAGGCGTATGGCAGCCAGATGCTGCTGAAGGCCTTCTGCACCATGGGGTGGGTGGCGCTCATGCGGCTGAGCCACGCCTCCATCTTGTCCGCAAAGGACATGGCCGGCAGCGCCGTGCGGGCGGTGGAGCCGTCGGGCGAGATGCGCGAATGCACAGGCGAATCGTGGGCGTCAGCAGCCGACATCTGGAAGCCTCACATTGTAGTGGGGCGCCCCCGCCCCACGGCAGGCGGGAATCGTGTTGAATCTGCGCATGCGCCTGGGCATCTGTTCATGGAGTGTGCGTCCGCAGAATCCCGCTGATCTGGCTGAACGCGTGCAGCGCGCTGGCTTCTCGGCCGTGCAACTGGCGCTCACGCCGGTGGTGGAGGAGCCTGCCATCTGGGGTCAGGCCATCCAGCAGCTGCAGCGCGCCGGTGTGGCCGTGCTGAGCGGCATGCTGGCCACGCACGGCGAGGACTATTCCACGCTGGAGAGCATCGCCCGCACGGGCGGGCTGCGTCCCACCCAGCATTGGCAGGCCAACCTGGAGCGCGCGCGCCGCGTGGCCGACTTTGCGGGCGGTGCTGGCATCCCGCTGGTCACCTTCCATGCTGGCTTCATTCCGCACGACGCGCAGGACCCGGAGCGCGCCGTGCTGCTGGACCGCCTGCGGCAGGTGGCGGATGTCTTTGCCCGGAACCGCGTGCGCCTTGGCCTGGAGACAGGCCAGGAGAGCGCAGCCACGCTGCTGGACGCGCTGCGCGCATTGGCCCACCCCAACGTGGGCGTGAACTTTGACCCCGCCAACATGATCCTCTACGGCATGGGTGATCCAGTGGCCGCGCTGCGCGCGCTGACGCCGCACGTGGTGCAGGTGCACGTGAAGGACGCAGTGCCCACCGCGCAGCCTGGCACCTGGGGGCGCGAGGTGACCGCAGGCACTGGCGCTGTGGACTGGCCGGCATTCTTCCAGGCGGTGCAGGCGCTGCCGCAGCCCGTGGACCTGGTGGTGGAGCGCGAAGCGGGCGCCGCCCGCGAGGGTGACGCGGCCGTGGCGGCAAGGCTTGTGCGCGCGCACCTGCCTGCCGTGCGCTAGCCCGCCGCCTACGATATGCACATGCCCACGTACGTCTACGCCATCATTCGTCCCGACGGCTCGGACGGTGAGACGTTCGAAGTCTTCCAGCGCATGTCTGACCCGCCGCTGGAGAAGCACCCGGAGTCTGGCCAGCCCGTGCGCCGCGTGGTGGTCACGCCGCAGGTGCAGACCATGACCGACAAGGCGCGCTTCAGCAAGAAGAACCTGGACCGGCTTGGCTTCACGCGCTACGAGCGCAAGGGCAGCGGCTACTACGAGCGCACCGCTGGCGACCAGGGCCCGCCCGCCATCTCTGCCGACGAATGACCATGGGTCGCGCAGAGGCCCGCATCCACGAGCTGCGCACGCTGCTGGAACGCGCCAACCGCGCGTACTACGCGGAGGCTGCGCCCTTCATGAGCGACCAGGAGTTCGACCAGCTCCTGCAGGAGCTGGCGGAGCTTGAAGCCGCACACCCGGAGCTGGACGACCCCGCCAGCCCCACGCGGCGCATCGGTGCTGGCCGGCTGGAGGGATTCCAGCAGGTGCAGCACGCGGTGCCCATGATGAGCATTGACAACACCTACAGCGTGGCGGATCTGCGCCAGTGGTGGGAGCGGTGCGCGCGTGCGCTGGAGCGGCCCTTTCAGGCAGTGTGCGACCCCAAGATTGACGGCGTGGCCATCAGCCTGCGCTACGAGCGCGGCGTGCTGGTGCAGGCCGCCACGCGCGGCGATGGCACGCACGGCGACGACGTGACCGCCAACGTGCGGGTCATCCGGAGCGTGCCGCTGCGCCTTCAGGGCAAGCATGTGCCACCCGTGCTGGAGGTGCGCGGCGAGATCTACATGCCCACAGCGGAGTTCGAGCGCATCAACGATGAGCGCCGCCGCCAGGGCGAGCCAGAGTTCATGAACGCGCGCAACAGCACCGCTGGCACGCTGAAGAGCCTGGACACTGGCGTGGTGAAGCGCCGCGGCCTGCGCTTTACCGCGCACGGTGCAGGGCAGGTGGAGGGCCTGAGCAGCGCTGGCTACTGGGAGTTCCTGCAGGCCATCACAGCGCTGGGCGTGCCCGCCAGCACGCTGGCAGAGCGGTGCGCCAGCGCGGATGAGGTGGTGGCGGTGGTGGAGCGCTTTGCCTCCATGCGCGCGGACCTGCCCTACGCCGTGGACGGCATCGTGGTGAAGGTGGATGCGTTTGCAGATCAGGAAGCGCTTGGCGTCACCAGCAAGGCGCCGCGCTGGGCAGTGGCGTTCAAGTATCCGGCTGAGAAGAAGCCCACAGTGCTGGAGCGCATTGACTGGGAGGTTGGCAAGGGCGGCACGCTGACGCCGCGCGCCACCATGGCGCCAGTGGTGATTGCAGGCACCACAGTGCGGCATGCTTCGCTCCACAACATCGAGGAGATCCACCGCAAGGACATCCGCGTGGGCGACACGGTGGTGGTGGAGAAGGCGGGCGAGATCATCCCGCAGGTGGTGGAGGTGGTGCTGGCCAAGCGTCCGCCCCACGCGCAGCCTGTGGCGCCACCCAGCCAGTGCCCCGTGTGCGGCAGCCCAGTGGAGCGCGAGGGCCCCAAGATCTTCTGCACCAGCGCAGCGTGTCCAGCGCAGCTGCGCGAGCGGCTCAAGTGGTTCGTGGGCCGCGATCAGATGGACATTGACGGCCTGGGCGACAAGCTGGTGGACCAGCTGGTGGACGCTGGCCTGGTGAGGGGCTTTGCAGACGTCTTCACGCTGGACGCAGCGGCGCTGGCTGCGCTCACCTCCGAGTCTCGCGACAAGGAAGGCAAGGTGACGCTGCGCAAGGTGGGGGACAAGACAGCGGCCAGCATTGTGGCAGGCGCAGAGGAAGCCAAGGGCAGGGGGCTGGCGCGGCTGCTGGCTTCACTGGGCATCCGACATCTGGGCGCTGCCACAGCCAAGAGCCTGGCGCGGGCGTTTCCAGACATGCAGGCACTCCTGGGCGCCAGCGTGGAAGCCCTGCAGGAGATCCGCGACATTGGTCCTGTGACAGCACCCAGCATCTATGAAGACCTGCACACGCCCGCCATGGGCGCTGTGCTCCACGCCCTGGAGCGCGCGGGCGTGGTGATGACCAGCCCCATCTACGTGGCGCAGGCTGCGGGCGGCGCCGCGGCCAGCGCGGGCGCTGCGGCAGGAGAGGCGGGCGGCGCGGCAGCCAGCCCCTTTGCCGGGCGCACCATTGTGCTCACCGGCGAGATGGAGTCCATGGACCGCCGCGCTGCCACAGAGAAGCTGGAGGCGCTGGGCGCTACGGTCACTGGCAGCGTGAGCAAAAAGACGCACCTGGTGATCGCAGGCCCTGGCGCTGGCAGCAAGCTGGCCAAGGCGCGGGAACTGGGCATTCCCGTGTGGGACGAGGCGCAGTTTGTGCTTGCCCTGAAGGAGCACGCTGGCTAGTCTCGCGGGCATGGCGGTAGCCAGCACCAAGCCAACCTTCACGGGTGCGAACCTCTGGACTGCTGTGTGCCTGCTGCTGTTGGGCACTGCGTTCCTTATGGCGGGTTTGGCGTCCTACTCTGTGTCAGCGATGTCGCTGGGTGCGCTGGCGCTGATCGCTGGCCTCCTGGTGCGCAGCGTCTATCTGGTGCGGCGCATGATGGGAGGCTGGGTGGAGGTGCCAGCCGCTGCAGAGAAGCACACCTGCCCGCTCTGCCATCAAGACCTGCAAGGCGTGACCGCGCCGTTCTGCCCAGAGTGCGGCACAGTGCGGCCGCGGAAGGTGCCGGATGCGTGAGCGTCAGATCGAGTCTGCTGGGGACGAAGGTGCGGTTGGCGGAGCAGGTGGCGCTGTGGGAGCACTGGGGTTCATCCGCGCTTGTTCCACGCCTTCTCGAATGCCCGAAGCAATGATCTCGCGCGTGGCTGAGTAGCGGTATTGGAAGAGCCAGACCGCCCCCAGGATGAACATGGGAAGGCCTACCAGGATCATCGGAATCCCCAGGCAGGCACCGATCAGCGAGAAGCAGAGCAGCAGCCCTAGGACGATGGCGATCCAGCCGCTGATGGCGAAGGTCAGACCCCACGCGAGCTTTTTCGAGTGTTTCATAGTGACGTTTCGTCCGGTGGTCGTAAGGTGCTAGTGCACAATTGGGAAGTACTTCTCTGCGGCCGCCGCACTGATCCGGTGCTTGATGACGAACTGGAAGCCCTCGTGGTCGCAGACAACTTGCTCGGCCGGAGTGGGATTGCTTGGGGGATTCGTCATTCCAACGGTCGAAAGCGGCCGACAGAACCAGTTCTGGCTCCAGAGCCACACATCACCGTTGGGTTCCTTGCCTGCGAAGATTGCAGTGTGGCCGCCGTACTGCGTGGCAGAAATGAACGTTGCCACGGCTGTCCCGATTGGTGGTGTTGACAACTTGATGTTGCTGGCACCGCGGCGCCAGGTGCTTGTGGCACCGACGGGCGTGACGGCGCGCACGAACGCCACGCACTGGAAGTAGTGGCAGTCGAGACCGTGACCCTGAATCGCGCATGGGGTGGCTGAGATGACCTGCCTGAAGCCGATACCCATGTTCACCGGCTCCTCGCACACTCCGCCAAGGCGAGCGTGCTCTGGAGCGCTGTAGACCAGGTCGTGCGGAGTTGGATACTCCTCGCCTGGCGTGATGTCCCACTCAAGGGAGGCCCCTTGTGCCCACAGCGGGCTCCATTCGAGTGCCTCCATGGTGGATGAGAGAGGTGAACGCTCGGCCGTCAGCAACAGCATGAGGTTGTGTGGGCTGACTTGGAACGATGCGCCGTTGCACACTGTGGAAGGAATGGTCACAGACTGCGGCGTAGAGTCCGTTGCGCCTGACCCGTTGTAGGCGCGAATCTTGTAGGTGTACGTGCTGCCGGGGGCCAGCGTTCCGCTGTCGACATATCCAGGCTCGTCCAGGATGGTTGGTATCAGGTTTCCGTTGCGGACGACTCGGTAGTAGTTCGCCCCAGCGGAAGCAGTCCAGGCAAGCGCGACAGCAGGCTGATTGCTGCTACACGAAGGCACGGCGCCGGTGAGCTGCGGAGCCGTTGGTGGTCCGCTGCAGATGGCGGCGGGAACGGCCACGGTGATGGCGGGCGTGCTGGTGTTGCCAGACGCGTTGGTGGCGCGGACGTAGTACGTATAGGTCTGCCCGGGGCTCAGTGACCCCACATCCGTGTACGTCTGTCCGGTGAGCGACGTGCCAATGGCCGACTGGTTGCGGAAGACGCGATAGGTTTGTGCGCCTGCCGAAACGGTCCAGTTGAGCGTAATGGAGGGTGTTCCGCTCGCGCAGACTGGACCTGGGCTCGATGCAGTGAATGGCCCAGGCGTGCCTCCACCTGATGAACCGCACACATTTGCCGGCACAGCGACCGTGCAGTTGGGCGAGTTGGTATTGCCGGCAGCGTTTGTGGCGCGCACGCGGTACACGTAGCTCTGACCAGGCGCCAGCGCATAGTTGTCGGTGTAGGTGAGACCCGTGAGCGAAGAGCTCAGGATCGTGTCATTCCGGTACACGCGGTAGGTCTGGGCGCCGCTGGATGCCGTCCACGAGAGTGCGATTGACACGGTGTTGTTGGAGCAGGTCGGAGCTTGCGCCGTGACTGTGAGCGGTCCAGGTGGTGTGCTGCCGCCGCAGACGCTGGACGGGACGGCCACCGAGACGGTGTTCGAGTCTGCTGTTCCCTGGCTGTTTGTCGCTCGAACCTTGTACGTGTACGTCTGCCCTGCGACCACATTTGCAGAGTTCAGAAAGGCCACACCGGTGATGCCCGAGGCGTAGAGGGTTCCGTTGCGATAGACGCTGTAGCTGGTGGCGCCTGCTGCACTTGTCCAGCTCAGCTGCACGGCGGGTGTGCCGTTGTTGCAGAAAGCAGGAGGCGAAGTCAGCACGGGGCTCGTGGGTGGCGCCGAGCACACATTGGCGGGAATCACCACGGTCAGGTTGGGCGAGTTGGTATTGCCAGCGCTGTTGGTGGCGCGCACCCGGTAGACGTAGGTCTGCCCAGGTGCAAGCGCGTACGAGTCCGTGTAGGTCAAGCCGGTGAGGGACGAACTCAGGACGGCGTCGTTGCGGTACACCCGATACGTCTGTGCTCCTGCTGAAGCGGTCCAGCTCAGCGCAACGGAAGGCGTGCTGCCGCTGCAGGTGGGAGCCTGGTTCGCCATCGTCAGTGGTCCGGGCGGTGGGTTTCCGCAAACAGACGTCGGCACAGTGGCTGTGACCTGGTTGGAGTCCGAACTGCCGAAGGAGTTGACGGCCCGGATGACAAAGGTGTAGCTCTGACCGGCGATCACGTTCGCAGAGTTCAAGAACGTGGTGCCAGTGATCCCTGTGGCGTAAGAGCTTCCGTTCCGGTACAGCGTGTAGCTGGTCGCCCCCGAAGACGCAGTCCAGTTGAGCCGAATGGCTGGAGATCCTGCGTTGCAGAAGGGCGCTTCATTGGACAGGGCAGGGGCTGATGGAGGACCACCGCAGACGCCCGATGGAACAGTTACGGAGACAGCATTGGAAAGGGTGGTTCCGTATGCGTTCTCGGCCCGCACCTGATAGGAGTAGGTCTGGCTGGCGGCGACATTGGACGAGTTCAGAAAGCTGGTGCCGGTCAATCCAGATGCATAGTTCGAACCATTCCGCAGCAGTGTGTAGGTGGCTGCACCGCTGGACGCTGTCCACGTGAGCTGGATGGCTGGACTGCCGCTGTTGCAGAAGGGCGCCTGGTTGGTGAGCGTAAAGCCCGCGGGAGGCGTGC
>JAXMAM010000031.1:0-31869 GCA_046350455.1 Phycisphaerales bacterium | reverse complement strand
CGCCACGGACCTGGCGGACTACCTGGTGCGCCTGGGCGTGCCCTTCCGCGAGGCGCACCACCAGGTGGGCCGCCTGGTGCGCACCGCCATCGAGCAGGACCGCGCGCTGGAGGAGCTGCCGCTGGACGTCATCCGGCAGCAGGCGCCGCGCGCAGAGCAGGACGTGTACACCCAGCTCACCGTGGGCGCCACGCTGGAGAAACGCTCGGTGGAGGGCGGCACGGCGCTGAGCGCGGTGGAGACGGCCATTGAGCGCGTGCGGCGCATGCTGCGCGAGCGCGCGGTGGCAGACCAGACCGCAGGCGAGGTGGAGTTCCGCCAGGCCCGCGCAGATGACCTGGACCAGATCGCGTGGCTGGTGGACCACTGGGCCAAGCACGGCGAGAACCTGCCCCGCAAGCGCGAGGACATCATGAAGGCCATCCTGGACTTTGGCGTGGCCGTGGTGGATGGCAAGGTGGTGGGCTGCGCCGCGCTGTGGATCTACACGCCGCAGCTGGCAGAGATCCGCTCGCTGGGCGTGCACCCAGACCACCACGGCAAGGGCGTTGGCCAGGGCCTGGTGAAGTACTTCCTGGGCCTGGCTGCGCAGCTGCACATTCCCAAGGTGTTTGTGCTCACGCGTGCGCCTGCGTTCTTCCAGAAGGCTGGCTTCCGCCAGGTGAGCGTGAACAGCCTGCCAGAAAAGGTGCTCAAGGACTGCTCAGAATGCCCCAAGCGCGAGCAGTGCGATGAGACCGCGCTGGTCTACGAGGTGAGCTCAAGCGGAGGCCAGCGGTGACGTCTGCGGGCGCGCCGCACGCAGCCCAGCTGAGCCCGGCGCCCGCCCTGCCGGCTGGCTTTGCCGTGGCCACTGCCAGCGCTGCCATCAAGAAGCCCGGCCGCACAGACATGGCGCTGCTGCGCTGCCCGGGCGGCGCCACGCTGGCAGCGGTGTACACCACCAACCAGGTGTGTGCTGCGCCGGTACAGCGCAGCCGTCAGCACCTGGCCATGAGCCACGGGCACTGCGGCGCGCTGCTGTTGAACAGCGGCTGTGCCAACGCTGCCACCGGCGCCCGCGGCATGGCCAACGCTGTGGAGCTGATGGAGGCTGTGGCCCGCGCGTGCGACCTTGCGCCAGAGGCCGTGCAGCACAACTCCACGGGCGTGATCGGCGTGCAGCTGCCCATGGAGCGCATGCTGCCCTGCGTGCCGGTGATGGCTGCAGCTGCGGCGCATGGCAGCGTTGAGCCCCTGGCCCGGGCCATCATGACCACCGACACCGCCCCCAAGTGGGCCGCGCGCTCGGTGGCGCAGGCCGGGGCGCACGGACAAGCGCACGCCCAGACGCACAGCCAGGCGCACGTCGGCCGCACGTGCAGCGTGGTGGGCGTGGCCAAGGGTGCTGGCATGATCCACCCCAACATGGCCACCATGATTGCCGTGCTCATGACAGACGCGGCCGTGGAGCCGCCAGCGCTGGACGCGCTGCTGCGGCACGCGGTGGAGCGGTCGTTCCACCGCATCTCCATTGACGGCGACACCAGCACCAACGACAGCGTCTTTGCGCTGGCATCGGGCGAGGCTGGCAGCGGCTTTGCGCACGCAGACCTGCAGCAGGCGTTTGACCAGGTGGCGCGCGACCTGGCCATGATGGTGGTGCGCGACGGCGAGGGCTACGAGCGCGGCATCCACGTGCGTGTGACGGGCGCGCCAACGAGCGCAGAGGCGCTGCTGGTGGCCAAGACCATTGCCAGCAGCCTGCTGGTGCGGTGTGCGGTGACCGGTGGCGACCCCAACTGGGGCCGCATTCTGGCTGCGGCCGGCCGCAGTGGCGTGCGCCTGAGCCTGGACGAATGCGACCTGCGCGTGGGCGGCGTGCCGCTGTTTGCGCATGGTGCGCCGGCAGACACGCCGCTGGCGCAGCGCGAAGCCGCCTTCCGCGCCCCGCTGGTGGAGGTTGACCTCTGCATGGGCCCCGGCCCTGGTCAGGACGAGTTCACCTCCTGCGGCCTCACCAAGGCCTACGTGGAGCTGAATGCGGAGTACACGACCTGAGCCGCGGCGCACGGGGTTGGGTGCTTCACGCTGCGCCGGGCGAGCTTGGATGAGGCATGTTGGACTCGCGGCGCCGCAATGCAAGCACCGGAAAGTACGCGCCCACATAGAGGCCGAAAGCTGCGATCCACGCGTATCCCGAGACAAACAGTGCCCCCGGGAGATACTCCGGCATGAGCGCTGCGCCAACGCGCAGAACGGCGGCTACCTGCACCAGCGCAAAGGCCGCTACCTCCCATCTGCCCGCGCGCACAGGCCGGCCTGTATGTCCAAGTGCCGTGCGCGTGATCATTCCGATGATCAGCCCCCCCATCGCTCCTACTGCCAGGGCATGGATGGCAGCGGTTCTTGACACCACACCGAGTGCAGCCAAGCCGAGCAGTGCAAATCCGATTGGAATCCACGCGTACGAGACGTGCAAGACCAAGAGCATGGGCCGACCGCGCACCGCCGGAGCATTCCAGCCTGCGGCAGTGGCTCCCACCAGCACCGACGCAACAAGTGCCGCCATTCCGCTGAGCATGTAGGGCGCATGAAACATGTCGCATCCCACCGCCACGGTGGCCGCGCACACCGCAAGGATCTTCAGCCATCGCGGACGCCACTGCTTCACGCCGGCGAGCGCGTTTGCCGTAAAGCCCGGGATGATTCGACCACCTATCAGCATTTCCAAAAGCACTACGAGGAGCAGCCCACCTTCAACCATCTGCACCGCTCGGTCTCCACCGTGCCAGAGCATGGACACATGGAATGCGATGTTGGCGGATGCCAGTCCCAACAGCACCGCCACCACAGGCAGATTGCCAAAGCTGCGAGCCCGAACAAAACGAAGGGCCAGCACCATGGCCACGATGGGAAGAAGTACGGAGTCCAGTGCAGCGACCACGCCGCCATACGCAACGAACATCCCAACTCTCGACGCCACCCACAGCCCCACCAGCACGCCCAATGATGCCCCCGCTGGCAGCGGAAGCCCGGTCCAATTGCGCGCGGCAGTGAAAAGAAAGCCCACAATGACCGCAGCCGCAAATCCGAAGACCATCTCGTGCATATGCCAGAACAGCGCCGGCACTGAGGGCTCAGGCGTTCCATTGCGCCAGATGGAGAGCCAGATCGCCATGGCCGCCATGGCGAACAATGCCGCCCCCAGATAGAAGGGTCGAAAGGCATCCTGGAACAACGGGACCTGGGCGGATGACATTGATACATAGACACCACCCCTCCCGTGTGGCACTGGCGCTGCACGCGCCGCTTCATCCACCGCGGGCTGGGCGCGCCTGTCACGGCCACCGCAGCTTCCACCGCAACTGCAGCACATCTTTGACGGGCTCGAATTTGGTTCGGTCATCTTGGCACCTCCGTGTCACATGGTAGCCTATTGTGTATATCTTTGTCCACTTTAACTGCCCACCTCAGCCAGCTCACTTCTAGCGTTCTTGCGCTACGATCCAGCCACCCTTGTCTTCCCAACACCCTCACATGCGCCGCATTGTGATTGGAGGCATGGCCGGCGCAGTAGCTGGCATTGGTGTATTCACTTTTGACTACGGCGAGGGCCTCAGCTACCTCGGCCACGATCCCAAATCGTGCATCAATTGCCACATCATGCAGCCGGAGTTTGATTCCTGGCAGCACGCAGGCCATCACCATGCGGCCACGTGCCAAGACTGCCACGTGCCACATGACTCGCTGCTCCGATGGGTAGTTTCTGAGGCAGACAACGGCTTCCGGCACTCCAAAGGATTCACCCTGCAGGACTTTGTGGAACCCATTCGCATCACGGCGCAGAACTCGCAGATTCTGCAGGAGAACTGCTTGAGATGCCATGGTGACTTTGTAGAGAGCATCCTGCCAGGCAGCCGGTCCGCTCATGCTGACTCAGGCATTCGGTGCGTACATTGCCACGCCGGCGTAGGACATGGACAGAGGTACCTGATGGGGCGCGACTTTGATGGCCGCGACGCCCGAATTCAGGCTGAAGGGGCCGCGGCCAACTCTGGAGCACACAATGAGAAGTGATGGAACGCAACGTCCGCGCGGCTGGGCAGGCTTTTTGATTGCCTTGCTCATCGGAGCTGGACTCGCCTTTGCCATTGCGGCGCTCGCCATGAACATCTTCACACGGAAGCAAGAGGCGCGCCAACCCTTCGTGCGTCTCTCGGAGGTGAATGAGCTCTCCACAGATCCGGACCTTTGGAAGGTCAACTGGCCCCGCGAATACGATCGCTACAAGCTCACCGTGGACCGCACGCACACGCGCTACGGCGGCTCCGATGGCGCACCAGCGGCCAGCCGCCTGGAAAAGGACCCCTGGCTCAAGCGCATGTTCGCTGGCTATGCGTTTGCGCTCGATTTTCGCGAGCGCCGGGGCCACGCCTACATGCTGGTCGATCAGGAGAACACCAAGCGGGTCACGGAGCTCCCGCAGACCGGCGCGTGCCTTCATTGCCATGCATCAGCGTTGCCAACCTGGCGCAGACTGGGCCTGGAGGCACAAGGCAAGAACCTCGCTGATGTTTCTCCCCACGACTTTGCTTGGACTCAGGTGATGGAGGGCTTCCGAATCCTGTGCGGAAAGAGCTATGCCGATGCCCATGCGGAGTTGGCGAAGTCTCCCGATGGACATGGCATGGAAGTTGGAGAAGGCCGGCCACACCCTGTGTCATGCATCGACTGCCACGATCCGGAGACCCTGGCGCTGAGGGTCACTCGGCCTGGATTCGTGGTGGGCATCCAAGCACTGGCCAATGGCGGAGCGGCCACTCCACACCTTCCCAGCATCGAGCGATGGCGCGCCACCGACCGCACGGCTCCTTATGACCCCAACAGGGACGCTTCGCGGCAGGAAATGCGGTCGTTTGTATGCGCCCAATGTCATGTCGAGTACTACTGCGGGCCGAAGGAGCCCCTGTTCTACCCATGGAAGAATGGACTGAAGGTGGAGCAGATTGAGCAGACCTACGACGAGCACCGATTCCCAGACGGTCATGCCTTCTACGACTTCAAGCATGCCGAAACCGGCGCCGATGTGCTCAAGGCTCAGCACCCGGAGTTCGAGACCTGGAGCCAAGGCACGCATGCTCGAGCGGGAGTGGCCTGTGCGGATTGCCACATGCCCTATGAGCGAGTGGGAGCAAGCAAGACAAGCGACCATTGGGTGCGGAGCCCGCTGCTCATGATCAACCGCTCATGTCAGCCGTGCCACGCTGTCCCAGAAGAGGAGCTCAAGGCCCGGGTTGACACCATCCAGTCGCGCACACACACACTGATGGCACGAGCCGCCGAGGCTCTGGTGCAGATGTTGGATGCGGTCGCAGAAGCACGCAAGGCGGGAGCCACTGATGAGCAACTCAAGGAGGCGCGATCCTTGCAGCGTCATGGCCAGTGGCGGCTGGACTTCGTGAATGCGGAGAACTCAATGGGCTTTCACGCGCCGCAGGAAACAGCCCGCGTGCTGGGCGAGGCCATCGACTATCTGCGACAGGTACAGATCGCTGCAGAGCGGGCCGGTGAACAAGCGCGACGAGCCGGCAACTAGCTGGTGGCGCTCAAGTGGTTCGGTCCAGAATCACGGGCACAGGCGCCGTGCCGCCCATGAGACACCCGATCCACCAGCCGTTGTTTCGGCCGCCGAGCTCCTCCACTCGACGCGGTCGTGCAGTCGCCCGAGGCCTCCTACCCAGAGCTCCACTCGAGTTGCGACAAGCCGATAGCCGCCCCACATCGGGGGGCGCTGCGGGCCACCCTTCGCCGCTGCCTGTGCCGCCATCACCACATGGGCGAGCAGTTCCGCTCGCGATCCAAGCACCTTGCTCTGGTCGGATGCCACCGCCGCAAGACGGGACAGAAGAGGCCTAGACGCGAAGTAGGCATCGTTTTCCTCGCTAGTCATCTGCTGAATAGGCCCCTCCATGCGCAGCTGGCGCTTTGCATGAGGCCAGTGAAACACGGCGGCCGCTCGCGGGTTGGCTTCAATCTCCATCCCCTTTCGGCTTGAGTACCTGGTGTAGAAGGTGAGCGCAAGCGGTCGCCGCTCAACGGCTTTGCACAGGACGACCCGTGCGGACGGGCAACCGCAAGGAGTGGAGGTCGCCACCACCATCGCCCACGGGTCAAGGTACTTCCGGCACCTCTTGGCATCGTCCATCCACAACTCCACCATGTCAGAAGGATCGGCCGGCAGCGTGGCGGGCACGTCGCGAGAGACCAGGGCATCTGCAGCGTGGACCAGAAGACGGCTAAGGGTGCGGCTCACGAATCTCTCCTTCGAACTGCCGAGCAACCTGCAGCAAGCGCATGCATTCCGGGCTGCTGGAATTGCCAAGCTCGGATATGACATGCTGCAGCTCCTGGTGGGCAGGGCCGTATTGCCCGCGCGCCGCCAGCATCGTGGCCAGCATGATCCGCCACGCGTGATCGGTTGGATTGAGTCTCAACCACTGCCTGACATGAGGTTCTGCCCGCGCGGGGTCCTCTGCCCAGCAGTAGACCGTGGCCAACTGCAGTTCCCGCCGCGGTGGCATCACAAGGCCCCACCGGGCACAGGTCTCCAGCGCGCCAGCGGCTTCGTCAAGCTGCGCGATTGGTAGCGGCAGCATTCCTGCTGCCTGCCTTTCAGCCAGCTCGTTAAATAGGCGGGTGGCGCGCACTTCCTGCCATCGGATAAACCCACAGTGCATCACTCCCGCTGCTCCCAAGACTAGAAGCACCGCTAATGCCTTGCCATGCTGGGTCATGGCACCACCAATCTTCAGCGCAAAGTTGTTCAAGCGGACATTCGGTCGCTTCCACATGCGTAGCGCCAGCACGGCGGCGTACGCACCCATGGAGGAGATTCCAAGCGCCAGGAAGAACGGAACCAGTTCGTACACCCCTCGCATAGCCGAAAGCACCGTCACAAAGACAAGAGCCATGACCATGTCCTCGCGCACGCTGAAGTCATACGAAACTCCGAAACGCCCCCACTGGCGCCACGAAGCGAACCAACCCGGCTTCGTCCACCCGTACTGGACAATCCCCTTCGGACATGCTGCGACGCAATCCAGGTCTTTCAAGCATGCCGGGCTAACCACCTTGCCAAAAATCATGAGTTCGTGGTGCACCCGAATGTGTGATTCACACGCGGCCGTGCATAGGCCACATGTTGCGCAGTCTGCATCTGTGCGCACAGACTTGATCTTGCCAGGAGCGACTCGATCGGCCAGTGCGAAGACTGCTCCATAAGGGCAGCCGTACGTGCAAAAGCTCCGCGAACCGAGGACGTAAGCCATGAAGCACCCGCACACCGCAATGGTGGCGACCGCCACGGAAGGGCCGGGGAGATTGCGCCATAGATCAGTTGTAACAAATGAGGCCCATCCATCGCTATCCGATCGCACGTGCAGGACCGGAATCGGTCGTCGCTCCAGCGCGGCCGCTACCTGCGGCCAGACAAACATGTAGAGCATGGCGGCTACCGGCACCAACAGCAGCACGCGTGACCTGACCGGCTTTGGTCTGATGCGCACTCTTGACAGCAGCCAGGCAGACAGATCCTGAACCGCAAGAATATGACATCCCCAAGAGCAAAAGAACCTGCCGAAAATGGCGGTGGCCGCAAGAGTGAGCAGCATGAAGAGGAATCCGGCTGTCACGATGCCACGTTCGAGGGTGTACATGACCTCGTTCAGTTCGAGGGGCGCGAGCGTTTTTCCGGCTAGCCGCCAATGAACCACATGCGCGACCATAACGAGGTAGACCGCGATCAAGCATGTGGCTCGCTTCCGCGAAAATCGGCTTCTACGTCGTGCGGCGCACTCTAGCGGCATGGTCCCCACGCCCCGAGCAAGATGCCTAGGTCTATGGAACCAACCGTGCCATCTCCGTCCAGGTCGAATTGACTGGTGCCCCACGCACCCAAGAGCATCCCCAAGTCGGTTCCATTTACCAATCCATCGCAGTCAAAGTCGGGGACGCTCGCTGCGTTGCCCACCGAAAGTGTGGCGGTCGCCATCGCAATGGGAGCGCCCTTTTGTGAGTTCAGCCAAAGCTGGTAGAGAATCTGGCCCCACTGGTCTGTGACATTGTTATCTCGCAGCGCTTCGATGTAGTGCCTGGTCACCGTTTGGTAGTTCACCGTAACGGTCACGGAGGCAGCTCCAGGTGGCAACCAGAAGAGAGTGTCGCCCCAGTACTGACCATCGGCATACAAAGCATCCACCACCGGAGCACCGCCAGCCTCATAGGCTGCGTTATTGAATCCGCGCGGCGGAATCCTGTTGTCTTTGATAATGGTGTCGGCCAGAGCCATGTGAGTGGTTGTGCCAGCAGGAAGCCCAGTGACCTGCGAGGCAAAGCTGCTCAGGCCAACCTTCATCTCAAACACGGTTGTGGATGCCTCGTCCAAGTGCGCTTCGTTGTAGTCATAGTGCCCGTACTCCATGACCAGCGCTCCACTGGCGTCGTAGACCTTTGCATTCAGCCACACCCGGCGCCCCTCTATGTGGCCGGTTGGCAACTTGTGCCCACTTTCATTTATCACGCGGGCGCGAACAGAGCCGCACACTTCCGCGAGCTCCAGTGACGCTGCCTTCTGGAGCATTTGCTCAGCCTTGGTGCGACCCTGAAGAATGGCGGATTGATTGACCTCCGGGTTACCCTGATAGCGCAGTCCAATGATCTGCAACACCCAAGCTGACGCACCTGCAAAATCATGTGATGCAAGGTCTGGCCGACTCGGTGTCATGATGCAGGCCGCAGCCTGAGCTCTGGGCATGTGGCAGTCCTGGCAAGTGCTCACCAGTGGCCCGCCAGTTCCGCCGAAACGTCCCTGCATGTCCACCCCGCCATTGGCGAAGGCGCTCAGCTTCCACTCCGTATACGTCCGCTCAAGCGGAAACTGGGAATGGGGATCCTCATTGGGAGGAGGCGCATCTACTGCGTTGTACCGATATGTTCCATCATCCTGGAGAGACACTGCAACGTTCCCAACGTCATGACAGGTGCCACAGAACTCGCCCCGTGCGTGAAATGGCGAGTGGAGCATCTCGTGCGGCGGGTTGGCGTCAAGCCTCGGCCCTCTTCGCGTGCCGCTCGGGTCGAGCACCCACATTGCATTTCCATAATGCAGCGGAGTGGACGCAAGGGAGGACAGCACTGACTCATCTTCCGCCGGACTAATGCCTGGCTTATAGACCGGATCCACCATCGAGTGGCAAAAGTGGCAGCTCATGCCCTGCCGATCCACAGCATCCAGCGTGCTACCGTCGGGCTGCTCCGCGTGTCCTGTCACCATGCTCATGGGAACATGGCATCGCATGCAGTAGTAACCCGCATTCGACACATCCTGATTGGCAGTGGTCATCTGTGCGAAGAAGAGCGGATCCCTTCCTGCCTGCGCCATCAGGCTTCCCTCCCAGCTTCGGTTGGGGCTCGCTGGTGCAGTAGGCACAGAGTGGCACATGGCGCAGTAGGAGGGCGCAAGAAAGTTCACCTGGTCGACATCTCCTACCTGCGTGCCCGAAAGATGGAAGTCAGCCATGGTCAGTCCGATGATGGTGGCAGCGGCTCCGCCGGCAATCGAAAGAGCAATCGCCGCAGCAAGCGAGCGCCAGGGGCCATTCGAGCGCAGATTCTTAGATTTCATGGACCGATTCTCCAGTTGCGGAGTTGTGTATCTTTTTATATACTATAGGCGGCCCTGATGTCTACCGTCATCTGCGCGGAATTCCCCAATCGGAACCGCCCCAAGACATTCAAGTCGCAGGACTGGATGCGCTGAGCCTCTCTAGGTCCGGTGAGTACGTTCTGGACTTCACGATTTGCAGCCCTTTCTCCGCCGCAAAGAGGTAGCCGCCCAGGTCGTACTCCGCGCGGTACCCGGCGCCGTCCACGTCCCCCTGCCAGTGGTGCCGGGCGATCCCGTACGCGCTGTAGGACACGCGCTCCGCCACCGCCCCCGCCGGGTCCACCAGGTGACCTGCCCTTGAAGATGTGATCCAGGCCGAGTGAGGGTATCCAACGGAGCCGTAGGCTCAAGGAGACCCTCAGATGAAGCGCAAGAGCCACACGACCGACGAAGTGATCCGCAAGCTCCGCGAGGCGGAGGCGCTGGAGGCGCAGGGCCTTTCGCGCGCCGAGGTGGTGCAGCGGCTGTCCGTCAGCGAGCAGACGCTTCTGCGGCGGCGGCAGTCGTTCAAGGGCATGGGCGGCGACCAGATCAAGCGGCTGAAGTCGCTGCAGGACGAGTGCCGCCGTCTGCGCAAGGCGGTGGCCGATTTGGTGCTGGACAAGCAGATCATCGAGGAGGCGATGCGGGGAAAGGACTGAGCCCGACAGAGGTCCGCGAGGGCGTCGGGCATGCAGGGCCTTGGGTCGGACATGGGGCACGCAGCGCAAGGGCCGGCGTGTGGGCCGGGACCGCGTGCATCGGCTCTGCCAGCTGCACGGCCTGCGCGTGGCCCGGCGCAGCGTGCGCCGCCGCAGGCTAGGCGGCGCGGAGCACGGCGCGCAGCGCCTGAGGGCCGGCCAGATCAACGGCGTGTGGACCTGCGACTTCGTGAAGGACCAGCCGGTGGACGGCCGGCCGCTGAAGATCCTGGCCGTGGAAGACGAGTCCACGCGCGAGTGCATCGGGCTGTCGGCGGCGCGCAGCATCACGTCTGCGGCGGTGGTCGCGACGCTCCGCGAGCTCTTCGCCAGGCGCGGGGCGCCGCGGCACCTGCGCATGGACAACGGGCCGGAGTTCATCGCGCGGGCGCCGCGGGCGTGGCTCGCGGAGCGCGGGACCAGGACCGCGTACATCGAGCCAGGGTCTCTGTGGCAGAACGCGTACTGCGAGTCCTTCAATGGCCGGCTGCGCGACGAGTGCCTGAACCTTGAGCTGTTCACGAGCCTGGCGGAGGCCCGCACGGTGCTTGCGGACTTCGGCGAGGACTACAACGAGAGGCGCCCGCACTCGTCCCTGGATTACATGACCCCTGCGGAGTGCGCGGCGCGGGAGCGCACGCGTGCGTCGCTAGAATGATGACCGACTCTCACTCGAACTGGCACCAAGAATCCCGGCAGGTCACCCTGGAGCCGAGGCATGCACGCCGGGCTCTATCGCTTGGTGGCACCCCCGATGGCGTCCACGGTCAACATGTCTCCATCTCGCCGAACCAGCAAGCACCCCCATGGCAAGCGGATCTCCCATGCTCCGACTGGGCTTCTCGCAGCAAGCCGCGGCTCGATGTTGAGATCAGGGCTGACCCACACCACCTCCTCAACCAGCGGAAGGCGCGTGCTGCATGTCACTCCATCCGGGAAGACAATCCCCCCTGGCCGTCCAACCGGAAGTCGGGCGAGTGCACATCGCTCACTTCGCAGTCCACCCTGATGAGCACCAGCGGCTTCAGAGCCACTATGAACCAAGCCGGCCGAAGAAACTGGCTGCCGGGCGGCTGCAGCCCGCCATGCTCCCAGTAGGAGAATGGTGGTACAGGTCGAGGGCCATCCAGCTGATGAGGCGCGCGACGCAGTGGGCTTCGCCGCAAGAACTCATGGAGCACGGGCGCGATCTCCTCGTACTCGACCACTTCTCCGATGCCGTTTTGCCATCGGAAGCTCGCGTACTTAGCTTCGCTGGCCCACCGTTGTTCCCAGCACACAACAAATTTCGCTCTTTCAGGGCCGCCAAACCAAGGAGCGGGCTCCAGAGCAAGGACATGCTCCGCGCAGTCAGGTGTAGAGCAGCCGCCCGCTACCACCGACGCAACCACTGCCAGGGCAGCGAGGAGCTGCCCCATGAAGCCTGTGCGCATTGTGCATCTCCACTTCGGCATGTGTTCGAGCGCTATCTCCCGGCGCCGTGCAAGTCAAGCACTGGTACTCCCATGAACTGTCCTAGCTCGCCCGCCGTTTCGGCCACACCCCGGCGGAAACCCCAGAGTCTGGAGTAGACAAGGATCGGAGGGCCGGGCCGCTTGACGCGAACGTAGATCTGCGCCGTTTCCATCTCCGACATCGCTTCTTCGTTGCCCTCTGACCTGAGCCGTCTCAGGCTGCTGCAGACCTCCACAGCCACAACCTCGTCCAGGGACATTCGACTCGCGCATGACCGCGCGCGTGGCGGCAGGTTTGCAGCTGGAGCGGCAAAGACCATCAACACCGATCCACGGCGCAGGCGCTTTGCTGCGAGCCAAGCAATCAGCGCCATGGCGCAAGCGATGAATGCCAGATCGAATGCCCAAACGCCCGACAATGACGGAACATGAAGAGATGGCGCCACAAGGAACATCAGCCCAGCCACAAGCGCAGCCACTGACACGACTCGAACGAATGACCGAGCCGTTCGCTGAACGGCGACAAACCCTTCACCAAACACGAGCTGCGTCTCTCCTTGCACAAAGCACCTCTTCAGCCCCAGCTGTCAACCGGACAGGCAGATGTCAACTATGACTGTGATTCGCTTCGAACCATACCGCACTCTGGACAGGTCCACCATCCGCACCGCCGGGTCCATGGACTGTTGGATGTTGATCCTGATCTCGGAAATGTAGTCCTGCCCCTGCTACGCAGTCACACCACATACCCGCTCAGGCGCAGATCCGCCTTCTCAGCCGCCATTGAGGAGCCTTCCCTCGCGGCCAATAGTCCACGGAAGCGACGCGACCACTCCCCCACGTGCAGCAAACGCGCTCTCCCTGAAAACCAGGACATCAGCCCCTCGCTCAAGTCCCAGAGCACCTCAGCGGCCTTGCGCGGATTCGCTTGCTCCGCCGGAGCATCGCTGGGCACGATCACCGCGAGATCAATACCGCTGTTGTCGCCTGCGCCGCCACGCGCCTTGGAGCCGATGATCGGGATTCAAGCGCGCACCAAGCAAAGCCATTCATGACGGAACCAGGCGCAATGGCATGGACGCACGTGCGCTCGTACTGGCGTCCACCCTTCTCAGGTACGAGCACCAGCACGCTGGTGATCAGTGGCTTCATGGCTGGATTCCGGTCATTGGCGGAGGTCACGGAGGATTCGTGTACGGATCTGCTGAGCCATTTCGGAGTCCCGCTTGTCCCCACCGGTGGCGAGTTCGAGGTATGCCTGAACTGGAGAGGCGAATGAAGCTCCATTCTGTTCGCGGCGGGCGTCGAAGAAAGGCGTCGGATCACGCGTTTCGATCACCGCGAGATCGGCGAAACGATCTGCGGGCTGCCATGCATCGCCGATCCGCCGTTTCAGTTCGTCCAGGTCATCAACGTACACAACCGGCACATCGGCGCGTAGACCAGCGGCGTAACGGTCCTGGCTCGAGGCGCCCGAAAGCACCATCCGCAGCTTTGGCCCGGAACCAGCTGGCTGGGAGCGTTTGAAGAAGTCTTCCAGCTGCAGCGGCGTCTTGAGCCGAACTGCGCGTTCCGGCTTTGGTGCGGCGAAACTCCCGACCAGGACCTCGAGCAATCTGTCTGGCTGTATTAGCTTGATCCGGCCGTCGGATCGGTCCACAATCAGATCGTCCGCCATCTTCGCGAGCGCCTTGGAGACGGTCGACAGCGCCACGGCTCCGCCTGCGGCCTCAATCTCGTCCCGTACCTGGCCGACAGACGAGTACTCGGGGCGACGTAGGAACACGCGGGGGACCAGCGACGTGGCTCCCCGGTACGCGAACCGCGCTGGCCTGGTTTCGGGGTATCGGTTTGGTTGCCCCGTTCGTCGGAGCAGGATGCGGCCGGGGACGACAATCAAACCGTTGCCGCAGAGGTCCAGGCCGGAAACGCCTTCCTCTTCCAATCGTTCGATGCGTTTCTCGCCAAGGTACGGCACGACCACCATCGGCAGTCGGCCGGACTCCGCAGCCCACCGCTGCGCCTGGCGGAGAGCCTCGTCGAGCACACGCGGCGTGTTGCGCAGCTTCGCTTCTGCCGCGAACTCGCACCGCTCTGCCCCCCAGGCGACGCTCACGAGAAAATCGGCACCCGCGCGGACGGGCACTTCACGTGGACCCATCGGGCGGATTTCGATGGTGACCTGCCTGCCAAAGACGGGTCCAAGCCGATCGAACAGCTCGGGCATAGCGGCCTCGGAGATGGGGGCATCGGGGTACATCGTTTTCCAGTATATCGCCATTTTCCGGCTCCGGAAAGTAGCGCCAAAGCAGAAATATTTCCACCAAAGCCATGTTTTCCGACGCTGGAAGGCACTCTGCACAGGAAATCACCCAAGCGCAAGCCTTCCTGCTGCGAAGACGCCCAAGTCGGTGCGAATGACCAGTCTGTCGCCAAGTGAACAGGTGCGCCTGGGCGGCAGTGGAATGTTGTGCTTGGCGCGGCCCTCTGGCACGGGAAGGTAACTGGGGTTCCCGCCCGAGCCCGCCCCCAACGCTAGGTCCACCCACACTTGGCGGCGCACGCGGCCGAACCGGCCCAGTCCCGGGTAGTGGCCTGTCGTCGTTGCGCCGAAGGAAGAAACGCCACCGAGCTCTCTCGGCGGCGTTTCGTGAAGTAGTGCGGGGGAGACGCTCTTCGAAATGGAGCGGAGATGAATCAGACACACGATTGGGGTGGCGCGGTTCCGAAGGTTGCAACTCAGATGCCGGGGGTCATGGCAAATGCGCTGCGGCCAGAACGCCATGCAGCCTAACGCTGCGCTTCGTCACGAAGGCGACTTCATCTTCCTGGGTCCTTAACTGATGACTCACTATGGCGACGAGATCCAGCATGAGCTCCCACAAGCATTGGGTGTATCAAACGCGCTCCCGCGATTCCCACACACGCCCATGTGCGCCAAGTGCGCCTCCAATCTATGGATCCCCGCTCGAAGAAGATCGCCGCAAAGTCAGTGGTCCAACTTCGCCCACCCATCGAAGACTCGCAGCCATCGCTCCCAAGGTGCCGTGAGAGGATCCGCCTGGATCCACTCCGCGACCCAGCCATCGGGCTGCGCCGCAATGCGAACCCCGCCACCTTGCGTTGCGTACTGAAGCGACTCACCGCGCACCAGCGGAATCGGCCCAATTCCCGCATCAGGCAGATAGACGGCAGCAAAGTCGGCAGCAGGCACCCGGGACGATGCCTGCATGAACTCCCCGATGCGACCGCGAAGCGACTGTGGTCCAAGGCTGGCGTCTTCAAGCGCCCGCCCGAATAGGACCCGAGGGATACAGGCCCGGGGCACCACAACTACGATGGCAGGACCGGTGGACACGAGGTAGGCCGTCACTGGAAACTCCGATAGCTCGAACGAGTCGAGCGCGACGCCGGATTGCCACGGCTGAGATCGACCCAGTGTCTGCACGATCAGGCGCTCGCACGCCGCGACCTCGGCATCGGCCCAAACGCGACGGCCATTCACCTGAAGTTGGACGCTCATGTGGGTGGTACGCCAGAAAGCTTGCGACCGCCATATCTCGCCAGTCTCCACCACAGGCGCTCCCCCGGGTCCGAGCGGAGTGCCTTCCGTCCGCTCCCATTTGTCAATGATGGTCTTCTGGCATCCAGCGCAAATGCTGAGTGCAGCTGCAGCCACGACCGCGAATCCGGCCAACCGGAAACAGGTCATGCGCGATTCGGGAACTCTGCACATTGGTCAGTTCCTCCTACTGATGAAATGCCCGCCACCTACTAGCCGAATCAGGCACCCAACTGCAGAGATTGAACCGGCCGGCAGGCAAGGCTACTTCCGAAATCGTCCGATTCGAGGCGACCCTCGCGGCCGGGATCCTCGTGGGTGCACCTGCATCAATGTCCCAAAGTGGTCTCATTTGCGGCATCTTGCCTCGTTGCGTCACACGGCAATCTTCCCAATCAAATGTGCCTTGGAGCGCAAGGATGGCCGAACACAAGCGTCCTTGAGCCGCGGATGTACGCGCCAATCTCCGCGCCGGGTGGCTCCAAACTCGCTCTTCACTCGCTGACGGATGGCGGCCGGTGGCCAGCTTCACTCGCAGTCTCCAGCTCCCGAAGCACCGCTTCGTACGCTCGCCGCGCATTGAGTCCATCACGCAGCCACAGTGACGGGGTCGCTCTCATCGGTCCACCCCGTATGAGAGTTGGTGCATCGTAGCAGCCCCGTCCACGCCCGGCGCCGCCGCAGCGCAGGCGAGCGCAGCGAGCCGGAGCGGAGGCAGCGCCGGGCTCGCCACGGCGAAGGCCGCCGGGGTCATCTTCCCGAGCGCCCGCTGGATCCGGCGGTGGTTGTAGTGGAGCCGCCACCGGTCGATCAGGTACCGTGCCTCCGCCAGCGTGTCGAAGATCTCAGACGACAGCAGCTCGTCGCGCAGCCGGCCGTTGAAGCTCTCCACGATCCCGTTCTGCCACGGCGACCCCGGGTCGATGTAGAGCGCACCCGTGCCGCTCTCCTCGCACCAGGCCTTCACGGCCTTCGAGATCATCTCCGGACCGTTGTCGGCACGGATGTGCGCCGGTGCTCCCCGGATCGCAGTCAGCTCGTCCAGCACCGCCACGATGTCCTCGCCCCGCAGGTGCCGGTGCACCTCGATCGCCAGGCACTCCCGCGTGTGCTCGTCCAGCACCACCAGCATGCGGAAGGGGCGGCCGTCCGCGGTCCGGTCCTGCACGAAGTCCATGCCCCACACCTCGTCCTTGCGCGTCGCCCTTCGGCGCACGATCCCGTTCTCGCCCATGCCGATCCGCCTGCGCTTCACGCGCCTCTGCGGCACCAGCAGGCCCTCCTGGCGCCACAGCCGCTTCATCAGCCGCGCGCCGACCGACCAGCGCTCCCTATGCAGCAGGTCCATCACGTAGCGGCGGCCGCGGCGTGGGTTGCCCACGGCCAGCTCGCGCATCCTGGTGACCAGCCTGTCCCGGTACGGGTTCGGCGGCGCCGTGCGGCGCTGCGTGCTCCGGTGCTGGCCCGCCACGCGGCAGACGCGCCGCTCGGAGACGTCCATCGCCATCGTCACGTGCTCGATCGCCCGGCGCCGCCGCGCCGGGCTCAGAACTCCCCCTTGGCGATCTCCTTCAGGATCTGGATGTCCAGCTGCTGGTCGGCCACCAGCCGCTTCAGCCTGGCGTTCTCCTTCTCCAGGTCCTTCAGCCGCCTCACCGCGTCCCGGTCCACCGCGCCGTACTCGGCCCGCCAGCGGTGCAGCGTCACCGCCGACACCCCAAGAGAGCGGGCCACCTCGGCGATCGGCTTCCCCGCCGCAAGCGCCTCGTCAGCCTGCCTGAGCTTGGCCACCACCTCCTCGGGGCGGTGGCGCTTCCTTCTGCCTGGATCCTTCATGAAAGACTCCTTCCGGCCCTTCGGGCCGGCAAAGTCTCTCATAAGGGGTGGACCTGTTCAGCGCACCCCTGTCAAGCCCCGCGAGGGCGAACTCAAGCAATGTCATCCGCCACCATGGCTCAAGCCACCTTGGAACTGGACCTGACGCATACAAAGCAGCCACCAACGGCCCGGACAGGACAATGGTGCCTCCTGCCCCCCAACCCAGCATTGTCCGTATCCACCACGGGTCTCTCTTGAGCGAGACCTGCCACGCGTCGCGTTCGAGGGTGACCTCAATGAAGTACGCGTACAGCTGGCGGTACTCGGTGGCTGTGGCACGCAGCACCCTGCTGTCGCCAATTCGCTTTGACTGCACTGGCACGAGCGCCTTGGGCCAAAGCCCGCGCGGGAGCACCACGGAAGCAGTTCCATTCTGAGCCAGCTCATCTCCATCAAGATTGAGGCCCCGCTGGACGAACCAGTGGTGCAATTCAGTAGACGACCAGTCGGATGCCTGCAGAGAGAGTGGTGTCATGCGCGTCCCTCAGAAATCAAAGCGCCAGCTGAATCGCAATCCAAACTCCTCATCCGTCGCATCGCCCCAAAATCCGTCCGCTTTGCCTTCCGAGCCATTGGGATCACTGCACTCACGATCTCGCCCCAGCTTTGGCGTGAAGGCCGCACCCTGAAACTGTAACAGAGAGCTGCGCCGCCAAGAAACCGCGACCGCTCCGCGAATGAAACCGGCGCTTGCTCTACTTCACCCTGACTTTCAGTTGCTCAATGGTCCTGCGCATCTGACTGATCTCGCGCGCAGTTCCGTTCAGCCAGCTGGCAAGCACCGCCACCCCCAACAAAGCCGGAAGCGCCGCGCACAATCCAGGCCGAAAGTCGAACCAATTCCCACTGCCGTCGGACACGCTTCTCCACGTGCGGCCCACCTCAACGATGCCCCAGGTCGCTAGGGCTAGCACTACGACCCCGATGAGGGCCGACCCCAAGACGAGTGACGGTTGCAGGCGCACCCTCCACAGTAGTTCTGGGCGCGATGCGGCACCAATCACTTCAATTCTCGCACCCCTCAGCTCTCTTTGCTCCTTCATACGCCCAACGCGGCGCCCGGTGTCGTAGAGAGTTCTGGGCTTCAGAGGTTCGCGCGAAACAGCACAAAGCTTGAAATCGCGGTCCCCCCGCGAAGCCGCATCCTCAACGATGTAGCCGGCGTCTTCGAGAAGCTTCATGACTTCCGCCCGCTTGGTGTTGGGTGAGCTTGCCATGTTCAATGATCGCTCAATCGGAATGCTAGACCGTGAAGCCGTAGACATCCCGCAACTTGAAGCCCCTCTCAGTGCTCGACACCGGCAAGAGATTCGGATGTTCCCGGCAGCGATGCCTCGTTTGCCAACAGACGACCGTTCGCTCGCTAGTCAGGCCCGATAGACATCAAGGCTTTGCTTGGGCGATTGGTGCGAAGCGAAGGCCATTCCATTGCGGTGCGCGCCTCACGGATTGTCCCAGCCGAGTAGCAATGCACCCGCCTCTATCTGCCACCCTCTAGAAATGCAAATCCGCCCTCGCGATGCCGGGCGAACGCAGTTCTTCCAGCAGGTCGTCTGAGAGGATGTCGGTCAGCGCGCGGTTGTAGTCCACCATGGCTGCGCGGCGGCCGTCGCGCAGCAGCGCTGCGGTGGCCTCCCACATGCTGGAATACGCCTGCGCCAACGCCACGCCACCGCCCGTGTCTGGGCCGCGGTCCAGCTCGCCGTAGATCACGATGACCGCGTTGGCGCTGGGCGCCACCTGCACCGTGCCAGGGCGGTCTGTCTCCAGCTTCCACATGCGCATGGTGTTGCCCACGTCTGCGTTGAAGGCCGTCAGGCCAGAGCAACGCACATACAGCGAGTCTGCCTCAAAGTTGGTGCCATTGATGGTGCTGGCAAAGGTCACGTTGCCACCATCGCGGCTGGTGATCTGGCTGTCGCCCTCCACCCGGATGGCGCTGTTGAAGAACAGGTCGCCCAGCGAGTCAATGGCGCCGCTCAGGACCAGCAGCGTGGGCGTGTGCATGTTGAGCGCGCCCGCGGTGTACAGGCTGCCATAGATGCCCAGCTGGCCGGTTGCATCCAGGTCCAGCGCACCCGCTGCGTTGGCAGTGCCAGTCAGGGTGAGGTTGTTGCCCTGCACCATGATGTTGTCTGCAAACGCCAGCTGCCCGCCAGCCAGCGAAAGGTCAAAGGCCCCTGCCAGCGCGTTTGCGTTCAGGCTGAGCGTGCCACCCGCGGTGACGGCGGTATTGGCGTTGAACGTGGCCACGTCGTTGAACGTCAGGTCACCGGCCACGTGCATTTGGCCGCCGTTGACCACGGCTGGCCCATTCAGCATGAGCGAAGCCAGCGGCGTGCTGCTGCCCACTGCGCCGTTGAAGGTGGCCACGGTGCCCGGATTCAGGTCCAGGCCGCCCGGACCATCCAGCATGCCATCAAAGGTGATGCCGCCGGTGGTGGTGGTCATGCTGTGCGTGCCAGCGCCCAGCAGGGTGTTGCCACCCAGCAGGATGCTGTTGCTCAGAGTCAGGTCTGCGTCAATCTGGTTGGTGCCAGCGTTGTCGGTGGTCAGGCTGGTGACGTTGCTCACGTTGCCCTGGAAGGCAGTCTGGCCAGCGGTGTTCACGGTCAGCGCGTTCACGTCCAGCCCGTTCACAGTGCCAGCCATGGTCACGTCGCCGCCTGCCGTGCTGGTAAGCGTGGTGGTCCCGCCAAGCACGGCGTTGCCGTACAGCTGATCACCCGTGGTGGTCACGCTGCCGCCGTTGATGTTCACCGGCCCGCCCACCACAAACTGCGTGAGCGCGTTGATTCCACCCACTGCACCCGTCAATGTGGTGGTGCCCGTGCTGCTGATGTTCAGCGCCGAGGCACCGTTGATGGTGCTGAAGAAGAACATGCTGCCGCCGCCCGTGCTGGTGAGCGTGGTGTCGCCCACGATGGTGGTAGGCCCGTAGTACTGGCTGCCGATGGTGGTGGCCCCGCCACCGCTGAAGGTGGTGTTGCCAAACACCAGGATGCTGGCCAGCGCGTTCTGCCCGCCCACCAGCCCGTTGAAGGCCGTGGTGCCGGTGGTGCTCACGCTGAGCGCGCTGGCGCCGTCCACCGTGCCGTTAAAGGTGACCGCGCCGCCTGGCGTCTGGATGTTGGTGGTGTTGCCCAGCGTGGTGGCGCCGTTGTACGTCTGCGCGCCGCTGGTGCGGAAGACCACGCCGTTCAGCTGCGCAGCGCCGTTCACTGTGAGCGCGGCAAGCGGCCCAAGCCCGCCCACCTGGCCATTGAAGATGCTGGCCCCAGCGCCTGTGGTGCTGGTGGTCAGAGTGCGCGCACCGTCCACGTTGCTGTTGAACTGGATGTTGCCACCGGCCAGCGAAGTGAGCACCGTGTTGGTGCCCAGGCCAAACGAGCCACCGTACAGCTGGCTGCCCGTTGTGCGCACCGTGCCGGTGTTCATGAAGGTGTTGCCAGTGACCGTGAGCGAGCTGAGCGCCGTGCTGTTGCCCACGGTGCCGTTGAACACCGTGTTGCCAGCGGCCGTCACCGTGAGGTCTGTGGCGCCGTTCAGCGTGCCGCCAAAGGTGACCGTGCTGGTGTTGGACGCAATGGTGCGCGCTGCGCCAGACAGGTTGGTGGGCCCATTCAGCAGCACTGCCAGGTTGGCGGTGATGTCCCCGGCCACGGTGTTGGAGCCCGCAGCATCCGTGGTCAGCGAGCCGATGCCGTTTACTGCGCCAAAGAAGCCAGTGATGCCACCCGTGTTCACCACCAGGTTCTGGCCAGCTGTGGAGCCCACCGTTCCGTTGAAGGAGATGTTGCCGTTGGTGTTGGCAGTCAGCGTGGTGTTGGCGCCCAGCGTGAGGTTGCCGTAGTCCTGGTTGAGGTTGGTGCGAACGCTGCCGCCGTTGATGACGGTTGGGCCGCTCACCAGCAGGCTCTGCAGGCGGTTCACGTTGCCCACCGCGCCGCCAAACGTGGTGGTGCCCGCGGTGTTGATCACCAGGTTCTTGGTGCCATTCAGCGTGCTCACGAAGCTGATGTTGCCGCCGTTGGTGGCGGCCAGCGTGACGTCTGAGCCCAGCGTGGCCGCGCCGTAGGACTGGTCGCCGGTGGTGGTCACGCTGGCGCCGCTGAAGTTGACTGGGCCAGACACGGTGAGCCACGTGTTGGCGCCCGGGCTGGTCACCGACGATGCAAACTTGGTGGTGCCAGGCGTGTTCACCGTGAGGCCGGTGTTCAGCTGCACGGGGCCGTTGAAGTTGATGGCGCCCGCATTGGACGCCATGATCCGGCCAGCGCCGTTGAAGATGCTGGTGCCAGCCAGCGTGATGGTGCTGGTGGTGCTGACGTCGGCGTTGAACTGGTTGGTGCCGCCAGCGTCGGTGGTCAGCGTGCTGAGGCCAGACACGGTGCCGTCAAAGATGGTGTTGCCGGCGGTGTTCACCGTGAGGGCCTTGGCCAGCGGGCTGGCCAGCGTGCCGTGCAGGTGGATGTCCCCGCCGCCGGTGCTGGCCAGCGTGGTGCTGGTGCCCAGCGTGGCGCTGCCATAGTCCTGGCTGCCCGTGGTGCGCACCGAGGCGCCAGAGAAGTCCATGAGCCCCGAGACCGCCACGCTGTTCAGCGCGGTGGTGGCGCCCACGGTGTTCTGGAACTTGGTGGTGCCCGCCGTGTCCACCACCAGGTCCATGGCCCCGTTGATGGTGTTCACAAAGGTCACGTCGCCCACCGACTGCACATTCAGGCCGCCCAGCGCCGTGGTGCCGCCAATGGCGCCGTTGAACGTCACGGGCGCTGCATTGCCATTGACCACCAGCGAGGCAGGGCCATTCACTGTCTTGTTGAAGCTGATGGCGCCGCCCGTGCTTGTCACCGTGCGCGTGGCACCCAGGCCACCCGCCACGAATGCGTCGGCCAGCAGCACCGTGCCAGAGGCGCTCAGGTCTGCGTTGAGCACGGTGGTGCCGTTGCTGTCCGTGCTGAAGTTCTGCAGGCCAGTCAGGTTGCCGTTCAGGTTCACGGTGTTCAGCGACACCAGCTGCAGGCTGTTGCCCGCGCCCGTCACGCCCTGCAGGTCCATGGACCCAGCGTTGATGACCACCGTTGGCGCGCCCAGCACCATCTGGTCGTTCACCGTCACTGCGCCGCTGGCTGTCACATTGGCGCCCAGCGTGAGCGTGCCTCCAGCATCCGTGGTGATGTTGCGCAGGTTGGTCACCGTGCCGCCCAGCAGCACCGCGCCTGGAGAGTTGATGGTCAGGTCGCGGTTGCCAGCGCCGCTGCGCGTGAGCGCGCCGTTCACCGTCATGGAGCTGGCGTTGAAGATGCCGCTGGCCCCCAGCTGCAGCGCGTTCCAGGTCTGAGACCCGGTGGTGGTCACGCTGCCGCCGCTCACCACTGCGGTGCCGGCCAGCATCTGCACTGAGCTGAGCGCTGTGCCAGCGCCCACCGCGCCATTAAAGGTGGTGGTGCCCGTGGTGTTCACCACCAGCGGCATGCCGCCATCCACTGTCTGCGAAAAGAGCACCGAGCCCGCAGAGTTCACTGTGAGCGCCGCCAGCGGTGCGCCGCCCACAGCGTCCTTGAACTGCACCGCGCCCGTGCCGTTGTTGATGGTCAAAGACCCCGGCCCGCCCACCGTTCCGTTGAAGATGGTGCTGAACGCACCCGTGTTGCCAATGGTGTGCGCGCCAGCGGTAAAGGTGGCGGCCTCTCCCACCGAGATGTTGCCAGATGCGCTGATGTCGCCACCAAAGCTCACGGTGCCGCCCGCGTTGGTGGTGAGCGCGCCCAGGCTGGACAGGCTGCCAGCAAAGGTGGTGGCGCCCGTGGAGTTCACCGTCAGGTTGCGGTTGCCGCCAGAGCCAGCCACTGTGCCGCCAAACAGCACGTTGCCAGACCCAGCGCTCACGCTGACGTTGGTGCCCAGCAGCACGGGGCTGTTCAGGCTGATGTTGCCAGAAAGCGTGGACAGCGTGCCGTTGTTCAGCGCAATGAACTGCCCTGCACCAGCGGTCATGCTGATGTTGCCGCCGTTGGGCCGGCTGATGGCCGCGCCAATGTTGATGCCGCCTGCTGCCGCGTTCAGGTTGAAGTCACCCGTCCACGTGCCAAAGTTGGGCGCAGCGGTCACATCCACCGTGGCGCCAGCGCCCACGGCGTTCAGCGTGATGCTGTTGGCGTTGGGACCGCTGATGGCGCTGGTGGCGTTCCACTGAATGCCGCTGTCCTGCGAAACACCGCTGTTCTGCAGCACCACGTTGTTGGCTGAAAGCAGCGTGTTCAGCTGGCCAATGCTGATGGTGTCTGCGCCGCCCGCTGCGTTCTGCACGATGAGGAAGCCCGGGTCAAGCAGCAGCGTGCCGGTGCGGCCAAGGCCAGCGCCCTGCACGGTGCTGGCGCCGTCAAAGTCCAGATGCGTCTTGCCGCTCACCTCCACAAAGCCGCCGTCGCCGTTCTGGCCTGCGCCGCGCGCGCTGGCAGAGCCACGGTAGGTGGTGGTGCCTTCCGACCAGAAGCTGATGGTGCCGCCCGCGCCAGCCTGCGTGGCGTCTGCGTTCACGGTGGCGCCCTGCGCCACGTTCAGCGTCTGCGCGTTGCGCACGTTGGGGTCGCCGCCCTGCACGCCGCCGCCCACGTTCACCGTGCCGCCCTGCCGGCTGCCGCTGGCGTCAATCTCTGCGGTGCTGGCCAGGTCAACCGTGCGGCCGGTCACCTTGACCGTGCCGCCCTGGGTGCCGCCGTTGCTGGCGCTGCTGGCGTCAACCGTGCCTGCCAGGCGCACGCCGCCGTTGGCGCCGCCGTCAATCTCCACGGCCTTGGCCACCACGCTGCCCTGCATGTCAACAGCCAGCGATGCCAGGTCACCAGCCGTGGCCACAATGCGGCCGCCCTTGGTGGAAATGCTGCCCGTGCTCTGGATGCCCGGGGTGCCCAGGTCCTGCACGCCGCCGCTCACCCGCACGCTCACGTTGCTGCCAGTGCGGCGCAACGACACAGAGTCTCCAGACACCAGGGCCACCAGGCCGCCCTGGCCGGCCTCGATCTGCCCGTTGTTCACCACGGTGCGGCCAGCCAGCACCACCTCGCTCTGCGCGTGGATGGTGCCTTCGTTGCGCACGGCACCCTGCATGCCAGTCACGCGGTCGCGCCCAGCCATGAAGTCCTGCGTGCTCATGTTGCCCGCGGCGGCAAACAGGCCGCCCACGTTCACCGTGGAGCTGGCGCCAAAGATCACGCCAGCGCGGTTGATGAAGTACACGCGCCCGTTGGACATCATGGAGCCCATGATCATGCTGGGCGCGTCGCTGCTGATGCGGTTCAGGATGCGGCTCTTGCCGTCGGCCTGCAGGAACTCCACGGACGTGCCCACTGGCACGTCAAAGCGGGTGTAGTCAATGACCGTCAGGCGGCCAGACCGGATGCGCAGCGTGTCGCCGTCGCGCTCAAACTTGGCGCGGCCATGGCGCACGCGCGCGCCTTCCACCACAGGGCCACCGCCCTCGGCGGGGATAGCGGTGAACAACGTGCTTCCGGCGGCAAAAAGGGCCGCAGCCTGTCGCATCTTCTGTTGCATCTGCACACCTCTCGCAGGCCAACGTGGGCCGTTCATGTTTCACCTGCCGTGCGCCCGGGCACAGCGGGCCCTAGAAGTTGATGGATCCGACAAACCAAAGCTGCGTGTCTCCCGCGTTCACTCCAAGATCGCTCTGCCCCTGCAGGGCAATGCCCCAGTCCAGCGTCACGCTCAGGTCCGTGCCGATCATGGCGGTGACGCCAATGCCGGCTGCGGTCAGCGTGGCGGACGGAACTTCGCCAGCGGTGGGTCCATTCACGCTGGTGTATCCAGCGTCAAAGAACACGTGTGGGCTGATGTCCCAGCTTGGGGGCATGCCCGTCCCTGTCTCGGTGGTCCAGCGGAACGGCTTGCCGAACAGCTCGCCAGCAGGCGAATCTGGCAGCGCGCGCAGCAGGTGGAAGTCGTACTGCAGGCTGCCCACCACGGTGTTGTCGCCCACGGCCAGCGCCTGCGCGTAGCCGCGCACGGTGTAGAAGCCGCCCACGATGTTCTGCGAGACCGGCGTGGCGCGCGCCTGGCCTGGGATGTACTGCCAGCTCATGCGCGCGGTCAGCTGGTGCACCGCGGTCATGGCGTTGGGGTCGAACACCCCGTCCAGGAAGACGCTGTACATGGCCATGCCGCGGAACGTCCACCACTCCGTGCTGGGATTGGTGCGGCCCATGACCTCCAGGTCGTAGGGCGAGCCGTTGGCGCCCGTCCACTCCAGGCCCACGTTGGCGCTCAGCAGCGAGTCGCGCGTCTGCTGGAAGAAGTTCAACTGCACATACGGCGTCAGGAACACGCTGGAGCCGCGATCGCCCAGCGCCTGGTCCACCGCGGAGTACCACACGCGCGCGCCGCCCTCCAGGTCCATGAAGAAGTCATGCACCTGCAGGCAGTTCCACACCAGCGCACCGCCGCCACCCCAGGTGGTGCCGGTGAAGTTGTTGCCGATGATGCCCACGTCGCTGGCGTCGTACTGGCTCCAGTCGCCGCTCACGCGCCAGCGCAGGGCGTCCAGGTCGCCAAAGCGGCCTTCCCAGCTGCCATCCACGCTGTAGATGCCTTGGAAGGTGTTGGTGGCGGCGCGGATGTCCAGAACATCGTCCAGGCCAAGGAGGCGCGTGCCGATGATGCCCAGCTGCTCGATCCAGCGCCCGTTTGCTGGCGTGCCCGTGTTGGAGCCCTGCAGCTGCACGATGAACGGCTTGCGGTCCTGCACCAGGTAGTCCAGGAGCACGGTGCCGGGCACATCGCCTGGGCCGATGTCCGAGGACACCTGCCGACCAGGCAGGCGGTTCAGCTGCGACAGGTAGTCCTCCAGCATCTGCTGCTGGAGGAGCGTGGCAGCGTCGCCATCCTTGGCTGGCACCACGGGCGAGCGCGCTGCGATGCGCGCGTACTCCGGGGAGTTCACCTTCTCGCTGCCGTCTGTTTCATAGGACCGCGTACGCACGCCTGTGACCGTGCCCACCATCACAGCCACCACCAGGTCGCCGCTCTTGCCGGTCTCTGGCGCCACCACGCGCGTCACCACGCCATCAATGCCCTTGTCGCGGAAGAAGGCCAGCACAGACTTGCTGCACACATACGCCGAAGCAGACGAGATGGGACCGCGCAGATCACCCAGCGCGATGCCCGGTGTTCCTTCTGGCCCCGGCTGCCACACGCCGTTGCGGTCCACCAGCGGCACCTTCAGCTGCTTGAGGTCATCCGCGCTGGGGAGCTTGGGATGGCTGGCTGGCTGGATGCGCACGTTCAGGCCCGTAACAGCTCCTGAGATCACCGTCTCTGCGCCCTGGTCCTGCACTTCTGGCTTGGGCGGCGGTGCTGGCGGACCCAGCACAGAGCCTGTCGCGCCAGGCACTGGGCGCACCAGCGAGGCTGGCGGCGGGTCTGCGTGTGCCAACCCCGCTGCAGCGGCGGCCAGTCCAGCGCCAGAAACCATGGCCAAAGCACCCTGCAGTCCGCGGCGGCGGGCAGCAAGCGACCGATCGAGAGGCTGTGTGGAATCGCGGAGCATTCAAGAAAAACAGGTTGTTGGCTGCAGCAACACGAAACCGCCCGCACCCAGAACGCACGGGTTCGCACGCGCTGCAGCACGTACGCAACTCTTCACATCCTGCACAATCCCTACTGGCTGAACCATAGCCCCACGCTGGGGCAGTGCCACCGCTTGCATCAGGTCTGGTCGGCTTGGGAGTGTGCGGAAGCGCATTTCTGGAGTGGTCATGCTGGAAACCACCAGTTTCCGGACCCAGGCCACCGGATTGTAGGGTGAACTCAGAATTGGCGCAGGAAGCGCGCGTCGTTCTCGAACAGCCAGCGGATGTCCGCGATGCCGTAGCGGCGCATGGCGATGCGCTCGATGCCCAGGCCAAATGCAAAGCCTGTCCATTCTTCTGGGTCGATGTTCACAGCGCGCAGCACGTTGGGGTCCACCATGCCGCAGCCACCCAGTTCCACCCACTTCCACTCGCCCTTGATCCGCATCTTCATGTCCACTTCTGCGCTGGGCTCTGTGAAGGGAAAGAAGCTGGGGCGCATGCGTACCTCGGCCTGCTCTCCAAAGTAGGCCTTGGCAAACTGCACCAGCGTGGTCTTCAGGTCCGCCATGGTCACACCGCGGTCCACGTACAGACCTTCGATCTGGTGGAACATGGAGTAGTGCGTGGCATCGTGCGTGTCGGGGCGGTACACGCGGCCAGTGGCCACCACCTTGATGGGCGGGCGCTGCGCTTCCATGGCGCGGATCTGCACCGTGCTGGTCTGCGTGCGCAGCAGGCGCTTCACGCCTGCGCTGCCACTCCCCCCGCCGCCACCCATGTAGAAGTTGTCGGTGGCGTCACGCGCGGGGTGCGCTTCTGGGATGTTCAGCGCTGTGAAGTTGTGCCACTCGTCCTCCACCTCTGGGCCTTCTGCCAGCACAAAGCCCATGCGGCCAAAGACCTCCACAATCTCATCAATGGTGCGGCTAAGCACATGGCGGCGGCCCGTGGCCAGCTCCACGCCAGGCTCGGTGACATCCACCACCGGGCCAGCAGCAGCGCCACCACCCACCTCAGCGCGGCGGGCTTCAAATGCAGCCTCCAGCGTGGCCTTCAGCTCGTTCAGGCGCTTGCCTGCAGCTGGCTTGTCAGCCTTGGGCACATCCTTCAAGCTGGTCATCAGCGTCTTCAGCCTGCCGTTGCCGCCCAGCCACGCCACACGCCACGCCTCCAAGGCGTCTGCGTGCTGCGCGGCGGCCAGCGCGCCCAGCGCTTCTTGCTGTGTGTTGTCCAGCTGTGCCAGCATCCGGCCAAGTGTACGAAACCCCGCTGCAAAAAGCACAGCGCGGCCAGCTGTTGCGCTGGCCGCGCTGGATGGTTGCGTGTGCAGGGAGCGCTGGCCCGCGCCAGCTCCCTGGTGATCAGGCCTGCGCCTTGGCGCGGACCTTCTTGGCAAAGGCCGTGCGCTTGTCGGCAGTGGTGCGGCGCACGCTCTTGCGGCCCTTCACCTGCGAGCCTTCTTCCTTGCCCACCAACTGCAGCATGACCAGGTCAGTGCCGTCGCCCAGCCGGCGCTTGTCCAGCTTGACGATGCGGGTGTAGCCACCCGCGCGGTCTGCGTACAGCGGAGCCACCTTGGTGAGCAGGTGCTGCACCAGGCGGGGACTCTTGCGCAGGTCGCCGTAGCGATTGCGCTTGATCTCCGAGTCAGACGGCAGGTCCCACAGGCGGGACTTGGCAGTCTTGGTCTCTTCCTTGGTGTTGGCATCGGCCACCCAGGCAAACAGCTTGCGGTCGGTCAGCCGGCTTGTCAGCGTGCGGCGGGCCGTCAGGTTCTGCTGCTTGGCGATGGTGATGAGCCGCTCCACGTACGGCTGCACCGCCTTGGCCTTGGCTGGCGTGGTGACGATCTGGCCGTGTTCGAACAGGCCAGCCGCCAGGTTGCGCAGCATGGCGCGGCGGTGATCCGTGGTGACGTTGAGCTTGTATCCAGCGATACGGTGACGCATATCAGTGTCCTTTCAGCTGGTCAGGAACCAGACACGGGTGGCTCAAAGCCATCCGGCAGCTTCATGCCCAGCGCGAGGCCCATGTCCTCGAGCTTCTTCTTCACCTCGCGGAGGCTGGTGCGACCAAATGCACGCAGTTCCATGAGGTCGGTTTCGGTCTTCTGCACCAGTTCCCAGATCCAGTTGACGCGGCCGCTCTCCAGGCAGTTGCTGGCGCGGACGCTCAGTTCCAGATCAGCCACAGGCATGGAGAGCTTCTTGAAGAGCTCCATGTCGCCTGCGTCGCTGGTGGCGATGTCGGCTGGCACAGTCTCGCCGCCGACGATGTCGTACTGCACAAACGGGTTCAGGTGCTTGCGCAGGATCTTGGCAGCCTCCACCATGGCCATGTCCGGGCTGACAGTGCCGTTGGTCCACACGTCCAGGACCAGACGGTCATAGTTGGTGCGCTGGCCCACGCGGGTGTCTTCCACGCGGTAGCGCACGCGCTGCACTGGGCTGAAGATGGCGTCCACGGGGATCTCGCCAATCACCTGGTCCTCGTCGCGCTTGTAGTGCTCAGTGGCTGGACGGTAGCCGCGGCCCTTCTCCACCGTGAACTCGATGGCAAAGTCGCGCTTGTCGGTCAGCGTGGCGATCAGCTTGTCCGGGTTGTGGATGTGGATGCTGGGATCCAGCTCCAGCAGCTCGGCGGTCACTTCGCCAGGACCTTCGGCGGCCAGACGCATGGTCTTGGGCTCGTCGGAGTCCATGCTGACGATCAGACCCTTGATGTTGAGCAGGATGTCGGTGACGTCCTCCAGCACGCCCGGCATGGTGCCGAACTCGTGCTGCACGCCGGCGATCTTCACCTTGGTGATGGATGCGCCTTCCAGGCTGCTGAGCAGCACGCGGCGAATGCTGTTGCCGATGGTGGTGCCAAAGCCACGCTCAAACGGCTCCGCGATGAAGCGGCCGAACGTGGGGGTGGACGAACGGTCATCCTTGACGACCTTGTACGGGAGTTCAAGCCCGCGCCAACGAACGTGCATAGTTCAAACCAATCCTTGCTCTGGCAGACTCCAGGAAGCCGCACACGCTGTGCGGCCTTTGAAGAACCCTGCGCCTGATCGGATGGCTCTGCTGCTGCCAGGCCAGCGGAGCCTCCTGCTGATGGCGGAGGGCAGACGATCCAGACTCAGACGCGGCGCTTCTTGGGAGCGCGGCATCCGTTGTGCGGGATGGGCGTGCAGTCCTCGATGCCCGTCACCTTGAGGCCTGCGGCCTGCAGGGCGGTGACAGCGCTCTCGCGGCCAGGGCCGGGGCCCTTCACGCGCACTTCCACTTCCTTCAGGCCCATGCGGCGGGCCTTGCTGGCGGCCTTCTCGCTGGCGCGGCTGGCTGCAAAGGGCGTGCTCTTGCGAGCGCCCTTGAAGCCCACGCTGCCAGCCGAGTCCCACGCCAGGGTCTCGCCATTCACGTCGGTGATGGTGACCATGGTGTTGTTGAAGGAGGCATTGACGTGCACGATGCCCTTCACCACGCTCTTGCGAATCTTCTTCTTGCTTGCCATAGGTATTGCTCCTGTGCGGGGCGCCTGGTGCGCGGATTAACCCTTCACGCCCTTCTTGCCGGCCACGGTCTTCTTGCGGCCCTTGCGGGTGCGGGCGTTGGTGCGCGTGCGCTGCCCACGGCAAGGCAGGCTCTTGCGGTGACGCTCACCGCGGTAGCTCTTGGTTTCCTTCAGACGCTGGATGTTCTGCTGCACCTCGCGGCGCAGCGCACCCTCCACCAGGTAGGTGGCGTCAATCTCAGAGGCGATGGCGGCCAGCTCCTTGTCGTCCAAGGTGTTGGCGCGGCGCTCGCCATCAATGCCCAGCTTGTTCAGGATGTCGTCAGACACCTTGGGGCCGATGCCATAGATGTAGCGCAGCGAGTAGCGGATCTTCTTCTTTTCGGGAATGTCAATGCCTGCGATGCGTGGCATGGTGGTTCCTTAGGTGGGTATGCGAGAAGTGCGGGTATGCGAGAAATGCCGAGGCAGCGGGGCTTAGCCCTGGCGCTGCTTCAGGCGGGGGTTCTTCTTGTTGATGACGAAGCGCTTGCCCTTGCGGACCACGATCTGGCAGTCCATGGTGCGACGCTTGATGCTGCTGCGGACCTTCATGGCGTTCCTCTTGAAGTAAGTACTGGGGTGTGCGGTGCGGGTGCGTGGTTCAGAAGCGGTAGACGATGCGGCCCTTGGTCATGTCGTATGGGCTGAGCTCGATGGTGACGCGATCACCAGGGAGGATTCGGATGAAGAACTTGCGCATCTTGCCGCTGACGTAGGCCAGGATTTCCTGGTTGTTCTGGAGGCGCACGCGGAACATGGCGTCCGGGAGCGCCTCGACCACCTCGGCGTCGAGTGTGATCTTGTCTTCTTTGGCCATGCGCAGTGGGCCGGAGCTACCGGCCGCAACCTCCCTGCTGGGTGTGTGCCTGGCGCAAGGCGCCCGTCAGGATCCTGGGACCGTGCCGGGTGATTGCCACCGTGTGTTCCACATGTGCGGCACGCCGACCGTCGGCCACCGCCACTGTCCATCCATCCTGCAGCTGCGTGGCGGCCACAGGTGTGGCGCAGCCGTCCGCTGCAATCGTTGTTCCACCGCCCTCAACCAGGAGGGGCTCCACTGCCAGCACCATGCCTGGCAGGAGCGTGAAGTCGCGCTGCTCGCGCAGGCCGGGGGTGACCATGCACGGGACCTGCGGTGCCTCATGCACCTGGCGGCCCACGCCGTGGCCCATCCAGCCATCCACCATGCCCAGGCTGTGCTCCACGGCCACGCGCTGCATGGCGTCTGCCACCGTGCTCCAGCGCGTGCCAGGCTGCATGAGCTGGATGCCGCGCTCCAGCACTGCCCACGCGCCGCGGATGAGCGCTGCGTGCTGGGGGGCCAGGGTGCCCACGCCCACGGTGATGGCAGCGTCGGCGCACCAGCCGTTCAGGCGCACGCCCACATCCACGCTCACCACGTCGCCGTCTTCCAGCGCGCGGGAGCCGGGGATGCCGTGCACCAGTTCTTCATTGATGC
>JAXMAM010000030.1:0-36893 GCA_046350455.1 Phycisphaerales bacterium | reverse complement strand
TGGTGGGTGCGCGATCGCTGCAACTGCAGAGTGCCGCCGCACTCAGTGCGCACGTGAGCGCGGTAGCCAGCGGTGTGGGAAGCGTGCGGTTCACGGGATTGCCTGCAGAACAGGGTAGTCCGGCCTGCCACTACAATGGGGGCTTCGCCGTGACCAGCGCGCCTGTTCAAGCGTCGAGCCATTCCTGGGTTGCACGCTATACGCCGAAGTTGCTCATCTGCCTGCGCGAGGGGTACGGGTGGCGCACGTTTGTGTCAGACCTGGGCGCTGGCGCCACCGTGGCGGTCATTGCGCTGCCGCTGGCCATGGCGCTGGGCATCGGCAGCATTCCAGCCAACGTGGCGCAGCAGCTGGCGGCCGTGCATCCGTGGCTCACGCCACCGGCCATCGGGCTGTTCACCGCCATCGTGGCTGGGTTCCTGATCTCTGCGCTGGGCGGGTCGCGCGTGCAGATTGGCGGGCCCACAGCCGCGTTCATGCCGCTGGTCTTCAGCGTGTGCGCGCAGCATGGCTACCAGGGCCTGGTGCTGGCTACGTGCATGGCGGGCGTCATCCTCATCCTGCTGGGAGCGTTCCGCTTTGGCGGAGTGATCAAGTTTGTGCCGTACCCGGTGGTGGCTGGGTTCACGGCTGGCATTGGCGTGGCCATCCTGGCCAGCCAAGTGAAGGACTTTTTTGGCCTGACCATCCTGGATGCAGATGGCAAGCCTGGCGCCATGCCGGCAGAGTTCATTGGCAAGATGGAGGTGTACTGGCACAACTGGAGCAGCTTCAGCTGGCATGCGGCTGGCATTGGCATTGGCACGCTGGTGCTGCTGGATGTCATGCGCCGCGTGGCGCCGCGCGTGCCTGCGGCCATCGTGGCGGTGGGCGCTGGCGCTGTGCTGGTGAAGCTGATGGGCTGGGCCGACGCCACCGTGCTGTGGGACGGCGTGCACGCGCGGCCGGTGGTGGAGACCATCGGCACGCGGTTTGGCGGCATCCCCAGCAGCCTGCCAGCGCCGCAGATGCCAGAGATCAGCCTGCAGATGGTGCGGGACCTCATTCCGGCAGCCACTGCCATCGCGTTCCTGGGCGCCATCGAGAGCCTGCTGAGCGCGGTGGTGGCGGACGGCATGACCGGCTACCGGCACCGCTCAGACCCAGAGCTCATCGCGCAGGGCACGGCCAACATCGCCAGCGCGCTGTTCATGGGGCTGCCCGCCACGGGTGCCATTGCGCGCACTGCAGCCAACGTGCGCAGCGGTGGGCGCACGCCCGTGGCTGGCATGCTGCACGCTGTGTTCCTGCTGGTGTTCATGCTGGCGCTGGCGCCGCTGGCCAGCATGATTCCGCTGGCGTCGCTGGCGGCGGTGCTGGTGCTGGTGGCGTGGCGCGTGAGCGAGCTGGAGCACTTCCGTTCCATGCTGCGCGGCCCTGGCGCAGACGTGCTGGCGCTGCTGACCACCTTTGCGCTCACGGTGATCTTTGACCTGACCATTGCCGTGGGCACGGGCATCATGCTGTCGTCCTTCCTGTTCATGCGGCGCATGGCGCAGATCAGCACCGTGACAGGCCTGCGTGAAGAGGTGGAGACTGGCGCTGAGAGCGAAGCCATGGACCCCAAGGACCCTGGCAACGTGGCGCAGAAGCGCATCCCGCCGGGCGTAGAGGTCTATGAAATCAACGGCCCGTTCTTCTTTGGCGCGGCCAACAACCTGCGCGACGCGCTTGACCAGTTGGAGAAGCCGCCCAAGGTCATCATCCTGCGCATGCGCTACGTGCCGCACATTGACGCCACCGGGCTGAACGCGCTGCGCGAATTCCACCGCCGCTGCTCCAAGCACGGCACGCGACTCTTGCTGGGCGGCGTGCACGCGCACCCGCTGTTTGAGATGGCCAAGGTTGGGTTCGACCAGGAGATCGGCGTGGAGAACATGTTTGAGAATCTGGACGACGCGCTGGTGAAGGCGCGCGAGCTGGTGGGGGCGGGCTAGAGGGGAAGTCTGCGCGCAACAGCGCTGGCCTTTGGCTCCTCACCCCGGATGGCGGAAAGCAGCAGCGTGCGATGGAGCAAAATCGCTGGCGCGCGCAGAAATGTGGTGGTCCCGCGGTCAGTGGCTCTTCAAGGCGGCCTCCAAAGCGGCCAAACGCTCCCACGTGCGCTCGTAGGGCCTTCCGGGATGGGCCGAATCCCATTCGGCTGGCGTCATGTCTCGGCCCAGCGCCCGCTTGGCAGCCAGGCACATCTCAAGCGGCGCGATGGGCCAGATACGGACTGTCCCAGCGCCATCGCAGGTGGCCAGCCAGCGGCCGTCCGGGGTGGCATCGATCCCGTAGGTATGCGTGGCAATTCCCGAAAGAGTCAGGACGATTCGGGCAGGCCCCTCCGACGAGAGATCCCAGACTCGGACAGTCCCGTCGCGCGCGCCTGTCGCCAGCCGGTTGCAGTCTGGAAGGAACTGCATGGTGTTGACCCAAGCTGTGTGTCCCCGCAGGTCCTGCAGCTTGCCAAAGGTCCCATCAGGCTGTCGCTCCATGAGGTGCACCATGGAATCTGCGCCGCCGCAAGCAGCGCGGCGTCCGTCGGCGCTGAACGCGGTGCATTCGACATACTCCAAGGTATTGATGGATGGCTGAAGCAGGGCGGGGGGACTACGTTCTACGTCGTAGAGTGACCATGTGCCATCTTCGCCGCCGATTCCAAGTGTGCGGCCGTCTGGTGTGAGCGACACGCTTTGTATCTCGCCCGAACCGGGCCGCAGGTCGGCCAGGGTGCGGAACTGCCCGTCTGGTGCGGGCTCCAGGAGCGTGACGGTCCCGCCAACTGTCCTGACGGCAACGCGCCTGGCATGTTCTGCCAGGCAGACGCCGATGGGTTGAGCGGCAAACTCGCCCTGTGCGACTTCGGTTGCCAGCGCATCGAGCTGGCTATAGGGCGGGAGCGAGACAAGACGAATGTGCCTGGTCCCGTCCACCATGGCAGAGTGGCTCCGGTCCGGCGAGAGGGCGTGTGGCGCGGTAAACGGGCGTTGCAGAGTGCGGGGCGTGAGTACCTCGCAGGGCCGCACACGCTGGGCGTCATCTGGGCTCCACGGACACAGTCGGCAGCCTCCGTCGCTGAGCACGAGCAGCACGGCACCAGCCGAAGCAGAGAAGTTCACGTTGTAGCAGCCACCGTGCAGAGGCAATGCCTGGTCACCTTTGGCGGAGCGCGTCGGAATGCCGCAGCTGGGGTCCGTATGACCGAGGTTCCACACCCGCGCGGTGCCGTCGGCGCTGCATGTGGCCAACAGATTGCCAGTTGGCGAGAACGCCACATGGAGCAGCGGGCCATCATGGCCTCGAAGCGTTTGCATGTGATCCTGTGGGACTGGAAGCCCCAGGTCCCACACGTACGCGGCTCCGTTGTCGTATGCAGCAGCCAGCCTGCGGCCGTCTGGACTGAACGCCAGATCCGTAGAGTTGGATCCGTTGGACTGCAGCGTGTGCACCAGCACACCGGGACCGCCATCTGTGCCATCCGAGATCTGGCGAATCTCCACGACTCCACAACCGCTTTGTGCGATCGCGATGGAGCGTGAACCAGGCCTGCTGGCCACACAGCGCGGAACGCGTTCTGCGGCCACAAGATGGCGGAAATCCATGATCAGCTTGGCTTGTGGTGTGGAGATGTCACGTACGAGCTCGAAGTTTCCTTCCAGAAGCACCATGCTTCCCTGGCGGTCAAACCTCCCTCGATATTCCCAGGACTCGGCATTCGTGGCGATCGTGGCCCACACTGTGGCAGCGCGCGTCGCTGGATCGAACGCCCAGACCCGGGCGGTGTGGTCCAGGCTGTAGGTGAGGATGCGGGTGCCATCGGCGTTCCAGTCAACGCTGGTGATGCCAGCCCGGTGTGCCGCCAGACGCTGGATTGGATCATGTGGCGCAGATGGGTCCCAGATCGTCGCCACGCCATCGCGGCACGACACGACCAGGAAGCGGCCATCTGGGCTCCAGGCCACTTGCGTGACATAGTGTTCGGATACCCCCGGAGCAGGGTCCGGAGCATGAATGGGCAGCACGATGGGGGCCGCGCCCGTGGCGCTGGAGCGCATGTCCCACAGGCGGACTGTGCCGTCCTTGCTTCCCGTGGCCAGGAGCGAACCTGATGGCTGGAACGCCAGGTGGGTGAGCCCCGCAGTGTGTCCGCGCAGGACCAGGGGCTGTGCGTTGGGAGCAGCGGCGGTCAGGTCGTACACCCGCGCGGTCCCGTCCAGACTGGCGGTGGCCAACAGCCGTTCATCCGAGCTGAACTCTGCCCACACCACTGGACCAGTATGGCCCGGCAGTGGCAAACCGCCCAGAGAGAGCAGCGAGTCCACCAGCGCTTGCATGCTCTCGCTGTTCAGCGCTCCTCCCGCCTGGCAGCTGGTCAGGACCGACTCCACCGCGAGCAGCGCGCGCAATTGCGGTCGCGCCGTGCCAGCCAGCATGCTGGCGCTCGCCAGGCGGGCGGCTTCGGAGCGCAGCAGGTGCTGCGCCGACTCGTCAGCGCGGATGGTCGCCTGGCGCGCCCACCACGCTGTGGTGAATGCGCCAGCCACCAGCGTGATGGCCACTGCCGCCACCGCAGCCACCATTCCCTTGCGCCGGCGCACAAACTTGCGGACCAGGTACATGGTGCTGGGTGGCGCAGCCTCCACTGGCAGGCCGTCCAGGTAGCGCGCAATGTCCTCTGACAGTGCCGCTGGCGTCTGGTAGCGGCGGCCCGGATCCTTCTCGAGCGCCTTGAGCGCGATCCACGTCAGATCGCCGCGCAGCGAGCGCTCCAGCTGCTCTGCCGGCAGGTCAAAATGGTCCTGGCACCAGCGCTCCGCTCCGCCTGGAGCCTGGCGCAGGCGCGCAGCCAGCGGCTTGGGGTCCTCGGTGCAGATGATGCTCTCCAGCTGGGTCATGGAGGCTTCGCGCAACCGGCGGCTGTCGAAGGGCAGCAGGCCAGTGAGCAGCTCGTACAGCACAGCGCCCAATGCGTAGGTGTCGCTGCGCGTGTCCACTGCGTTGGCGCTGCTGACCTGCTCTGGGCTCATGTACTCCGGGGTGCCGATGAGCTGGCGCTCGGTGGTCACCAGCGTGGCGCCGCGATTGGACAGGCCAGCCGGGCCGAGCATCTTGGAAATGCCAAAGTCAATGACCTTGACGCGTGCTTCGTGCGGCTGACCGCTGGCCATGATGTTGGCAGGCTTGAGGTCGCGGTGGATGACGCCTTGCGAGTGCGAATACTGCACGGCGCTGCACGCCTGCATGAACAGCTCCAGCCGCTGGCGAATGGGCAGCCGGTGGCGATTGCAGAACGTGGTGAGCGGCGTGCCCGCCACGTACTCCATGACAAAGTACGGCCTCCCCGTGGCATCCATGCCAGCGTCAATCACGGTGGCGATGTGCGGATGGCTGAACCGCGCCAGCGTCTGCCGCTCCTGCTCAAAGCGCGCCACCACGGCCTTGCTGTCCATGCCGGTCTTCAGCACCTTGACCGCCACCTGCCGGCGGAGAGGCCACTGCTGCTCAGCGCGGTAGACATGCGCGAAGCTCCCTTCGCCCAGCAGCTCTCCCAGCACATAGGGGCCAATTTGCGTGCCAGGCGCTGCTGGCTGGGCCTTCTCTGCCGCCACATGCTGGGCCAGGGAGAACGCTGGATGCTCCATGGTGGGATGGGCCATGAAGTCTCCGGCGGCGCGGTCGCTCTCTAGAAGGCGGCGCACCTGTGCGCGGAGCGCAGGCTCATGCGGGAACGTGGCCAGGAGCTGGGCGTCCCAGGCGGTCTCGGGCAGGCCAGCAAGCTCGCCAAAGGCCTGGCTGACACGGGGCCAGTCCTCTGGACGCGCGGGGGGGTCTTCCCCAGAGCCTGATGAATGTGTGGGGTCGCCGGCCATAGACTGAGCGGTACGCCGATGCCAAGGGTACCTGAGTTCACGCTCATCCTGGAGAGAATTGCAGCTGGCGAGGCGCAGGCCAAGGCGGACCTGCTTGTTCTGGTCTACGACCAGCTGAAGAAGACAGCGCAGAACCAGATGGCTGGCGAGCGCAAGGGACACACGCTGAGCGCCACAGCGCTAGTGCACGACGTGTTTATCGCCATCTTTGGCTCCACAGAGGCGCCGTCGTTTGAGAGCTCAGCGCATTTCTTCAATGCTGTGGCAACCGCCATGCGCTGCCATCTTGTTGATCACGCCCGTGCGAGGGCCGCGCAGAAGCGTGGCGGCGCTGGCATCTGCGCGGACAAGCAGACGGCGTGGGGGCGCGTGCCGCTGGCAGAAGTGGCGGACGTTGCAGATCTGACGCACCGCGCTGATCCCGAGGACGTGCTGGCCTTGGAGGACGCCATGCAGCGGCTTGAGGAGCATGACAGTGAGGTGGCAGAGGTGGTCCGCCTGCGCTTCTACGCAGGCCTGCGCATTGCGCAGATTGCAGAAGTCAAGGGTCTGAAGGAAAGCGCCGTGAAGGACCGACTGCGCCTGGGCCGCGCCTGGCTGGCGGCCAGGCTGGGCGTAGCGCCGCAGTAGCCGCGACTATCGCCCCCGACCCCGCGCCTCCCACCGCGGACGTCCGGGAAAACCCCCCACAGAACGCTAGCGAGTTTCAAATCAAGGACTCACTTTGGTGGCAACCCAGTTGCCCTTAGAATGATCGGCTCGGCGGAGCGGTCGGAAAGGGTGCGCAGTCCTCGCTGCGTGATGTGTGCAAACCCTTTCCCTGGAGACCCTCTCTCATGCGTACCTCCCTGCTCGCCGTGGCCGCCTCGGCCGTTCTCGCATCCGCAGCCTCTGCAACCGTCGTCACCCAGTGGGACTTCAATGATGGCGTCGCCGGCTCGGGCGGCACGTACACCCCGAACGTCGGCAGTGGCACGGTTACCACCCTGGGCGTGACGGGCGGCGGCACCAGCGGCTCCTTCTTTGGCTCTGGCAGCGGCTCCAGCGATCCGGCGGCCGCAAACCAGAATGACAGCCTCCTGGTGACTGGCTTCGCAGCACAGGGCACTGGCAGCGGCACGCGCGGCGTGTCCTTCTACACCAGCACCGTGGGCTACAGCGGCATCACCGTGAGCTGGGATCAGCGCAATTCCAACACGGCCAGCGGCTGGTGGCTGTTTGAGTACACCCTGGACGGCAGCACCTTTAGCAGCGCTGGCCTGCTGAACGGCGGCGCCTACCAGATCACCACGGGCGGCGCGTTCGTGAACGGCTTCAGCATGGACCTGAGCACGATCTCTGGCGCGGACAACAACGCCAACTTCGGCTTCCGCATCACGGCCATCTTCGCCCCAGGCTCCGGCGGCTATGTGGTGACCTCTGGCACGGGCAACTACGGCGCCAGCGGCACCGCCCGCTGGGACATGGTGACCATCAACGGCAACGCCGTTCCTGGCCCAGGCGCTCTGGCGCTGCTGGGCGTGGCTGGCGTGGTGAGCTCCCGCCGCCGTCGCGCCTAAGCGCGTGATAGGCACGGGGCTCTGACGAGCCACCTGGCGGCCGTCGCGGGTTTCCTGCGACGGCCGCTCTCTTTTTAGGCCTTCTGAGTCTGGTGCGCCTGGTGCGCCTGCAGCGCTGCGGCCTTGCGCAGATGGCGCACTGGCACAATGGAGCGCACGATGCCAACAGCCTGCAGCGCGCGCAGCTCCCAGTAGGTGAGGTCGAACTCCCACCAGCGATGTTGCACGGAGCAGGCTGGCGGATCAGCGTGGTGGTTGTTGTGCCAGCCTTCGCCAGCAGCCACCAGCGCCACCAGCCAGTTGTTCCGGCTGTTCTCGCCCGTCTGGTGATTGGCGTACCCAAACAGGTGGGTGAGGCTGTTCACGCTCCACGTGATGTGCCACACGGCCACCGTGCGCACAAACACAGCCCACACCAGCATGCTGGTGGCGAGGAGCGCTGCGTGCGGCGCTGCGGTCCACAGCAGCGCAAGAAGAAACGTGCCGCCCCAGCACAGCACGCACTGCGCCAGATAGAACCACAGCGGGCTCCAGGCGTTCTTCTCGATCCACATGTAGAAGGGGTCGCGCAGCACGTCGCGCGCGTAGCGCTCGTAGTTGGTGCGGTGGTGCAGGTCGCGGTTGCGCAGGAACAGCCAGCCCATGTGGCCCCAGATGAAGTCCACCAGCGGAGAGTGCGGGTCCTGCTCCTCATCGCTGTGCGCGTGGTGCTGGCGGTGCGTGGCCACCCAGCGTGCCGGCGAGTCCTCCAGGCTGCAGAGCGCCAGGACCACCAGCGTGTGCTCCGCCCAGCGCGGCACCTCAAAGCTCCGGTGCGCCAGCAGGCGGTGGTAGCCCATGGTGATGGACTGGCCAAACACGTGCACCCCTGCCACAGCCGCCAGCACCGCTGGCCACCAGAACAGCTCTGGCACCAGCGCAAGCAGCGCCAGCACATGCACGGCGGCAATGGGCACGGCGTAGCGGAACAGGAGGTGCGTGGGGCGGGTGCTGGCGGGACGGACCAGCGAGGCGGCAGCAGGCGCGTGAGAAATGACAGATCCAGTGCCGCAACGGGCGGGGAGGGGCGGGCGCGGCACAATGCCGTGCCGGGAACGCTACCCGAGATCCGCGCCTGCGTCAGCAGCAGGCGCGGATCCCGGGCTCATGCGTGCTGCGGCTTACTGACAGGGGCCCCAGTGGCCCAGCAGCAGGCCCAGATCCGTGCCGTCCACAGTGCCGTTGCCGTCCAGATCGGCCGTGCTGCCAAAGACGCCCCAGTCGCCCAGCAGCAGGCCCAGGTCTGTGCCGTCAATCACGCCAGATCCGTCCAGATCTTCTGGGCACGTGGGAGTGCTTGCCCCCAGCTCCACCAGGCCGATGTGCGCAAAGGACCCGCCTGTCTCGCTGATGTCGTTCCAGAAGCCGTTGGAGCCCAGGAACTCAGCCCAGTCTTCCACGCCGCCCGAGTTGTTGGGCTCGCCGCCGTTCCAGTTGGTGAAGACCACGGGAGAGCCGTCGGCCCACACCCAGTCGCCTTCGTTGGCTGCGTCGTTGAAGCCGATCCAGATGCGGCGGTCCACGCCCAGCAGGTTGCCAAAGTTCTGGCGGATCCACTCGTTCTCCGCTGCAGAGTCAATGGTCACCAGGTGGGTGCCAAAGGTCTGTGCGATGGCCTCTGCGTTGTTCCAGCCAGTGGCGGTGTAGGCCACGTAGGTGTGCCCGTTGTCTGGGTTGACCAGCGATGCCAGCGCGCCGTCCCCCACGGTGAGCGTGACCGCGCCGGTGGGAGCACCCACGCCGTCTGTGTCATAGGAACCCACGCGGATCAGGTACTGCTGCCCCGCTGTGGCGGCAAAGGTCACACGGCTCTGCAGGCTGCAGGCGTCGTCGTTGCAGGCCAGCGCAGAGTCTGCGCTGGGGCAGCTGCAGCCCAGGTACACCGCCATCTTGGTGTCGAAGCCCGTGCCGCAGGTCTCCACCTTGACCAGGCCAGTCTGGTCCGCGGTCCAGCACATCCAGACATCGTTCCAGATCTGGTTGGAGCTGAAGAAGTTGCACACCGAGTCGGTGGGGCCATCGGTGGTGGCGCCCACCGTGCTGGTGTTGAAGGTGCCAAACCCGCTGATGGGATCTGGCGAGCTGCAGTTGTCATTGGCCTGCGCCATGGCAAGCGATGCGATCGCTGCTGCGGCGGTGGCCGAGAAGGTGGTGAGGGTGCCGGTCCGGTGTGCCATGTTGCGTGTCTCCTTGTGCAGTTGGCTGCTGCGAAGGTAGCACGGACCTGGCTGGTGGCCAAACCGGGCCTGTCCAGAGCAGGACAGATTGAGGCCGAAACCGCTCTGCAGCAGGCCCAGAGGCTGCTACTGGCCTTGAGCCAGGCTGAATCCAGGCGTGCCGTCAAACGTCCGCAGCAGCTCGTAGGAGCAGACGGTGGCGTGCTCGGCCACGCGGTCCATGAGCGCCACGGTCTGGGACTGATTGATGGTGGCGGGGTCCATGCCCTTGCGCAGCTGGAAGCGCGCGCGCCAGTAGTCCACGCACTCGGTGTACAGGCTGCCAGTGGGCCACACCTGCGTGCCGCGGTTGCTGATCATGGTGAGCTCAAAGGGCGACCCCTCTGCCAGCTTCTGCAGCATGGCGGCCAGCTGGGCGCTGTTGCCCACGGCATCCAGGTACAGGTCGCAGCCCACGATCTCCTTCTTCAGGTTGCGGAAGGTGCTGATGGTCTCCTGGGCGGTGGGCCTGGTGCGCGCGCCCAGCGTGACGCGGTCTGTGCCGTCGGTGCGCGCTGGCGCCATGGTGGCGGGCTGCTTGCCCAGGTGCGCGATGATGGCGGCCACGAACTCGCGCGTGCCCACGGGCGCGGTCTGGCGGCCGCCGAAGTCGCCGGTGTGCACGCCGGACTCCAGCGCGGCCAGCAGCGCGTTCTCCATGATGGCGGCCTGCTTCTGCAGGCCGATGTGCCGCAGCATCATGAAGCCGCTCAGGATGAGCGCGGTGGGGTTGGCGATGCCCTTGCCAGCGATGTCCGGGGCGGTGCCGTGCACAGCCTCAAAGATGCTGATGTTGCGGCCGATGTTGGCGCTGGGAGCAAAGCCCAGGCCGCCCACCAGGCCGGCGGCCAGATCGCTCACGATGTCGCCCTGCAGGTTGGGCAGCACCACCATCTGGTACTGCTGGGGCTTCATCACCAGGTTCATGCAGAGCGCGTCCACGATGACGTCCGCCGCCTCGATGCTGGGATGGTCCGCCGCTGCGGCGCGGAAGCGCTCCAGGAACAGGCCGTCGGTCATCTTCATGATGTTGGCCTTGTGGCCGCAGTGCACGCGCGTGAGGCCCATCTGCGCAGCAGTGCGGAAGGCAAAGCGGTGCACTTCATCCGAGCCAGGCGCCGTGATCAGGCGCTTGCACTGCACCGTGTCGTCGGACAGGCGGTGCTCGATGCCGCCGTAGGTGTCCTCGATGTTCTCACGCACGATGGTGAAGTTGAGGTGCGTGCCCGACTGGCAGCCCGGGGCGGCAACTCCGGGCAGGCTGCGGAAGTGGCGGATGTTGGCGAACGCGCTCCACATCTTGCGCGCGGTCACGTTGATGCTCTTGCCGCCGCCGCCCTTGGGGGTCTCCATGGGACCCTTGAAGAGGATGCCGCACTCTTCCACGGTGCGGATGGCGTCGTCGGTCATGCCGCGGGTGTTGCCCTGCGCAAAGACGTCGCGGCCCATCTTGGCGGGCACGAACTCCACGTGCTGCAGCACGCCGCCTGCCTTGAAGAGCTCAAGCGTGGCGTCCATGATCTCGGGGCCGATACCGTCGCCAGATGCCAGTGCAATGCGCATGGGGTTCCTTTGGGGAGAAGAAGGGTAGTGGCTGGCGGCGCCCTGAGCATGGCCGTCTGGCAGTTCTGGCCCGTTATTGGCATGAGATGGGGCTCGGCGTGCTACCGTGCGCCGCTTCATGTCTGATTCTCAGCCGCCGCAGCCCAGCATGGACCACGCCGTGGATCCCTGGGCCGCGCTGCGGGTGCCCAACTACCGGCGGTTTGCGGTTGGATTCCTGACCGGTTCCACTGGCCTTCAGCTGTTGAACGCCACGGTGGCGTGGGAGCTGTATGAGCGCACGGGCGACGCGCTGGTGCTGGGCATGGTGGGGCTGTGCCGATCGCTGCCTGTGGTGCTTCTGGCTCTTCCCGCCGGGCACCTGGCGGACATCCGCGACCGCCGCATCATCGTGGTGTGCACGCAGGCGGCGTTCGCGGTGGTGGCGATGGGCTTTGCGCTGCTGTCGTACTGGCAGGCGCCGGTGTGGGCGTACTACCTGATGCTGGTGGCCAGTGCATGCGTGCGGGCCATCAACGGCCCTGCGCGCGGCAGCCTGCTGCCGCTGCTGGTGTCCGATTCCATCTTCGCCAACGTGGTCACGTACCAGAGCGGCATCTTCCAGGCGGCGGCCATTGGTGGGCCGCTGCTGGCGGGGTTCCTCATCCAGACGCTGTCCGGGCAGGGGCAGACGTGGGCGGTGTACGCCATTGCCTCGGCATGCTGCGCGCTCTTTGCGCTGGCCGTGCTGGGCACGCAGCCACGCAAGGCGCCTCCTGCCAAGGGCACGTTCACCATGACCTCCATGCTGGCTGGGCTGCAGCACATGTGGCGTGAACGGCCCATCTTTGCCGCCATCCTGCTGGATCTCCTGGCGGTGCTCTTTGGCGGCGCCACCGCGCTGTTGCCCGTGTACGCCAGGGACATCCTGCACGTGGACGCCATTGGCTATGGAGCGCTGCGCGCCGCCCCCTATGTGGGTGCGCTGGTGGTGGCGGCGTGGCTGGCCTTCCGTCCGCAGTTCAAGCGCGCGGGGCCAGTGCTGCTGTGGAGCGTGGGTGTGTATGCGCTGTGCATCATTGCATTTGGCTACAGCACCAACATGTGGCTCAGCCTGGCCGCGCTGGCAGCCAGCGGCGGAGCGGACAACGTGAGCGTGGTGATCCGCCACGTGCTGGTGCAGATGCGCACCCCCAACCATCTGCGTGGGCGGGTGGGCGCGGTGAACAGCATGTTCATCGAGTGCTCCAACGAGCTGGGCAGCTTTGAGAGCGGAGCCGTGGCCAGCCTGTTCACCCCGGTGATCAGCGTGGTGAGCGGCGGCGTGGGCACGCTGGTGGTCATCGCGGGCATTGCGCTGGCGTTCCCGCAGCTGCGGCGGCTGGGGCGCATTCGGCCCCTGCGCGAGCCTGAACTGGAGCCTTGAGCGGCTACTATTGGGGCATGGAACGGCACACGTCCGGCAGGAATTCGGGTCGCACCTTCGCCGCAGGCCTCTGCGCTGCGCTGCTGATGGCCAGCGCTGGCTGCGACAACAGCGGGAACGCTGCGGCTGGTGGCGCGGGTGGCGCGGGGGCGGCGGCTCGGGCGGCGCAACAGGCGCGGCGGCACTGCGCGCCTGGCCTCGCAGGCGGACCGAGCTTCCATGGCGCCGCTGAAGGTGGACCCCATCAAGGTTGACCTGGGCACCCACTCGCCCTGCGAGCCAGACCTGAAGTTCACAGCCAAGGTGACCAACACCACCAACAGCAAGGTGGAGATCCGCCGGCTGATCAGCTCGTGCGCATGCACCACCGCCACATCCGGGGCAACCGCACGCTGGCGCCCGGCGAGGAGGCCTTCCTGGATGCCACCATCAAGCTGTCTGGCATTGGCGGCAAGAGCCAGCGCGTTGACCTGGTGGGCGAGATGGGGCCCATCGGCAGCCTGCGCATGGACTATGTCATCCAGCCGCCGGTGCGCATCCAGGCGGAGGCGGTGGCGGTGGGAACTGCGGACAAGAGCGGCTGGCAGCAGGTGACCCGCGTGGATGGCAAGCCAGTCAAGGTGCTGAAGTTCATCCCAGACATCGGCGAGGTGGAGACCCGCGAGGGCGGCGCGCAGTTCATCCGCTTTGACGGCGCCAAGGCTGCCGCCTTTGCAGCGAGCAGCGAAGGGCAGATGGATGGCTCATGGTCCCGAGATGCGGACGGCACGTGGAACACCGCGTATGTGATCGTGGTGACCGACCACCCCGACTGCCCCAACTTCAACGTGTTTCTGCAGCACCAGCGCTAGTCCGGCGGGCTGCGTCAACCACCCGGCGCAGCGGGCGGCGCGCAAAGCCTGACAGCCAGCGCATGGGTGCGCGCGGCGCGCGCTTGGCGTGCCTGCGACGCTGGATGACCACGTGCGCCACGCCCATCAGCAGCACCACCAGCAGGGTGGCGCCGATGTAGAGCATCCAGCGGTGCGCGTCGCTCTCAAACTGCTCGCCCAGCTTGGCCACGCCCACGCCGATGCCCACCTGGAGCGGCGCGGTGATCATGACGCCCAGCGCCTCCACCAGCATGATGCGCCACCACGCCAGCTGCATGAGGCCAGCCATGGTGACCATGGGCGTGCGCAGGCCGGGAATGAAGCGCGCGATGAACAGCGCCCACGCGCCGCGCTTGTCCATCTCGTACTTCACTTCCAGCAGCGTGCGCGGGCCGATGAGCTTGCGGAAGGTCTTCCACCCCAGCAGCTTGCCGCCAAAGTGCCGGCAGATCCAGATCCAGCCAGCATCGCCAGCGATGATGCCCAGCCATGCGGCAGTGGACGCCTTGAAGAACCACAGCCAGCTGCCAGTCTCGGCCCACTGCTGGTAGGCAAAGATGCCAGCCGGGATGAGGATGAAGTCCTCGGACAGATGGAGCCCGACGCCGCTGATGACAAACGCCACGAAGATGGCCACTGGCCCGTACTGCACCAGCGTGCTGCCCATCTCGCGCATCCAGCTGGTCTGCTCTGGGCCAGCGGGGCCGATGGTGGCGCTGGCCGCGCCCGCACCACCTGCTGCGCCCGAGGCATGCGCCACGCAGGCCAGCACTCCCACGCACAGCAGCACACAGCAGGCAAGGAGCGTGGTGGAACGGGCGCGCACGGCCCAGAAAGTATAGGAGGGCGACCCGCTGGGGACCGCCCTCCTGGAAGGTGCGTGAATCACGGACGCAGCGGCCGTTGGAGCCGCTGGCCGTTGCTCGCCAGGATCACTCCTTGGCAGTGGACGGAATGCGCATCTTGTAGAAGCTCATCCATACAAAGGTGAGCGCCACAGCGAACAGCGCGCCGCCGATCCACCAGCGGAGGCTTGGCTCCTTGATGGTCAGGGCGATCTCCACCGCCAGCAGGCCGAACAGCGTGGTGAACTTGATCACCGGGTTGAGGCTGACGCTGCTGGTGTCCTTGAAGGGGTCGCCCACGGTGTCGCCCACCACGGTGGCGGCATGGAGCTCGGTGCCCTTGGCGCGCATCTCCACCTCCACGATCTTCTTGGCGTTGTCCCAGGCGCCGCCGGCGTTGGCCATGAAGAAGGCCTGGAACAGACCGAAGAACGCGATGCCGATCAGGTACCCGATGAAGAACACCGGGCTGAAGAAGGGCAGGCTGAGGCTGAAGCAGAAGACGGCCACGAAGATGTACCACATGCCCTTCTGCGCATAGATGGTGCAGATGCGCACCACTTCCTTGCTGTCCTGGATGCTGGCCTCTGCCTTGTCCAGGTTGATGTTCTCCTTGATGAACACCACAGCGCGGTAGGCACCGGTGACCACGGCCTGCGTGCTGGCGCCCGTGAACCAGTAGATGACAGCGCCGCCAGCCAGGAGGCCCAGCAGGATCTCTGGCTTCACGATGCTGAGCACCTGGTCAATGGGCATCACACGCAGCACCTTGCCGCTGGCGTCCACCACGTCCACGATGCTGGCGTTCTTGCTGAGCGCAAGGATGATGCCGAACACCATGGTGGTGGCGCCCACCACGGCCGTGCCGATGAGCACGGGCTTGGCGGTGGCCTTGAAGGTGTTGCCTGCGCCGTCGCCGCGCTCCAGCAGGAGCTTGGCGTTCTCAAAGTCGGGCTCGAAGCCAAAGTCGCGCTTGATCTCGGCGCGGGCGTTGGGCAGGTGCTCGATGCGGCTGAGCTCGTACACGCTCTGCGCGTTGTCGGTCACCGGGCCAAAGCTGTCCACCGCGATGGTGACTGGGCCCATGCCCAGGAAGCCGAACGCGATGAGGCCGAAGGCGAAGATGGGACCAGCGAAGTCCGCGTACTGCTGCGGCATCAGGCGGGCCACGTCTGCATTCAGGCTGAGGCCCCAGCCAGCGGCCATGAGCGCCATGATGAGCATGCCCATCCAGAACGCGCTGAAGTTGCCCGCCACCAGGCCGGACAGGATGTTCAGGCTGGCGCCACCCTGCGCGCTGGCGTTGGTCACCTCGCGCACGTGGGCGCTGGAAGTGCTGGTGAAAACCTTGGTGAACTCAGGGATGAGCGCGCCAGCGGCGGTGCCCAGGCTGATGATGCAGGAGAGCACCCACCACAGGTCCTTGAGCGGCGCTCCGTGGTACTGGATGTTGCCCAGCAGCGCGCTGGACGCAAAGAAGGTGACCACGATGCTGATGACGCTGGTGATCCACACCAGCCACGTCAGCGGCGCTTCCTCGTGGAAGTCCTTCTTGCCGCCGTACTTGGCGTTGCTCCATGCCTCGTTGATGTAGTAGCTGACCAGGCTGGTCAGGATCATGAGCGCGCGCATGGTGAACATCCACACGATGAGCTGCATGCACATGGTGCGCTCTCCCTCGTCTCCACCGCCCAGGGCGTAGGAGAGGAAGGCGATGAGCGCCACGCCAGTCACGCCGTAGGTCTCGAAGCCGTCGGCCGTGGGGCCCACGCTGTCGCCAGCGTTGTCGCCGGTGCAGTCCGCGATCACGCCGGGGTTCTTTGGATCGTCCTCTGGCAGCTTGAAGACGATCTTCATCAGGTCGCTGCCGATGTCGGCGATCTTGGTGAAGATGCCGCCGCAGATGCGGAGCGCGGTGGCGCCCAGGCTCTCGCCGATGGCGAAGCCGATGAAGCTGGGGCCCACCAGGGCGCTGTCCACCAGCATGAGGATGCAGATCATGAAGAAGAGCTCGACGCTCACCAGGAGCATGCCGATGCTCATGCCGCTGCGCAGCGGGATGGCCAGGGTGGCAAGGGCGTCGCCACGCAGGCTGGCGAAGGCAGCGCGGCTGTTGGCCTGCGTGTTGATGCGGATGCCGAACCACGCCACGCTGTAGCTGCCCAGGATGCCCAGGATGCTGCTGGCAAGGACCACCACCACAGCGGTCACGGTGCTGGGCGCAGCGTGCGCGGCAGCGCCTTCGGCTGCGTGCCCACCGGGCGGGCTGAGGAAGCCGAAGTACCAGATCATGGCGCCGGCGATCAGCAGCCAGAGCGTTGCCAGGAACTTGCCCTGCTGGAACAGGTAGCTCTTGCATGTCTCCCAGATGATGTTGGAAACATTGCGCATGGCCGCATGCACGGGCAGGCGGGTGACCTGCACGTACTGGATGAGGCCAAAGAGCGCGCCGATGACCGCGATGATCACGCCACCAGCCATCAGGTGGCTGCCCTTCACCACGGTGCCAAACACGCTGAAGGTGATCTTGTCGTCAATCGGGGGCAGAGCCAGGTCAGCCTCGCTCGCGAGGGCTGTGGGTGCCAGCGCAAGCGCGGCAACCATGGCGGGAGCGATGAATCGGGTCCAATGATGGGCCTTGGTCATGTCTACGTCCTGTGCGGGGTTCCGCTGCAGCCCACGCGGGCGCCGCGGGAAAGGGGGCCAGTGTAGCCATTGCCCCGGGGAGTTGCCACCGATGAAGCGATGCGGGTGGGCAGCACGGCTTAACCATCTGTCATAACAAGACTTGTGGCTAAAGCACCGCCACGGTCAGCCCGCGGTTATCCACATCAAAATCAAACACGCGCGCCAGCGCATTGGGTGGATGTGCGGCCAGGTGGGCCCGGATGGCCTTGGCGCTGGCAGTCGACCGGGCCAGCATGAAGATGAAGCCGCCGCCACCAGCGCCTGGCATGCTCCATGCAGCCAGGTGGCGCTGGAACGGCGCCACCATGGCTTCCAGTGGCGGAGTGCACGCTGCAGGGTCCACCACGCGCTTCAGGTCCCAGTACCCCTGGAGGTGCGCCGCCAGCTGGGCCACGTTGCCACTCTGAAGCGCATGAGTCATGGCCTGCGCGCCGGCTGCCAGCTGGGCACGTGCCTGGAGCACTGGGCGTTCACCAGAGAGGTAGCGCAGCACCACGGTCTGCAGGATGTTGCGGGCCATGCGCCGGTAGCCGGTGTACAGCAGGATGGAGCGGTCCCGCAGTGCAGCGCGTGCGCGGGGGTGCAGCGTGATGGTGTGTGCTGCTGGCTGCTGGTCCAGGCCTGGGTGCGTGGTGGCCAGCTTGATGCCGGGCAGCACGCCACCCACCTGGTCCTGCCAGCCACCGCGCGAGCCAACTTGCTGCTCCAGCGCGCTGGTCAGCTGGATGAGCGCGTCCTGGCTGGGCTGCCGGCCCGCGACGCGCGCCAGCGCTGCAAGCAGGGTGGCTCCCAGGATGGAGCTGGTGCCCAGGCCGCTGCCGTGCGGCACGGCGCTGAAGAGCGTGACAGCCAGGCCGCCGCCTGCGCGCTGGAGGTGCGCGCGCAGGTCAGCGCGGGCATCTGCAGGGCACAGGCCGCTCAGATGGAGCGCCGCGCGGGCCAGCGAGGTCCAATCTGTGGGGTCCCATTGGCTGCGAAGCTGGCGCTGCGAGCGCAGCACGGTGGTGGCGCCCAGGTCCACAGAGTGGATGGTGATGGTTGGCTCTGGCACCACCTTCACCATGGCCTGCACCGGGTGCGTGCCATTCAGCGTGATGGCGGCATTCACCACGCAACCGCCGTGGTCCATGCACAGCGGTGGTGTGTCGGTCCAGCCGCCGGCCAGGTCAATGCGCACAGGTGCACTGGCCCACACAGCCTGGTCCTGGCGCACAGCGAACCGCTGCACGGGCGTGGCCCAGCTGGGGCGGGGCACCACGCTCCCCACCAGCGCAAAGGCCTGGTACTGCAGGCGGGTGATGTGGCTGCGGTGCGCGGGTGCGTCGGGCGCCATGGCCAGCTCGCGCGCGGCAGAGGCCAGGAGGCAGGCTGCGTCAAGCGGGTCCACGGATGCACGCTGCTGCGCCTCGCGCGTCATGAGACGTGCGGAGGTGTGCGCCGCATCCTGCACGCTGGCCTGGAACTGGCGTGCTGGGCTGGCGCGGTGCATGAGCTCTGCAAGCGACACTCGCTCCATGGCGCGCCACGCTGCTGGCGCCCGCCCGCCCGTGCGCAGCCAGCGCGTGGCACGGAGGCACGCAGCGGCGTCGCCCACTGGAAAGATGCGGGCAAACCACAGCGTGCGCGGGTTGTTGCCCCACAGCGCGCGGGGCGTGAGCCCAGTGCGCGCTGGCAGCGTGGCCAGCGGTGTGCCGTGCACGGTGCCGCCGTGGTCCGCGCTGGTCTTGCAGTCATCCGCTGCAGCGTGCGGCACCACGCACCACGCGCGCTGATCCACCGGAATGGCAGCCAGCGCCTGGTGCGCCGCCAGCGGCGCGCGGGCCACCACGGGCGGTGCGCCGTGCACGGCGCGCAGACGGAAGGTGCGCGCACTGGGCGCGCGTTCTGGCAGGAACTCTGGAAAGCGGCGCACGACGTCAGGGCTGGTCAGCTCCTGCACATACTCCGCCGTGGAGCCCACGTGCAGGAACATGCCAGCAGGCAGACGCTCCACGGCGCAGGGCACGGCATGCAGCGCGCGGTGCAGGGTGGCCAGCTGCGCAGGCGTGGGCCCGCTGCCGCGGTGCGCCTGCGTGAACGCCGCCAGCGTGGTGCCGGCCGCCATGGCCTGCGGAATGTGCGTGTACAGGTCAAGCGTGCCCTTGCCGGTGCGCAGCGCCGCCAGCAGGCTGCCGCGTGGGGCTGCGCCGGTGCTGGGGTTGGCGCCGCCAGCGCGCAGGAGCGCCGCGCATGCATCCGGCGCGCACGCCAGCACGCCGCTGTCCACCAGCAGCGTGCCGCCGCCAGACACAGCCCCAGCCTCCAGCGCTGCCTGCAGGGTGGGCTTCTGCAGCGCGCCCGTGAGCCGCCCGCGGCGGTCGGCCACAAACACGCCGTGGCGGGCTGCGCGCTCATGCGGTGCAGGGAACGCCACCACCGCAGCGCCGCGCGCAGGCATGCGCAGGTGCGCAAAGCGCAGGCGCAGCGCAGCGTCGCCGCTGGCCACCACCACGCCGCCGCGCGGCAAGGGGGGAAGCTCCAGCAGCTCCTCCAGCACCAGGTCAAAGAGCGCGGGGCGGTCGCCCGGCTCGCGCGTGCCGCTGGGCAGCGGACACCAGATCTTGCCACGCGCGCTGTAGGCAGGCAGGCGCCGGCTGTCGCCACCGCTGTGCAGGATGAGCGCGCGGTGCTTGCCCCACGCGCCGCGCCACGCGTGGGCCAGCGCAGCCAGCGCCAGCAGCGTGCTGCCCCCGCTGCCCACGCGCGCGCCGCGCGGGTCCGCCTGCACCATCCAGGTGAGCCCCGGTGGGAGCAGTCCGCGGCGCTCGCGCCACTCCAGCTCCAGCTGGGCATAGGTGCGCTGGCTCTGGTTGGCCACAGTCAGCACCAGCACGTCAAAGGCAGCGCGCATGGGGCGCAGTCTAGGGAGGCGCGGCCGGGTGGGCGCGCCATCCGCGCCGCTACGCTGCCACGTGTGAAGTGCTTTGCCCAGGCCCTGGATCTGAAGGACAACCCAGAGCTCATCGCGCTGTACCGCGCGCAGCACCAGGCGGTGTGGCCAGAGGTGGTGGCCGGCCTCCGCGCCATGGGCATCACGCGCATGCGCATCTGGATGCATGGCGCCCGGCTGTTCATGTACGCCGAGGCCGCGGACAGCTTTGACCCCGCCCGTGACTACCAGCGCTATGCGCAGGACCCACGCTGCCGCGAGTGGGATCTCCTGATGCGCACCTTCCAGCAGCCAGTGCCAGGTGCGCCAGCCGGAGCGTGGTGGACCCCCATGGAGCTGGTCTTTGACCTGGAGCAGGCCTGATGCTGGGCAACCGTCTGGCCAAGCAGCTCCGCCACCTGCGCGGGTGGGCCAAGGCGGGCGGCATCACCTGCTTCCGCCTGTATGAGCGGGACATTCCAGAGTTCCCGCTGGTGGTGGACTGGTACGACGGCGATGTGGTGGCCTGGGTCTACCACCGCACCAAGGACGACACGCTGGAGCGCGAGGTGGCCTTCCACGCGCAGGTGAAGGAGGAGATCTGCACGGGACTTGGGGTGCCGCTGGAGCGCCTGTTCATCAAGTACCGCGCGCGCATCAAGGACCGGACCGACCAGTACGAGCGCATGGACCAGCGTGGCATCGTGCGCACGGTGCTCGAGCAGGGGCTGAAGTTCGAGGTGAACCTGTCGGACTACCTGGACACAGGGCTGTTCCTGGATCACCGCAAGACGCGCAGCATCATCCGGCATTATGCAGCCGGCAAGCGGGTGCTGAACCTGTTTGCGTACACCGGCAGCTTTACCGTCTACGCGCGCGCGGGTGGCGCAGCGGCCACCACCACCGTGGACATGAGCAAGACATACCAGGATTGGACGCGCCGCAACCTGGCGCTGAACGGGCTTGCAGACGCGCCTGAACATCGGCTGGTGCACGCAGACTGCCTGCAGTTCCTGGAACAGGGGCCAGCACCGGGTGAGGCGTACGACTACATCGTGCTGGATCCACCCACGTTCAGCAACAGCAAGCGCATGGACGCAGAGAGTTTTGCCATTGACCGCGACTGGCCTGCGCTGGTGCGCATGGCTGTGCGATGGCTGGCACCCGAGGGATACCTGTACTTCAGCACCAACAGCAGGCAGCTGCGGTGGGACGACGCGCAGGTGCCAGCAGGGTTTGAGGCGCGCGAGATATCCGCGCGCACCGTGCCAGAAGACTTCCGCAACCGGAAGATCCACCGCTGCTGGACAGTGCGGCGTGCTACTTCTGCTGAACCGGGATGAGGAACTCTGGGTTCCCCTTCAGCTTGGCGAACTCCTTGACGAAGGTGCCGTCTTCAAGCTTGAACTTCAGGATGCTCTGGCCAACGCGGCTGCCCACGTACAGGTGGTCGCCATCAATGGCCAGCGCGCTGGGCATGTTCAGCCCGCCAGCGCCCGTCTTCACCAGCATCTCAGCCTTGCCTGTGGCCAGGTTCAGCTTCCAGACGCAGTTGTGCTCCTTCAGGTTGTCGCCAATCAGGAGCGACTGCCGGTCTGGCGTGAACAGCAGCTGGATGGGCTGGCCCAGGCCCTGGGCTGCGCTCATCACCACGCCCATCATGCGCCCGGTGGTGGTATCCCACTTCAGCACCTGGTGGCCGCTGCGGTCAGCCACGTAGAGAAGGCCGTCTGGCCCAAAGGCAATGCCGCGCACTTCATGGATGCCCTCTGGCGAGTGCTGCGAATTGGGCACCACGATTCCGGCTGGCAGCGTGCCGAACTCCTGCAGCATGCTTGGAATGGGGTAGGGCGCGCCAGCGTTGGGGCTGCCCAGACCGTAGTAGCGAGTGACCGTGTTGGAGTCCTGGTTGCTGGCGTAGAGCGACCCGTTGGGGCCAACCGCAATCTGGTACGGGTGCATGAACCCAGGGTTCTGCGGGCCACCAGCCACCCAGGTGCTGCCGAAGGGACGCATGTTCTGGGCATCCGGCGCGCCATACACGTACACGCGCGAGTTCTGCATGAAGGCGTTCACCACGGCCAGGCGGCCGTCGCCCAGGAGGGTGATGCCGCGGAGCTCTTTCAGCGGCTCCATCCCCGCCGGCAGCTTGCCCAGGATGCCGCCGATCACGCGCCCAGTGCCATCCAGCGCAAAGACGTCCGCCAGGTCGTCGCCGCCGTGGACAGTCAGGTACCAGTGCGGGGCTGTCTCTGGAATGTCGTGGCCATGCTGGCCCTTGCGGGATTCGCCAGTCTCGGTGTCGCTGGAAGCAGCGCTCTTGGCCGGGGGGCGGCTGTTCTCCGATGAGGGCGGGTTGGCCGGCAGCAGAAAGGGCACGACCACCATGGCCCCCAGGACTGCCAACATCACCAAGAACGCAGCCTGATCGCGGCGAGGATGCACCATGTGGCTTGCAATTGTATCGGTCCTCGGGGACGATGCGCACGGACAAGGAGGTCCACATGCGCGTTCCACGTCTGTCTGCTCTCTTGGTGGTGCTCGGCGCTCTCGTCGCGGTGGTTCTGGCAGAACCGGGTTGCAGGTCCAACGCTGGCTCGGCTGGCGAGGTGGCTGCTGTGCCAGAAGGTCCGCGCAACGCTGCAGCGCTGCAGGCCGAGCCGCCCGCCGCCTCGGCCATGCGCGGTGGTGGCGAGATCGAGAAGATCGCAGAGGGCCAGGTGAGCAGCCAGGCGCGCCCCGCCTCGCCTGCGCAGCTGAACTCCAGTGACTGGAGCCTGATGACCGAGTCGTTCAACCTGTTCCGGCACGGCCCCTACGTGCTGGACGTGATGCTCGGCTTTCTGCTCTCCATCCTGCTGGCGCTGCTGCTCACCGCGTGGCCGCGCTCGTTGGTGCCGCATGACCCCGTGGCTGCAGCTGAGGAGCGCAACGGTGGCGTGATCGTCTCGATGGTGGGCTGCCTGGCAGCAGAGCTGGTGCAGAGCAGCGAGCACCTGACCATGGGCGCGGAGATCGCGCTGGTGGTCTTCGGCATCGGCGGCCTCATCCGCTTCCGCACAGTGTTTGGCGACCCGCGCCGCACTGGCCTCATGATTTTGATCACCATCCTGGGCCTGTGCTGCGGCATGAGCCAGTATGCGCTGGCGTCGCTGGCGTTCGTGGTGATCTGGTTCGTGCGCTACCTGCTGCTCTCGCGCACCACGCTGGTGGTGCGGGTGCGCACGCGGAAGGGCACGGACGTGGAACAGGCGCGCGCTGCCGCTGTTGCGGCTGTTTCTGGCCGCGGCGCCACCATCTTCATGAACAAGGTGCGGCGCGACGGCCGCACCGTGGAGCTGCAGGCGTACCAGCGCGGCAGCATTGACGAAACCGACCTGCGCGAGACGCTGGAAGATGCCATCCCTGGCGCGCGGGTGAGGGTGTCTGCTTCGTGAGCAGCGCTGGCGCGGCTTCCGCGCTGGAAGCCCGCGGCGTGGGCCGCGTGTTCGCCACTGGCGTGACGGCGCTGGCTGGCGTGGACCTGGAGGTGCCAGCTGGTGGCAGCGTGGCGCTGGTGGGTCCGTCTGGCTGTGGCAAGACCACGCTGCTGCGCATCCTGGGTGGGCTGGACCAGCCCACAGCCGGCACCGTGGTGCGCAGTGCAGACGCAGAGCGCACCGCGTTTGGCTTTCAGGAGGCGCGGCTGCTGCCGTGGCGGAGCGTGCAGCGCAACATCGCGCTGCCGCTGGAGCTGGCAGGCGTGGCTGCGGCGGAACGCATGGACCGCGCAGCGCAGATGGCCAAGCAGGTTGGCCTGGGCGACGCGCTGCAGCGCCTGCCTGGTCAGCTGTCTGGCGGCATGAGCATGCGCGCCGCGCTGGCCCGTGCGCTGGTCACGCGCCCGCGCGTGCTGCTGCTGGACGAGCCCTTCAGCGCGCTGGATGAAATCACACGCATGACGCTGGATGACCTCCTGCTGCAGTTGTGGCAGGAGCTGCGCATGACGCTGGTGCTGGTGACGCACGCCATTACAGAGGCTGTCTACATAGGAGAGCGCGTGGTGGTCATGGCCCCCAATCCGGGGCGCGTGCTGCGGGTGCTGCAGCCGCAGCTGCCAGCGCGCACGCCAGCGCTGCGCACGCAGCCTGCCTTTGCAGCCGCAGCGGCCGAGGTGCTTCAGTGCATGGCCCAGGGGATGAGCAGCAGCGCGCCGCCCGTGGCAGGGAGCGCCCCATGACACGCGCGCTCCGCCTGATGGGGCCGCCAGTGCAGGTGCTGCTGGCCAGCCTGTTGCTGTGGCAGGTGGTCATCTGGACGCTGAAGCCCAGCGCGTTCCTGCTGCCGAGCCCTGGGGCGGTGGCCACGGCCACGTGGGAGGGCCGCGGCGAGTTTGCCGCAGCGCTGGCACAGACTGCCGGCGCCGCCAGCGCTGGGTTCCTGCTGGCGGCCCTGCTGGGCGTGGCCGTGGGCAGCGTGCTGTCCACCAGCACGTTCCTGCTGCGCGGCTTCTATCCGCTGGCCACGCTGCTGCAGATGGTGCCGCTGGTGGCCATCGCGCCGCTCCTGGTCATCTGGTGCGGTCCTGGGCAGCGCACCGCGGTGGCCAGCGCTGTCATCGTGAGCATCTTTCCAGTGCTGGCCGCCACGCTGGATGGCCTGCGCAGCACCGATCGCAGGCTGGTGGAGCTGTTCAACACACTGGGCGCCAGCCGCGCGCAGCGGTGGTGGAAGCTGGAGCTGCCAGCTGCGGTGCCAAGCGTGGTCACCGGACTGCGCATCGCAGCGGGCCTGGCGGTGATCGGCGCTGTGGTGGGCGAGTTTGTGGGCGCCTACGCCGGGGCCGACGAACCGCTGGGCATGAAGATCATCACCGCCATGCGCGAGAGCCGCACTGAGCGCGTCTTTGCCGCGGTGGGCCTGGCCGCTGTGGTGGGTTTCGCGCTGTTTGGGCTGGTGAGCGGCGTGGGCTGGCTGCTGCTCCGCCGCTGGCACAGCGCTGCGGAGTAAGGTGTGTGCATCATGCGCAAACCAACCCTTGCCCGTTGGTCGTCTGCCGTTGCACTCCTGGGTGGCGCGCTGGCGCTGGCGTTGGCTGGTTGCGACAGCAAGAGCGCGCCAGCGCCCGTCGCGCCTGCCCCTGCGCTCACCACGGTTCGCCTGCAGCTGAACTGGGTGCCAGAGCCGGAGTTTGGCGGCTTCTTTGCAGCGCAGCAGGACGGGCTGTTCACCGCGCAGGGCCTGAACGTTGAACTGGTGAAGGGCGCATCCGGCACACCCACCGCGCAGATGGCGGCCAGCGGCACGGTGGAGTTTGCAGTGGTGAGCGGAGACCAGGTGCTGTCGCTGCGCGAGCGCGGCGGAGACCTGGTGGCGCTGTTCACAGTCTTCCACACCAGCCCCATGGGCGTGATGGTGAAGAAGGACGCGCCCTGGCAGGATCTGAAGCAGGTGTGGACCAGCGACCTCACCGTGGCCATGGAGGCCGGCCTGCCGTATGTGAAGTTTCTGAACGCTGCCTTTGGCGCTGGCAAGGTGAAGATCGTCCCCACAGGCTCTGGCCTGGCTGCGTTTGAGCGCGGCACTGTGCAGGCGCAGCAGTGCTTCATTGCCGCAGAGCCCGTGCAGATGGACCTGCAGGGCGTCCCGGTGCGTGTCTTCAGCCTGGCGGCCAGCGGTTACGACCCGTACACCGCCGTGGTGGCCACGCGGCGCCAGTACCTGCAAGATCACCGCGCAGAATGTGAGCGCTTTGTGCGCGCCTGCCGCGAAGGCTGGACGCGCTACCTGGCCAAGCCAGAGGCGTACAACCCAGGCATCGCCGCGCTCAACCCCGCCATGAGCGTGAAGGCCATGGACGTGGCCGCCGGTCTGCAGCACAACTTGGTGGCGCCGCCCCCAGGCTCTGCTGACCCCGTTGGTTGGATGTCAGCAGAGCGCTGGGAGCGGCTTGCATCACAGATGAAGGAACTGGGGCTGATCAGCGCAGCGCCCGACGGCGCCCAGCCACCGTTCTGGAACCCGCCAGCGCAGTGATGATCCACAGCGCGCCCGGGCCGGGCACCAGGTTGGCCTCCACCCATTCCATGGCAGCAGTGTGGTCTTCTTCTGTCATGCCTAGGTTGAAGACACACCAGAACGTCTCGCTGGACTGGTAGCCCTGGCCCTGCAGCTGCAGCGCCACCAGGTAGATGCCTGGTGCGGCGCCATCGCTCAGCCAGTAGTCCGGGTGCACGTGGAAGTCCTCGCTGATAAGGAACTCCAGCGATCCGCCCACTGCAGTGTCTGCAAACGAGCTTCCGTACGCCGTGGAGAGCGTGGTGGGCCCAGCAGCGTCAAACCCGCTGCCGTTCCACATGCCCAGGCCTGGTGCCAACAGCAGTTGAACAGACGACCCCACCAGGTCAGACCCAAAGCCGGGATCAAACGCAGCCAGCGGGAACATGGGGTCGTCGCCCATGTCGGCTCCAAACACGCGGAGCCCCGGATAGGTGATGCGGCCGGTTTCGTGGTCGTATCCGCTGGTGGTCAACATGCCGTTGCTGGCGGAGATCCAGACATCCACGTCGTGCGCTACGGCCTGCGTGGCCAGCGTGGAAGTCAGCGCGAACGCACACACAACAGTCAGGCAATCGAAATGAGTCTTCATGACGAGCAAGCTCCCCAGCTGCCAAGCAGCATTCCAAGGTCTGTTCCATCTACCACGCCACTGCCATCCAGGTCAGCAGCGCCGTTCTGGCCCCACGCACCAAGCAGGAGCCCCAGGTCTGTTCCATCCACCACGCCGCTGCCATCCAGGTCTGCTGGACACGCAGGCGGGTTGAACAGCGCTTCCGCCGCAGCAAACGCATCTGCAAACTCCTCTGTGCCTGCGTTGTTTGCCATCACCAGCGCAAACGGCTGGCTTGGCCCCACAGCGGGATCGGTGGAGTACATGGTGAGCTGCAGCAGGTACACGCCACTGGCTGGAGCGGACTGCCCGCTGGCAGGCAGCAGCGTGTAGCTGAGGTGGCGATGCCAGCCGCCGTTGGACTGCACCGCCAGGTCAAACCCAGCAACAGGGCCAGCGCCCGTGGTGGCGTTGGCTGTCAGGAACGACGCACGCAGGCGTTCGCCCAGCAGCGGATCGGCCACGTTGGTGGGCACAAAGGTTGCGCCATCCCACCGCAGCAGTTCATCTGCAAAGGCAAAGCCAACGCGCGTGCCCACGGCAAACGTGCCGGGGCTGCAGTCAAAGCCGGGATCGCTGGTGAACCCAGGCGACCCTGTGTTGCCAAACTGGGCCGAGAAGACCAGGCGCGGGGCACCAATACCCGCGGCGGTGATCTCGGTGGTGATGATGGTGCCGGCTTGGACCGCCAGCCCAATGTCACCTTGGTGCTGGGCGTGCGCAGCGTGCGCGGCCCAGCCAGCAGCGCTCACGGCTGCTGCACATGCAAGGAACTTCATGACGATCTCCAAAGAAGGTCTCCGCAGACGCGCGGTCAGCGGAGCGAAGGATCAAGGGCGTTCTCCTGGTCGGATCGGTACACGTTGTCAAAGCGCAACGTGGCCGTGCGGCCGTCCAGGAACACGTAGTCGCTCAAGCTGCCCTCGGAGGGCGGCTTGCGGTCCACGGCAGCAATGGCGCATTGCGAAGCCGCCTGCCGCGCAGGCACAGGTGCGCTGCCCCACTCCTCCACGTGCGGGTGATCCGCACTGGCGTAGGAGCCGCGCTCTGTCATGAGCAGGAAGCACACAATGCTCTCTGGTGTTCGCACGCGCGAGAGCTTGTCTGGCGCTGCCCCAGGACCATCCAGCGCCACCAACGGGCTGAAGGTCCGCGAGAGGTAGTTGTTCATGCCATAGCTGGTGTGCCGCCAAACGGGGTTGGCCCCGTCCACCACTGGGTAGGACTCCTCGCCGCCTTCGTCAGGCGCCCAGTGCGGGCTCTGGTCCAGGGGCGAGTGGTACACCGCAGTGCCGCCGCTGAAGTAGGGCTTCAGCTTGTTGACAAACGAGAGGCTTGGATCTGCTGGCGTGCCGTGCGGCAGTCCAACATCCACAAACCGCTCGTCGTTGGCGTTCATGTAGGCCATGTGGGCCTGCATGAGCGAGCGCAAGTTGCTGAGGTCCGCGGTGGCCAATGCGCTGCGACGCATCATCCCCAGGGCCGGCACCAGAATGCCGACCAGCACGCCAATGATGGCGAGCACCACAAGCAACTCAACCAGCGTGAAACCACGCTTGGTGCGCTGGCCGCATACGCGGCAGCGCGCGCCGAGAGCCGGCGCAGCAAGGCATGACATGAGACTTCCTCCGAAGTCAGAGCGACCAATCAGGCGCGTACGAAACGCTGCAGGTGGTCAGCACGTTGGAGGAGGGCGGGCTGCGATGGCGCGCAGCGGCAGAGGAGCAGGGGCGCAGCAGGGCGAGCGCTGCTGCAGGACAGCCACCAGGCCGGCTGGCGCCAGCGGTGGGAGTGCGTCCGGAAGCGTGCCCGCCAGCGCTTCAAGCTGCTGGCAGGTCTGGCAGTCGGCGGGATGGGCCGGGGCGTGGTCGCCAGGCTGGCTGGCGGGCTGTGCAGCGCGGGGCGCGCATGCGCCTTGCCCGCGCTGGGCGTGGCTGGAGCATGCATCGCTGCTGCACGGACTGCTGCTGGCCACGTGGGCTGCCCGCAGGCCAACGCCACCCATGGCCAGCACAGCCATGAGCAGCACAGAGACCAGATGACGGTGCAGTTCCTTCACGCCAGTGCCCAAGTCTAGACTCGCCGCCATGAGAACCGGCAGACCACCTCTGCAGATTCTGGCCACGACCCTGTGGGAGTATCCCAGCCAGCATTATGACTGGGTGGACTCCCAGGGCAAGCGCCACACCATGCAGGGGGACAAGGATTATGTGGGAGCCACCCCAAGCTGGGTGATCTGGCAGGTTCTCAGCCGTTACACCCGCGAAGGCGACACAGTGGTGGACCCCATGTGCGGCAGCGGCACCACGCTGGACGTGGCCGCCAGCCTGGGCCGCCAGGGCCGCGGCTTTGACCTGGTGCCGCGCCGGCCAGACATCCAAGCTGCAGACGCGCGCAAGCTGCCGCTGCCAGACCACAGCGCTGACTTTGTGTTTGTGGATCCGCCCTACAGCACGCACATTGACTACAGCGACAGCCCACTCTGCATTGGCAAGTTGGATGCCGCAGGCGACGATGGAGGCCGCGCGTACTACTCCGCCATGAGTGGCGTGATCAAGGAGATCCACCGCGTGCTGCGCAACCGCCGGTACATGGCGCTGTACGTGAGCGACAGCTGGCGCAAGAAGAAGGGCGGCCCCAAGGGCAGTGGTGCCGGCACGTTCATGCCCATCGGGTTCGAGCTCTTTGCCATCCTGCGCAGGCACTTCACGCCGGTAGACATCATCTGCGTGGCGCGCAAGAACCAGAAGCTGGAGCGCGGCAACTGGCGCAAGGCTGCCGTGGAGGAGAACTTCTACCTGCGCGGGTTCAACTACCTCTTCATCATGAAGAAGGTGGACGACGCGCCTAGTCGCTGAGCGGCATGGTGGGGCGACCGCCCAGCCGGATGGCGCCGGGCATGCGCGCAGCAGCAGACTCGCCAGCCACCAGCGCTGCAGTGCGCAGCAGGCGCATGGCGTTCTCGTCGCGCAGCGTGCGCAGGGCGCTCAGCTCTGCGTCCTCCACAGCCAGCGCATCCAGGTCTGCAGCGCGGAGGGGAGGTGCGCAGGCATCGGGGCTGCGCATCCAGTCCAGAAGGCGCGCCACCATCTGCGCGTCCAGATCGCGCCAGCGCGCGGCCGCAACCTGCAGGCGTCCGCTCACAGCCTCTGCATTTCCGGGCTGCGAAACACTGGCTGCAACGGCAGCGGCGTCGCGGCGCCAAGTGGTCTCTGCAAAGAACTCAGGAAAGCCCTGCATGGCGTAGTCGCTGTTCAGGCGCGCCATGGCGGGCTGCGGCAGCACGGGCACCAGCGCAGCCAGGAGCGACATCTGCGCCTCCGCGCGCAGGTTGGCGGCCGCGCGAGCGCGGCGCACCATGCCCTGCACCTCGGGCATGTTGGGGATGTCGTCCGGCGAGAGATCGTCGCGGCGGCTGTTGCGGCGCACGTCCACGATGAACATCAGGAAGTCCTTCAGCGCCTCAAAGCCGGCCTGCCGCGAGTCCAGCGCAGCGCGCTCCAGTTCTGCCGCGTGGGCGGTGGCCAGCGCCAGCACCGCCGCCTGGCGCGGTGGATCTGCTGGCGTGGCGGCTGCGACCAGCGCAAGCACGTCCACCTGCGACAGCCACAGCGGGCCCACCAGCCAGGACATCTGGAACCTACGCCATGGCACGCCAGCGCGCGCCACCGCCAGCTGCGTGCGCGCGGCGATCAGGCGTGGATCCTCGGGGTTCACGCTGCGCGCTGCGGCCAGGTCGTTCAGCGTCTCCAGCACCAGCGCGCCGCGCTGATCGTCCGCTGTCTGCAGGGCCTGCATGTAGCTGGCCAGCTCGCGCTCAAAGCGCGACGGGTCCTGCGCAGCCTGCTCGCCCAGGTCCTGCGCGCGCTTCTCCTGCTCCTTTAGCTGCGTGTCCTGCAGCTTGGCAAGTGTGTCTGCGCGTTCCTCGTAGCGCTGCCACAGCGCCTCGATGACCGGGTCGCCCACCTTGGCTCCCAGCGCAGTGGCCAGGCGGTCAAAGTCGTCGCGCGCTGGCATGGGACCCAGGAGGAGCTGCAGCGCCAGCGACCGGCTGCGGTCCATGCGCTGTTCCTCTGGCTCCGGCGGTGGGAACATGCCATGCGGCGCGCGCGCCATGAGCCGCGCGGCCTGGGTGTCGCCCACCAGCTCCTGCAGCGCCGTGCGGCCATCGTCGCGTGTGGCGGTCATCAGGGCGCGCAGGCGCTCCAAGCGTTCCTTGCTTAGTTCGGACTCGCCTGCGTCGGTGGCGCGCTTGAGGGCAGCGGCGGCGATCTCGCCTGCCTTCTTCAGGGCCTCCTCTTCTGCGGAGGTGGTCTGCGGCTCCTCGCCGCGCAGGCTCTGTTCCGCGCGCGCGCGCTGCACCTTGAGCTGCGCTTCTGCCACCCGGTCGCTGGCAGCGCGGCACTCTGCCAGGGCTGCGGACAGCTTGGGGCACTGGCCAGCACGGACCTCAGACATGGCCTCTGCCACCTCGGTGTACCAGCGCACCAGCCGGCCGTTTCCTTCTGCTGGCGCTGCCTGCACCAGCGCCTCGCTTGCCAGGCGCGCTGCCAGTTCCGGCGGAAGCACGCCCTGCCAGGAGGCCAATGTGCGCGTGTTGAGCGCATCCAGCGCCAGCAGGGCCTTGGTGATTCGCGCGCGTGATGCACGCACCGCCTTGACCAGGGCTGCGGCATCGTCTCCACCAGGCTTTGAGCCGGTGCGCACATAGCTGTCAATGACCTGGTCGCTGAGGCCAGCGCCGCGCAGCGCAGCCAGGCGGTCCGCTGGAAAGTCCATCAGCGCCTGCGCCAGGGAGTCCAGCGTGGTGGAGAGCTCCACGCGGTAGGCAGCGCGGAGCGGCTCCAGCTGCGCGCGGAAGCCCGGCGCTGCGCTCCCCACGGAAGGCAGCAGCAGCAGCGCCTGCAGTTCGGTGTCCAGGTTCATGAACCCCTGGCCCACAGCGCGGTCGTCCGCGCCTGCGATCACCTTGGCGGCGCGCTCCACTGCACGGCGTGTGCGGGCGCGCTCCACCCACTCTGGGCGGGCTGGCACCGCAGCGGCCAGGTCGCTGAAGAACTGCTCGTCCAGCGCGCGCACGCGGGCGGCCACTGTCTGGTAGCGGCGGGCAAAGCGCTGCAGCGCCTCGGGGTCGTTCAGCCACCGGCGGCTGCGGTCCTTTCGCACCTCCTTCACGAAGGGCGCGATGGTGTTGCGGCGCAGCTCGTCGTAGCTGGCCAGGTAGAGGTCGAGCGCTGCATCAACCACCTGCCACTCCTCCAGCGAGAGCGGCGTGGGCTCCTCCGTGCCGGCTGCCACCAGGTCTGGCGTGACCACTGGACCGGGCACTGCATCAAAGCGCGGGTAGTAGGGGATGTTGCATCCGCCCAGCGCCATGCACAGGCACGCGGCCAGGCACACCGCCAGGCAAGCAGCCAGCCTGGCCGCCAGTGGGCGCTGGCCAGCGCGTGCGCGTGGCGGCAGGGTGGCAGGTGGTGCAGGCGTCACAGGCGTCACACGTTGAACGTGATAACGGATCTGCAGCGGCTGGGATTGCCGCGGCGCGCCTGAAACAGAGGTTGATTTGAGCGGGCGGATAGGTCCACCTCAAGGAGGGGTGTTCGATGGCCGAATCCCCAGCAGCCAAGGGAGCACTGCCCGATGTCACCGCATCCTACGCCTGATCGTTCTGCCACCGCAGCGCCAGCCAGCGCCAGCGCGCGCCCCAGCCGTCATCCGTGGCGCAAGGTGGGCGCGTTGGCTGCCGTGGTGGCCGTGGCAGGTGCGGCGGTGGCTTCGTTCCGCGGCGGCCTGTTCACCAGGCCTGTGAGCGCGGACATCCAGGGCAGCAAGGGGCTGAACAGCGCAGCGGGCGCCACCAGCGGCGCCCGTGCCGCCACGCAGGCTGGGCAGTCCAGCCGCGCCGCCGAAGCCGAGCTGGCCGCCGCGCGGGCCGCCGCCAGCGACGGCATTCTGGATGTGCCCAGCGAAGTGGCCAGCCTGCAGACCGCGCTGGATGCAGCGCAGGATGGCCAGGTAGTGCGGCTGGCGGCTGGCGTATTCCACGGTCCATTCAAGCTGGGCGCGCACAGCGTGCGCCTGGTGGGAGCGGGCGCTGGCAAGACAGAGCTTCTGGGAACGTCCAATGGTCCAGTGCTGCGCGCAGACGCCTCAGGCGAGACGCGCGTGGGCGTGTAGGACCTGACCATCCGCGGCACGCGTGGCGCGCGCTGCACGGGCCTCATGGTGGGCAGCGGCTGGGTGGAGGCGCTGCGCGTGAGCTTTGTTGGCCACCAGAACAGCGGCGTGCTGGTGACCGCCAGCGGCAAGCCTGTGCTGGTGCAGTGCACCTTTGCGGACAACAGCAGCCCCTTCGCAGGTGGCGGCGTGTGCAGCATGGGCGGTCAGACCACGCTGGTCTCATGCAGCTTTGACGGCAACACAGCGCTCACCTTTGGTGGCGCGGTGTACGTGCGTCAGGGCTCGCTGCAGGCCATGGAGTGCATCTTTGCAGGCAACGCCACCACAGCTGGCGCCTATGGCGGCGCGTTCTTCAGCGACGACGCCCACCTCATGCTGAGCAAGTGCGAGTTCGACGGCAACGAGAGCGTGGAGTCTGGCGGCGCGCTGTATGTGCGCGGCGGGCTGGCAGAGGTGGAGGAATGCCGCTTCACTGGCAATCACGCAGAGAGCGGCTGGGCGGTGTATAGCCAGGGCGCTGGCGTGCGCGTGGAGCGTTCAGTGCTCTGCGGCCAGCCGGAGCGCCTGCTGGGCGGCGACCTGCGGAGCCTGGGCAACGACTTCAATCAGCACTGCTTTGCCGACTGCAACCAGAACGGCATGGACGATGCTCGCGAGATCGCGCTGGGCTGGGCCAAGGACATGGACGGCAACGGCGTGCCAGACTCCTGCGACGCAGACCTGAACAGCAACGGCATTCCCGATGCCTACGACATCAAGGCTGGGTTCGACCAGGACCGCAACAGCAACGGTGTGCCAGACACAGCAGAAGCCGTGATGCGGGGCGCTGCACCGAAGGACCCAGCCGCGGAGAACGAGACGGGCGCAGCGGGGGCGGCGGGCGCGGCGGGGCCGGCAGCGGGTGCCAGTGCGGAGTCCAAGCCAGGTGATCGCGCCCCACGGCGCGCAGGCCGGCGCTTCCCCACTTCAGCGCCTGCCTTTGCGCCGCCTGTCCTGCGCTGAGAACGCTCTGCTGCGAACGCACGCGGAGGGATTCGAACCCCCAACCCTTGGTTCCGAAGACCAATGCTCTATCCGTTGAGCTACGCGTGCTTGCTGGATGGATGAACTGGGTACGAGCCTACTGCAGAGGGGTCACAGACCGATGATGCTGTACCCCGCGTCTACATAGATGCACTGGCCGGTGACGCCGCGGGAGAGGTCGCTCAGGAGGTAGAGGGCGGTGTCGCCCACTTCTTCACCGGTGATGTTGCGGCGCAGCGGGGCCTTCTGCTCCACCCAGCCCAGGATCTCGCCAAGGCCGCCCACGGCCATGGCGCTGAGGGTCTTGAGCGGGCCGCCGCTGATGACGTTGCAGCGGATGTTCTGCGCGCCCATCTCCATGGCCAGGTAGCGGTTGCTTGCTTCCAGCGCTGCCTTGGCCACGCCCATCACGTTGTAGCCAGGCACGGCCTTCTCTGCGCCGTAGTAGCTGAGGGCCAGCATGCTGCCGCCTTGCTTCATAAGCGGCGCAGCGCGCACCGCCATGGCCTGGTAGGTGTACGCGCTGATGTCCATGGCCTGCGTGAACACGTTGCGCGGCGTGGAGGCGTACTTGCCCTTCTCCAGCCAGCTCTTGTCTGCAAAGGCGATGCTGTGCACCAGGAAGTCAATCTGGCCAGCGTCCTTGGCGAGCGCTGCAAAGGTGGCGTCCAGGTCTGCGTCGTTGCCAGCATCCATGGGGTGGAGCCATGGATTGCTCACGCCCAGCTCTGTGAGGGCGTTGCGGATGCGGCGCTCCATCTTCTCGCCGGGCAGGTGGGTGAAGTAGCACTGCGCGCCAGCCTTCAGCAGGCTCTGCGTGATGTAGGTGGCGTAGCTGCGATCGTTGGCGATGCCCACGATCAGGCCCTTCTTGCCCTGCATGAGTCCAGCCGTGTTGCTCATTGTGTGTGCTCCAGCGTGCGAGGTGGCGCAGGCTAGCAGATGGGCGGTGCGAGCGGTCAGTGGTGCACGGCGTGCTGCACGTGGGGGCTGAAGCACCAGGGGTCGGTGGAGTGGAGCGCAGCGTCTGGGACCAGCGTCTGGCGCACCAGCTGGGCCAGCGCGTGCAGGCCGTCGCCGTGCAGCGCGCTGATGGAGAGTGCGGCGTGCGCGCGCTCTGCGCAGGTGGCGGCAGCGGGATGGTCGTGCTTGTTCAGGATGCGGAGGAGGGGAGCGGGTGCGTGCGTGGCTGCGGATGCGTGCGCTGCAGCGGGTGCGTGCCAGCCCAGGCCGGGCGCGGTCAGCTGCACGATCAGGTGCGCGCGTTCCAGCAGTGGCGCGGCCAGGGCGGTGGCAGTGGTTTCGGCTGCGTGTGCGCCTGCGCGGACGCCAGGGGTGTCAAACCAGTCCACCGTCAGGCCGTCCAGCTCCAGGCGCGCGGCTACCACGTCGCGCGTGGTGCCGGGCTGGTCATGCGCCACCGCCACGGCGCGGCCAGCCAGTGCGTTCAGCAGCGTGGACTTGCCAGCGTTGGCTGGCCCCACCAGCACCACGCGCGGTGGATGGAGCAGGTGGGCGAGCGGGGACGCGGCAGCTTCGGCGGCCGCAAGCGTGCGCGCCTGGCCGGATGCCAGCGCTGCGCGCCAGCGCGCTGGCTGTGCAAGCAGCACGTCCACAGCGCGCGGACTGGCGGCGGTGGCCAGCGCGTGGAGCGCGGCGGCTTCCAGGGCGTCGCGTGCTTCTGGGAAGGCGGCAGCGGGCGGCGTGTCCGCAGCGGGGTGCGCTCCGGCGGCGCAGAGCGCGGCGGTCAGCTGCGTGCGCAGGCGCGGGCCAGCGTGTGGCGTGAGCCAGGCTTCGGTGGGGGAGAGGCGCACCAGGAGGCCGTCGTCCAGGCCTGCAAAGGTGCGCCAGGCCACGCTGCCTGGCTGCGGCGCTGCGCGGGAGGTGAGCGTGGAAAGCAGCGCGTCCAGCTGCGCGGCGGAGCCGGCCACGTGAAGGACGGCCACTGCGCCAGGCGCGTTGGTGGTCAGCCATGCAAAGGTGGGTGCAGCGTGGGTCATGGCAGAACCGCGCTGGCGCAGGGTGGTGGTCACTCTGCCGCGGCGTTGCGTTCGTGGCGCACGGCCAGCCAGATGCCGCGCAGCACCAGTTCGGGCACCACGCGGGTGACCACAGGGTCGTCCTGGAAGAGCATCTCTGCGTCGCCTCCGGTGGCCAGCACGTGCGGGAAGGCGCCGTAGGACTCGCTGTAGCGTTCGGCCAGGCGCTGCACGCCGCCGCGGATGCCTTCGTACACGCCCAGCAGCATGGCCTGCTTGGTGTTGCGGCCAAATGTTTCGTCGTGTTCTGGCGCGGACCAGCTGATGTCTGGCAGCGCAGCGGTGCCCTGGTGCATGGCGCGCAGCTGCATGCGTGCGCCGGGCGCGATGGCGCCGCCGTGGAAGGTGCCGTGGCCGTCCACAAAGTCAACAGTCACGCAGGTGCCAGCGTCCACCACGATGACAGCCTGCTTCAGCATGTCGAACGCAGCGGCTGCGGCCAGCAGGCGGTCCTGGCCTGGCTTGGCGTTGGCGTCCAGCTGGCGGCCCACGGGGATCTCCAGGTCGCGGCCAATGCGCCACACGCTGGTGCTCAGGCGCTCGGCCACCATGGCCTCCAGGCGGTCGGCCACAGGGTCGTTCACGCTGGCGATGACCACGTCGGTGTCGTCCGCCTCGGTGTCGGTGGCGTGCTTCCATTGGTCCTCAGCCGCGGCCACGATGGCCTCCAGCGAGGTGTTGTCCAGGTGCTGCGTGCCGTGGAGATCATCGCCGTGAAAGTGCCCGACTGCCGTGCGCGTGTTGCCCACGCTGATCGCCAAGAGAAACGCCATCCCCAGATCATAAAGTGGTGCCTGGCACGGGTGTCCCTACTTTCCAGTGGTACGGGTGGCGCGCGCGAAGCCAGAAAGAACTGTGGTGGCGGGCCGGCGGTCTGGTGGGCCAGCGGTCTGGTCGGCCGGTGGGCCGCAACGGGCGTAGCCGCTGCAGCGTGCGCAGTTGCCGCAGAGGGCGCTGCCGGCGCACCGGGCGCAGTTGCCGAAGTGGGCGCTGCCGGCGCAGTGGGCGCTGCC
>JAXMAM010000029.1:0-38268 GCA_046350455.1 Phycisphaerales bacterium | reverse complement strand
TTTCCGGAACCACCTGCAGTTTTTGCCGATCGGGGGCGCGGGCTCAGAGCGCGGCCTGGCCAGTGCTGTCGCCAAACCGGTCTGCTGGCACGCCGGTGCGCGCCAGCATGGTGAGGAACAGGTTGCACAGGGGCGTGCCCGCGGCGTAGGCGCGCCGGTCCTGGTGCGCGATCCCCAGCGCGCTTCCGCCCGCCAGCACCACGGGCAGGTCATCGTGGTTGTGCCGGTTGCCGTCTGCGATGGCGCCGCCGTAGAGCACCATGGTGCGGTCCAGGAGGGGCGCGCCGCCGTCATCTGCTGCGCGCAGGCGCTCCAGGAGATACGCGTACTGCGCGGCGTGGAAGGTGTTGATGGCTGCGAACTTGGTCTGCTTGTCCGCGTCGCCGCCGTGGTGGCTCACGTCGTGGTGGCCTTCCTTCACGCCGATGGAGGGATACGGGCGGTTGGACCCCTCGTTGGCGAACATGAAGGTGATCACGCGGGTCTGGTCGGTCTGCAGGGCCAGCACCGCCAGGTCAGCCAGCAGCCGCAGGTGCTCCTGGTAGTCCTTGGGCACGCCAGCGGGTGGCTTCATGCCCACGGCCTGCTCTGGGTTGGCAGCCGCGCGCTCTGCAAACTGGATGCGGCGCTCTACTGCGCGCACGCCTTCCAGATACTCGTCCAGCTTGCGGCGATCCTCTGTGGCCAGGCGCTGGTTGAGCTGCGCAAGCGGGCCCTGCATGGCGTCCAGCAGGCTCTTGCGCAGGGCCATGCGCCGGCTGTGTGCTTCCGCGCTCTCGCCTTCAGGGCCGTCGCGGAACAGGCGCTCGAACACGCGCCGCGGGTCGTGCTCCTTGCCGTTGGGCGAGTGCGGACCGCGCCAGCTGATGTTGGCGCTGTACGCGCAGCTGTAGCCGCTGTCGCAGTTGCCAGCGGTCATGCCCGGTTCGCCACCCAGCTCCAGGCTGTCCAGCCGCGTGGAGCCGCGCAGATGCGCCGCTGCCACCTGATCCACGCTGATGCCAGCGCTGATGTCGCCTCCTGCGGTCTTGCGCGGATGCGCGCCAGTCAGGAAGCACGCGCCGCTGCGGGCGTGGTCGCCAGGGCCGTCGCCCTGCGCCTCTGCGTTGCGGTGGCAGAGACCGGTCAGCACGGTGAAGTGCCCACGATGCGCAGCCAGCGGCGCAAGCACAGGCGAGAGGCCGCCTTCTGCAGCCGCCGCCCACGCGCCCGTCTCCACGCCGTTTGGAATGAACGCAAACAGCATGCGCGCTGGGCGCTGCGCTGCGGCCGCCGTGCGCGCGGCAGCGGCGGCGGTGCGCGTGAACAGCGTGCGCCCGGGCAGCAGGCTGTCCAGCACGGGCAGGGCCAGCGCCGCGCCCGCGCCGCGCAGGATGGTGCGGCGATGGACCAGGAAGGTCATTCGCCTGCTCCTACCGGCTGGGCCGGTGCAGGTGGCGCGCCGCGGCGCAGGAAGGCTGGGCTTTCCACCACAGCAGCCACCAGCGCGCGCAGGGTGGGGGTGGGGCCCACCTGCTGCACCAGCAGGTCCACGGCCGCCTCGTCCGCAGGGCTGGGCGCGCGCCCCGTGGCGTAGATCAATAGATGCTTGGCCAGAGAGCGCACGTACGCAGGGTCTGCCAGGAGAAGGGCGCGGACCTCCGCCACGGAGCCCACGGTGCGGCCGTCTGGCAGCTGGCCCTGGCTGTCCACGGGGGCGCCCTCGGTGCGCTCGCGGTAGCGGCCCACCGCGTCGTAGTGCTCGAAGGCAAAACCCAGGGCATCCATGCGCAGGTGGCAGGCCGCGCACGCTGGATCTGTGCGGTGGCGCTCCAGGCTCTGGCGCAGCGTCAGGCCGTGGCGGTCCTCTGGGCGTTCTGGCAGCTGCGGCGTGCCGGGCGGTGGTGGTGGCGGCGCGCTGTCCAGCAGGGACTCCAGGACCCACTTGCCGCGCTTCACCGGCGAGGTGCGTGTTGGATTGCTGGTGCAGAGCAGCACGCTGGCCTGCGCCAGCACGCCGCCGCCGCGCCCGGGTGGTGCCGGCACGCGGCGCATGCCATCGGCAGCGGGCGCAGGCATGCCGTAGTGCGCTGCCAGCCTGCTGTCCACAAACGTGTAGTCAGCGTCAAGCAGCGTGGTGGCAGGGCGGTTCTCCCGCAGCACGCTGTCAAAGAGCAGCACGGTCTCGGTGCGCATGGACTGAAGCAGCGCTGGATCCACCCCAGCGAAGCGCTGTGGATCTGGCGAGCGCGTCTCCAGGCCATCAATGCCAAGCCACTGCGGCGCAAACCGCTCGGCCAGGCTGGAAGAACGCGGATCCTGCAGCATGCGCTCCACCTGCGCAGCGCGGCCAGCAGGGGTGGCCAGCGCGCCAGAGGCAGCAGCGTGGCGAAGCGTGTCATCAGGCGTGCTGGCCCACAGGAAGTAGCTGAGGCGCGCTGCCAGCTCTGGGCCGGTCAGGTCGCGCACGCGTGGGCCGCTGGGCTGGTCTGCTTCAGTGCGGAACAGGAACTCAGGGTGCACCAGGAGCGCGGTGATCACAGCCCGCAGGCGCGCGCGGGGCTGCGTGCCAGCAGATTGCGCCACAGCGGCGCACAAGTCGCCATCGTCGGGTGTGGCGGGGCGCCGCAGCGTGCGCTCCACCAGCCAGCGCCACTGCGCAGGCTCGTCGCCGGCAGCGTTCAGCTGCTGCAGCCAGGGTGGTTCGGGCGCTGCATCCAGCGGGCCCTCCACCTCCAGCCACTGCACGGCCATGTTGCGGTCCTGCGCTGGCGGCCCCTGCAGATAGAAGTCATTGAGGAACGCAGCGCCCACGCGGTGGCGTCCAGCGGGAATCGTGGTCTCCACGCGGCGCTCGCCAGGGTGCTTGTCTGTCTCGGGCAGCGCGAACTCGGCCACAGCCTTGCCGTCCACCGTGATGGCCATGCGCACGGGCTCTGGGCCAGCCTGTTGCCCGAATGCGCGCACCGTGATGCTGTAGGTGCCTTCGCGCGTGAAGTCCACGGCGCGCTCAGCGGTGCCGTTGGACCACAGGCCCATGACGTCGCCCATGGCCTGCCCGGCCTGGGAGGTCAGCTTCAGATCCTTGCCCTTGTGCCGCTTCTTCTGCGGTGTGGCCGCATCGGGGCAGGCCTGCTGCGCAATGGCCTCCGCCAGCTCCATGAAGCGCTCGAAGGCCGCGGGCGACAGGCTGAGCACCGTGGCCACGTTGTCAAAGTTGGCGCCCACGTCGTCTGCTGGCAGTGCGCCCAGGCGCCATACGTCCACGCCCAGCAGATCGCGCACGGTGTTGGCGTACTCCGTGCGGTTCAGCCGGCGCGGCGGCGTGGCGGGTGGCACGATCTGCTCAGGCGCCACGGGCATGAGCGCAGTCAGCACGGGCAGCACAGCCGCGCGGTCTGCTGCGGGCGGCTGCTCCTTGCCAGCGGGCGGCATCATGCCGTCTGCCACGCGGGCGCGAATGCGGCGCAGCAGGTCCGCCTCCTCCGCGGTGCGGTCCGCTGCAGCCAGCCGCGCCATGAGCGGCTCCATGTTCAGCTTGCCCTTGGCGGTGGTGGCGTCGTGGCAGTGCAGGCACCACGCGTCCAGGAAGGCATGCGCTGTGTCTGGACCCACAGGCTGGTCAGCGCTGGCCACCGCGCCTGCCAGCAGGGCAGGCGCAGCACAGCAGACCCACGCGGTGGGAATCCTCACGCGCACGCTGTGGTTGTACCGGCTGGACTACTTCTTGTCGCCGCCCAAAATGCCACCCAGACCCTTGGTGGCGTCGCCGATGGCCTTACCGGCCCCTTCTGCAGCCTGGCCGATGGCCTTGGAGGCCTCGCCCACCATCACACCAGCGCCTTCCAGGCTCTTGCCCACGCCGTCGGCCAGCGCGCCAGGCAGCTTCTTGCCTAGGGCGTTCACAGTGGCCTGCGTTGCGATCTCAAAGATCTTGCCAGAGAGCTGTTCGGTCACGCCGCCAGCGCCACCCTTGGTGCTCACGTTGTCCAGCTCGATGCGCTCGACCGTGCCAACTTCCGAGGGTTCGTCGCCCAGCAGCGCTGCATTGGCCTTCAGGTTGGTGATCACGATCTTCTTCACCAGCACCTCAACCGGGGAGCCGCCGTTGCCTTTTTCGTCGCCCTTCAGGTTGTCCATGATCTGGGAGACGTTGTTGGTGTTGTCCTTCTGCAGGAACCAGACGCTGACGTCGTTCAGCTCCACGATGTCAACCACCACCTTGTCCGTGTTGGACTCGGACACGTTGAGCGCCACGTGCACCTTGCCCATCACCATGGCATTGGGGGTCTTGTAGCCCTCGGGGTTGCCCACGCTCAGCTGCTCCAGTGTGGCAGCATTGAAGAGCTGCAGGTCTACGGACGAAACGTCCACCTTGACCTTCAGCACGGTGCTGGCCACGCTGCGGATGACCGCTGCGCCAATGACATTGCGAGCCAGGAAGGCGGCGATCAAACCAACCACCAGGACCACCACCACGATGACCAGACCCTTGAGAAGTGCCTTCATGCCATGCAGTGTAGATGCATGATGTTCCTTCTGGATAGGGGCATCCTTGGAAGGATCCGCTACTTCTCAGGTTCAGATGGCGTGGTGGGCGTGGCCGGCTGGTCCGTGTGGGGCACGCCCGGCGGGGCAGCAGCGCCGGGCTGGCCAGCAGCGTTCATCCGGTCAAAGGTCTGCGCGATCCAGTCTGGCAGCCGATACTCCCAGCCGTTCACCCGCGCAGCCAGTGCGGCGTAGTCAGGAATGGGGGAATCGTTGGGATTCACCGCAGCGGGCGGTGGCGCGTCTGGCTTGGGTGTGATGGTCAGCTGCACCCACACGCCGTCGGACTCGCGGTGGCCGGCTATGGCGATGGTGGCGCCGCGGGCCTCGAACACTGGGGAGTACGCAGGGTCTGCCGCGCTGCCAGCGCGCGCGCGGCGCACGCCTTCAAACTCCAGGCGGCGCGCGAGCGATGGAAGCCCCAGCTGCGCGGCCTGCACCTGCGTTGGGGTCCAGCCAGCGTCCGGGGGCGCCACGGGAGTCCACGCTGGCGGCGGCCCGTCCAGCCCGGCACTGGCGCCGCGGGCCAGCGTGAGCCCGCGCAGGGTGGCGCGTTGCGCTTCGCCTTCTGGAAGCGTCAGCAGCGAGCGGTCCAGCCACGCCAGCGCGTTGTCTGGCAGCTGCACGCGGCCGCGCGCGCGCCAGGTCTGCGGCTGGTCGAACACGCGCACAAAGATGAAGTCCGGCGCGCGCTCTTCTCCCAGGATGATGTCCGCCACGGGCGCTGCGCCTGGGTCTGCTGGCAGAAGACGCACGCGGCGCGCGCGGGCATCCGTGTCGGGCCACGCCAGGCCCAGTGCAGCGTGGCGCTCTGGCTTGGCGGTCATGGGTTCGTCCGCGCGGAGTGCCGCCAGGCTCACCACCAGGCCCTTCACCAGTCCAGCGTCCACGGGGTAGCCCTCGTTGCTGGCCAGCACCCACGCGCCATCTGCGCCGCGCTCCACGCGAACGGTTGCGTTGCCGCGCAGGCACTCCACCGCGGCCACGCTCTCTGCCTTGGCCGCCAGGTCTGGCAGCCACATGGCGCCTTCTTGTGGCTGGTCTGCGTTGTGGGGCCGCAGCAGCAGCCACGCCGCCACGGCAAGGAGTGCTGCAAGAGCCAGAAGGACCAGCGTGGGACCGCGCTTCATGGTGTCACCTCTCTGCGCCGCGCAGTGCTACGCGGCTGTCTCCTTGCGGGAGCGCTGGGCGCGCAGCACGTACCACACCAGCGCCACAGCCGCCACCAGCAGCGGCCACGCCACGGCGTTCAGCACCAGGATGCGCGTGCCCAGCCGCTCCACATCCTGGCGCAGGCTGTGCTGCACCTGGCGCAGCTCCTTGCGCGCCTCGGTCATGCGCACCTGCAGCTTCTGCAGCTCCTCGGCCTGCTGCGGCGTGAGCACGATGGCCTGTCCGCCGTCGGGGGTGCGCTCGCGCTGCAGCTCGCCGATCTTCAGCTCGGTGCGGCGCAGCTCGTCCTGCAGGTCGCGCTCGCGGGCGATGTAGGTGGTCTCGGCCGCGCGGCGCAGGTCATCCACCACCGTGAAGGGGCGGCGATAGCTGCCGCGCCCGCGCACCTGCGCCAGCGCGGCATCGCCGGCCATCAGGTTCACTGCGTTCAGGATGAACGCGCCGTTGTCGGCGATGGCGCGCTTGCCCATGCCGCTGGCGCGGTCGTCTGCCACCCAGGTCTGGTCCGACAGCAGGTCTGCGTCTGCGATCAACAGGATGTTGGCCTGACCATCGGCAGGCTTTGTATCGGGGAACGCGGCGTGCATGGGCCCCGTGATGCGCGCCGCCAGCGTGCGCTGCACGTCGTCTGACTTGAAGTCGCGGATGAGCTGCTCTGGGTCGCCAAAGAAGCCCAGCTTGAGCGTCTGCACCAGCTGCGACTCCTTGCTGGTCTGCACCACGGGCACCACAGTAGTGGTGGCGCCAGGCACGCGTTCGATGGCGCCAGCGCTCATCACGTTCATCTGCCCCAGTGCGCCGCACACCGGGTCATCTGCAGCCAGGGCGTCCTTCTGCAGCGTGAGCCACACCGGGTAGTCCAGCTCTCGCACGCCGCCGCTGGGCGCGCGCGTCTGCACGCGCGTGGCGTGCGCGCGATCCGCCACCACCATGTCGGGCGCGATGCTCACGCCCCAGCTGGCCAGCAGCGGGCCAAGGTCAAACGTGGTGCCTGCCCGCTTGGCGCCCATGGCGCGCGAGTCTGGGCCAGTGTCGGTCTCGGCATACGGGTCGGCCAGCACCACCAGGGGCTTGCCGCTCACCGCCCAGGCGTCCAGGGCATGCAGCATGGGGTCCGACAGCTTGCGCGGCTGCACCACCACCAGCGCGGTCAGTCCTTCGGGCAGCGCAGTGGCAGTGGGCTCCACCATCTTCAGGTCCACCATGGAGCGCAGCTGCTCGATGACCGTGGGCTCGCCGCGCGGCATGCCTGTTGCCGGGTCCATGCCGCCGCCCAGCGGCATGCTGCTGAGCACGCCCACCACCGGCTTGCTGGTGCGGCCTACTGCCGCCACGGCGCGCAGCACCTCGTACTCCAGGAAGGGCTCGCGCTCGGGGGCCAGGTAGGGCAGCGCCTCGCGCTGGTCTGTGGGGCCGCGCACCACCAGTCCCAGTGTGAGCGTGCGGCCGCTGCCATCCACGTTCAGCGCAGGCAGCCCAGCGGCGCGGGCCTCGTCCTCTGCTTCGCTGAAGGGCTCAGGGTCGATCTGCCGCAGCACGATGTTGCCATTGCCAAGGCGCTGCAGCTGGTCCAGGAACTCGCGCACACGCTGGCCGTGCGCGCGGATCTGCGGCATGTCCGTGGCGGCCTGCTCGGTCCAGTAGAAGTCCAGACGCACGGGCTCATCCAGCTGCGCCAGCACCTTGCGTGCGCCTGGCGAGAGCGAGTACAGCCGGTCCTGGGTCAGGTCCAGGCTGGCGCCAGGCAGCGCGTACGCCAACACCGTGTTCAGCGCCACCAGGCCAACCAGCACAGCGGCGATGGCCAGGAACGCATTGCCGCGGGTGTGTGTGCGCTTTGCCATGGTTCAGCCCGCCTTCTTCCAGGCCACTACCACGCTGTTCAGGAACAGGAAGGCAGCCATGGTTGAGAGGAAGTAGAGCGCGTCGCGGGCATCCACCACGCCGCGCACCATGCCATCAAAGTGCACCAGCGCGCTCATGCCGGCCAGGGCCTGCGCCACCACGCCAGGCGCTGCAGCGCGCACAAAGTCAAGCACCACCGGAAAGCCCGCCACCAGGAGCAGGAAGCACGCCACGCTGGTGAGCACAAACGCAATCACCTGATTGCGCGTGAACGCGCTCAGGAACGCGCCCACCGCCAGGAACGTGCCGGCCAGCAGCGCGCTGGCCAGGTAGCCCACCAGGATGGCGCCGTGATCAGGCGAGCCCAGCCACGCCACTGTGAACCACAGCGGCACAGTCAGGAGCAGCGCCAGGCACGCAAAGGCCCACGCAGCCAGGAACTTGCCCAGCACCAGGTCTGCCACCGTGAACGGAAGCGTGAGCAGCAGCTCCACGGTGCCGGTGCGCCGGTCCTCTGCCCACAGGCGCATGCTGAGCGCTGGCACCAGGAAGAGATCCAGCCACGGCTGCCCCTGGAAGAAGGGGCGCAGATCTGCCTGTCCGCGTTCGTAGAACCCACCCAGCTGGAAGGTGAACACGCCCGCCATGAACAGATAGATCACCAGGAACACCGCCGCCAGCGGCGAGGCAAAGTACGCCGCAAACTCGCGGCGGAAGATGACGCCCACGCGTCCCATCATGGCGCGCCGCCCTTGCTGCGCGTGCCTGTCCGCGCGGTGTCTGCTGTGGTCAGCACGCGGAACACGTGGTCCAGGCGGTTGCTGCGCACGTCCGCAGGCGCGCGCGCATCCAGCTCTGCAGGCGTGCCGTCAAAGGCCAGGCGGCCTTCGTTGATGATCACCGCGCGCGTGCACACCGCCTCCACCTCCTCCAGGATGTGCGTGCTCAGCACCACAGCGCGGTCGCTGCCCAGCTGGCGGATCAGCTGGCGGACTTCGTGCTTCTGGTTGGGGTCCAGGCCGTCGGTGGGTTCGTCCAGGATCAGGATGGGCGGGTCATGCAGGAGCGCCTGCGCCAGCCCGGTGCGGCGCTTGTACCCCTTGCTGAGCGTGTCCACCACCTGGCGGCGGTAGGGGCGCAGGTTCACTCGGTCCATGGCAGCGTCCGCGCGGCCGCGCGCTTCCTGCCGGCGATAGCCGCGCGCGGCTGCAACAAAGCGCAGAAACTCCTCCACGCGCATGTCCAGGTACGCGGGCGCTCCCTCTGGCAGGTAGCCAAAGGTGCGCTTGGCCTCCAGCGGCCGCTCTGCCAGCGGAATGCCGCACAGCTCCACGGTGCCGGCACTGGGCTCAAGGAACCCAGTGAGCATGCGCATGGTGGTGCTCTTGCCAGCGCCGTTTGGCCCCAGGAAGCCAAGCACCTGCCCAGCAGGCACAATCAGGTCAATGCCGCGGACTGCCTCAAAGCGTCCGAACATCTTCCGGAGACCCTTGGCGACGATCAGGTTGCCCATCGGGGCGTGCAGTGTAGGAGATGATGGCGGTCGTATGCTTGCAGCGTGGCGCTGGCCGGACCAACCTCTGCACCCAACGCGCGTGCGCCCGCGGCGGTCCGGGCGGTGGAGGCCTTCACCCGCATCTTTGGCTGCGCGCCCGCCGTGGTGGCGCGCGCGCCTGGCCGCGTGAACCTCATCGGCGACCATGTTGACTACGCAGAGGGCTACGCGCTTCCCATCGCCATAGACCTGGATGCTGTGTGCGCTGTGCGCCTGGCAGAGGATGGCCGCTGGCGCGTGTGGAGCGAGGAGATGGGCGCGCAGGCGGAGCTGGAGGACCCTTCCGCGGCAAACCCCGTGCCTGCGGTGGAGCAGCCATGGGCCAACCTGGTGCTGGGCGTGCTGGCGGGCTTTGCGCGGGAGGGCGTCCGCGTGCCACCGCTGCACATTGCGCTGGCCAGCGACGTGCCCATGGGTGCGGGCCTGGCCTCCAGCGCTGCGCTGGAGGCGTGCGTGGCCACGGCGCTGGCCGAGCTGCTTTCTGCACCCTTCTTTGGGCTTGCGCTGGCCCGCATCTGCCAGGAGGCAGAGCACCGCTTTGGCGGCGTGCCCTGCGGCATGATGGACCAGATCACCTCCATCCTGGGGCAGGCAGGGCAGGCCATGCTGGTGGATTGCCGCACGCTGGACTGCCGGTTTGTGCCGCTGCCAGAAGGCGTGCGGGTCATGGTGGTGGACTCTGGCGTGCGCCACACGCTGGCCGATGGCGGCTACGCGCAGCGCCGCAAGGAAGTGGAAGAGGCTGCCCGCCGCCTGGGCGTGCGGGTGCTGCGCGACGCAGACGAGACCATCGTGCGCAACGCCCGGCTGCCAGAGCCTGTGGCAGCGCGCGCCAGGCACGTGGTGCGCGAGATCCAGCGCACGCTGCTGGCTGCGGCAGCGCTGCGCCGCGGTGACCTGGAGCTGATGGGCATGCTGATGTACCAGAGCCACCAGTCGCTGCGCGAGGACTTTGCAGTCAGCGTGCCAGAGCTTGACCTGATCGTGGATGAAGCCCGCGCTGCAGGCACCGCTGCGGGCGTGCACGGCGCACGTCTCACCGGCGGCGGGTTTGGCGGCTCCGCAGTGGTGCTGGCCGACGCAGCACGGACAGCCGCTGTAGGGGATCGCCTGTCAGCGGCGTTCCAGCGCAAGTTCCGCCGCGCTCCACTGATCCGCGTGGTGCGCCCCTCGGCAGGGGCGTCGTTGCTACGCTGACGCACCTCGTTTCCATTCTCACATCATGAAGATCACCTTTCTAGGCGCTGCTGGAGAAGTCACCGGCTCCGGCTATCTGGTCCAGGCAGGCAAGTCCCAGGTGCTGGTGGACTTTGGCCTGTTCCAGGGGCGCGGTGCCACGGACGAGAAGAACGCAGACCTTGGGCCGGTGAATCCAGCGCGGCTGGACGCGGTGGTGCTCACCCACGCGCACCTGGACCACACAGGCCGCATTCCGCTCCTGCGCGGCCTGCGCTGCCGGATCCACACCACGCACGCCTCGTGCGATCTGGCGCAGCTCATCATGGAGGACTCTGCCGGCATCCAGGAAGGGGACGCCATCCGCGAGAATCGCATCCGTGAACGCACGGGCGAGCCACCGGTCACGCCGCTCTACACCAAGGACGACGTGGCCAAGGTCATGCCGGCCTTCCAGGGCATGCGCTACGACGAGCCGCGCGAGATCGCGCCAGGCATCACCATCCGTCTCTTTGATGCCGGGCACATTCTGGGCTCAGCCAGCGTGGAGATGCGCGTGAAGGAGAACGGCGCCGAGAAGGTGGTGGTCTTCAGCGGCGATGTGGGCCACCGCGACATGCCCATCATGCGCGACCCAGACCCGTGCCCACCAGCGGATCTGGTGGTCATGGAGAGCACCTACGGAGACCGCAACCACCGGCCTGCCGACCAGACGCTGGCGGAGCTGAAGGAGATCCTGCAGAAGGCGGCGTGGGCCAAGCAGAAGGTGCTGTGCCCGGCGTTTGCCATCGGCCGCGCGCAGCTGCTGCTGAGCGTGCTGGCCGAGATTGTGCGCGACGGCGTGACGCCGGACATCCCCATCTACCTGGACAGTCCGCTGGCCATCCGCGCCTCTGAGGTCTACCTGCGCTACGTGGAGCAGCTGGACGACGACGCGCGCACGCTGGTGAAGAGCGGGCAGCTGCGCCGCGACCTCCACAGCCTGCGACCGCTGCTCACGCCAGCGCAGAGCCGCGAGCTGAACGAGCAGTGGGATCCCTGCGTGGTGATTGCCGGCAGCGGCATGTGCGACGGTGGCCGCATCATGCATCACCTGCGGCACAATCTCTGGCGCCGCGGCGTGCAGGTGCTGCTGACCAGCTACATGGCGGAGGGCACCCTGGGCCGCCGCCTGGTGGACGGCGCGGAGAAGGTGCGCATCTTCCGCGAGGACGTGGTGGTGCGCGCCTCCGTGCACACAGTGAACGGGCTGAGCGCGCACGCAGGCCAGAAGTGCCTGGTGGAGTGGGTGCGCGCGGCGGCTTCGCAGAAGGCCAGGCTGGTGCTGACGCACGGGGAAGACAAGCAACGTGCGGTACTGGCGCAGGTGCTGCAGCAGAAGTACGGCACCCAGCCGCTGCTGCCGGTGCGCTACCAGGAGGTCGAGCTTTGACACCACCCACGGCTGCGCGATCGTGGCGCGCGTCCGGTGTGGTGAGCGTGGTGCTGGTGGCGCTGGCCCTGGCACTGCCGTGGTTCAGTCTGTTCGACCACCCCATCTGGCCGCCAGAAGAAGGCCGCTATGGCCAGGTGGCCGCGCGCATGGTGGACACGGGCGACTGGCTGGTCCCGTACTTCGAGGGCCGCGCGCACCTCACCAAGCCGCCGCTGGCGTATTGGGCGCAGGCCATGGGTCTGGAGCTTCTTGGCCGCGGCCCGCTGGCGCTGCGCCTGCCCTCTGCGCTGGCCACCAGCGTGGTGGTGCTGGGACTGGTGCTGCTGGGGCGTCTGGTGAAGCGCCCGCTGGCTGGCGTGTGCGCAGCGCTGCTCTTCTCCGTGCTTCCGCTCACCATGGTGGCAGGGCGCCTGGCTGCCCCGGACGCGCTGCTGAACATGCTGTGGTTCTCAAGCCTGGTGGGCGGACTGATGGCGTGCCTGGGTGAAGCCACTGGCTGGAGACGCGTGGGCTGGCTTGCACTCTTCTGGGGTGCTGCGGGCCTGGCATGCATGGCCAAGGCGCCACTGGGTGGAGCGCCAGTGGTGATCGTCTGCACCTGGCTGGTGGTGATGCGGCAGTGGCGCGCGTTGGCACGTCTGGGCTGGTGGTGGGGGGTGCCGCTTCTCCTGGCGCCATGCGGAGTGTGGGTGTGGGTGATCGCGCAGGGCCATCCAGATGTCCTGCAGACCATGTGGGAGCAGTCTGTGGGCCGTGTGACCGGCGACCTGGGCAAGCACGATCCGTGGTGGACCTACATCCCGGTCTTCCTGCTGGGCATGTGGCCTGCCACCACCATGCTCACCCTGCCGGGGTTCAATTTTCCGTGGCGCAGCTCGTGGTCCAGGATGGCTCAGGATCCGGTGTCCGCGCTGATGGTGGTGGCGGTGGTCGGCCCGCTGGTGGTGTTCAGCATCAGCGCTGGCAAGCTGCCGCACTACCTGCTGCCGGTGGCTGCGCCTGTGGCTTTCCTGGTGGGCACCATGCTGGAGGGGCAGATGCGGCCTGCCGCGGCGCCCCGCAGCAGCACTGACCGGCCTCCCGATGTGCGCTTCACGTACCTGGCGTCGGTGGTGCTGGGCATGGTGGGCTGCATGGTGGCAGCGGCGCTGATCCCTCCGGAGATCGGCGCCAAGTGGTGGTGGGGCTTCATCCTCTTGCCAGCCCTCCTTGGGGCCCTGTGGCTTGCATGGGTGTGGTGGGACACACGCCGGCGCGCGGCTGCACTGGTGGTGGCGTGGCTGGCCCTGGCGTGCACCTGGTACCTGGCGCTGGAGTGCGAGGACGACATCTTCGACCGTCTGTGCGCGCACCAGCTGAACAGCGTGGTGGCGGAAGCGGTGCAGCAGCATGGCCGTCTGCTGGTGCTGGCAGACGACGACACCACGCGCGGCTTCTACTTTGGCCCCCATGTGGTGGAGCTGGGCCGCTTGCCTCGCTCCATCCGGAAGGCAGTGGAGGACCTGCGTTCTGGCGACCTGCTGCTGGTGGAGGACAGGCTGCTGCCAGATGTCCGCACCGCCCTGCGCGGCAGAGGCTGGGCAGAGGATCCAGCGTGGACCCCCCAGCCCTTTGTCCTGCTGTGGACAACGCACGTCACGGTGCTGCGGCCCATACGGTCCGGTCCGCAGGGATAGGCCCTTTTGCAGGGTTTGCAGCAACCTGGCGGCAGGCCCCGGCGTACCCCACACGCCCGGTGTGTGGGTGGCCCAAGCCCCTGCCGGAATCGGTTATGCTTCCCCCGCCGGTCGCTGGGCCCGGTTGCCAGTCAGCGCCAGCCTGTGAAGGAGTCACCTGCCCGATGAAGCCGTTCCACCTTGCGTCCTCTGCCGCTCTCCTGTCTGCCATCGTGCTGACCAGCGGCTGCTACTCGCCACAGCCCACCGAGCTGTACGGCTCGGATGACCTGCCCAAGAAGGACTGGTACACCCTGCCAGCGGACTCCAGCGAAGTGCAGACCCTCCCGCCCGCCTATCAGCGCGCCCTGGCAGACCAGCGTGAAGCGGTGGCCAGCGAGGTGGGCAGCAAGGGTGCCATCACGCCGGAGACGCAGAAGAACATCGCCAAGATGAACGAGGCGTGCAACTCGGCCTACCTGGTGAGCTTTGACCTGGTGGCCACCAATCCCACGCCTGGCCTGAATGGTCAGTCTGAGACCTGGGATCAGCGCCGCATCAACGACTCCATCATCTACAGCCAGAACCTGCGGGCCCTGGCAGACGAGTGGAGCCGCTTCTGGCTGATGGACATGCCCATGGGCACGCCCTACAACACGATCAACACCTCTGGCCGGTTCTAGCGGCCGCTTGCCTGGCAGCGGGGGCGCTGCTGGGTGCACACGAATCTCCACGCAGGCCTGTTCGCGCAGGCCTGCGTTGTTTTTGCGGGTGTGGTGAACGGGCTTGGGTCACACGTCGCACAGCTGCACCGCGTTGCGCAGCGCAGTCATGGCGTCGCCGCGTGGCAGGAACTCCTGGCCCAGATAGCCGGTGTAGCCCGTCTCCACGATGGCAGCGCAGATGCCGCGGTAGTCCAGCTCCTGGGTGTTGTCCAGGTTGCTCCGGCCAGGGTTGCCAGCCGTGTGGAAGTGCGCCAGGTACGGAGCGTTGTCACGGATGGTGCGGATGAGGTCGCCCTCCATGATCTGCATGTGATAGATGTCGTAGAGCAGGCGGAAGCGGTCGCTCTTCACGGCCTTGCACAGCGCCACGCCCCAGGGCGTGTGGTCGCACATGTAGTCCTTGTGGTCCACGCGGCTGTTCAGGAGCTCCATGATGACCGTCACGCCGTGCTTCTCTGCCAGCGGCATGATGCGGGCCAGGCCGGTGGCGCAGTTGCGCAGGCCATCTGCGTCGCTCATGCCGTTGCGGTTGCCGCTGAACACAATCATGTTGGGAATACCCGCTGCGGCCACCAGCGGCAGGAGGCGCTCGCTGTTGCGCACCAGCTCGTCGTGCATGGCGGGGTCGTTCCAGCCGCGGGTGATGCCGCCTGGGCCGTTGGCCACGGCGCACTTCAGGCCGTGCGCTGCAGTCACAGGCCATTCGTTCTCGGAAAGCAGCTCCACGCTCTGCAGGCCCATGGTCTTGGCAGCGGCGCAGAGCGCGTCCAGCTGCATGCCGCCGTAGCACCAGCGGCAGACAGACTGCTTGAGCCGGCCCTTCAAGGCCGGTGCGGCGGGTGCAGGCTGTGCGCCTGCAGAGCCTTGTGCGCCTCCCGCGCCTCCCGCGCCGCCCTTGCCCTCTGCCTGGTCATGCGAGTGCCCCAGCCGAGCCACGCCAAGGGTGGCGCCGACGACGACGCTGGTGTGTAGAAAGGTCCGGCGGTCCATGAGTTGCTCCGTGCATGTCATACCAGTGGCGGCTACCTTGGCTGCATGCAGCGCGTGCGCGTGATTGACAGCCACACAGAAGGGGAGCCCACCCGCGTGGTGGTGGGTGGGGCGCCCACGCTGCCCGGCGCCACCATGGCCCAGAAGGCGCAGGCGCTGGCCACCAGCGGCGCGTGGTTCCGGCGCGCGGTGGTCTGCGAACCGCGCGGCAGCAGCATTCTGGTGGGCGCCCTGCTGTTGCCACCAGAGCGCCCGCCGAGCGTGGCAGGGGTGATCTTCTTCAACAACGTGGACGTGCTGGGCATGTGCGGCCACGGCACCATGGGCGTGGTGCGCACGCTGGCCCACCTAGCGCAGCTGCAGCCTGGCCCGGTGCAGCTGGACACCCCTGTGGGGCCAGTGCTGGCCACGTTGCAGGAGCACGCCGCTGGCGCACCCAGCGTGGCGGTGCGCAACGTGCGCTCCTACGTGCAGCAGCTGGACGTGCCGCTGAAGCTGCCGGGCGGCAAGGTGGTGCATGTGGACATCGCATGGGGTGGCAACGGCTTTGCGCTGTGCCATGACCACGGGCTGCGGTGGACGTGGGCAATGTGCCCGCGCTGGAGCAACTGGCCTGGCAAGTGCGGCACGCCGTGGAGGCCGCTGGCCTGGGCATGCTGGAAGGGCGGCCCGTGGACCACGTGGAGCTCCTGGCAGAGCCGCGCCACGCTGCCAACCATGGCCGCAGCTATGTGCTCTGCCCTGGCGGCGCATACGACCGCTCGCCCTGCGGCACAGGCACCAGCGCAGCGCTGGCGTGCCTGGCTGCGCGCGGAGAACTGCAGCCCGGCGAACGCTGGCGGCAGGAGAGCGTGATCGGCAGCGTCTTTGAGGCGTGGTATGAACCAGCCCCGGACGGCGGCGTGCTGCCCACGGTGAGCGGCCGCGCCTGGATCACCGGCGAATGCGACCTGATCCTTGAGTCCGACGACCCCTATCGCCACGGCATCACCCCATGACCACCATGCAGCGCACTGACTGGACCGGCGTCTTCCCAGCCATCACCACACCGTGGAAGGCGGACGACACGGTGGACGTGGAGCTCTTCCAGCGCCACGCGGCATGGATGGTGGGCCATGGGTGCCAGGGCCTGGTGACGCCGGGCAGCCTGGGGGAGGGCGGGCTGCTGTCGCTGGATGAGAAGCGCGCCCTCTGGCAGGCTGCGGTGCAGGCTGTGCAGGTGCCCGTGGTGGCGGCTGTGGGTGCATGCGGCACGCGCCAGGCGGTGGAGATAGCCCAGGCAGCCCACGCGTGCGGCTGCCGGGGCCTCATGGTGCTGCCGCCCTATGCGTACCAGGGATCCTGGCGCGAGATGCGCGCCCATTTTGGCACCATCTTTGAGAGCACGCCGCTTGGCTGCATGCTCTACAACAACCCAATCGCCTATGGCGCAGACGTGCTCCCAGAGCAGGTGCAGGAGCTGGCCACGGCGCATGCCAACCTCCATGCCATCAAGGAGTCCTCGGGCGACATCCGGCGCATGACCGCGTTGCGGCACCGCCTTGGGGACCGCCTGGCGCTGTTCGTGGGCATTGACGACATGGCGCTGGAAGGCGCTGCCGCGGGCGCAGAGGGCTGGATTGCTGGCCTGGTGAACGCCTTTCCAGCCGAGACCGTGCGCCTGTGGGACCTGGCCATGACTGGCCGCGCTGAAGAGGCGGACGAGCTCTACCAGTGGTTCCTGCCGCTCCTGCGGCTGGATGCTGTGCCAGAGTTTGTGCATCTGGTGAAGCTGACGCAGGCCCGCGCTGGCTGGGGCAATGAACGCCTGCGCCTGCCGCGCTTTCCGTTGGCTGGCCCAGTGCGGGACAAGGCCATGAGCGTGATTGACGCCTGCATGAAGGTGCGCCCGGCCATCGCGCGGTAGTCGAACGCCCGTCAGCCTGCTGGTGCGTATGCTCCGCGCGGCATGGGGCAGCCGCAGACCGCCATCATCAAGCTGGAAGGGCGTGTGGACGGCGCGTGGCTGCAGCAGCAGTCAGGCGCTGTACTGCAGCAGGCGCTCCTCCAGCCGCCGCGCCAGTTGGTGATTGATCTGGCTGCGGTCACCGCCATGGACTCCACAGCGGCTGGCGTCATCGGCGTGCTGCAGCGCCGCATCCAGGCGCAGGGTGGTGCGTGCACGCTGGAGGGCGCAAACGACGCAGTGGGCTCGCTGCTCCGCACCATCGCCGCAGCCAAGGCAGCGCCCGCGGAACCTCCGCGCGACGGGTACCTGGCAGCCTTGGGCCGCAGCGCCGCGGAGCGATGGGAGTCCGCGCAGACCAACCTGTACTACTTTGGCAGGTGCCTGGTGGCTGTGCCGTGGGGCTTCATGCACTTGCGGCAGGTGCGCTGGGTTGACTGGGTGCGCTCGGCCGCCAACAGCGGCATGGACGCCATGGGCGTCAACCTGCTGCTGGGCTTCATCATCGGCTGGATCATCGCCTATGAGGTGCTGCCTCCCATGCAGCAGTACGGCGCTGGCAGCATGGTGCCCAACGTCATGGGCGTGGCCATCGTGCGCGAGCTGGGGCCGCTCATCACCGCCATCCTCATCGCAGGCCGCTCAGGCAGCGCGTTTGCCGCAGAGCTGGGCACCATGAAGGTCACCCAGGAGCTGGACGCGTACACCACGTTTGGCATTGACCCGGTGCGCTACCTGGTGGCGCCGCGCATCCTGGCGCTGATGTTCACCATGCCGCTGCTCTCGTGGTTCACCTCGCTGGCAGGCCTCATGGGCGGCTACGTGGTGCTGCGCACGCAGGTGAACATGTCGCTCACGCTGTACTTCCAGGATGTCAAGGACTCCATTGACGTCTCGGCGTTCCTCTTTGCCACGCTCAAGGTGGTGGTGTTTGGCTTCATCGTCGCGTCGGTGGGCTGCATCAGCGGCCTGCGCACCAAAGAAGGTCCCAGCGCGGTGGGCGACGCCACCACGCGCGCCGTGGTCATGAGCATCGTGTTCCTCATCGTGGCCGACGGCGTGTTCAGCGCCCTGTTCTACGCACTGGACATCTGACCCATGCCACCCGCCACCGACGACATCATCGTGCTGAAGGACGCGGCCATCGGCTATGGCAGCAAGGTGGTGCAGAAGGGGCTGACCTTTTCCATCCGGCGCGGCGAGATCTTTGTGGTGGCGGGCGGCTCTGGCAGCGGCAAGTCCACGCTGCTTGACACGCTCATCGGCCTGGTGCCGGCCATGGGCGGAAGCATCACACTGGATGGCATGGAGCTGGTGGGAATGGCCGAGGATGGATTCGACGACCTGCGCACCCGCTTTGGCGTGAGCTACCAGGGCGGCGCGCTCTGGGGTGGCCAGTCCGTGCTGCAGAACGTCATGCTGCCGCTGCGCTCGTACACCAGCCTGCCGCCAGAGGTGGCGCGCGCAGCCGCGCTTGGCAAGCTGGCGCTGGTGGGTCTGGCAGACAGCGCGGACCTGCTGCCTTCCGAGATCTCCGGCGGCATGGCCAAGCGCGCGGCCATCGCGCGCGCGCTGGCGCTGGACCCGCCGCTAGTGTTCCTGGACGAGCCCAGCGCTGGCCTGGACCCCATCACGGCTTCGGACCTGGATGACCTGCTGCGCACCCTGAACGCCAGCCTGGGCACCACCTTTGTGGTGGTCACGCATGATCTTCCAAGCATCTTCCGCATCGCCGGGCGCATGGTGCTGCTTGACCGCGACGCTGGCACCATGGTGGCGCTGGGCTCGCCAGCAGAGCTGCGCAGCTCCACCAACCCGTTTGTGCATGCATTCATGAACCGCGAGCCGCGGCAGGCACCCGCAGCGGCTGCAGAGGGCAAGGCATGACTTCCCGCAACTACTACCGCAACGTGGGCATCTTCACGCTGGTCTCCACCGCCGTGTTGGTCGTTCTGCTCATCGTGCTTTCATCCGGATCGCTGTTCGCACCGCGAGTCAAGTGCGAGACCTACATTGTGGGTTCCGCCAAGGGGCTGCAGGTGGGGTCTCCAGTCATGTTCCACGGCGTGCCAGTGGGGCAGATCACCAGCTTTGGGTTCCCCAACATCACTTACGGCGCAGCAGACCAGATCTTCAGCCGCAAGCCCTACGACGAGTGGGTCACGGTGTACTTCGTGGTGGAGTCCAAGGTGTTCAATTCCGCAGACGACCTCCGCCGCGTGCTGGAGGAGGGGCCCAAGCAGGGCCTGCGCGCGCAGCCATCCATGGCGGGCATCACGGGTGGCGCGTACATCGAGCTGACCATCGTGCCCGATAGTCACGCCAAGCCACCCGAGTTTCCGTGGACGCCGCAGTACACCTACATCCCGTCAGCAGCTAGCACCATGGACAGGCTGATCGCTTCGCTGGAGAAGGTGTCGGAGAATCTTGCAAAGACAGACTTTGCAGGCACTGTGAAGCGGGTGGACCAGTTCTTTGCCAACGCAGATTCGCTGGTGGACAACGTGAACGACATGGTGGCGCAGAACCGCACGGACATCTTCCTGCTCATCCAGCAGATGCGCGAACTTGCAGGAAACCTGGAGCAGGTGAGCGAGCGCGCCAAGACCGACATGGGCGGACTGATCTTTGGCGCGCCACCACCGCGCCTGCCGCCCAGCAATCCAGGAGGGACCTCCAAGTGAACCATTCTTCACGCATCGCCCGGCTTGCGTCCTGCTTGGGTGCCACAGCGGCCTCGGCCGCCATGCTGCTTTCATGCGGCTGCCTCTCGCAGCCCTACACGAGCCAGACCATGTTCACCATGGCGCCTGGCACGCCCACCGCTGCGGCGGCCACCTCCAAGCCGCACCCAGGCCTGCTGCGCCTGAGCGGCGTGGGCATCGCGCCGCCCTACAGCCAATCGCAGTTTGTCTATGGGTACGCCAACAACCAGATGCGCGTGGATCCCTATGCGGCGTTCGTCACAGAGCCAGCGGTCCTGCTGGGAGCAAGCTGCATCGAGCGGCTGCAGGCCGAGCACGTGTTTGACCAGGTGGTGGGACCAGCGTTCACCACGGTGCTGGGCTACGAGCTCAAGCTGAGCATCTCCACGCTGGGCGCCACCTTTGACGACAAGGGCGCTGGAACAGCCACCATCGCTGGCCGGGCGTTCCTGCTGGATCCCACCCAGAACCCTGTGGCCATCATCACCGAGTACAGCCTGACCACCACCGCGCCAGTCACGGCCGACACCGCCGACGCCGTGGCCGCGGGTTTGCAGGTAGCGTGGAACGAGTGGCTGGCGCAGCTGGCCAACAAGCTGCGCGCCCAGGACGTTCCTCCGTTGGCGCCTCCCAAGAAGCCGTCGCAGGCCACTGCCAAATGATCGTCGCCCACAACCTTTACAAGCGTTTCGGCGCCATCCAGGCGCTGAACGGCTTGTCCTTCACCGCAGAGCGCGGGCAGGTGTTCGGCCTCCTGGGGCCAAACGGCGCTGGCAAGAGCACGGCCATGGCCATCTGCACTGGCCTCTTGACGCCAGACTCTGGCACCGTGGATCTGGGCGGGCAGGGACAGCCCACCAATCCAGAGGCGCGCCGCGCCATTGGCCTGGCTCCGCAGCAGCTGGCGCTGTACGAACAACTGACTGCGCGCGAGAACCTCACCTTTCTGGCAGGCCTCTATGGCGTGCCCGACGCTGTGCAGCGCGCAGACCAGCTGCTTGACATGGTGGGGCTCTTGCCGCGCGCCAAGGACCGCGTGCATGGCTTCAGCGGCGGCATGAAGCGGCGCCTGAATCTGGCGGCCGCCATGGTGCACAATCCGCCCATCCTGCTGCTGGACGAGCCCACCGCTGGCGTGGATCCACAGAGCCGCGCCAGCATCCTGGACGTAGTGCAGCAGCTGGCGGACCAGGGCACCACGGTGGTCTACACCACGCACTACATGGAGGAGGCGCAGCGTCTGTGCAAGCGCGTGGCCATCGTGGACCACGGCGTGTGCCTGGCGGTGGGCACTGTGGCAGAGCTGGTGGCCAAGCACGGAGGTCAAAGCACCGTGGTGGTGGGCTCGCAGGATGGCGAGCAGCGCATCGCCACCGGAGATCCGCTCAAGGAGATCGCGCGCGTGCTGCAGGATGGCAAGCCAACCTCCGTGCGCATCGAGCCGCCCGACCTAGAGACCGTCTTCCTGAACCTCACCGGCCGGAGCCTGCGAGACTGACCATGCGCCCAGAATTCCTCATCGCAGCCAAGGACCTGCGCCTGCTTGCGCGCGACCGCATGGCGGCGTTCTTTGCATTCCTCTTCCCGCTGGCGGTGGCGCTGTTCTTTGGGTTCATCTTCAGCAGCGGGGGCGACTCCAAGCCGCTGGAAGTGGCCGTGTGGAACGCCAAGAAGGGTGGCGCCGCAGAGCAGTTTGTGAAGGCCATGCAGGCGGACAGTTCGTTCACCGTCACAGTGGCAGAGTCCCGCGAGCAGGGCGAAGGCCTGGTGCGCCGCAGCAACGTGGCCGCCCTGGTGGTGCTGCCAGAGGATTTTGACACCAAGTCTGGCAACATGTTTGGCGGCAAACCGCCCACCATTGACCTGGTGACAGACCCTTCGCGCGCTGCAGAAGCGGGCCTTCTCTCTGGCAAGCTCTATCAGTTTGGCTACCAGAGCATGTTCCAGCGCTTCTCTGACCCTGCGCAGATGGACTCCATGTTCAGCCAGGTGGAGGCGGGCATTGCGCTCCTGGACTGGCCAGCAGAGGACCAGCAGGCCATCACCAACGCGCTGGACCGCGTGGAGGCCATGCGCAAGAAGGACGCGGCAGAGGCCCCGCCCGGTGAGCGCGACCAGAACACCAACGCCATGGGCAAATGGACGCCCATCAAGATTCAGACCAAGCAGGTTGAGGTGCCCAAGACCGGTCCCACCAACATGTTTGCCATCAGCTTTCTGCAGGGCATTGCCTGGGGCCTGTTTGGCGCGGTGCTGGGCTTCAGCAGCAGCATGGCCGATGAACGCGAGCGCGGCACGCTGCTGCGCCTTCTGGCAGCGCCGCTGCAGCCGGTGCAGGTGCTGCTGGGCAAGGCCACAGCGTGCTTTATCACCTGCATGGCGCTGGAGTGGATGCTGGTGGTGGTGGGCTGGATGTTCTTTGGCGTAAAGGTCACCAGCTGGCCCCTCTTTGCTGTGGCCTCCGTGCTGACAGCATTTGCCTTCACGGGGATCATGATGGTGCTGGCATCGCTCTTCCGCACGCAGGGTGGCGCGCAGGGCGCTGGCCGGGCTGCCATGCTGGTGCTGGCCATGATCGGCGGCGGCACCGTGCCCGTGTTCATCATGCCCACCGCCATGCGCATCGCCAGCAACATCTCGCCGTACAAGTGGGCCATTGCTGCCGCAGAGGGCGCCACGTGGCGCGGCCTGGGCATTGAGGATCTGTGGCTCACCTATCTGGTGCTGAGTGTCATCGGTGTGGTGGGCACCGTGGTGGGCATGCTGGGCATGAAGCGGCGCATGGCGTAGCGCGCGGCGCGGCGGGGCGTAGCGCAGCGCGGGTGCGCTGTGCGTGCGCCGGCTAGCCCAGCAGCAGCATGGTCAGCAGCGTGACCACAGCAGCGCAGACCAGGTCAAGCACCAGCCCCACGCGCAGCATCCTGCTCAGCGGCACCATGCCGGTGGCGTAGGCCATGGCGTTGGGCGGGGTGCCCACAGGCATCATGAACGCGCAGCTGGCGCCGAACGCCGCTGGGATCACCAGCTTCTCGGCGGGGATGCCAAGATCGGGAGCCATGGCCAGCAGGATGGGCACAGCGGTGGCGGTGAGCGCTGTGTTGGAGGCGATCTCGCTGGCGATGGCCAGGCCAGCAACCACCGCAAAGATGACCAGCGGTTGGGGCAGCGAGTGAAGGCCAGAGAAGCTCTCGCCCAGCGCCTGGCTGAGACCAGTGCGCTGCATGGTTTCGGCCAAGCTCAGGCCGCCACCAAAGAGGATGAGCACGCCCCACGGAAGGCTGCGGAACGCATCGCCCCGGAGCACGCCGGTCCACGGGCGCACGCGCACCGGCAGCACAAACAGCAGGAGCGCCACGCCCACGGCCACGGCAGCGTCGCTCACGCGGCCCTTTGGGATCCACGTGATGAACGGGTGCGCGATCCATCCAACCACCGCCAGCATGAACGCGCCGGTAGTGATCCACTCTGCGCGGCTCAGGCGCGTGCGCGCACGACTGCCCGGAGATTCGCCCGCCCTGCCCGGAGATTCGCCCGCGCCGCCCGGGGCCCCGCCGTCTGCGTGCTGCGCTGCTGGACGCAGGCGAAGCCCATGCATGGGCAGGAACGCCAGCAGCAGGACCACCACCAGCGGTCCCAGCAGCGCCACCGCGGGTGCGCCAAAGCGCAGCCAGCGCGCAAAGTCCACAGGCTGGCCAAGCCGGGCCAGCGACTCTGCGGCAATGGCGTTGGGCGGGCTGCCGATGATGGTGAGCAGCCCACCCACGTTTGCGCCGTACGCAATGGCCAGCAGCACGCCGGTGGCAAAGTTGCGGAGCGCGCGCGTGTGTTCATGGCCGGGAAGGGCGGCCTTCTTGGCCCAGTGGATGGTGGCGATGCCCACCGGCAGCAGCATGGCCGCGGTGGCCGTGTTGCTGACCCACGCGCTCACCAGCGCAGACGCCGCGAACATGGCCACCACGATGCCGCGCGGAGACGAGCCAGCCAGCCGCAGCAGCCTGCCAGCAAACCGCCCGCTGAGCCCTGACACCTCAAGCGCGCGTCCAAGCAGCGCGCCGCCCGCAAACAGGAAGATCACTGAATCTGCGTAGGGCGCTGTGGTCTCCTTGAGCGTCCCCACGCCCATGAGCGGGAACAGCAGCACCGGCAGCAGCGAGGTGATGGCCAGATCCACCGCAGAAGTCATCCACCACATGGCTATCCACACCAGCACGCCCAGCGTGAGCGCACCGGGCTGCTGCAGATGGTTTCCCTGAAGCGCCCACAGCGCCGCCACCGCGCCCAGCAGTGGTCCGCCCACCAGGCCGGAAACGCGGATGAAGTTGGGAGTGTCCGACCCCTCCTCCATGTCTGGTTGCGGCTCTGCCAGCTGGTCTGGTGGGGGGGCGTCTGCCACTGCGCAGGCCATGCTAGGACAGGGCTGCATTGTGCACCACCGCGCATGGCGCTGTGCTTGGCACGGCGCTCAGCCAACGCCTACGCTGGGTGCGTGGTTCCGCGGATGAAATTCGACATCAGCTGGAGCGACCTGGGCGCAGGCGCGCTCCACACCGTGTTGCCAGCAGACCATGCCAGCGCGCAGCGCGCTGCTGAGCACGCGTTTGGCGGCAACCCTGCGTGCAATCTGGCGCTGCTGAGCGTGCGCAGCGGCTGGTACGCGCTGCTCAAGGCGCTGGCGCTGCCCCCGGGCAGCCGCGTGGCGTTCAGCGGCATCACCATCAAGCACATGCCGCTCATCGCAGAGCACCTGGGGCTGCAGGTTGACGCCTTTGACGTGCACCCCGAGACCCTGGCGCCAGACATGGCCAGCCTGCAGCGCATGCTGACGCCCCAGACGCGCGTGATCGTGGTGGCGCACCTCTTTGGCTCCCGCGCTGCGCTGGAGCCGGTGCACCAGCTGGCCAGGGAGCGCGGCGTGCTGGTGGTGGAGGACTGCGCCCAGGCGTACACTGGCGACGGCTGGCAGGGCTCCCCCGACACCGACGTGGCCATGTTCAGCTTTGGCCCCATCAAGACCGCCACCGCGCTGGGTGGAGCGGTGTTCCGCTTCCGCAGCCAGGAGCTGCGCGACCGCGTGGCTGCTGTGCAGGCCGCCTGGCCAGTGCAGGGGCGCGCCTTCTTTGGCAAGCGCGTGGCGCGCTTCTGCGGACTGCAGCTCCTGAGCACGCGGCCGGTGTTCACGCTGTTCACCACCACCTGCGACGCCCTGCGCGTGGACTGGGACGCGCTGATCGCCAAGAGCGCCCGCGGCTTTGCGGGCGGAGACTTCTTTGCCCGCATCCAGGTGCAGCCCAGCGTGCCGCTCCTGCGGCTCTTGGCGCGGCGCCTGCGCCAGGTGCACGGGCGGCGCATTGCGTGGCGTGCGCAGGCGGCCAGCATGGTGCTGCACCCGCAGGTGCGTGCAGACGTGCCTGGCCGCGCCGCAGCGTTCCATTCGCACTGGGTGCTGCCCGTGCGCGTGGCCGCGCCTGGCGAGCTGGCTGCTGCGCTGCGCCGCCGCGGGTTTGACGCCACGCGCGGCACCTCCAGCATGACTGTGGTCGGGCCAGCGCCAGCCCAGCAGGCGCCGCAGGCCTACGCTGCAGAAGTGCAGTGGCTCTATGTACCGTGCCACCACGGCATGGGGCCGCGGGACCACCACCGGCTGGCAGAATCGCTGAAACTGGCCCTTCAGCGGCCGCAAAGTCCGAGTTCTTCCCCCTGAACCCCTTCCTGGCGCTGGCAGCGCACTGGATTGGGGGCATACTGTCCGGGCTCTCCCTTCTTCCCAGCGCAGCCTGTTCCGCGCCCCTCGCACCGCGCCGCCCCAACGCGCCCCCAGCCCCAGCGCCCCACACATGTCTATCGCCTTTGCCTTCGTCACCTTGATGGCTGTGGCTCCGCCCACGCCAGCCGCGCTCCGGAATTTTCAGGAAGTGCCTGGCGAACGCGAGTTCTCTGGCGAACTCATTGCTCGCCCCCAGCAGAACTTGAGTGCGGAGGACCGCGCCCGCGCGGTGGCGCTGCTGCAGCAATGCGCGCGCAAGCACTACGCGGAGACCGACGAGTTCATCCTGACGGCCGCGCGCGGCCCGCAGATGCTGGGCCAGGCAGAGCGCCAGCTGGCGGAGCAGCTGCTGGCCACCGGCCTCTTCCAGTACGTCCACCCCAACTGGACGGTCTATCCAACCGCCGTTCCCAATGACCCGCGCTACCCAGAGCAGTGGCACCACGTGATGATGCAGTGCCCCGCGGCGTGGGACCTGCACACCGGCAACGGCGCGGTCATCTGCGCAGTGTGCGACACCGGCATGGCCGTGCACCAGGACCTGGACAACCGCGTGCCCGGCTACAACGCAGTGTCGTTCACCGCCGAGGCGGACGGCGGTGTGATCACGGACATCAACGGCCACGGCACGCACGTGGCCGGCTGCGCTGCAGCGCATGGCAACAACGGCGTGGGCGTGAGCGGCATGGGCTGGGACCTGAAGGTCATGCCCATTCGCGTGAGCGAAGCTGCGGGCGGCGGCGCCAGCTACGACGCCATCCTGGCAGGCGCGCGCTGGGCGGCCGAGCACGGCGCGGCCGTGGTGAGCGCCAGCTACAGCGGCGTTGGCTACGACGCGCAGGAGACCACCGGCCAGTACATCCACAGCCTGAACAGCTCGTTCCTGTGGGCCGCTGGGAACTCGGGCACCAACCACGCTGGCTGGGACTACCCCAATCTGCTGGTGATAGGCGCCAGCGACCAGAGTGACGCCCGCGCGTACTTCAGCGGCTTTGGCCGCGGCATGGACTGCTTTGCTCCGGGGGTGAGCATTCTGAGCACCACCATGGATGGCGCGTACGGCTTTGCCAGCGGCACCAGCATGGCCACGCCGGTGGCCAACGGCGCGCTGGCCATGGTGCGCAGCATCAACCCGCTGCTCTCCGCGCAGCACGCCGAGTACATCCTGCTGAACACCTGCGACTTCTGGGATGCAGAGCCCAACAGCGAGCTGAATGGCTGGGGGCGCATCAATCTGGCGCGCGCGCTGCAGACTGCGCAGACAGCGCTGGTGCCGCAGCCACCTGTGGCCCGCAACGACCGCTTCTACGGTGTGGTGGGCCAGGACATGACGCTGGACGTGCTGGGAAATGACTTTGACCCCAACATGGACTGGCTGGTGCTTGACACAGTGAGCAGCGCCACCAGCGGGGGCGAGGCGCTGACAGCGGTGCCAGGCGCCAGTGCTGGCGAGCGTGACACGGTGCTCCTGACAGGCGATGTGCACAGCGCGGCCGGCGTGCGCAGCTTCACCTACCAGGTGCGCGAGCCCATCTCTGGCGCCACGTCGCAGGGCGTGGCCTATGTTGACCTGGCGCTTCCGCGGCCCGCAGAGAACCCGGTGAACACGGTTCCAGGCCTGGACGTGAACTACTACGCAGTCAGCCTCTCTGTGCTCCCAGACTGGAGCACGCTCACCCCGTACCTGCACGACCTGCAGCCAGACATCAACTTTGCCAGCACCGACGGCGTCTTTGCCAACAGCGGCCTGGCGGACGATGTGGGCGCTGTGTTCGACGGCTACGTGGCGGTGCCCACCACTGGGCTGTGGACTTTCAGCCTCACCTCCGACGATGGTTCGCGCATGCGCATCGGCGACGATGTGGTGGTGAACAACGACGGCCTGCACGGCATGGTGACGGCCTCTGGCAGCGTGGCGCTTTCGGCGGGCCTCCACCGCATGCGGGTGGAGTTCTTTGAGCGCGGTGGTGGCGCAGGCGTGGTGCTGCGCTGGACGGGGCCTGGACTTGGCACGGAAGCGGTGCCAGCCTCCGCCCTGTACCGCGTGGCCCCTGGCTTGCCAGGCGATCTGGACGGCAGCGGCCGGGTGGACGGCGTGGATCTGGGCCTCCTGCTGGGCGCCTGGGGCCCCGGCCCCAGCGAAGCTGACCTCTCTGGCGACGGCGTGGTGGATGGCACAGACCTGGGCGTGCTGCTTTCCTTCTGGACTCAGTAAGTAGGGGCTTGTGCGGGGCCCCCGCAGGGCTAGCATGGCGCCAGAGGTGCGTGGCCACAGCTGCGCGTCGCGGCCGTGGCCATGCGTGCCCCTGAAGGAGGCGCGTCGTGGAGGCATCTGGCACAAGCCGTTCAGGTGGCGTGGTGTATCGGTATCGCACGGGTGAGACGCTGTCCGCGTGGATGACATCTGCAGAGCTGCGCACGCATGCAGCGGCTGGCAGGATCAAAGCAGACTCTGGCATCCAGCAGCGCGGGCGCGAAGATTGGATCCCGGCAGGCAGGGTGCCTGGCCTGTGGGTGAGCCCTGGTGGCAGCACGGCTGGCGGCGCCAGCATGCAGGACGCAGCGCCTCCGCCAGCTGAGCCGCAGCACACGCCCGAACCTGCTGGCGAGCACAACGCGCATCACACGCGCCTGGGCGAGACCATGCAGCACCTGCTGCAGCGCGCGGTGCTGACGCATGTGCATGTGATGGCGCCAGACATGGACGCGCCTGTCACAGCGCTCCTTGCAGGCGTGACCTCAGATGGCGTGGGGCTGGACTTTGAAGCGCAGGGCACTGTGGTGCTGCTGCCATGGTCCCGCGTGCGTGCCGTGGCCGCGCCGCGTGCAATGGCCTACAGCAGCGCGCGCATCCGCGATAGCCGCGAGACAGGCAGCACCCTCACCGTGGAGGTGGACCACCTGCCGCAGGCTGTGACGCAGCCCCAGCAGGCGGTGTAGCGGCGGCCGGTGATGCCGCAGAACCCGGCGCTGCCGCAGATCCCGGCGGGGCCATTTTCGCGCCCAATTCCGCAGTCACGCGGTGCGCTGCATCTGGGTGCAGGTGGTGGCCGTCGTAGGTTTCTGCGGGTAGATGCGTGAGTTCCAGCACCTGGCCGCGGGGTGGACAGATGGCGCGCGCGTAGTCCAGCGCGCTCATGCCAGCCCAGGCTTCCACCATGGGCTCGATGACCTCCACGTCGCTTGGCATGGTGAAGAGCACCACGCGCACCCCGCGCTGCTCCAGCGCAGCCAGGGCATCGCGGTTCAGTTCAAGCATCATCTGGTCGAAGGGGCTGGCGTGCAGCGCCAGCTGCTCGGCGCGCGCGGTGAGATGCGCGTCGCGGCGCTCCTTGAAGTCGCGCTCGCGCCAGCCATCGTCATGCAGCTGGTTCACGCGCAACGGTGGGTTCTGCAGCGCGCTCACAAACGGCTGCAGGCGCGAGGCCCACGCCTTGCTCACCCAGGCCTGGGCAGCAGCGTCCACTGGCGGCGCTGCGTTGAAGCCCGCGCGCAGGTTGCGCAGCGACATCTTCTGCGTGGTCAGCGTGACGCCGATGGCCAGCGTGCGCTGCGGGCTGGCGGGGTCGAGCCGCGCTGCAGCGCTCTCCAGGAATTCTGGCGAAAGGGGCGTTCCCGGTTGCGCGTAGCTGAACACGCGCACGCCGCCCAGCGCCTGGCTGAGCTCGGAAGGCACAATGCCCTGGCGCACGTGGCTGTCGCCCACCAGCACGACGTCTGCAGGCTGGAAGGTGCCAGCGGCCACAGCGTCGTCCTCAAGCGCGCGCCGCTTGGGCTGCTTGTGCGGCACCAGCAGCAGGGCGCCCAGCACCGCGGCGGTCAGCAGCAGGGCCAGGGCGGCTGGCTCCATGCGCAGGGTGCGGTTCCTGCGCCACAGAATGGTGGCCTGTGCAGCGCTAGAACTGGAAGTAGATGAAGGCATCTCCAGGTCCTCGCAGAAGCACGGTGGCAAGCAGGGCCGCGGCAATGGCAACGGGTGCCAAGAGCCGTGGCCGCCAGAAGAAGCGGCGGACAGCGCTGTGCAGGCGGGGCGTGCGGACAGCGCCACCGCGATCCATGAAGTCAACAGCAATCAGGCCCACCATGGCCACGATGAGCGGCGCCTGCACAAACTGCGCTGCGCCATCCAGGCGCCAGTCAAGCGCCATGGCGCGCAGCACGGTGAGCGCTTCAGTCATGTTGGCTGCGCGGAAGAACACCCAGCCCACCAGCACCACCAGCATGGTGCCAGCCCAGCGCATCCAGGCGGGGAAGCCAAGCGGCTTGTCGTGGCGCACGATGGCCAGCACGCGCTGCAGCAGCAGGAAGGCCGCGTGCCACGCACCCCAGGCAAGGAACGTCCAGTTGGCGCCGTGCCACAGGCCGCTGATCAGCATGGTGAGCGTGAGGTTCAGCAGCGTGCGCACGTGCCCGCGGCGCGATCCGCCCAGCGGCACATACAGATAGTCGCGGAACCACGTGCTGAGCGAGATGTGCCAGCGAGACCAGAACTCCTTGGGGCTGCTGCTCAGGTAGGGCGTGCGGAAGTTGTCTGGGAAGCGGTAGCCCATCCAGCGCGCCAGGCCCTTGGCGATGTCGCTGTAGCCGCTGAAGTCTGCGTAGATCTGCGCAGCAAACAGGATGGACGCGATCCACCATGCAGGGCCGCCCAGGTCGCCAGCGCCGCCGCCAAAGGCTGCGTTCACTGCAGGCGCCACCTGGTCTGCAATCACGCACTTCTTGAAGAACCCGCGCGCGCAGAACACCAGGCCCTCCCAGCGGCTGCGCGCGTCGTAGCGGCCGGGCTCGTTCATCTGCGGCAGCAGGTCCACCGCGCGCACAATGGGGCCAGCCACCAGCTGCGGGAACAGGCTCAGGTACGCCAGCAGCTGGATGGGGTCGTACACCGCGCGCATGTGGCGGCGGTAGACATCAATGGTGTAGCTGAGCGACTGAAACGTGTAGAAGCTGATGCCCACCGGCAGCACGATGTCCAGCGTGCGCCCAGGTGCTGGCATGCCAAACCACGCGGCCACCACGTTGGCCTGGTCAATGCCCCAGTTGGCGTACTTGAAGAATGCCAGCGCTCCCAGGTTGCTGACCAATGACGCCACCAGGAGCGGCTTGCGCCAGCGCGGGCGCAGGTCCATGCACAGCGCAAAGCCCCAGTCCAGTGTGCCCGTGCCCAGCATGAGCGGCAGGAAGCGCCAGTCCCACCAGCCGTAGAAGATGCAGCTGGCAGTCAGGATGGTCCAGAGGCGCGCGGTGCGGTGGTGCCGCACCAGTGGCCACAGCCCAAAGAACACCACAGCCAGCACCAAGAATGCGATGGAGTTGAAGGCCATGGCGGGTGTGGCGGCGTGCCGAGTCTAGTGCTGCGCAGGCCCAATTCTCGGACTTGGGGGTTGAGAGCGGGGCGGGTTGTGACGAAAGATGCGGGGGCGGAAACGCGGCCAGACCGTCTGTGACGGATGGGCCTGAAACAGCTTGAAAGCAGGGCGTGCTGCGCTGCTTGCAGCCTGTGTGAACCTGCGCTACCATGTTCCGTCCCTGCCCCGAAGTGTGTGGGGATCGAAGCAGCGGGAAGTCGTGCACGGCCTCCCGCTGCCGAAGTTTGCGGGTGTAACTCAGTGGTAGAGTGCCACCTTGCCAAGGTGGATGTCGAGGGTTCAAGTCCCTTCACCCGCTCTCAACGCTCGAAAGGCCAAGCGTCAGAACGCTTGGCCTTCTCGCTTTTTCGAGCTGGTGGGCGTCCCCGGGCTGCGCCCGGTCCGCGCGTCCTCGCCCAGGCCGGTCGCCCGAGCCCTGCGGGCTCGGCTCCGTCCCAGGCGAGTCCGCGGGCCGCTGGTCCTCGGGCCGCGAAGCGGCCTGCGGATCCGCGCCCGCTGGGCGCGAGTTTCAAGTCCCTTCACCCGCCTTCGTCGAAATGGCCGTGAACCACAGGATGATTCGGCCATTTCCGCGCTAGTGGCGCGATGCGATCCGAAGAACCCAGAAGCCCGTACGTAAACCCGTACGGGCTTGGAAGGGACCGCGCCATGCCGTTCGCTCCCTCCGAGTGATGTGCATGCACAAGGCTTCCGGCCGCAGACTTCGGCCCGCGCCGTCCCTAGGCCGTCCAGGAGGCTCTTCTGGCGGAGGGCAGGCTCTCGCGTCCGGGAGTCAACGCGCGCGTGCAGCGCATCCGGCCGGCGCTTGCTTGGGCTGTGTCCGAGGAGCTGGTTCCCGCCGCCAGTGCGCAGTACATCCACAATCTCATCGTGGGCCTAGAGATCATGATGCTGGGGAAGTTGCGGAAGACCCTGCCAACCAACCGGGACTTCAAACGGGCCTGTTCAGCTTTTGCATTTCTGTTGGCTGGGCAGGCAAACTCGGTGATCGCCGCGCAGTTGGGCGTGGTGTTGCAGTAATCTTTGGCCGGCTGCAGGACGATCCTCAGCGACAAGCTAGTGGATTCCTGCGGGCGCAGCGAGTGCTGGGCGCCGTGTGCGTCCCGATCTCGCTGCTTCAAGCGATCATGGCGGAACCACTGTTCCGCGCGTGGCGTCTGACGCCAAGTGGCACGACGCCGTGCACGTCTTCCAGATGATCAGCATTGCGCAAGCCTTCTACTTTGCGCAAGGGCCGAGCATGTCCTGCCTCCGCGCGCAACGGCGTTTTGCGCTCTTCTTCTGGTGGCAAGGCACGCAAATGCTGATTTCGGTGCCGCTCTACTGGTACGGTGTGGTGCAGGGCGGCGCGCTGGGAGTGGCCATTGTCAGCGGGGTCCTCTGGGCCGTCAGCGCGCCGGTTGGCGTGTGGCTATGCGCACGAGTAGCGGGCCCCGGAAAGCTACGCGAGTCGATCACGGTGTTCGTGCGCCCATGGCTGGTTGGCGCGCCGATCTTCGTGGTGGGTTACCTCGCCACTCGCTGGTTGGCCACGCAGGGGATCTTTGGCGATTGGGCGTCATTGGTGCTTGTTGGTCCGATTGCATTGATATAGCTGCGCTGTGGATGGCACGACGAACAGATCTGCAGGTGCGCGAACTCTCTCAATTGGTACTGCAGTCAATCCGACGTAGATGGGTCTCCCGGAAGGCCTGAGTAGCACTCCCACCGCCCCCTTCATTCCCGTGGGCACGCCTTGACGGGTCTCTGCAATCAGCCCAACCCCATCATCAGTTCGCGCACGGCCCCCACGCACTCAGCAGCAAGCCAAGGTCCGAAACGTCCACGTCGCCGTCCACTTCAATGTCGTCAGAGCACGCCGTGCCGACGATTGCAATGGTGTTGTCGCCGGCCGCCGCGATCCCCAGAACATGGCCCATGTCTTGGGGAACAATGCACGGGCCATAGGCAGCTCCCACCCCGGTGTTGGTGGTGCCTGCACCCCAACACACGATCGTCCCGTCCGCCTTGAGTGCCATGGTTTGCGGATGGCCGCCTGCAAATCGACGCACGTTGCCCAATCCTGCGGGCACGTTCCACTGTCCGTAGGAGTTGCGGCCTCAGCACACATCTGTCCCATTGCCCTTCAGCGCGAGCGTGTGGTGGAAGCCCGCATCCACCTGCACAACTCCGCTCAGGCCTGCCGGCGCCATGGATTGGCCAAGACTGTTCTGCGTTGATTCCGCTGCCGACAGGTCAGCTCGCCAGCACGCGACGGTGCCGTCCGCCTCGGGCGCGACCGTGTGAAGTCCGCCGGCGGCAATGCCTTGCACCACTCGAAGTTCCGTCGGGGTCATGCCCTGACCGTGATTGCGCGAAATTCCGCCCACTTCGATCGTCCCGAGGCCCCAACAGATGACGGTGCCCACTTGACGGGCGACGACGTGATCGGCGCCCCCCAGACCGTGATCATGCCGCGAGCATTCAGCGCCACCACTCCCAGTCCATCGCCACTCACGGACGTCACGCTGGACGTGTCCACCGGAACGACAGACTGCCGCTCAGTCGGCGACGGTCCGACCCCCGTGACGCCCGCGCCCCAGCAGGCCACGGTGCCGTTCGATCGATGCGCCATGGTGTGGTAGTTGCAACCCGCGACCTCGATCACGGATGTGGCGGCGGCCGGAACGATGGTCTGTCCATAGTCCACGGGGTCGTTCGGAACGCCGGAGCCTGCGCCCCAGCAGGTGACCGTCCCGCCAGGACCAATCGCGATGGAATGAAAGGCACCGCCGACCACGCGCGAGAAGGGGAACGCGGTCGCCGGGACATCGCAGGTCCCGTTGTAATTCGCTCCCCAGGCGACCAGCCGGCGGTCAGCTCCGGCGGTGGTGGTGAGCGCGAGTGCAACGCACAGTGCGAACAGAGTTCGATGGTCGGCCACGGGTTCCTCGGATCATGAACTGGCGGATGCCCTCGGAGCTTGAGTGTGTTCTCGCGCCTGCGTCGATTCGTCACCCAGAGTGGGCAGGGTGACATTGTAGTTCGATCCCGACCTCGCCATTCTGGGACTGGCGATGCGGGCTGGTCACTCTGCTCTCGCAGTTATTTGTGGGGAGACGGGTTTCCCCGATTGCCCTGCCAGCGATTGGCCGTACTCTCGGACCATGGTCTCTCCTCGTTTCCAAACCGATGCGGCGTGGGGTGTAATGGCACTGTCGGTGGTGGCGTGCGCATTGAGTTTGGCATGGCCGACAGGTGTCGCGCAGGCCGCCCCTCCCGCTGGAATCACCGCCGAAGACGTGGGCTCTGGCTGGAATGAGCTGGTCGGCGTTGTAGAGCTTCCCGACCACCGCCTGATCGCATGGGAGAGGGGGGGCAAGGTGTGGATGGTGCACGCGGACGGCACCCGCCACCCGGAGCCGCTCATTGACATCTCCGACGAAGTGCTTGCCTACGTGGATTACGGATTGCTCGGGCTGGCGCTCGACCCGAACTTCATGAGCAACGGCCACCTGTATCTGGCCTACGTGGTGGACCGGCACCATCTCGACTTCTTCGGCACACCTCAGTACGACCCTGCGGTGACGATCACCTCGGCAGCGAGCATCGCGCGAGTCACGCGGTACACGGCTGAGGCGAAGGACAACTTCGAGCATGTGCACCCTGAGTCGCGCCTGGTGCTGCTTGGCCAGACGCGCGAAGATGGCATTCCGATCCTGCATCAGTCCCACGGCATCGGATCACTCGTGTTCGGCGAAGATGGAACGCTCATTGTGAGCGCAGGTGAGAGCGCAAACTTCGGCACCTTCGACGTCGGCGGCCCACAGCCCGCCGGCTTCGTCGAGGACGCGATTGCCTCGGGCATCCTCCCGGCGACGCACGATGTCGGCGCGTTCCGTGCACAGATCGTCGACAGCCTGAATGGCAAGCTGCTTCGCTTGGATCCACAGACGGGGGAGGGCGTGCCGAGCAACCCGTTCTTCGATCCGACCGCTCCGCGCGCCGCGCGCAGCCGAGTCTGGGCCATGGGTTTTCGGAACCCATTCCGCGTGTCCCGTATTCCGGGCACCGGGGATCACCTTCCTTCCGCGGGCAATCCCGGCACCTTTGTCGTCTCCGACGTGGGCTGGGGAACATGGGAGGAAGTGAATCTGGTGGATGGCCCCGCGCAGAACTGCGGGTGGCCAGTATTTGAAGGTCTGGATTTCCAGCTCGGCTACACCTCGTTTGGCGTGACGTCCTTCGAGTCGCCGAATCCGCTTGGTGGAGCCGGGTCCTGCCCATCCGCATTTCGGTTTCGCGATCTCATCTGCCAGGAATCGCATGGCTCGCCGCCGTGGATCAACCCATGCGGTTTCGTACGCGCCATTGACGGGCAGGTGCTCAACGTTCCCACGCTGGGCTCCTTTGGCGGCGCCACGAGCTACTACTACCGCGATCTGCTCGCCACATCGCAAAGCCTCATTCAGTGGACCTTCTCGGTGCAGGCTGCCGGGTCCATGGAGTTCACCGTGCGCTACTCGAACGAGGGTCCGGCAGCAACCTGCGGGCTCCTGGTAGACGGTGTGCCAACGGGCTCGATCGTGCTGCCATCCACGGGTGCGCAGACCGAGTGGCGGACAGCTTCCACGCAGATCTCAATGTCGGCTGGCACGCACATCGTGCGCATGACAGGGCCGCCGATCTGGCCCGGACCTGATGGTGCGCCTGCGGCGGCGCACCTCGACTGTGTCCGCCTGGGCGTGCCCGGCACCGTGCCGACGATCCCGCAGGAGCTGCGCCGAGGCATGCATCGGCGCCCCGTGATCGAGTGGAAGCACCAGAGCGCGACCGCCCGGACCCCGGGCTGGAGCGGCGACGCGGCGATCGCCGTGGAGGTCGGCACTCCCGGCGGCGCGTCGGGCTCCTCGTTTGGTGGCTACTGCGCGATCGCGTGTGCGCCTGTCGCGCTTTCCACGTGGCCCGTCGAATGGCAAGGCAGGCTGTGGATCGCCGACTACGTGCAGGGCTGGATACGCGCTGCGACGTTGACAAATGGGGTCATCACCGATGTGCAGGTGTTCGACCAGGTGTCTGATGGCATCGTCGGAGTCTTTTCCGGAGCGGACGAAGAATCGCTCTACGTGGCGGACATCTCCGGCGGCTTGACGCGCTATCGCGCCGCCCAACGGGGCAACCAGGCGCCCGTCGTCCTCGTGACCACAGGCGCGCTGTTCGGGCCGGCGCCCCTCCAGGTGCAATTCGACGCGACCTTTTCCAGCGACCCCGAGGGCGGTCGCCTTGCCTTCACCTGGGAGTTCGACGATGGAGCGCCCCCCGAGCACACCCCGGTCGTCAGTCACACGGTTGCTGGCAGCGGTTCGCCGCAGGTCAGAGTCGTCCGGCTCACGGTCACCGATCCCGACGGTGCGGGGGTGTCGCAGGAGATCCGGTGCTGGACCGACAATTCGCCGCCCGCAGTGACCATCACCTCGCTGCGCGACGGACAGCTCTACTCCATGGAACACAGCACGGTGTTCGCGCTTCAAGCGACGGTGACCGACGCGGAGCAGCCCGGGCAGCACACGTGCGAGTGGCGGACGGTCCTTCACCACAACACACACACGCATCCCAATCCACCGGATTCTGCCTGCGAAACTTCGTTCACGGTCTCGCCACTCGGCTGCGGCGAAGACACGTTCTGGGTGACCGTGCAACTGGTGGCGACGGATCCGCTCGGGCTTTCCAGCTCGCAGATTGTCAGCCTGTATCCGGATTGCGCGGGTCAGCTGAACTGCTCTGCGGACCTGGACAGCAGCAATACGGTGGACGGAACCGACCTCGGGCTTCTCCTGGGTTCGTGGGGTCCCGGCAGCGCCGCCGCCGACCTGAACGGCGATGGAGCGGTCGATGGCACAGATCTCGGCTTGCTGCTGGGCGCATGGGGTGCCTGTCCGTAGCGGGAGGCGAAAGCGCCTTTCAGATTGCTAGCGCTCGCTGGTCGCGCTTCTGCGCCTGCAGTGCGAGGACTTTGACGTGCTGAAGCGCGTGTTCGTGTTTGCCAGCATGGCGATCGGTTTGAAGCGCGCCACGGCGGCGAAGGGCGCTCCCAAGGCGGCCGGCGCTCACGGCGGGCGCGACGCGGGCGGCTGCAGGCACGCTGGCAGGGCGCGCTGCGCCAGGTTCGCCAGGGCTCGTCGCAGGCCGAGCTCAGCACCCGCCCCACGCGCCCAGCAGCAGGCCCAGGTCGTCGCCGTCCACCATGCCATCGTCGTGCAGATCGGCTGCGCACGGGCCGTCGCAGTCGCCCCAGGACGAGAGCAGCGCGCCCAAGTCTGGGCCGCTCACGATGTGGTCGCCGGTTAGGTCCTCAGCGCAATTGGGCATGTTGGCCTGCACGGTGAACTGCTGGCGCACGGTGATGGGACGGGCCAGGATCCCCGCCGGGTCAGCCAGCACTTCAGCGGGCGAGTACCAGTCCACGCCGTACGTCGTGAGGGTCAAGGCCTTGGTCTCTGCGTTCACTTCGAACTCCGTCCACCCGTAGTGGTACGCTGCCACCGGCACGCCAACCGTGAAGGTGGCCTGGATGGAAGGATCCTGGATGCCCGTTGGCGAGTAGCCGTAGCCGCTGATCACGGTGTCGAGCAGCTGCTGCACAAGGACGTCCTTGGCCGGATTCGGCAGCGACTGGTAGTACGCGTACTGCGCAGCGGAGATGGCGCCAGTGGAGACGCCGAGCTGCGCAAACGTCGGGCCGGCCGGTGCGGCGTACGCCGCGGCTCCCGTGATGATCTCGCACATGCCGGTGAAGAGCTGCTGCGCTGAATTGCCGGGGTTCGGCACCGTCACGTGGTTCACGATGGTGCCGTGGAAGTCTGCGGTGACCAACACCACGTTGGTGATGCCCCTGGCCACGATCTGGCTGAGCAGGTACGCACGCTCGGCGGCGAAGCCCTCCCAGCGGTCCTCGGCCGCAAGCGGCCCGAAGTTCTGGATTGGCTCGGGAGTCATCACGAACTTCCAGGTCACGCCTGCCGGCTGGGCAGCGGAAAGATCGTTCAGGAGCAGGCCCAGCTGCGGGTGGCCCAGCATGGTGCGAGCCGGATTGAAGCTGGCGCTGATGAACGCGTACACCTGCGCGGGGTCAAAGGGGTTGCTGACCGGAGGCAGGCTGGCATCGCGGAAAGTGCGTGTGTCAAGGATGAACGCTCCAGCGTCCGAACCCCACTGGAACGACCGGTACAGCAGGGGCCGCCCATCCACGCGCGGATCGCCGAGCGCTGGGAAGAAGGCTGGGAACATCGGGTTGTGCTCTGTGAACGCCTGCACGCCGTTCACATACAGGCTGCTCTGGTTGAACCAGCCACAAGCGGGACTGTAGACGCCGCCGTCGAAGCCGTTGGTGACTTCGTGGTCGTCAATCATGGCAACGGTCTGCGT
>JAXMAM010000028.1:0-38954 GCA_046350455.1 Phycisphaerales bacterium | reverse complement strand
AGCAGGAAGGCCATGTGTACGAGCTGTTTGGCTGGGTGCCAGGCGGGCGCTGGAGCCGCACTGCAGAAGAGGCTGCGTCTGCGGGCGGAGCCATCGGCCGCATGCTGCGCGCCGCGCAGGGGTACGCGCCGCCAGGCAGGCATCAGACAGCGTCGTTCCACGCGCATGTGGTGGTGGCGCAGGCGCTGCGCGACGCGCCCGCTGCGGCCTGCGCGGCGGACACCAGCACAGATCGCGCTGCGCTTGAGGCTGTGTGTGCGCAGCTGGCAGCGCACACGGCAGAGGCGTCGCGGAAGGCCAGCGTGATTGAAGAGCAGCCCAAGCTGGTCACGCACGGCGACCTCCACCCTGGCAACCTGCTGTACCTGGGCGGCACCGTGCAGGGCATCCTTGACTTTGACAGCGCACGCATGGACTGGCGCAGCTGCGAGCTGGCCAACGCAGCGCTCCACTTTGGCAATGACCCGCTGGCTGGCAGCCAGGTGGGGGAGTGGGATCCAGCGCTCCAGCTGGACCGCGTGCAGGCGCTGCTGGCTGCTGCGCAGCAGGGGATGGGTGCGCCGCTGACGCCAGCCGAGCGGCAGGCGCTGCCCTGGCTCATGGTGGAGGCGTGCGTCTTGGAGAGCGTGGTGCCAGTGCTGCGCACGGGCCGCTTTGGCCCACTGCGCGCAGATCAGGTGCTGCCGTTTGTGCAGCGCAAGGCCGCATGGCTGGCAGAAAACGCCGGGCAGGTGCAGGCCGCGGCGGGGTGAGCGGGGGAAATCTGCGGAACCGCCCTTGCGCAGGGCGCGTACCGGTGTATGATTACACTAGTACACCATGCCCCTGCCATTTCTGGTCAATCCGGCAAGCGCAACCCCCATCTTTCGGCAGATTGCCGACGGACTGCGCGGCGCCATTGCGCGCGGATCGCTGCCGGCCGGCGCGCTGATACCCAGCGTGCGGGCCATTGCAGAAGAGCTGGGCGTGAACCCCAACACGGTGCACAAGGCGGTGGCAGAGCTGGAGCGCGATGGCCTGGTGCAGGCCGAGCGCGGCCGTGGCATGGTGGTGCTGCAGGGCACGCGCAGCCAGGCGCGTGCATCTGGTGAAGACGCCTTGCTTGAGTTGCTGGTGCAGGCCGTGCGATTGGCGGCAGACGCTGGTGTGAGCCAAGACCGCTTTGAGACGCTGCTGCGCCGTGCGCGCAAGCAGCAGGCGCTGGTGGCGCAGGGAGCAGCAGATGATGACCGGTGAGGCACAGGGTGTTCCGCAGCACGCAGGGCGGCTGCGCTCGGTGGCGCTGCGCTGCGCAGGGCTCAGCAAGCGCTTTGGCAAGGTGCAGGCGCTCAATGGCCTAGACCTGCAGCTGGAGCCCGGATCCAGCGTGGGTCTGGTGGGCCGCAACGGCGCTGGCAAGAGCACCTTGTTCCGCTGCATTGTGGGCGCAGAGCAGCCAGATGCCGGACACGTGCAGACAGAACCGCCGCTGAAGCGGGTGCCGTTCTTGGCCAATCTTGGATTTGTGCCAGATTCGCTGAGCGCATACGACTGGATGACTGTGGGAAGAGCAGTGGACTACGTGGCTGCCATGCAGCCGCACTTTGATGCAGCGTGGAACCAGGACTTGATGCGCTTGCTTGCGCTGGACCGCAGTGCGCGCATTCGCAGCCTGTCGCGCGGCATGCAGGCGCGGCTGGCGTTTGTGCTGGGCCTCTCGCACCGGCCTGCGCTGGTGCTGCTGGACGAGCCCTTGCTGGGGGTAGATGCGGTGTCGCATGACGCAGTGCTGGAAGTGTTGGCGCGCATGCGGGCGGTGCAGGGATGCACCATGCTGATTGCGTCGCACCAGTTGGCAGACCTGGCGCGGCTGACAGACCGCGTGGCCTTCATGGACGGTGGCCGCGTGGTGGAAGAAGTGGACACCGACCACCTGGTGGAATGCACCAAGCGCATCATGGTGCGGCCTGCACCAGGACCGGCGTGGGTGGCGCCCGAAGGCACAGTGCTCCGCCGGGTGGTGGACGGCGCCATGCTGCTGACCTTGCGCGACTTTCAGCCAGCGCACATGCAGGTGCTGCAGGCCGGCCTGCCCGGTGCGCAGATCGAGGTGCTGGATCTCTCCATCAACGAGGCGTGCGCAGACCGCCTGCGCGCCATGGAGGTGCAGGCGTGAGGGGCGCGGCGCTGTTGCTGCAGAAGGACGCGCGCGTGGCTGGCACCATCCTGCTGCCTGCGGCCATCCTGCTGGCGGTGGCGTGCGTGGCGTGGATCGCTGCGCTGGAGATGCGATCGGTGGCTACAGCCTTGCGAGCGTTCGGGCTTGCAGTGCCCAGCATGTCCGCCAGAGTGGGCTATCTGGCCACCTTTGCTTCGCTGGCCACGCTGGTGCTGCCATGCTGCGTGTCAGCCATCCTGGTGCATGGCGACCGGGCGCATGGCGCAGCGCTCGCCAGCGTCACGCTGCCAGCGCCCGACACAACCAAGGCAGGAAGCAAGGCGTGCGTGATGCTGGCGGCCGCGGCAGCATGTGTGCTGGCGTGCCTCGGCCTGGCGGCGTGGGCCGCGCGCCAAGGCGAGCCGCTGGCAAACGTCACGCTGCTCTACTGGCACGTCCATCCGTCCCCGCTCAAGCTGCTGGCGTGCGCGTGCATCAGCGCGTTGGTGGGGGCCGCTGCTGCGCTGCTGGTGGACCGGCTGTGGCAGGCGTTGGTGCTCAGCGCGGTGATCACGCTGGCGGTGGGCACGCTTGCGTCGTTTGTGGCCTATGCATGGTTCGGCGCACCGTGGGGGCCGTGGGGGATGGAGCAGCTGTTTCCAGATGCAGATGAGGGTGTGCTTCGCACTCTCCATGACACGCTGATGCCGGAACTGGCGCAGGCAGAGGCTGCCGCAGCCGCTCTGGGATCGCTGGTTGGAATCGCGGGCGCGGCATCATGCGTGGTGCTGACGCGATGGCGCGGTTTGGCCAGTCGACCTGTATCGCAGCGTTGGTGGGCAGTTGGAATGGGCGCTACCGCAGCTGTGCTGGGAATCATGGGCTCGGTTGCCCTCACTGGGAGCACGGCGCAGTTGGCCGCGCAGCTTGTCACGGCCCGGAGCGCTGAGTCTGGCTACCGGAAGGTGTTCCACGCTCCAGACTTGGTGGTTGCGGTGGCCATCGCTGGTGCACCTGGACAGCCATTGCCAGAATGGCTGCCAGAGGCACAGTTGGAGCGGATTCGAGAGACCAGCTACGTCAATGCGCCCAGGGCCTTCCTCGACGCGTGTCATCGCATTCTTGGATTGGATCCGAAGGACCATCTTGGAGACGACACACCCTTCACACGCAGTGCTGCGGCTGCCTTCTGGGCAAGGTGCAGGGTTCCAGCCACGGGTGCCCGCTCCAATGTGGACACCCAGAGTGGCTCAGCGCTTCTTGACCATCCATGGACCTTTGATCAAAGGCTCCTGCTTGCAAGTTCTCTGCCGGTGGCCGCGGTAGCCGTGTCGGTTGACGAAATGCGTTGCCAGCTCTTGCATGAGATCGCCGCGGCCACGGATGCACGCGAACGCCTCCGTCTGACGGGTTGGGTGCTTCCGCTGATCGGGTCCCATTCATGGGTGCTGAGCCCGAGCGACGCCAGGTCTGTCGATTGGAAGGACGGGATTGACCCTGATCTGCCATCAGCGGAGCGCCTTCGCGCACGGACCCGCGCGCGTCTCGCAAGCTGGCTCGCCAACCTGCGCAGTGCTCCGGATCCCACGCGCTACATCTCCGACTCCTGTGCGCGTGACGCAGAGCGCGTGCTGGCCATTCTGGAGACCGAGAAGGGCGATCCCTTTGCAACCAGCGGAGCAAGCGCACCATGACCACAGCGTCAGTCCACGCTTCTTCACGCAAGGACGCGCGGCTTTGCCAGCACGGTCATGGTGCCCGCACTGCTGCTGTGCGCGGTGGCGTGGGTGGTGTGGGTGGAGCTTCCCGTGGTTGTCCATGTGGCTGCGCACCTGGTGGGGCGGCGATGCTTCGCAGCCCACCCAGGCAGACCGCTATGCAACCATGCTGGTGGTTGCAGGCGCATGCAGCGTGCTGGCACCGCTGGGAGCCACCATTGCCGTGGTGCAGGGCGACCAGCGCCGGCGCGCGCAGATGCTTGCCTGCACCGCACCGCTCCCAACTGGTTGAAGCGGCCAGCAAGGCGGTGGTGGTGGCTGTGTGCCTGGCCGTGCCGCCCTGGCCCGCCACCACGGCCTGGCTGGCCGTGCCGCAAGCAGCGCGAGCGGCGCCCTTGCCTGGTACCTGAAGCTGGTGGGCGGGCTTGCATTTGAGGTTGTGTGCGCTGGCAACTGCTGCGGCCTCACCGTGCGGCGGCCGGTGCCGCGCTGTGTCTCGGCCTGCCTGCTGGGTTGGCCCAGCGCAGCATGGCTTCCTGGCTGGGTGGCGCTACAGATGCCAGGCGCACCGTTGGTGCTGGATCTATGGGCGGCGAACTTGTCGCTGCTCGGCCCGGACACCGCGCTGCTCGCCGCCCCCAGACTACGCAGGGTGGGTCACCTCGCGGCCGGAGTACATCGCTAGCAGGGCGTGGTGGGAGGTGGAAGGATGGAGCACGTTGATGGCAGCGTGCATCCCGCTGGGTGTGCGCCGTCTTCCTCTGGCGGCGGTCAGCTGCACCGAGCCGGAAGTGCGGGTGCCCTGGAAGGCTATCGCTGGCACAGCCTCCGCTGGCCTGGTCTTGCGGTGCAGTGGCCACGGCCGGAGTGCTGACCACCAGCGGTGAGCATTGGGCAGGATGGAACTATCAAAGGGCGCTCCGGGAGGCTGCCGTGCAGGTGGAGTCCATGAGCACATGGATCAGCTGCTCGCTGCCGTGCAGGCCAGGAGGCTTGGGGAGACCCAATGAGGCGCAGCGAATGTGGCGGCCCGAGGCGCATCGCGGTTGGGTGCTGCCAGCGCTCTCGTTCGGAAGCAGTCGCTTGACTGGGGGGGCATAGAAGTCATCGTGGAAAGACTCACGTGGGCGCGCCTGCAACGCGATGCTGGCCAGCCGGGCTTCCGCGAGCGGGCATCCAGAATGCGCTCGGCCGTCTCTCTTTGGCGCCGCTTGAGCAAGTGACGGTGCAGATGGAGTTGGAACTGGCGGAGGCTCGGCCTGTGCCCAGGAGAGGGCTGGGCAAATTCCACCTCGCCCTTTACCGGGCTCCCCTCCGCGAACTTTGCACCACCATTGATTGTGCGGTGCGTGATGCACTGATTGCATGGGTGGCGAGCGCGTCCATTTCCCCCCATCAGACTGAGGTCAACGTGCCGCAGAAACTACCAGCTGAAAGACTGGAGCGCGGTGGTCCGGGCTGCAGATGACTTTCTGGCGCTCATTGAGCGCGCGCAGGCAGGTGAACCCGTGCAGCTGCCTAGCGAAAGTTGAATATGTGGTGGATCCGGCCGTGTGGCCAGAAAGTGCACTGCGCCCGCCAGGTGGTGCAGCAGGTCCTGCAGGAGCTGGGGCCGCAGGAGGATGCCCCATGAGCAGCGCCATCATGCTCATCCGCAAGGATGCGCGGCTGGCATCCGCCTGCGCTTGTCCCGCTGCTGGCAGTCTGCATTGTGACATGGTTGGCGTGGGTGTTCTTTCCGCTCATCGCATGGATGCCCGGGCAGGGCACCCGTGCCCATCGCCTGGAACTGATGCGATGGTTCCTTGCTGCAGCCGCGCTGGTGGGCCCGTGCTGGTCTGCCATCCTCATCGTGCATGGCGACCGGTTGCGCGGGGCGCGGTGGTTGGCAAGCGCCCTGCCTCTCGGGCCTGGCCTCAGGACTTTCAGCCAGCTTGTGGTGGCCATGGCGGCTGCGCTCGTGTTCGTCGTGCTGAGCTGGGGGAACGCGTGGTTGCTTGCTGGCGCACGGGACGTCACGCTTCAGGCTCAAGCGCTGCTGACGCCTGCTGTGCTGGCGGCTTGCGGTGCGTGCGTGGGTTTGGTGGGCGCCACCATGTGCTCGCGGTGGTACAGCACTGTGGTGGTTGGAGGGTGCATGACCCTTGCCGCTGTGGTCGCCTCCCTGGCGGCGTGGTGGATGATGTTCTGGATGCCGCACGCAACCTTTGGCTACGCATCTGTCGGGCTTCCAGCGGAAGTGTTTGGCAGCGATGAACGTGCGTACCTGGTGGACCGGCTGGCCGAGCAGGCTCACCCAGTCGCACTGCTGCTGTCTGCGCTGGCGGCGTGCACGCTGCCATTGTGGTGGCCCAGGGTGCGTCGCGACTGCCGCAGAGTGTGGGCCACGGCCAAAGCAATTGGTGTGCTGGCGATCCTGGGTATGGCGTGCGGGGCCACAGCGAGCACCGCGGTCGCTCTGCGCAACGCGCCGTACATGGCAGCCCGTGCTGCGAGGACAGAGTGGGAGAGCTACCAGGCCTGGCTGAATGCACTGACCCCCCAGGAAGTGGTGGCTGCGGCGCTGGTGGATTCGTGGGGCCCCGGCTGCCTCACGGCGCATGACCTGAGCCGGCTGGCGCATGCGGGCTCCATCGAGGAGATCCAGTCTCTCGGCAGCTGGACCAGCGCAAGGTGGCGGTGGGGCTGGCGCAGTCAAGCCTTGCAGCAGCGGTTTGCCTCGGTTGTCACGCAGCCACAGGGAGCGGATGCGCTGAGACGCGCGCTGGATCAACGGTGCGATGAACCACTCTTCGTGTTGTCGGCGGAGCAGGAACGCGACCGTTTGGCGACTCCCTCCCTATCGGGCAAGAAGGAACAGCACCGCCATTTCCAAGCTCCGCTGCGTCTGCTCTGCACCACCCAGGACCCGGATGTCCGAGACGCGCTCATTGCATGGGTGGCGTTCTGGGGGCAGATCTATCTGCCAGGACCAGAGACGCCGCGCGTGTTGCAACTGCAGTTTGACAACTGGTATGAGGTGGTGGCCCACGCTGCGGGAATCCTGGATCGCATGGCGGCCATCCAGGATGGGCAGCCGGCGTTCTCGCGCTGGGGTGATCCGGAACGGCCAGCAGACTGGCCAGAAGAAGCGCACTGCGCCCGCCAGGTGGTGCAGCAGGTCCTGCAGGAACTCGGGCCGTGAGACCTATCATGGTGTGCATGGACATCCGACTGCACACCGCGCTGCTGCGGCGCCTGCGTGGCCCGCGCGTTGCCGCGCACCTTGCCGCGTGCCTTGCTGCGTGCAGCGTGGCGCTGATGTGCAGCCCCGCTACAGCCCAGGTGCCTGGAGGCGGGCCCGGTGCGGCACCAGCCGGTGTTCCCCCCGGCGCACCCGCCGCTGCAACTGCCGGCCAGCAGGTGTTCCAGCGCGACCGCGGGCCCATCCTGCGCGGGCGGCGCGTGCTGGCGCCCGTGACCACCCAGCAGCCTGTGCCGTGGAGCGCAGACCTCCTGAAGGACGTCACAGTGAGCGCAGCCGCAGAGGCCGCAGTCACGCAGCTGGACTCCAAGGACTACGCGCAGCGAGAAGCTGGCAGCCGCGTGCTGCGCAGCCCCTCGGTGAAGGACGAAGAGCTGTACGTGCTCCTGGGGCGCACCTCCCTGAGCACCGAGCAGCGCGCGTGGGTGCTGGACATCGCGCAGCAGCGCATCCTGTTTGCGCCGCGCGGTGCGCTGGGCATCCAGATGGCCGACGGCATGGACGAGCGCGACGGCGTGGCCGTGACCGGCATCGTGAAGGGCATGCCAGCCGAGGGCGTGCTGCAGGTGGGGGACCGCATCATCGAGATCAACAACGTGCCCATTCCAGCCAGCTATGCGCTGGCGGAAGTGGTGCAGAACCTGCGTCCTGGCGACCGCATCAAGGTGGTGGTGATGCGCGGCGAACGCGACGAACGCGGCCGCATTCGCGCAGATCCCGCGGGGGGCGTGCTGGAGAAGCGCACTGAGCTGGAGATGCCCCTGGGCTCGGTGGCAGAACTGCAGGAGAAGGGCGATGCCCGCACTGGCGTGCGCGCCGTGGATGGCACACGGGAGCGCCTGGTGTCCCTGCTGCGCGCCACGTACCCGCCAGAGCGCGTGCAGATCGAGCGCGTGCGCAAGGCGGATGAGCCCCTGAATCCAGACTCGCATCCAGACATCGTGTATCTGCGGCAGATGGTGGAGCGGCGCTCAGATCCCACGCTGGATCCAGGCATCCGCGGCCTGCTGAACGCGCGCCTCTCGCAGCTGGAGGCAGCAGCGGAAGCGCCCAGCCTGCCAGCGGATGACCGCGCCTGGCTGCAGGCGGTGGCAGCGCGCTTCCGCCAGCTGATGGAAGAGGCGCGCCTGCGCCGGCCTTCCGATACCACCAAGCCGGACGCGCCGCCTGCGCCAGCAGATCCGCACGGGCAACCGCTGCAGCCGGAGTAGCGGCCCGCAGCGAGAAGCAAAACCACGTGGTCCAAAAACAAACGCGCCGCGGACCGTGAGGTCAACGCGACGCGCTTCCGGGGGGACTTCACTCTAACCCGGGGGGTACCCGGAGTCAAGCCTTGGGACCGAATCGCCCCAAAAATCAGGCCTTTGGATCGCCCGCCAAGGGGTTGCGGAAGTGCCGGTCTTGCACTGGTGCAACGATGTCCAGCACCCGTTGCAGGATGAGCGCAGGTGAGCCGATGGCATCCACCTCGTGGACGATTTCCTTGGGATAGAAGGCAAGGACTGGAGCGGTTTCTCGCTGGTAGACGTCAAAACGGCGGCGGATCACCTTCTCATCTGCGTCATCCAGCCGGTTTTCTTTCAGGGCCCGGCGGCGCATGCGCATGACCATGGCATCCAGATCCTTGCACACCAGGTGAATCACCTTCAAGACATCCAGGTAGGGGTCCAAGGCCTTGGCCTGGTTGAGGTTGCGGGGGATGCCATCCAGCACCAGCAGATCCTGCTGGGGCTTGTAGATGCTCAGCACCGTCTGGGCGTACATGTTCTGCTTCCACATCTCGATGGTGAGCTCATCTGGCACCAGCTCGCCGCGGCTGCTGAACTCCAGGAACTTCTTGCCCAGGTCGCTGGTCATGTCCAGGGAACGGAAGACGTCGCCACAGGCCAGGTGGTAGAAGCCGGGGATGTGCCCCAGGATCTTGCCCTGGGTGCCCTTGCCTACGCCGGGGGCGCCAAAGAGGAGGATGGTGCGGTACTTGGAGTCAGCCACGCGGGGGAGCGTACCCGCCCATGTTCGGCTGGGAAACCCCAGATTTCCCGTGCACAACCCGTCGGAATCCGGCCCCGGGCGGCAGCGGCCGTTACCTTTCCGGCATGCAGGGTCTGACGCGCCGATGGATCGGCCCCCACGCAGGGTCCCCGCAGGATGCGGGTGGTGCGCGCTCGTTGGTGGAGCGCGTGGTGGTGGCCCGCCAGTTGGGCGGCGTTGGCCGCGCGGAGGCCATCCTGCGCAAGCCGGGCGTGGGCCTGCTGCACCCGCCAGCGCACCTTCCGGGCGCAGATGATGTGGCGCTGCGCCTGGTGGAGGCGGTGCGCGCGCGGCAGCGCATCGCCATCTACGGTGACTACGACGCAGACGGCGTGACGGCATCTGCAGTGCTCTGGCATGTGCTGCGTGCCGCAGACCCAGCGTGCCCGCTGGAGATCTACACGCCCAGCCGCTTTGAGGAGGGGTACGGACTGCATGGCAGCGTGCTGCGCGCCATGCATGCGCGCGGTGTGCACACCGTGGTCACGGTGGACTGCGGCATCACCGCGCACGCAGCAGCCCGCACGGCGCAGGAGCTGGGGCTGCAGCTCCTCATCACAGACCACCACGCGGTGGAGCCAGACGCTGAGGGCGGCGCCGCGCTGCCGTGCGCTGCGGCCATCGCCCACCCAGCACTGCCGGGTGCGCAGGCGCCCTTCACCGAAATCTGTGGCGCGGCAGTGGCGTTCAAGGTGGCCAGCCGGTTTGCGTACCACTGGTGCGGTGGTGAACGCGTGGCGCAGGTCTTCCAGGAGGCGCTGGCTGGCACGCTGCCGCTGGTGGCCCTGGGCACCGTGGCCGACGTGGTGCCGCTGGTGGACGAGAACCGCATCTTTGCCGCTGCTGGGCTGGCCGCTATCCAGCGCACTGGCATCGAAGGCCTGCGCGCGCTGCTGCTGGACGCAGAGCTGGAGAGCGCCCGCCGCGTGGATGCCGCTGATGTGGCCTTCCGGCTGGCGCCGCGCCTGAACGCCATCGGCCGCCTGGGGCACGCAGCAGAGGCGGTGGAGCTGCTGACCACGGCCGACGCTGCGCGCGCCAAGGCCATTGCCCGCGCGCTGCGCCAGCACAACGGAGAGCGCAAGGACATCGAGCAGCGCATCACCGCGCAGGCGTGCCGCATGGTGGAGGAAGGGGGGCTGCACACCGCAGACTCTCGGGCCATCGTGCTGGCAGATCCAGCATGGCACGAGGGCGTGGTGGGCGTGGTGTGCAGCAAGCTGGTGGAGCGCTACGGCCGGCCCACAGTGCTGCTGTGCCTGCGCGCAGATGGAACTGCCAAGGGCAGCGGCCGCAGCGTGGATGGGTTTGACCTGGTGGCAGCGGTGCGGGCGTGTGCGCAGCACCTGGAGACGTGCGGCGGGCATGCGGCTGCCGTGGGGCTCACCGTGCGGGCGGGGCAGTGGGAAGCGTTCCGCCAGCAGTTTGCCGTGCATTGCGCTGCCACCATCCAGCCGCACCAGCTGGTGCCAGCGCTGCACTACGACGCAGAGGCGCACGTCCGTGAGCTGACGGTGGACTCGTTGCGCACGCTGGACGTGCTGCGGCCGTTTGGGCGCGGCAATCGCGAGCCATCGTTCCTGCTGCGTGGCCTGCACGTGTGCGCGGTGCCAGAGGTGTTTGGCAGCGCGCGCACGCATGTGCAGCTGCACGTGGGCGCTGCGGGGGCCAGGAGTGGAACCTTGCGCGCTATCTGGTGGGGCGCGGCCCGGCACCTGCCAGTGCTGCGGCAGGCAGCCACGCTGGACATGGTGGTCCAGCCTTCTGTGGACTCCTGGCAGGGCCGCCAGCAAGTCCAGCTGAGCATTTCTGATGTGCGGGTGGAAGGCGCCACGCCAAGTGCGTATATCCCACCAGGTGCAGGCCAGTTGGCTTGACAACCCATAGGCATGGTGCATACTGGTGATGCCGGAACGTGGGGTCCGGGAAGTGCGGGAGGGTCAATGAAGGAGCACAGGCACATGGATGTCCGGGTTCGTCGGTTCGTCGGTTCGTCGGTTCGTCGGTTCGTCGGTTCGTCGGTTCGTCGGTCTGGCGGCGCTGTGCGCATGCACGGTGACGCTTCCGTGTGGCCGCGTCTGGGCTGACCCGCCCCCGTGCCTTCCGCCGTGCCAGAGCCAGGAGTGCGGCTGCACCTGCGGTGACCAGTCGTCGGGTTCGGACATGGCGCAGTTCTTCAGGTTCTTTCAGGACAGTTCATGCTTCGGCCTGCCCCTCTCTGAGCAGGCCGTGCTGTCGGAGTGGCGTGCCGCGACGGGTGCTCCCAGGCGCGCTCGCACGGCATTCGACGCCACCATCGACCTCCCCAACTGGTCCACCACGATCCCGAAGTGGGTTTCGGTGGATCCCGATGTCCTCTCCACAGACTGGTATGCCGGCCTCATCACGCTCGGAGGATCAGGAGGGACTGGCGCTGGCTTCCCAGAGTTCCGCGGCTACGCCGTGCCTGTGCCGGACCCAGACGAGAGCGACAGCGAGAGCCCTCCGCCCATCTACTGCGTGGGTCTTGGTCCAGACGGCATCCAGCTGGGGGACCACCCGTCCGCCTGGGTGGACTTTGCGGAGCCCATGCGCGCAGTCTGGGTGGAGCTGGCGGCCGCGGCCGGCACATTGCCATGCGGGGTTCGGTTCCAGCACCGGGTGCAGACAGGCGGCGGGGTCCAGTACGTCACCGTAGCCTCCATGCGCCCGGCGGCCACGCAGTGCGGGGTGGTGCTTGACCTAGATGCCATACAGGCAGGCATCGCAAGCAACGTGTGCGTCGGGACCTTCGCGGACTTCGGCATTGACCGCGTGGTGTTCGACCCAGCCGACGCAGGCGCGCCCGAGCTGACAAGGCTGGTGCGCCTGGAATGGCAGACGCTTGCCGCCGCGCGCGCGCCTCAGACGGTGTTCACGCGGCCGTATCGGCTGATGGAGGTGGGGTCGCTGGCACCTGAATTCGACCCAGGTGTATTCGAGTCTGAGAACGGGTCGGCAGCAGTGAAGACCATGTGGCCCTTCACCGACTACCGGTTCCGCCTCAACTCGGCCCGCATGATCGCCGGCACGTACTACCGCGCGCCCGCTTCGGGCGCCGCAGGCCGTGGGCTGCGCGCGGCGCTCTGGTGGCCAAGTGCCTTGGGCTGGGCTCGCTTGGAGCTGGACGAATCCGCTGGCGCGGCGGGCGTTGACATGGTGGCCTGCGCGCTCTCCGAGCCGTTCGTGGACTCGCTGGGCGAGCGCGTGGTCATGGTGGGTGGCTGGCGCCGCGACGCGTGCTCGGGCACAGTGGACCCGAGCTGCGGACGTCGCCGCCCGATGGTGTGGCGGGTGCGTGTTGATTCGCTCTCTTCCGAGCCCCTGTCCGTCGAGACGGTGCTGGTCGGAGGTGGTTGCCTGACGCCTGACTCGCTGCTCGACGAAGGTGTGGTCATGGACTTCCGCGTGGAGGGCCCCGACGCTTCCGGGCGCTCGGTGGCGGTGGGCTGTGGCGCGGTGGGAATGTGGTGTGGATTCCCAGGCAGTCCTGGCGTCAGCGCCACGATCTCGCGCACGCACGCGGCGGAGTTCAAGATCGTCTCCTCGCAGTCGGGGCATGCATGCACTCCCCGAGTCATCCACTATGCGGAGCCATTTGTGTGCAAGCCTGCCGAAGGGTCAGGGCCGGACACTGGCCAACGCTGGTCGAGCACCGTTGCCAACAGCTGGGTCAAGGGGACGATCCCTGGACAGTGGCAGCGCTCTGCGGTGGGCGCGTGGGAGGGCGACCTGAACTGCGATCCGGAGTCAGAACAGTCGGAGTGCGACCGGTTCTCTTCGGCGGTTCAGTGGGACTGGAACGACGTTCCGTGGGTGCCGCCGGCCGGTAGTAACTCCGATGCTTGGAAGGATTGGCCACGCATCCGCGCTGCACCGGCCGGAACACGCAGGCCCGTGGCTTTTGTCGGCGAGACCGACGACAGCGGTGGGAAGAAGGCGGCCCCCGGCGAGCCGCAGGTCATGCAGGTCTTCGCAGCGCTCGGCGCAGCTCGGTGGCGAATGGAAGGCGGAACCAGCGCGCACCCAGCCGTGGTGACCAGCGTCGGCTGGCTGGTGGACGCGTGCTACGACCAGATGGAGTGCGGCTGCCGCTACCAGGCGGCGGTGTTCGAGTACCAGGAGGAGGCGCAGGACTGCGCGGCGATGGGCGACACACAGGATCCGGCGGCCCCCAGCGTGGGCAGCGCGAGTCCCTGGATCCCGGTCGAGTGCCTGGCAACCCCGATCGCGAAGCCCTGGCTTGTGCCTGCCCCCACGACCGACGGCGCTCTCCGCGCGCTCAACCTGCACGCGGCGATCTTCTCCTCCGGGTATCCAGGCGAGTATCCGGTAGAGACGCCTTTCTCCAAGGCGTCGGCGCTGGCCCTGCAGGACAGTGGCGCCGAGCACGTCGTGCGGCTTGTGCTGGGGGCGGCGTTTGACCGCGGACAATTCACTGGGCAGCTGACCATTGAATCACAGCGAGCCATCATCTGGCAGGGCACCAGTGGCTCCAACGCAGGCGGGCCCGCGCTCCCATCCACGCAGTGGTGCGGTCGCACACTCAACCGCCTGGTGGACGCGGCAGTATCACCCGGGGAACCACAGCCTCTCCGGACCTGGTCGGCGTTGGAGTCGGCGGGGTACGAGCAGTACGGCGGTTTCCACCCAGCCATCCTCTCCGGCCAGGACATCACTGCGCATGGAGTGCTTGTTTGCGTGTCGCGCGTGCTGCCGACGCGTGCCTACCAGGTTGGGTTGCTTGTCCCACCTGCCGACATGGACGGATCCGGAGTCGTGGACGGGACGGATCTGGGACTCCTGCTTGGCTCTTGGGACACGGCGGACCCGTCGGCGGACCTGGACGCCAGCGGCGTTGTGGACGGCACCGACCTCGGCATCCTGCTTGGCTCCTGGGGTCCGGCCGATGTGCACCTCGACTGCGGCGCCACTGACCTGGTCGAGCAGGACCTTGGCGTGGTGCTGGTCGCGGTGCAGAACGCTGGCTTCAACGACCTCCAGCAGCTCGGGGCGTCCATGCTCTGCCTGCCACCTTCGCAGGCGGGCTTCCTCGCCGAGTACATCTCCATCGCCATCGAAGTGCAGAAAGGCTCCGAACCATGATCAGCCGAACCATCCTTGCGGCCTTCTCGCTTGCCAGCGCAGGGCTTTCATGCACGGCGGCAGAAGGCTCCTTCGTGATCTATGGCCAGCACGCGAACTGGCTGAACGCGGTGCCTGGGCCCACGGTGTCTCGCACGGCGCAGGACTCCTTCACGGGGCTTGGCCAGCCGGTTGACCCGGAAGTGTGGGCCGATGTGGGAGTTCACCTCGTGTCCTCTGGACCGCTCCTGCAGGAGTACTTCACTGCAGCTGGCGCTGCCTTTTTCAGCGGCATCGGCCAGACCTTCGAGGTGCGTTGGGACACGCCGATCACGGCGCTGTGGTACCGGGCGCAGTCGCCGACGGGATCGGTGTGGTTCTTCGCCGGAAGCACGTTTCTCGGCGGAGTGGGCGATGGCAACCTTGGTGTGACTTCCACGATTGCGTTCGACCGCCTAGTGATCTCTGGAAGCGTGGCAAACGACTACGGCTTCCTCCTGAACCTTGAGTGGAACGCGGTACCGAGCCCCGGCGCGCTGTCCGCGCTCTGCCTGGCGCCGCTCCTGGGCGGACGGCGCAGGAGGGGCTAAATCAGCACCTCGCCGCCGGCCACGATGGGCTTGGCAGGCGGGTGGGCACGGACATCCGCAGCGTCGAGCGCGGTGAGCGGTGAGATCTCCAGCACGCAGTCTGGAGTGCCGTCTGCGCGGAGTGGCACAGCCACGCCCGCTGCGCGCAGCCACTCTGCCGCACGCTGGCTCTGCAGCGCCTTGCTGGTGGCGGGGCTGTCGTCACCCGTGGCGTTCTTGATGGGCGCAAACTCCTCCACGCGGCCCGTGCGCAGCACCATGGGGCTCTCTGCCTCGCGCAGCGCGTCGAACACAAACGTCTCCAGCTTGACTGCGTTGGGCTGCGGCGGATCCACCATGGCGCCGCTGGAAAGGTCGATGTGCGGCACTCGCTTGACTGCACGGTGCCAGGGCAGGATGGAGCCCAGCGGGTGGTCTGTCATCTTGCGGATGAACTCCACGCCGATCACATGGATGGCAATGCTGCCCTCTGCGTACTGCAGCTCGCCGTGGGCGTCGCGCGCTTCGATGATCTCCTTGGGAGCATCGCTGTACTCGATGACGGTCAGGCGCGGCGCCTTGACAAAGATGCCCACCTTTTCGTCTGGGCTGCGCTTGGGCACGCTCTTGCTGCTCATCTCGGCGCTGCTGTCTGGCGCCGCCACGTGCAGGCCCACAAACAGCGGGTCAATGACGTGCACGTTTGGGTTGTCCACCTGGAAGTAGCAGAGGTGCTCCACGCCCACCGAGCGCATGTGCTCCAGCGCGCCGCTGGTGCGCAGCGCGCTCAGCGAGCCACCGTGCCCATCTGGGTTGAGCGCTGGCTGGCTGGGAGATTCCAGCAGCACGCGGCCCTGCATGTCCACGCTGGGCACCATGCCCTGCGTGAAGAGCATGGTGCTCTGCTGCGGCCGGCCAAACCAGCGGTTGTCCTGGAAGAAGCGCTCTGTCTCCTCGTGGTTGGCCTCGCTGGTCATGACGTACCACGGAATGGTCACGCCATACTTGCGCTCGCTGGCCAAGATTTGCTCTGCAAAGACGCGGAAGAGAGGCTTTCCAGCCACGGGCGTGGCCGGAAAGGTGCCCTTGGGGCCGCGCCAGCCCAGGCGCGTGCCTTGGCCGCCAGCCACCACAAACGCAGCCACGCGGCCGCGGCGGATGAGGTCAGCACCAATGGAGTGGTAGCGCTCTGCCTCGGGCATGGTGCGCAGGTAGGGGCGCACGGGGCGAATGTCGGTGGCGCTGGGCTTGGCCAGGCTGGCGCTCTGAGCCAGCATGGAGGAGAGGTGCTCCAGCGGCAGCCGGGCGATCTGCTCCAGGAGATACTGGCGCTCGCTGTCTCCCAGCGTGGCCCAGAAGGCAAGAAGGTGCGTCTGGCCAGTGCGCTCCAGGCGCTGCTTGGTCTGTTCCAGGGTGGTCATGGCAACACAGGGTGCGTGCGTGGCGGCGTCACGACTTGGGTGGCTCGATGGGCGCGCTCCAGCCCTCTGGGCGGTGCCGCACAATGAGGCCGCTCTGCAGGTAGATGACCTGCTCGCAGATGTTGGTGCAATGGTCTGCGATGCGCTCCACGCTCTTGGTGACGCTCATGAGCGCAAACGCGAACCGCACGCTGAACTGCCCAGCAGCCACCTGCTCCTGGGCGTGCAGCACGATTTCCTTCTTGAACCGGTCCACGGTGTCGTCAAACAGCAGCACCTGGCGGCCCAGGTTGCCGTCATGGCGGGCCAGCGCGCGGTTGGTGTCGCGCAGCATGCCCAGCACGCTGTTGGCCATCACGCGGAAGGTGTCCGGCACGCGCAGGCCGCGCTCGCGTTCGTCAATGACGCGCTCGGCGATGTCCACGCCGCAGTCAGCGATGCGCTCGTATTCGTTGTTCACCTTCACCACGGTGAGCACGCGGCGGATCTGGTGCTCGTCTGTCTGGCCCATGCCAAGCAGCGGCACCGAGCGTTTCTCGATCTCCACGTCCACGCGGTCTACCGCGTGATCCAGCTCCACCACGCGCGCTGCCTTGGAGAGGTCCACGTCAAAGTAGCTCTCCACCGCCTGCGTGCACAGGTCCAGCACGCGGACGCCTTGCTGGGCAAGGTCGCGTTCAAGGGCGTCCAGCTTCTCCTGGAAGGCGGGCATAACAGGCGATGCTACCCGTCCCAAGGGCGGGCCTGTCTATACTTGGCCCTTTCCACCATAGGCAGAGACATGGCTGAATTGGGCGTCAACATAGACCACGTGGCAACCGTGCGGCAGGCGCGGCGCACCTACGAGCCAGACCCAGTGGCCGCTGCGGCAGAGGCCATCCTGGGCGGGGCGGATGGCATCACCGTGCACCTGCGCGAGGACCGCCGGCACATCCAGGATCACGACGTCCTGCGCCTGCGCAAGGAGTGCCCAGTCAAGCTGAACCTGGAGATGGCCGCGGTGCCCCAGATGGTGGAGTTTGCGCTGCGGGTTCGGCCAGACATGGCCATGCTGGTGCCAGAGGGGCGGCACGAGGTGACCACCGAGGGCGGCCTGGACGTGGCGGGCAGCCTGGAGCATGTGCGTGGCGTGGTGGCGCGGCTGGCAGACGCGGGCATCGTGACCAGCATCTTCCTTGACGCGGACGAGCGGCAGATTCATGCGGCTGCGCAGGCTGGCGCGCGCGTGTGCGAGGTGCACACCGGGCCATACGCGCATGCCTTCCACGACCACGGACAGGACCTGCGCCAGCCGCGGCCTGCGGCGGAGCTGGAGCGCGTGCGCGCTGCCGGGCGGGCCATCGTGGCGGCGGGCATGCAGTTCAACGCGGGGCACGCGCTCAACTATCAGAACGTCCAGCCAGTGGCTGCGCTGCCGGGCATGGCAGAGCTGCACATTGGGCATGCCATTGTCAGCCGCGCAGTGTTCACAGGCATGCGGCAAGCTGTGGCCGACATGAAGCGGCTGATTCGTACACTTCCAACATGAGTGCCTCCACCATCCAGTTCAAGGGCTGCTACACCGCCATCGTTACGCCGTTCTCGCCCGATGGGCGCGCGGTGGACGAGGCGCGCCTGGCAGACAACGTGCGGTTTCAGGCGCAGGGCGGGGTGACCGGCATCGTGCCATGCGGCACCACGGGCGAAAGCCCCACGCTGACCGAGGCCGAGCACACGCGCGTGGTGGAGGTGGCGGTGTGCACGGCGCGGCCGCTGGGGCTGCAGGTGGTGGCTGGCGCTGGCAGCAACAACACCGCGCATGCGATCCATCTGCACACGCTGGCCAAGCGGCTGGGAGCGGATGCTTCGCTGCAGGTCACGCCGTACTACAACAAGCCTTCGCAGGAGGGTCTGTACCGGCACTTCATGGCGGTGGCGGATTCGTGCGACCTGCCGGTCATGCTCTACAACATCCCCGGGCGCTCGGGCGTGCCCATCACGCCAGAGACAGTGGAGCGGTTGTCGCGGCATCCCAACATTCGGGCCATCAAGGAGGCCACGGGCAGCCTGGATTCGGCCAGCGAGATTCGGCAGCGTTGCGGCATCACGCTGCTGTCTGGGGACGACAGCCTCACCGTGGGCTTTGCCGCGGTGGGCGCTACAGGCGTGGTGAGCGTGGTGAGCAACCTGGTGCCAGAGCGCATCGCCGCGCTGTGCCGGCACACTGCGGCCAATGACTTCCACGCGGCGCTCACGCTGCATCAGGCGCTGTTCCCGCTGTCCAAGGGCCTGCTGGGGCTGGACACCAATCCGGTGCCGGTGAAGGCAGCCATGGCGCTCCTGGGGCGCGACAGCGGCATGGTGCGTCTGCCCATGGCGCCGGCTTCGGCGGCGGTGGTGGCGCGCGTGCGCGAACTGCTGCGCAGCGTGGGGCTGGAGCCGGCCGCAGCGCCGTGCCCAGGGCCGATTGCGGCTGGGGCGGCATCATGAGCTCGCTGGACGCGCCGCAGTACGACACGCAGGCGCTGCCCTACAAGGTGGCTGTGCTGGTGTACGTGCGCGACGCGGAGGGCCGCGTGCTCATGCTGCACCGGCGCAAGCTGCCCAACATTGACATGTACAGCCCCGTGGGCGGCAAGCTGGAGATCAGCCAGGGCGAGAGCCCGCACGAGTGCGCGGTGCGCGAGGTGCACGAGGAGTGCGGCCTGCGCCTGAAGCCAGACGAAGTGCGCCTGAGCGGCATTGTGAGCGAGCGCGCGTACCAGGGGCACAATCACTGGCTGATCTTTTTGTTTGAGGTGACGCGCGCGGTGCGGCCGGAGGAGATTCCGGTGATGGAGTTTGACGAGGGCCGCCTGGAATGGGTGCCGCAGGCCGAGGTGGAGCGGCTGAACATCCCGCAGACCGACCGTGACATCATGTGGCCGGCGGTGCGTGCGCACGCGGGCGGCTTCTTCATGGTGGAGATCGACTGCTCGGTGGAGCCGATGCGCCACCGCATCGTCGAAAGCTGGCCGAAATTGGTGCCTGGCACGGGTGTCCCTACTTTCTGAGCGGGGGGCTTGGACGCGGCCTCCGCGCGGGGTGCGGGGGCGCGGCGCGGACGGCTCGGCTCCACCAGGTTCCGCCTTCGCCTCGGCTTCGCGATTGCTCGGCAGGTGGAACGGCCCGCGAATCGGTGAACCCACACAGCCTGCCTCGCTCCGCTCAACGCCGCTACGCCGCGCCCCCGCCCCCGCGCTGCGGCCGCTCCGGGCGCACACGGGAGAAATTGGTGCCTGGCACTCCTGTCCCGGGGTTTCCGATAGTCGTGCCTGGCACGGGTGTCCCGCATTTCCGCGGGCGGCCGGGCAGCGCACCGCTTCATGCGTTGGCGCTGAGTCCGCGGAACTGGCCGGGCGATCCCCTGTTGGCGCACGCAGACCCGCTGAACGGCTGCCGAGTCACCGAGGGCAGCGGGCCTCACCGTCCCGCCCGTCCAGCCGTGCCGCCACGCACGCTCCCCGCCGTCCTCCCTCACCGGTGGCAGCGGCCGCAGCGCGGGACCGGGGGCGCGGCGTAGCGGCGTTGAGCGGAGCAAGGCAGGCTGTGTGGGTCCACCGGTTCGCGGGCCGTTCCACCGGCCGAGCAATCGCGAAGCCGAGGCGAAGGCGGAACCGGGGGAGCCGAGCCGTCCGCGGCCGCGCCCCCCGGCCCGTGCGGAGGCCGCGGGCGAGGTACGCACGGAACGGCCCACGCGCGGAAGCCGCGGGCGCGGTGCGCACGGGACACCCCGCGCTGGCGCCACGGGCCCCGAAAGTAGGGACACCCGTGCCAGGCACGACTTTCTCAGAAACCCGGGACAGGAGTGCCAGGCACCAATTTCGTCAGTGGACGGTGGCGGAGCTGAAGCCGTAGGGGCCGGTGGGCTTGGGCAGGTCGCTCAGGTTCTCGAAGCCGCCTCCACCGTCCAGTTCCACCAGCCGCAGCGCGCCGGTCCGGCTGTGCTGCGACACAATGTCGAGCCCGCCATCTGCGTCCAGGTCGCGGAACACCGTGGGCGTCCAAAACCGGCCGCCCGCCTGCGACGGCAGCACCACGCCGCCCATCAGCACGAACGCACCAGCAGACCACTGGTACGCATTCACCTCGTTCTGCGTGTAGTCCCACGTCATCACTTCCGCCACGCCGTCGTTGTCCCAGTCGGCCACGCCCACGGCCACCTCGCTGGTGCCAGCCCAGGGCTGCGTGGCAGGCGTGCTGATGCTGGTCCGCGCCATGTCATTCATCAGCCACACCTGCACCAGGCCGGTGCGCCGACTGCGCCACAGCAGGTCGTTCTGGCCATCGCCGTCTATGTCGCCAATGCCCAGCATCTCCCACGGCCGGCTCAGCGCCGACACCTGGAACGGCGTGCTGTTCAGGAACGTGCCATCGTTGAACCGCCACAGCGACAGCGTGCCCTTCTTGGTGTTCTGCACCACCAGGTCCAGGTTGCCGCTGGCGTCCCAGTCAAGTGCGGTCACCACCGCCTGCGTCTTGGTGGGCACGGGCGTGAGCGCGTACGAGCTGTTGAACTGCCCGCCCTTCAGATCCCACGCCTCCAGCGTGCCGGTGGCCACATTCTGGAACACGATGTCCATGGGCCCTGGCGCTGACGGCTCCACCACTGCGCCCGAGTCCTGCAGCACTGTGACCACCACGCTGGTCCCGCTGCCCAGCGTGGCCAGCGGCGACTGGATGCGATCGTTGTACGCAAACCCGTACGCATCACTCACGCTGGCAACATAGCCCGCAAACTGGTTGTAGTACGTGTTGCTGGGCTGCGCGGCTGCAAACGCCGCAGAGATCGGCAGCGCAGCCTGATTGATTCCGCTGGGCGCATTGCCGTACCACGTCCAGCTGGCCGAAGCACCAATGGTGGTTCCGTTGTTCTGCGGATTGTTCTCCGCGCTGTTCACAAAGCCAAGCGCCAGCCCTGCAAAGAAGTCCGCGATGACCTTCTCCACGATTCCAAACGTGTCGCTGCCCTGCACCAGGTTGTAGGAAGGATTGCACCCGTACACCGCCGTGTCAGTGAGATTGGCCGACGGCACGATGACCGTGAGCGGCTTGCTGGACCCGTACTTCACAGTGCCGGTCATCACCAGGTCGCCGGCGTTCACGGTGGTGCCCGCCACTGTGCCCGTTGCGTTGGCAAAGTAGCACGTCAGGTTGTATGTCTGCAGCGCGCCGCTGTACGTGCCGTTGTTGCCAGAGATGATGGTGCTGACCGGCGTGCCGCCCGCGTTCTGCAGCGCTGTCAGATAGGGCGAAAGCGACGGAAACCCCGTGCCACCGCTGGGCGTGGCAGCCACGGTGGATGGATTCACCACGCGGATCACAGGCTGCCCTGGCAGCCCGGGGATGGTCACGCCACCCGCCTGCGTCACCATGGCGCCCGTCAGATTGCCGCTGTCCAGCAGTGCAAACGCGCACAGATTGCCCATGGCCTGCATGACCGTGGCCGTGTCAGCGCGCCACGTGAGCGTCTTGGCCGGCTGCCCGCCGCCAGACACATCCAGCTGCAGTGGAATGCCAAAGAAGTCCTGGCACGTGAGGTTGGCGCCGCCAGCGGTGCCGTCCCACGTGACCTCCACCTTGTCCCAGCGCGTGGTGAAGTCCGGCAGGCTTGGGTTCAGAAAGTTGGGCGACCACTGGTTGCCAGCATTGGCGGTGAGCCCAGCACCATAGGAAATGAAGATGCGCCCGCTGCTGAAGTTGTTCAGCGTCACGCCCCCCGCGAGGCTGCTCATGCGGTAGCTCTTGCCCAGCGTGAGCGCCCCGCCACCTGGCCCGTTCAGCGTTCCAGACAGCCCGGTGCTTGCGCCACCAAACGTCACCCACGTGTGGTCCGCGTCCATCGGCCCCGGTGGATTCTGATTCTGAAAGGTGACCGTGATGCTCTGTGCAGATGCGCTCAAAGCAAACGACGACGCAAGGGCGGCCGCGATCCATGCGGCCTGAGAGGTATGCATGCTCTCAACATACCACGCCCGGCCGTGTATGCCATCACCACGGCAAGCCCGCTGCGTGCGCGCACTCCTTGCCCAGCGCGACGGCCTCGTCCGCTGTCCGCGCTTCCGCAATGATGCGCACGATTGGCTCCGTGTTGCTTGCGCGCAGGTGCACCCAGCCGCGGTCCAGGTCAAGGCGCACGCCGTCGGTGTCGTTCACGCGCGCGCCGGCAAACGCCGTGCGCACCCGCTCCAGCGCCGGGGCCACTGCAGCCAGTCCGCCCACCGCGGCCAGGTCCAGCTTGTGCTTCACCATGGCGTAGCGGGGGAGTCCCGCCACGATCTGGCTGAGCGGCCGCCCCTCATGCGCCAGGAGCTCCAGCACCAGCGCCATGGCGCTGAGCGAATCACGCACCCAGCACACCGGCGGGAAGATCACGCCGCCGTTGCCTTCGCCGCCCAGGATGCCGCGGTGTTGGCGCAGCGCTGCTACCACGTTGGCCTCGCCCACGGCCGTGCGGTGCACCACGCTGCCAGGGAAGCCCGCTGCCACGTCGTCAATCATGCGGCTGGTGGACAGGTTGGCAGCCAGGTGGCCACCGCCAGCGCGCTGCAGCATGCGCAGCGCAGCCAGCACCAGCGTGTACTCCTCGCCCACGTAGCGGCCGGTCTCGTCCACCAGCGCCAGGCGGTCTGCATCGGGGTCCTGTGCAAAGCCCACCGAAGCACCAGGCGTCCCGCGCACCTTGGCAGCCAGTTCACGCAGGTTCTGCTCCAGCGGCTCTGGCACATGGCCAAACACGCCGGTGCATTCGCCATACAGGTGCGTCGCGCGGCAGCCCAGCTCCTCCAGCAGCATGCGGCCTGCCACGCACCCGCTGGCGTTCACAGAGTCCAGCACCACCGTAAAGCCACGCTGCCGGATGGCCGCCACATCCACGTGCTTCAGCACGCGCTCCACATGCAGGCGCGCAGCGGACTCATCTGCGCGGTACACGCACGCGGTCTCTGGCGCTGCGTACTCCACCCGGCGCTCGCGGAAGCGCGCCACGATCTCCTGCGCCCGCGCTGGCGGCGGCGCAAGCCCGCTGCCATCCAGGCACTTGATGCCGTTCCACTGGATGGGGTTGTGGCTGGCGGTCACCGCCATGCCGCCCTGCGCGCCCAGCTGCCCGATCATCACGCCCACAGTGGGCGTGGTGGCCACGCCGATGTCCGTCACCCGGCAGCCGGTGGACATGAGCCCTCCAGCTGCAGCCAGCGCCAGCGCCTGGCCGCTGGCCCGGCCGTCGCGCCCCAGCACCACCAGCGGGCTGGCCTGGCCGCACTCCTGCTTCAGCCATGAGCCAAACGCAGCGCCATAGGCAGCCGCCACCTCTGGCGTCATGGTGCGGCCCACGATGCCGCGTGCGCCAGAGACAGAGAGCATGAGCGGGGCGTCGCCTGAGTGTGCTGCAGTCATGGGCGCTAGAGCGTAGCGGGCAAGGGCTATACTTTTTGGGCTATGTACACCCTTCGCGTCGAGCGCACCATCTGCGCTGCGCACGCCCTGCAGATGGGCGGGCAGCGCGAGCGGGTGCATGGCCACCATTGGCGGGTGGAGCTGGCCCTGACCGGCCCCTCGCTGGACGCGGACGGGCTGCTGGTGGACTTCCACCAGGTGGAGCGAGACCTGCACGCACTGCTTGAACCCTTCCACAACAACTGCTTCAACGACGTGCCACCCTTCGACCGCATCAATCCCTCCGCAGAGCTGGTGGCCCAATGGGTGGCCACGCAGATGGCGCAGCGCATGCCCACGGGCGTGCGGGTGCAGTCTGCGTCTGTCTCTGAGGCCCCCGGCTGCGTGGCCACGTACACCGCACCAGAGGGGCGCACATGACCACCGCGCCGCGCATGGAGCCTGCTGGCGCGCCACCGGCCATGGTGGCTGCCAATGATCCGGCCCGCTTCCTGGATCGCGACCTGGAATGGCTGGAGTTCAACTCGCGCGTGCTGCAGACCGCGCGCGACCCAGGCACCCCGCTCCTGGAGCGCGTGCGCTTCCTGGCCATCTTCAGCAACAACCTGGATGAGTTCTTCATGAAGCGCGTGGGTGGCCTGCGCCGCCAGCTGGAGGCGGGCGTGAGCACAGCGCCAGACGCCATCACGCCGCAGCAGCAGCTGGATGGCGTGCGCCGCCGCGTGAGCGCCATGGGCCATGAAGAGGCGCGCATTCTTCTTGCCGACGTGCTGCCAGCGCTGGCGCAGCAGGGCATCCGCCTGCTGGGCTGGAAGGACCTGGACGAAGCCCGCCGCCGCGAGGCGGAGACGTGGTTCCGCCGCAACGTCTTCCCCATCCTCACGCCGCTTGCAGTGGACCCTGGCCACCGCTTCCCGTTCATCAGCAACATGAGCGTGTCGCTGGGCGTCATGCTGCGCCGCCCCGGCGAGAGCGAGCAGCTGTTTGCGCGCGTGAAGGTGCCGGAGATCCCCAGCCGCCTGTACCGCTTTGAGGGAACCCGCGACTTTGTGCTGGTGCAGGACATCGTGGCCCACAACCTGGACGACCTCTTCCCAGGCATGGAGATCCTGAAGGTGCTGGCCTTCCGCGTGACGCGCAACGCAGAAGTGGAGCGCGACAACGAAGACGCCGAAGACCTGCTGGAGGCCACGCAGAGCCTGCTGAAGGAGCGCCGCTTTGCGCGCGTGGTGCGCCTGGAGATCGGCGCTGGGGCCAACCCACGCATCCTGAAGTTCCTGATGGAGGAGCTGCAGATCGAGTCGGAGGACGTGTACGAGACCGAGGGCCTCATTGACTACGGCGCGCTGAATGAGATCGCAGACCTGGACCTGCCAGACCTGCACTGGCCGCGCTGGACGCCGCTGCCGCCTGAGCGCATCGAGGACCCGGACACGGACATCTTTGCCGCCATCCGCGCTGGCGACATCCTGATGCACCATCCGTACGAGAGCTTCGACCAGTCGGTGGAGAAGTTCATCGAGGATGCAGCCACCGATCCGCGCGTGCTGGCCATCAAGCAGAGCCTGTATCGCACCAGCGGCGACAGCCCCTTTGTGACCAGCCTGATCCGCGCCGCCGAGAGCGGCAAGCAGGTGGCGGTGCTGGTGGAGCTGCGCGCGCGCTTTGACGAGGCCCGCAACATTTTGTGGGCGCGCAAGCTGGAAGACGCAGGCGTGCACGTGGCCTACGGCGTGGTGGGCTACAAGACCCACACCAAGACTGCGCTGGTGGTGCGCGACGAGCCAGGCGGCATCCGCGCCTACGCGCACATCGGCACAGGCAACTACAACAGCCGCACGGCGCACCTGTACGAGGACATCGGCCTCCTCACCTGCGACGCCGCCATCACGGAAGACCTGGTCAATCTGTTCAACTACATGACTGGCCGCTCGCGCCAGCGCGAGTACCAGCGCCTGCTGGTGGCGCCGGTCTCCATGAAGAAGCGCTTCCTGGAGCTCATCGAGCGCGAGGCTTCGCTCTGCCGCCCTGGGCGTCCGGGTCGCATCATCGCCAAGATGAACCAGCTGGAGGACCGCGGCGTGATGGACGCGCTGTACCGCGCCAGCCAGGCGGGCGTGCAGATTGACCTGGTGGTGCGCGGCTTCTGCTGCCTGCGCCCAGGCGTGCCTGGCCTCAGCGACAACATCCGCGTGCGCTCCGTGGTGGGGCGGTTCCTGGAGCACAGCCGCATCTTCTGGTTCAGCGGCGGGCATGAAGACCCGCTGCAGGGCGAGTTCATCATCGGCAGCGCAGACTGGATGTACCGCAACCTGCAGACCCGGGTGGAAGCAGCGGTGCCCATCCAGGGCTCAGAGCAACGGCGCCTGCTGTGGGACATCCTGCAGACAGTGCTCACCGACCGGCGCACTGCGTGGGAGATGCAGCCAGACGGCACCTACCGACGCGTGGCGTGGCAGGATCTTGCCACGGACGATCCCCGCGCCATCGGCACGCACGCCCGGCTTATGGCTTTCCACCGGGAGCGCCTGGCGCGCCGGACTGGGCAGCATCCTTCTTCGGCGGCGGAGGCAGCGGAGCAGGGTTGATGCCCTGGCCGGAGGCCTCAAAGCTGGCCGCCTGGCGGCTGATGCCCAGCTGGTACAGCAGCTTGTCCATCTGCCGGGTGGCGCGGTAGCCCACGCTGCCGCTCACGCGCCAATTGGCATGCGCCAGGTCGCCAGCATCTGCAATGGGCACCACCATGGGGATGGTGGTGGTCATGGGCACGTTGGGCGGAAGCGTGAGCATGGCAGCCCACGTGCCCTGGAAGACCTGCTTGCCGTTGATGGTGGCGGTGTAGTCCCACTCGATGAGCTCCAGCGCACCATCGTTGGGCTGCACCAGCTCCATGGTCACCGCCACCTGCACAGCCTCTGCGGTGGGGGGCTGGTATTCCGCCTTAATGCCCTTGGCCACCGGTGGGGCCGCGCAGCCGCCCAGCCAGAGCGCGGCCGCCAGCCACGGCAGCCACAGCAGCCACGCAAAGTTTCCACAGGGTGATGACCGCAGGGTGGCCATTGGTGGCAGAATGTAGCGCACAACCCATGCCCCTGCGCGCAACACATCTGGTCTCCCGGTGGCTTCTTGCAGCGGCAGTGTCCGCACCTGCCTTGGCTGCGTGGAAAGCCGCGGCGTGGCCCGCCGCAGCGTGGCCCGTTGCAGCGCGGCCTGCCGCAGCGCAGCCTGCCGCTCCGCAGGACCAGGCCCTGCCTGCGGTGGATGAGGCGCCCACCGCTGCGCATCTTCTGGCGCAGGCGGCAGACCAGGCAGCAGCCAATCCGCAGGAGGCGGTGCGCCTCCTCACGCAGGTGCTGGACGACTGGGGCGCGCGCATGGTGGCGGTGCCTGGCGATGACAGCCTGTACGTGCGCGCGTCAGACCGCGTGGAGACTGCACTCTTTGCAGACGCCACGCTCCTGCGCACCTTCCGCAAGGAGGAGGAGGCGCGCGCCCGCGCGCTGCTGCAGGCTGGCAACCTGGACCGCGTGGTGGCCACGCGCCTGGCCACCGCAGCTGGACTGGATGCAGCGCTTCTTCAGGCGCAGGCAGCGCTGGCACGCGGGCGCTTTGCCACAGCGGCCAGCATCCTGGCGCGCGCAAGCAGGCACGACCTGCTGGTGGGCGAGGCCCGCCTGCATCACGCAGCCATGCTGGCCACTGCACTCCACCGCCTGGGCGACAGCGCTGGCGCTGCCAAGGCGCTGGCAGCCGCAGAGGCGGTGGCTGCTGCGCAGGACGCGCCCAGCGACGCGCCGGCTGTGCTGGCCCGCGTGCGCGCCGAACTGGCTGCAGCGCCCAGCGCAGCGCCAGCCACCGGAAGCGCCGCCACGTCCGGCGTGCAGTGGGGCGAGATCTGGCGCGTCCAGTTGGAAGGCGCAGCGCCAGTCACCAATCTGGACCTGACAGCGCCAGACATGGAGACGTCGGTGCGCCAGCTGCTGCCTGTGCCAGCTGCGGACGCGCTGCGTGTGTACGCCAACGATGGCGTGGCGCTCCACGCGGTGGACCGCATGAGCGGGCGGCCGCTGTGGGCGCGCAGCATGGGATCGCTCTTCAGCCGCGCGCAGGATTCTGTGCCAACCCTTCGCTATGCAGCTCCGTTGGGCGACGCTGTGGTCACCTACACCACGGCCAGCAGCACTGCTGGCCGGCCTGGCTCTGCCTCGGTGGTGTGCTGCGACGCCGCCAACGGCAGCGTGCGCTGGGAGACGGGCCTTGATTTCTCCGATGGCCGCGGCGTGCTGACAGGTGTGGTGCCAGTCGGCGAGCCGCTGGTGGTGGACGGCCGCGTGGTGGTGGCGGCGCGCCGGCTGGGCACGCGCGCCGAGACCGTCAGCTGGCTGTTCTGCCTGGACGCGCGGCAGCAGGGCGCGCTGGCGTGGTCTGCCGTGGTGGCCACGGCAGGCTCGGTGAACGCGGCCATCGCTGGCAACGTGGAGACGCCCGTGCGGTCTGGCGCTGGCATCTATCTGGCCACCGCCACTGGCGCTGTGGCGCGATTTGATCCAGCCACTGGCACGGTGGTGTGGCTGCGGCGCTTTGCCGTGCCGCTTCGGATGCAGCGCGAGGAGGCGTGGGACGTGCTCTCGCCAGCGGTTGCAGATGGCAAGGTCTTTGCTGTGACGCCCGACGGCGCCCGCGTGGTGGTGCTGGACGCTGCCACAGGCGCGCCCCTGCACGAGATCCCCACAGGCATCGGCACGCCGCTGCGCGCGCCGCACTACCTGGTGGGCGCAGAGGGCAGCACGCTGGTGGCCGCTGTGGGTGAGGAGGTGGTGGTGTTCGACGCCACCGCGCCAGATCAGCCCCTCTGGAGCTGGAAGCCCGGCCCCGCAGACCCGCTCCGCGGCCGCGTGGTGTGGGGCAGCGGCAGCCACCTGGGCAACGCTGCTGGCGCTGCGGCCGCGCACCCGGTGCTGCTGGTGCCGCATGGCGAACAGACTGCGGTGCTTGCCGGCCGCACGGGCGATGAGCTCCTCTCCCTGGACCTTCGCGGCAACCCCATCCTGCTCCCCAGCCAGGTGGTCAGCAGCAGCGCCAGTTCGCTGGCCAGCATGATGCCGCTGGAGGAGGCGGAGCGCCTGTGCCGCCTGCGCCTCCAGAACGAGCCCACTGCAGAGGCGGCGCTCTCATTGCTGCAGCTGGCGCGGCAGGCCAAGCGGGGCGCGCTGGCTGCCGAAGCCGCCACGCTCACGGCGCAGCGCCTGCAGTCTGGCCAGGGAAGCGCGCAGTCGCAGCTTGAGTTCCTGGAGCTCCTGCTGGCGGTGGACGCTGCTGGCTTCGCCACTGGCGCGGATGCAGCGGTGCTGGAGCGCGTGCTGGACGCCGCTGCAGACGCAGCCAAGGTGCCCGGGCGCGCGGCCTTGGCGCGTGCAGACCGCATGGTCCGCGCCAAGGACTTCCGCAATGCTGCCCGCGTGCTGGCCACGCTGGCAGTCACCGAGCCCCAGCCCGCGCTGGTGGAGACACCCACCACCACCGTGTCGCTGCAGGCGCTGGCTCTGGACCGCCTGCGCGCGCTGGCGCAGCAGGACCCAGGTGCCATGGATCTGGCCCGCCGCGCTGTGCCAGAACGCCCGGGTGGCGACGCGCCCGCAGAGCAGCGCGTGGCGGCGCTGCGCACCGCAGCCCGTGTGGCGGCCGCTGCTGGAGACACCGCGGCGCTTCAGCGCCTGCTGGACACGCTGAAGACGCTGGACCCCGTGGTGGCCACGCTGCTGCAGGATGAGACCGCGGCAGCGCCCGCGCGCGAGCTGGTCTCGCTGCCGGGCACACCGCTCAAGTCCCTGGAATTCCCCGGCATGCTGCCAGCGTGGGCGCCAGGTGTGGCCGCACCTCGCGACCGGGTCTACAGCATGGTGGGGCAGACCCTGGCGCTGCGCAGGCCGCCCGAGTTTCAGCCAGCAGCCCAGGCACCCGTGGACTGCAGCGACCCAGTCATCCTGAGCTGCGGCCCATCGCTCATCCTGTGGGACGAACGAGCCGCTGGCTATGGCCAGGCGTTTGCGCTGGGCGCCGACGACCTGCAGCCGCTCTGGCGCACCCCGCGCACAGCAGCCATGTTCGGCCGCCTCTCGCCTGGCGGCGATGAGTCCGAGCCCACCATCCGCGTGCAGGCTCAGCGCACTGCGCCGCTGGCGCAGGTGCTGCCAGGAGTGTGCGATCGCACGCTGGTGCTGGTGCGCCGCGACGGCGCCATCCAGGCGCTGGACGTAGCTGACGGCCGCACCCTGCGCTGGAAGCGTCCGGGTGGAGACCTGGAGGTGCAGGAGGCGCTCTTCAACCAGCACGCTGTGGTGCTGGCATGCAACGGGGTGGATGGCAGCGCGCCGCATCTGGTGTGCCTGGAGGCCAGCACAGGCGCGCTCATCACAGACTTCCCGCTCAGCGACGACACCGCCCCAGACCTGCTGTGGGTGCGCCTCACGCCCTCTGGCCTGCTGCTGGTGGGATCCTCCGATGGCATCGAGGCGCGGCAGCTGGCCAGCGGCGCGCAGACAGCGCCCCTCTGGCGCTGCCAGGCCTCGGAAGCGCAGGTCACCATGGGCGCGTGGGTGCACGGAGGGTGGCTCCTGGCGCAGGACCGGTTCGACCAGCTGGTGGCACTGGATCTGCAGACCGGCCGCATCGCGCCCACTGCGTTCCGCACCAAGGAAGCGGACGAGATTGGCGTGATCCGGGCGCTGGAGTTCGGAGCTGGGTGGGTGGCGGTGGTGCGGGAGGACCACGTGGACTGCTTTGACGCAGCGGGGCATTTTCTGGGGCGCGACGCAGGCATCGCGGCGCGGTCGTTCGTGGCGGGCTTCCCCGCCAAGGAGCAGTTGATCTGCCTGGATGCCTCGCCTGAGTCGGTGCCCGGCCTGGAGGCGCAGCAGTTTGCCTGCGAACTGGTCCGCCTGGATCCAGCCGCGGGCGGAAAGCTCATGGGGCCGCCAGCAGTGATTCGTTCCATGGGGCAGCGCATTTCCGCTGCACGGGCCATCCACGGGTGGCTCCTGCTGTCCAATGGGCTCTTCGTGCAGGCGGTGGATTTCCGCACCCAGGGCACCCCTGGAAGGAACCCCGGTTGACAGGCAGCGAAACCACATGGCTACACTCCCGCGCCGGAGGTATTACCCTCCGTTTCACGCAAGGAACACCATGAGTCCAACTCTCTTCACGGATTCCACAGAAGAACTCGAACTCGACGAGGAGCGCCTCCTGGTTGGCGCTGCTGATGACGAGGAAGAGGAAGACGACTTCGCCTTTGACGCCGACGACGACGATGACCTCGACGACGAGGACGACGAAGACGACGAGGAAGAGGACGAAGAAGAAGAAGAGGAAGAAGACGAGGAGTTTGAGGACGACGAGGAAGAGGAGGAAGAGGAGGAGGAAGAAGACGAAGAGGATGAGGACGAGGAGTTCGAGGAAGAAGACGAAGAGGATGAGGAGGACGAGGAAGAAGAGGACGAAGAGTTCGAAGACGACGAAGATGAAGACTTCGACGACGACGAGGAAGAGGAAGAAGAAGAGGACGAAGACTGAGCCGCTGGCGCGCTAGCGTGCGGCTGGCTTCTGTGTGAGATTGAGCGGCGCGATCTCCACGCGCCCATCCCGGGCGCGGATGAGCACCACCAGCGACTGCGCTGCGGTCGTGGGGCGCGCCAGCCACGGTCCATCTGCCATCATCTCCAGGCGTTGCTGGCTGTCTGCCAGTTGCTGCCGGCCCAGCATCTCGGGGGTGGTCACGAGCACGGCATCCGGATCCAGCACGGCTGCGGCCAGGCTGTGCTCAGCCAGGGGCTCCAGCACGCCGCCAGGGGTCCACGCCACCGCGCGGCCCAGGTTTGGGTGGAAGACCACCACATGGTCGCTTCCGGGCGGAGACGCCGCCATGCCGCCTTCTGGCTCTGCGCACGCAGCAGCCATGGGGTAAGTGGCTGCCAGCGAGATGGGCTGTGCGTCCAGCGAGCGGCCCACGATGACAGGGAAGCCATCCGCCTCGTAGGGGAGCCACGCTAGCGCCAGCGCGCCGCCCTCCAGCCGGAGGGCGAAGATGCCTGTGCCATCCCCCGCAAACATGGGGAACAGCCAGCGCTGCCCGGCGGGTGCATCCAGCACGCGCTCCTGGCCCTTGCGCCGGACCACAATGCGCCAGTCGCCAGCTTCGGGAGGCCGCTGGCACCAGGCCAAGCTGCCATCCTGCGCCCAGGTGGCAAAGGCGTTTGTCCTGCCATTGACCACCAGCGGCACAGGCTGGGCGCCGCTCCACGGGGCCAGCAGGATGTCGCGGCTGCCATCTGGCCGGGGGCGCTCCACCAGGTAGCCGTCGTCGGTGGCAGCCCTTCCCAGCAGCCAGGCGCCCTCCAGGTTGCCCTCTGGCATGCCCAGGGTGCCAGCGTCCAGGCTGACTGCCTCAATGCGCGTCCGCACGCCCTTGGCTGGCAGGGGGTCCCCCAGGCGCACCATCAGGCTGGCGTCTGTGGAGGTCTGCACCGCCACATGCAGGCCGTTGGGAGAGACCACGGGCAGCGTGGTGCCGTCATGGTCCATGCGCAGCGTGGCACCCACCTCCACCAGCGGTGCCCGCGTGGGGTTCAGGCGGTCATCCAGGAAGATGGTGTGCTTCTGGCCCGGCTGCACATCGCTTGGCAGCGAGTGCCGGGTGTTGAGCACCGTGGTGTGCTGCGTGCAGCCCGCCAGGCTGCACCACGCCGCCGCGGCAGCCGCCAGCGCGCTACTTGCCGCTGCTGGTCTGGCTGGTGCCGCCATGGGATGTCGGCGTGGTGTTGCTGCTCTGGGCTGGCGGCGGTGGCGGCGCGCTCGGTGGGGGAGGCGCGCTTGGCGGCGTGCTTGGCGTGCTTGGCGGCGCGCTTGGAGGCACGTTCTGTGGCTCGCTCGGCGGCGGTGGCGTGGAGCCCTTGGGCTGGATCAGGATGGGATCCAGCTGGTTGCTGCCAGGCTTCGGCGGCGGCGCTGTTTCACCAATCACCAGGCGGTCGTGCTCCACCAGATCGGTGGCCATGTCCTTCAGAGGCTTGGTCAGTTCGTGCAGGCGGTCGCGCTCACCAGCGTTGAAGTTGGTGTTGTTCTCGTCTGGGTTGTCCACCACGATGGGCGTCACGAACACGACCAGCTCGCTGGTGGTCTTGGTCTCGCTGGTGTTGGCAAACACCCAGTCCAGCACTGGGATGTCGCCCAGCAGGGGCACCGAGTTCTTCACGCGGTTCTCCTGCTCGCGGCGGATGCCGCTCAGCACGATGGTCTGGTTGTTCTCCACCGTCACCGTGGTGTTGGTCTGGCGGCGATCAATCACCGGGTTGCCACCCACGCCTGTCTGCGTGGTGTTCACGTTGGAGAGCAGCACCTCGATCTCCATGGCCACGTTGCGGTCCTTGGTGATGCGCGGGCGCACGTTCAAGCCGATGCCCACGGGGATCTGCTCGAAGTTGGCGTTCACGTCACCACCGGTGTTCTGGTTGGTGAGCGAGCTGCTCTGGAAGGGCACGTCCTGGCCTGTGAAGAACTTGGCTTCCTTGTTGTCGCTGGTGAAGACCTTGGGCTGCTGCAGGATGCGCACGGTGGTCTTCTCGCTGAGGGCCTGCAGCACCACGGTGGCGTCCACGCCAAAGGCCAGCACGCCCGTATCCAGGTCTGGGAAGAAGATGCCGCTCTTGGTGCCTTCGAACATCTCGCCGTTGGTGCCGTTGCCCGTCACCACCACAGCGTTGTTGGGGTTGGTGGGCGCCACGCCGGGGCCCCACTTCACGCCGAAGGCAAACTCGTCGCCCAGCTGCACTTCTGCCAGGATCACGCTGATCATCACCTGGCGGCCAGGGCGGTCCAGGTCTGTGATGATCTTCTCCAGCCGGTCCTGGATGTGCGCTGGCGCAAGGACCAGCAGCGAGTTCTGCCCAGCGTTGGGCACCACGCGGCTCTTGCCCACCAGGGAGCTCACTTCGCTCTGGTCAGCGGCGCCAGCGCCGCGCGAGGACTGCCAGGGGAACTGGATCTGCGACCCAGTAGAGCCAGTGGATCGGCCGTCCGTGCTGGTGCTAGCGGCCTGATTGGCCTGCGAACCAGACGTGGTGCCGGCGCCGCCGGCGGTGTCGAAGTTGATGCCTGTCAGGCCGCGCTGCGGCGCTGTGATGGCGGCATTCTGGCCGCTCTCTGCCAGCAGGGCGTTCAGGATCTCCGCCAGTTCCACAGCGCTGGCGTGCTTCAGTGGAATGTTGCGCGGCAGGCCAGCATCCATGGGCTGGTCAATCTGCGCCACCAGGTCATCCAGCCACTTGAAGTTGCTGGGTGTCTTGCTGACCACAATCAGGCGGTTGCTGTCCGGGTACGCCTCGATGCGGAAGATGTTGGCGATGGCCACGTCTGCGCCAGACTCGCTGCCGGTGCTGCCGCCACCAAAGCCGCCAGCGCGGTTGATGCCCTGCGCGTTGCGGTTGTTGCCACCCGTGGAGCGGCGTGACGCGCCGCCGCCACCACCAGACTCCAGCAGGCTGCCCAGCACCGTCTGCACCTTGAGCGGATCGGTGTACTTCAGGTCGTACAGGCGGAAGATCTTGTCTGTGTCTCGCGAGGAAGGCTGATCCAGCTCTGCAATGAGCTTGCGGATGTCCTTCATGATGTTGGGCTCAGCACGGATGGTCATGCTGTTGGTGGCGGGGAGCACCGTCACCACCAGCTGTTCGCTGGTGCCCACCAGTTCGCCGCTCTGCTGATTTTGGCCGCGGCCGCCACCAGGCTGGCGCTGATTCTGGTTCTGACCCTGCCCGCCACCCCGAGCCGTGCTTGCGCCGCCCGAGGGCGCACGCGCGCTGAACAGGTCGTTCACGATGCCAGCGATGGTCTGCGCATCCTGGAACTGCAGCTGGATGGTCTCAGTCTTGACGTCCACGTAGGCAGCCACGTCCAGCAGGTCAATCAGGCGCTGCAGGCGCTTGGCCAGCGCCACGTCGCCGTCCAGGATGATCTGGTTGCTGTTGTTGTCCACCTGCAGGCTGGCGTAGCTGGGCAGGGAGTCCTGCAGGCGGTCGTAGACCTGACTGGCCTTGGTGTTCTTGATGCGGAAGATCTTGATGACAATCTGCCCTGTCTCTGGCAGCGAGTTCACATCCACGTCTGGCCCCAGCACCTTGGCGGGCTGCAGCGTGTTGATCTCGGACAGGTTGTCAATCAGGATCATGTCCTCTGTCTCGACCACGCCCAGGTTGTTCACGCGCAGCGCCTGGAAGATCAGGTTGAGCGCCTCGCCCTTGGGCATCATGCGGTCGCTGACGATGGTGATCTTCACTGGCGCCAGCACGGTGGCCTTGGGGATGACCACCTTGCCTGTCCACTGCGAGATGGTGTCAATCAGCACGTCAATCTTCTGCTCGCGGAACTGCAGCGCCACGGGCTTGTCGTCCACCACGCTGGGGCGGCGGCCGTGGCTGGGGCTGGCGGTGCCGTTGGCTTGGCCACCCAGATCCAGCGGGGAGTTCATGCCGCCCTCCAGCTTCTCCTGCGTCGGCGGTGGCGCAGACTCTGCCTGAGGCAGGGCCATCACAGCACCGGGGGCAGCCAGCGAGGCCACAAGGACGGCGATCGAGCGGGTGGTTCGGTTCTTCAAGGCTGTCTCCGCAAACGTGTCTGCTTCGGCCGCAGGGCCGTGGATTCCTAGGACTATCGGCAACCTCCATCCATCCGGCGCAAACCGGCGCGCGGGGCAGGGGAGGGAACGCCCTCAAGGCGCCCCAGATTGCCCACCATCAGCGTCCAACCGGCTGTTTCTGCCCCTTCACTGGTTCCGCATGCGCACGGAAAGCCACTCCACCTCAGCGGACAGGCGGGTCCGTGTCTCATCGTCCAGGTCGGGGCTTTCCAGGGCCACGCGGATGCGCTGCATGGCAGCCTGGGCCTCCTCAGTGGTCATCTTCTTGACCCCCTCCTCGGTGAGGGCAGGGGGGATGCCAGCCGGGCCAGCAGTGGCCGGGGCTGGGGCCGGGGCAGCGCCAGCACGGCTGGCTGCTGGGGCAGCAGCGCCTGTGGCAGTGCTGCCAGCGGGTGCGGTGGTGCTGGCGCCGGGCGTGGCAGCGGCCGCGCTGCCTGTCACGATGCCTGGCACGCTGGTGCGGGCCGAGGCTGGCTTGAAGAGGTTCTCATCTGGCTTGGTGCCCAGGGTGACCTCGTAGTCCTTCTTCAGGTGGTTCAGCTTCACCTTCCAGCTGGAGAGGATCTCCACCACCTTGATGCCATCTGACTCCTTGCCCAGGTCAATGGTGGAGCCACCCTCAAAGAACACAGTGTTTCCCAGGATGCCGATGGGCTTCTTGCCGGTGTACGACTCTGGTGGCTGTGGCGGCGGTGGTGGTGGCGGCGGTGGCGCCGGCGGCGGTGGCGGCGGCGCCTTGCGCTTCCAGTCCGGAGGCGGGAAGAACATGGCGCGCCCCTCGATGCGGCGGCGGTTGGTGTCGTGCGCTGCGTTGTACTTGGCCAGCAGGGGAGTGGTGGTGTCCACCGCGGCTGGATCTGCCGATGGCTGCACAGCAGCCAGCACCACGGGCAGGCCGTCGCGCACCACAAAGTAGGCAGCCACCAGGCACAGCAGGATGGTGGCGATGAGCTGGCCAGACCAGCGGACGCCTGATGGAAGTCGTGCAGCGATGCTCATCGGCCCCTCCGGCTGCTTGCACCCGGCACCACCCAGCACTCCACGGTGGCCTGCACGGTGATCTTGCGGGTCTGCTCATTGCGCTGCAGGCGGATGCCAGACAGCGTCTCGATGTCCGGGTGCGCCTCCAGATCTGCCAGAATCTTGGGCAGTTCTTCAGCGGTGGACTCAAACTTCAGCTCGGCCTGCAGCCGGTCCAGGCCGCCGTTGAACACGGCAGCGTTGGAGTCCTTGATGCGCTGGCCGGGGCGGCTGTCAAAGCTGCTCCCTGCAACGTGGTGCTTCTTCAGGACTTCGTTGACTGCGTTGCCAAGCGCCACACGACCAGCATCATCCTTGCTGGGCGGCTCCACAGGGCCAAAGGTGGCGACCGACCGCTGAAGGTCTGTGGTCACGTTGGCCTGCATGGAGCGCGAGCGCGCCAGCGCTGCCTCGATGCGATCGCCGCTCTCGCGCCACTCGTCCGCCTGGGCCCACAGGTACTGGTCCACAAGCAGGTAGCCCACCACGGCAAACACAGCGATGAGCAGCCACTGCTGCCGCTGTGGCATGGCGCGATAGCGCTGCTTCAGCTCGTCAGCCTGCTGGCGCAGCGTCTTCTTGGGTTCGGATGCGTTGGCTTCAGCGCGTGCCATGTGAACTTCAGTCCCTCTTACAACGCTCGATCAGCAGGTCGAATTCCTTGCGAAGGCGCGCCTTCACCTCATCATCCAGGTCCTGGCGGTTGCGAGCCTTGGCCACCGTCACCAGCGTGGCTTGCGCCTCAGCCTTGGACATGGCGTTGATCTCAGCCTCGCTGAGCGGTGGCGGCGGTGGCTCAGGGCCATCAGACGTGCCGCCCAGACCGCTTCCATGCCGCTGCGCTGCAGGGCGGCCGCCTTGCTTGGTGGCGGCTGCGCGGCCGGCTGGGTCCGCAGCATTGGCTGCGTCGCCCTCTGCGCCGCCTGCCGGCGCGCCCGCACCCGCTGCGCCCGCACCCGCTGCGCCAGCGCCTGCTGCGCCCGCGCCAGCGGCGCCTGCGCCTGGTGCACCCGCTGCGGCCTTGCCGTCGGCTGGCTTGCCGTCTGCCGTCTTACCGTCCGCTGTCTTACCGTCGGTGGTCTTGCCATCCGCAGTCTTGCCGTCGGCAGCCTTGGCCTCTGCAGATCCTGCTTCAGGCGTGTGCGCCGCACCGCGTGTGGACGTGGGGGTCCCACTGCGCGGGTTGCGCATGGATGCAGTGCCGGGGCCGCTGGCTGTGCCAGCGCTGCTGGCCGCGCCCGACCGAGCCGTGCTCGGTTCGCCCTCGCTGGCCTCTTCTGGATGGCCTGCCGCGGCAGTCGCGGCCGCTGGCCTGCTGCCTGCTGCGGCGGGCGGCGCAGTGCTGCCACCGCTGGTGCTGCCTGCGCTCGCGCTGCCAGCGCTGGCGCCGCCAGAGGTGCGCCCAGCCATGGCCTGCCGGTAGGCCTCCGCTTCTTCTGCCGTGATGCCGCTGGCCACCAGATCAATGTCCGCTGGAGGCGGGCCGTAGCGGATCACGCGCATCGGCAGCTGCGAGAAGTCCCTGTCGCGCGGAATGTGCGCCAGCTCGGTGGCGCGCGGCGCCACAGCGGTGATGGTGAAGTCCTGGTATCCGCGCTGGTCAGGTGGCTCGCTGCTGCGCGTGATGTTGTCGAACACGCCCGTCTTCCCCAGCATCTCCTCCATGGCCAGGATGGCCTCGGTGCCTTCCTTGCCGCCTGCAGGGCGGGCCTTGCCGCGCACGGTGAGCGCCTCGCCCTTGGCGCTCTGCGTGATGTTGATGAACTCCACATCAATGCCGTCTGGCGTGGCTGCCCCCAGGTCTGCCAGCGTCTTGGTCACGCTGGCTGCATTGCGGCTGAGCATGCCGTACAGCGCGCGCTTCTGCTTGTCGATGGCCTCCTGCTTCTCGTAGGCCACCACGTCAGGCAGCTTCCACCGCAGCACCAGGAGGCGCAGGCCCTGGAAAACCATGGGGCCAAAGGCGATCACCACCACAGCGCCCACCATCAATCGGGTGGCCACCCTCTTGTCACCCATGCGGTTCAGCAGCTCGCCTGCGCGGTCTGGCCGGGCGCCCAGGTCGCACGACTGCAGCCGCGTGAGCGGCACCAGCGCGCCCAGCGCAGCCAGGGCCACGCCAACCGCCACACCGTGCTCGCGCCACCAGTCATCGCCACCTGCGCCTGCGGGCAGGCGCACCTTGCTGTTCAGCTCCTTCAGCGTCTCGGGCGTGCAGCCAAAGCCGCCGCCCAGCGCGTCTGCCGCAGCGCGGCGGGTCTCTGCCACGGCAGCGGTGATCTCTGCAGCAGGCACGCCGGCGTGCACGCACGCCTCGCCCACAGCAAAGGCAATCTCGTCCGCGTCCACCGCGCCTTCTTCCGCGCTGGCCCGCACCACGCGCACCAGCACGCCCTTGGTGGTGGGGGCTGCCACAGTCACAGCGCCGCGGTCGGCATCCACCGCCAGCATGGGGTGCTGGCTGCTGGCCACCAGGGCTGCCAAGGCAGCAGCCTCGGGAGCAAAGGACAGGTTGTCGCGCTCGGTGATGCCCATGGGCAGCGCAGGCATCTCCTGCTCCACGGGCCACTCTGCCACCAGGCCGGTGCGCATGCGCTCCTCGCCGCGCT
>JAXMAM010000027.1:0-39339 GCA_046350455.1 Phycisphaerales bacterium | reverse complement strand
GATGCAGACGTGTGCGAGGCCATTGACTTCTGCGAGTACTACGCCCGCGAAGGCGCGCGCCTGTTCACGCGCGAGCGGCTGGGGTCATTCATCGGCGAGCTGGACGAGCAGTGGTACCAGCCGCGCGGCGTGGCAGCGGTGATCAGCCCGTGGAACTTCCCGCTGGCCATCTGCTGCGGCATGACTGTGGCGGCACTGGTGACTGGCAACACCGTGGTGGTGAAGCCAGCAGAGCAGACGCCTGGCATCGCGCGCCTGTTGTGCGACATCCTGTGGCAGGCAGGCGCGCCCCGCGGCGTGCTGCATTTCCTGCCTGGCCCTGGCGAGACAGTGGGCGCAGCGCTGGTGCGCGACACGCGCGTGGCGCTCATCGCCTTCACTGGCAGCAAGGCGGTTGGACTGGACATCGTGCAGGCAGCTGGCATCACGCCGGACTCGCAGCCCTTTGTGAAGAAGGTGGTCTGCGAGATGGGCGGCAAGAACGCCATCATCATTGACGACAGCGCAGACCTGGATGAAGCCGTGCTGGCTGTCCGCCAGAGCGCCTTTGGCTTCCAGGGCCAGAAGTGCAGCGCGTGCAGCCGCGTGGTGGTGGTGGACAGCGCGTACCAGACGTTCGTGCATCGCCTGGTGGAGGCGACGCGCGCGCTGGTGGTGGGCGACCCCACCCTGCCGGGCACCGATGTGGGCCCCGTGATTGACACAGAGGCCGCAGCCAAGATCCGCGCGTACATCGAGATCGGCAAGCAGGAAGGCAAGCTGGAGGTGCAGCTGCCTGTGCCTGCAGGCCTGGAAGAGCGCGTGGGCAAGCCGTTCGTGGGCCCAGCCATCTTCAGCGGCATCCAGCATGGCCACCGTCTGGCCACCGAGGAGATCTTTGGCCCAGTGCTGGCAGTGCTCCGCGCCAAGGATTTTGACGAAGCCCTGGCCATGGCCAACGACTGCCCGTACAAGCTGACTGGCGGCATCTTCAGCCGCAAGCCAGCCAACCTGGAGCGCGCCAAGCGCGAGTTCCGCGTGGGCAACCTGTATGTCAATCGTGGCATCACCGGCGCACTGGTGGGCCGGCAGCCGTTTGGCGGGTTCGCCATGAGCGGCGTGGGCAGCAAGGCTGGCGGCCGGGACTACCTGCTGCAGTTCGTGGAGCCTCGCGCCAGCTGCGAGAACACCATGCGCCGCGGGTTTGCGCCGGGCCTGTAACTGCAGGCGGGCTGCGAATCTGGCGGCGCTTCAGGCTGCGAACTTGGCTGCGCTCCAAGCCGCGCACACGGCTGCTCTCCTGGCTGCGCACCAGGCTGTGGTCTGGACGGCCATGCAATGGGCTTCCCCTGCAGCGCGTTGGTCCCGCATGCTGCAACCCATCATTCTTGCGCTCTGCGCTGTCCTTGGCCTGGCTGACGGCACTACCCGCGAATGGCAGGTGGACGGCGTCACGCGCACAGCCATCGTGCATGCCCCTGCCACCAAGCCAGAGGGGGGCGCGCCAGTCATCTTTGTCTTCCACGGGCACGGTGGCAATTCGCGCAACGTGGAGCGCGGCTTTGCGCTGCACACGCTGTGGCCAGAGGCGGTGGTGGTGTACCCGCAGGGCCTGGCCGCCAAGACCAAGCTGGACCCAGAGGGCAAGCAGCCTGGATGGCAGCTCTCCCTGACGGACGGCGAGGACCGCGACCTGAAGTTCTTCGACGCCATGCTGGACTCGCTCAAGAAGGAGGGCTGGGTGGACCCAGCGCGCGTCTACGTGACTGGGCACTCGAACGGCGGCGCCTTCACCTACCTGCTCTCGGGCGTCCGCAACGATGTGTTCGCTGCAGCGGCCCCCAGCGCAGGCGGCACTGGGCAGCCCAGCCAGCTGAAGCCCATCCCCATGCTGATCCTGGGCGGGCGCAAGGACAAGATCGTGCCATTCGAGGGGCAGGAGCGCATGATGCGCTTCATGCGCCGCTTGAACAAGTGCGCCGAGGCTGGCACGGAGTGGGCGCCTGGCGCCACGCAGTACGCCTCTGAGATTGGCGCACCCGTGGTGACCTTCATCCACGACGGCGGACACGAGTTCAGCAAGGATGGCCCAGCGCTGATGGTGAAGTTCTTCAAGGAACACACGCGGAAGGCCGCGGCACCCGCTGGCAGCGCGCCGGCAACCAAGACTCCAGCGCCGCCAGAGACCAAGCCGGGGAGCAAGCCAGGGGCCACACCTGACACCAAGTCGAGCACCAACCCGGATTCAAAGCCGGATTCCAAGCCCGACACCAAGCCTGCTGCCAAACCAGCACCCGCTGGCACACCGTAGCTCCCGCCCACGTGGCACGTTCCAGCTGGCGTCACGCTGCGTGACGGTCCAGCACGCGGTACTGCACTGCTTCTGCGACGTGGTGTGACTCCACCGTTGCAGCCCCCTCCAGGTCTGCGATGGTGCGCGCCACGCGCCGGATGCGGTCGTACGCCCGGGCGCTCAGGCCCAGCCGCGTGATGGCGTCTCCCAGAAGCGCGCTTCCGTCGGGGCACAGCGCAGCCAGCTGGTCCAGCGCGCGCCCGCGCAGGTGAGCGTTCAACCGCCCACCCTGCCGGGCGCGCTGCACGTCCCGGGCCTGCGTCACCCGGGCGCGGAGCGCGGCGCTGTTCTCGTGCGCGCGTTCAGAGGCCAGGCGCTCGAAGGGCACCGCGCGCACCTCCACGTGCAGGTCAATGCGGTCCACCACCGGGCCGCTCACCCGCGCCAGGTAGGTGGCCGCAGCCAGATCGCCGCGAGGGCCAGCAGCTCGGTCGCCTCTGGCGGTGGGATTCATGGCCGCCACCAGCAGGCTCTGCGCTGGGAAGCGTGCTGCGCCATGCGCGCGCGCCACAGTGATGAACCCATCCTCCAGCGGTTCGCGCAACGCCTCCAGCGCGTGCCGGCTGAACTCTGGCAGCTCGTCCAGGAACAGCACGCCGTGGTGCGCCAGCGTGACCTCGCCAGGCCTGGGCATGCCGCCAGCGCCACCGCCCACCAGCGCCACCGTGCTGGCCGTGTGATGCGGCGCGCGGAAGGGCCGCTCTGCCACCAGCGCCCGTCCAGTTCCCAGCGCGCCCGCTGCGCTCCAGATGCGGGTGACCTCCAGCGCCTCGTCAGCTGCCATGGCTGGCAGGATGCCAGGCATGGCGCGGGCCATCATGGTCTTGCCGCACCCCGCTGGCCCGATGAGCAGCACGTTGTGCCCGCCAGCCGCGGCCACCACCAGCGCACGCTTGGCCGCCTCCTGGCCGCGCACGTCTGCAAAGTCCACTGCAGCGTCTGCCTGGCGCAGCGCGCTGGCCACGTCCACAGCACCTGCTGCCGGCAGCGCTGCCGATCCAGCAAAGAACGCAGCCGCCTGCGCCAGCGTGGCGGCCCCGCGCACCTGGATGCCAGCCACCACCGCAGCTTCGGCTGCGTTGTCCGCTGGCACCACCACGCCCGCTGCGCCTGCAGCGCGTGCCAGCAGCGCCATGCTCACCACGCCGCGCACCGGGCGCACGCTTCCGTCCAGCGCCAGTTCACCGCAGACAAACCACGCTTCGGGCGGTGGCGCCCGGCTGCTGGCCTGCGCGGCGCTGGGATGCGCCAACAGCAGCCCCAGCGCGATGGGCAGGTCGTACACCGGCCCGCTCTTGCGCAGGTCTGCTGGCGCCAGATTGATGGTCACCCGATGCCTGGGTGGCTCGAACCCGCTGGCCTCCAGCGCTGAGCGCACACGCTCGATGCTCTCCTTCACCGCGGTGTCTGGCAGTCCCACCAGGCCAATCCGCGGGAGCCCGCGCGTCTGCAGCGCCACCTCCACGTCGCAGCGGGCCGCTTCAACGCCTTGGAGCACAAAACTGGGGATGCGCACCAGCACGCCCACAGCATGCACGCGCCCTTCCGCACGCCTCCCGATCCCTGCGGAAACTCCCAGCGCGCCCTATGCTCCGCCCGTGGACTGGACAACAGCGCTGGGCTTCGTGCTTGTCGGCTTCACCGGCGGCGCGTTTGGCTCGCTGGTGGGGCTGGGGGGTGCCACGTTTGTCATCCCGCTGGCCACGCTGCTCCTGGACCCGGACACGCAGCAGCTGCGCGCGGCTGCCATGGTCAGCAACACCTTTGTGGCGGCTGGCGCCATTGGACCCTACGCGCGGGCCAAGCAGATCAACTGGCGCACCTTTTGGGCCATCGCGCCCTGGACCATCCTGTGGGTGGTGGTGGGCGTGTGGCTGAGCATGGGAATTGACGCGGTGCTGTACCGCGGGATGTTCGGCATCTTTGTGCTGCTGGTGGTGGCGCGCGAGCTGCACACGCTGCTGCGCGCGCCCAGCCAGCAGGCTGCGCCGCGCCAGCTGAGGCCGCTGCCCGCTGGGCTGGCAGGCACGCTGGCCGGACTGGCTGGTGGCGTGCTGAGCGTGGGCGGCGGCGTGGTGTTCGTGCCCTTCCAGCGGGAGTGGCTCCGCACACCGGTGAAGGAGGCAGCTGCCACCAGCATGGCGCTGGTCCTGCCCAGCGTGGCTGTTGGCGCCGTGGTGCAGATGTGGTCCATGGCGCACCTGCCAGCGCCGGGCGGTGGCACGCTGCTGCCAGGCGCTGCCGCCATCGCAGCGTGCTTTGCGCCTGCTGCGCTGGCGGGCGGCTGGGTGGGCGCCACGCTGAACACCCGCATTCCGCGGCGCGCGGTGCAGTGGACGGTGGTGTGCGCGCTAGCCCTGGCCGGGCTCATGCTGGTGCGCCCCTGGGTGGCGCGCGTCATGCAGGCGCCTGGCCCTGCCCCTACGCTGCCTGCCCAGCCCACCCCATGAACCGCATCCTGATCATCCAGCCGCAGCCGGCCGCACGAGACCGCCACGCGCTGGCGCTCCGCCGCGCACGCTACGAGGTGCGTTCTGCCGCGGACGCCGCGGCTGGCCTGGATCTGGCGCAGGCGTGGGAGCCCCACGTGGTGGTGCTGCCCACCACGCTGGCAGACGCTACGGGCGCACCGATGGCGCAGGCACTGCGCTCGCACTGCGGTTCCTCCTCTGTGCAGCTGGTGGGACTGCTGCCCCCAGGGGCCGGCGATGTGCGCACCGCTCTCCTTGCTGGCTTTGACGACGCCCTTCCAGACGACCCAACCGACCCCGCGCTTCTGGAGGCTGTCCACGCGCGCCTCCGCCGTCTGGCTGCCACGCCAGCGCCAGCGGACGCGCGCCATGCGGTGATGGAGGCCCTGCAGGCGGCCGTGCGCACCGCGCCGCTCCCCTCCACGCTGGCCCTGGTGGTGCTGCAGGACGCAGACGCCCTGGCCGCAGCGCTGGGCATGGAGGCATACGAATCCTTCACCGCCGCCTGGCGCGCGCGCATGCAGGCGCTGGCACCGGACGCCCAGGGTGTCTTTGCCTTGGAACCAGGCGCCATGGCGGTGCTGCTGCCGCCCAGCACGCCGCAGATGCGGGGCCTGCTCACTGCGCTGGCTGGCATTGGCCAGATGCCGCTGAGCGCTGGCAGCATGACCTTCCGCGCCCGCGCGCTGGTGGGCTCCACCGTGGTCCGCACGCGCGAGGCCTCTGCAGCCGCGCTCCTGCGCGAGTGCCACGTGGCGCTGGACACCGCCCGCACGCTGGGCCAGCCGCGCGTGCACACCTACGACGCGCGCGACGCCCGCACCCTGCTGGACAACCTGGAGCTGGCCACGCACATCCAGCACGCAGCAGAGGAAGGCCGCTTCCAGCTGGCCTACCAGCCCAAGGTCTCCTTGGCCACAGGCGAGGTGACCAGCGTGGAGGCCCTCATCCGCTGGCAGCTGCCCACGGGCGAACACGTGCCGCCCGAGCGCCTGCTGGCGGTGGCGGACGATGCTGGCCTCCTGGACGAGGTGGGCACCTGGGCCCTGCGCGAAGCCTGCCGTCAAACTGCAGAGTGGCTGCGCGCTGGCATGCAGCTGGGCGTGAGCGTGAACATCAGCGCTGGGCAGTTCCGCCGCGGCGACTTTGTGGATGAAGCCCGCCTGGCCCTCAGCGAGAGCGGCCTGCTGGGCGAGCAGTTGACCGTGGAGGTCTCCGAAGCCTCGCTGGCCCATGACACCGCTGGCATCCGCGAGCAGCTGGCTGACGTGCGGGTGGCGGGTATCCGCGTGAGCGTGGAGGACCTGGGCACTGGCGCGCTGGCCCTGCCCACGCTGCGCACGCTGCCCCTGGATGAGGTGAAGGTGGACCGCGGCCTGATCGCCCGGCTGCCTGGCACTGCGCAGGACCGCGCTGCAGCAGACCTGGTGCTGCGCGCGGCGCAGGAGCTGCACGTGCCCTGCGTGGCAGAAGGCGTGGAGGACGCAGCCCAGTGGAGCTACCTGGCAGAGCGCGGCTGGGACTCAGCCCAGGGCTTCTACATCAGCCGACCGCTGCCACCAGAGTCTGTGCCCGGCTTTGCAGCCGCTGGCACCACGCTGCGGCGCTAGGCCACGGCCAGTGCGCAGCGGGACCCGCGCACGGCCTTGCGCCCGCGCACTCAGGCGCTGAAGCTGCTCCCGCACCCGCAGGTGGTGGTGGCGTTGGGGTTGTTGAACACAAACCCGCGGCCCATGATCTCGTCCTTGAAGTCAATGGTGGTGCCATCCAGGTAGAGATAGCTCTTGGGATCGCACACCACGCGCACGGTGAATGCGCCGGGAGCCATGGTGGCCACGCCGCCGCCCTGGGCCGCAGACTCAAGACGAGTGAGCGTCTTGCCATCCGCAGAGGGCTGGTAGGAGTACTCCCAGCACTCGTCGGTGTCCTTCTGGACCTCCGTCAGGTCCAGGATGTAGCTGAAGCCGCTGCAGCCACCGCCCTTCACGCCCACGCGGAGCCTGATCTTGGCGGGATCCAGACCCTGCTGGTTGATGATGGCGTTGATCTCGCGGGCTGCAGTGTCGGTGATGATGACTGGCATGGTGTGACCTCCGTGTGCGATGCGTCAGTGCGCGCTGGCCTCTGCTGGGCTCTCCTGCGCCTGGCCGTTCTTCTTCTTGTAGTCAGCGATGGCAGCGCGAATGCTGTCTTCCGCAAGCACGCTGCAGTGGATCTTGATGGGCGGCAGGCTCAGCTCGTCCACGATCTGCGTGTTCTTGATGGACAGCGCCTCATCCACGCTCTTGCCCTTGATCCACTCGGTGGCCAGGCTGCTGCTGGCGATGGCGCTGCCGCAGCCAAAGCACTTGAACTTGGCGTCCTCGATGACGCCGCGGTCGTTCACCTTGATCTGCAGCTGCATCACGTCGCCGCACTCCGGGGCGCCCACGATGCCGACGCCAACGTCCTTGCGCTGCGCCACTTCCTTGCTCGAGCCAAAGCTGCCCACGTTGCGCGGGTTGTTGTAGTGATCGACGACTTTCTCTGAATATGCCATGGGTCTATGTCCGTTGCGTGTGCGGGTTCAGTGCTGCTGCCACTCGATCTTGCTGATGTCAATGCCTTCCTTGTGCAGGTCGTATAAGGGGCTCATGCTGCGCAGGTGATTCACAGCCTTCACCACGGCCTCGATGGCGTAGTCCACTTCTTCTTCGGTGGTCCAGCGGCCCAAGGAGAGGCGCAGGCTGCTGTGTGCCAGGTCATCCCCGATGCCCAGGCTCTTGAGCACGTAGCTGGGCTCCAGGCTGGCGCTGGTACACGCGCTGCCGCTGGAGCAGGCGATGTCCTTCACGCCCATCATCAGGCTCTCGCCTTCCACAAAGCCAAAGCTGATGTTGGTGAGGTGCGGCAGGCGGCGCTCTGCATGGCCGTTGACCTTGGTGACCTCGATGCGGCTGGTCAGCTCGGACTCCAGCTTGCGGCGCAGCTTCAGCAGGCGCTCGCGCTCGTGCTCCATCTCGGCCGCGCACAGCTCGCAGGCCTTGCCAAAGCCCACGATTCCAGTCACGTTCAGCGTGCCGCTGCGCATGCCGCGCTCATGGCCGCCGCCGTCCAGGATGGCGTCCACGCGCACGCGCGGCTTGCGGCGCCGCACGTACAGCGCGCCCACGCCCTTGGGGCCGTACATCTTGTGGCCGCTCCAGCTCAGCAGGTCAATGTGGTCGCGCTCCACGTCGGTGGGCATCTTGCCCACCCACTGCGTGGCGTCGGTGTGGAACACCACCTCGCGGTCGTGGCACAGCTTGCCGATGAGCGGCACCTCGTTGATGGTGCCGATCTCGTTGTTGGCCCACATGATGGTCACCAGGATGGTGTCGGGCCGCATGGCCTTCTCCACCATGGCGGCGGTGATGATGCCGTCGTCGCCAGGCTCCAGGTAGGTGACCTCAAAGCCCTCGCGCTCCAGGCGCTTGCACGGGTCCAGCACCGCCTTGTGCTCATGCATGGCGGTGATGATGTGGCCGCGGCCAGTCTGGCCTGGGCCTGCCTTGGCGTACATGGAGGCCACGCCCTTGATGGCCAGGTTGTTGCTCTCGGTGCTGCCGCTGGTGAAGATGACTTCCTTGGGGCTGGCGCCGATCAGCGCAGCAGCCTGCTCACGGGCGTGCTCCACGCCGTCCTCGGCCTCCCAGCCAAACTTGTGGTTGCGGCTGGCTGCGTTGCCGAACTTCTCGCAGAAATAGGGCAGCATGGCCTCCACCACGCGGGGGTCGCAGCGGGTGGTGGCAGCGTTGTCCATGTAGATGGGGAGCTTGGGTGCCATGGTTGGTCGGTCAGGTGCCAGGGGTGTTGAAGGAGGGTCGAAGCGGCGTCCGCCACAGCCCCTCCCTGTTGAGACTCAGTCGCAGCACGGTAGTGTAGGAGAGGGCCGCCACAGGCTGGCGCGCCTGCGGAGAAGAATTCCGAAATCATTCTCGGACATCCGGATCTGTGTCTGCGCCGCTCTGCCCCTGCGCTATGGTGTCGGTGCGATGCTGGTGCTGCGGACTGCACAGGAACTGGAAGCGTGGGAGGGCTGTGCCCTGGTCCCCACCATGGGGGCGCTCCACGAGGGGCACGCGTCGCTCATCCGAGCAGCGGCTGCAACAGGCCTGCGCACGGTGGCCACCATCTTTGTGAACCCCACGCAGTTTGCACCCCACGAGGATTTTTCCGCCTACCCGCGCACCGAGGCGCATGACCTGGAGCTGGCGCGCGCTGCTGGCGCTGCGGCGGTGTTCGCGCCCAGCGCTGCCGTGATCTACCCAGACGGCGCAGAGGCCGCGCGCGCGCGGGCCGCTGCGTGGCCGCTGCCACCGTGCGCCACTGAGCCTGGCCTGGAGGACACCTGCCGCCCCGGGCACTTTGGCGGCGTGTGCCAGGTGGTGGCCCGGCTATTCGACCTCACTCGTCCAGCGCTGGCCATCTTTGGTGAGAAGGACTACCAGCAGCTGCGCGTGCTCACGCAGATGGTGGAGCGCGCTGCGGGCCGCTGGGGTGGCCTGCGCGTGCAGCCCGGCCCCACGGTGCGCGAGCCAGACGGCCTGGCCATGAGCAGCCGCAACCGCTACATGCGCCCAGAGCAGCGAGCGCAGGCGCTGGGCCTGAGCAAGGCGCTCCAAGCGGCCCAGGGCGCCCCACACGCGCGCGAAGCAGAAGCCTGCATGCGCGACGTGCTGACCTCGCACGGCCTCCGAGTGGACTACGCCGTGGTGCGCGACGCCAGCACCCTGCGCCCGCTGCACCCTGCCCAGCGCGCTGGCAGAGGCCTGATTGCAGCCCGTCTGGACACTGTGCGGCTGATTGACAACCAGCCAGTGGAGCTGCAGCCAGCGGGCCAAGAGACCTGATCACAGCCTGGCGCGCACAGACGCTGGAGCTCCTGCCAGTCCGAAAGCCCGGAAACCACGGGATCCCCACTTGGCTCTCTCCCGGATGGGAGTAGGATTGAGGGCTGTTTCTGCTGTTGAACCACCGCCCTCTGGAGCCTGCGCCCCGATGAAGCGACTGCTGCCCTGCCTGGCCCTCCTCCTTGCTGCTGCTGTTGTTGGCTCAGCCACCGCGGCCCCACAGTACGGGAAGGATTCCAGCACCCCGCGAGGCCGGACTCCCCAGAAGCCCATCGCCCCGCCAGCAGAGCCTCCAGCGGAAGGCCAGGATGGCGACGGCAAGGACAAGACCCCCAAGGGCGCAGACAACAAGGGCGGCGAGGCTCGCTACCTGGAGAAGATGGACCAGGCGGACCGCGATGCGCTGGCTGCCAACATCGGCTTCCTCATGCCGCCCCCTGCCGGCGAGCTGGACTGGATCGGCGGCGACGCCATGATGCCTGCGGACTTCCGGGGCAAGGTCACGGTCATTCAGTCGCTCAGCGGCAAGTCTGGTGGACGCGCGCTGCTGGAGAAGGTCAAGAAGCAGATTCCAGAGGGCGTCACCCTGCTGGCGCTGCACACGCCAGAGCAGGCAGACCGCGCCCAGACAGTGTTCGGCGCCAACCCGGTGTGCCTGATGGTGGTGGACCGCACCGGCGAGTGGTGCGCCGCGCTGGGTGTGTGGAAGCGTCCGGTGAACATCGTCATTGACAAGACGGGGGCTGTGCGGTTCGTGGGCCTCTCTGAGCAGGGCATGGCCGCCAAGCTGCCAGCGCTGCTGCAAGAAGAGGTGGACGAGAGCGTGCAGGCCAAGCCCAAGCCAGCGCCCAAGGCTCCCGCCGAGTCTGCGGAGAAGCCCACCGACTGGCCCAAGTTCAACAACGCAGTGCAGAGCGCCGCAGACATGCGCGGCCAGAAGACCCCTGGGTTCTATGTGCAGAAGTGGATCACGCGCCAGCCCGACCCAAGCGGCCGCCTGGTGGCCATTGACTTCTGGGCCACGTGGTGCGGCCCCTGCCGCGCTGCCATCCCGCACGTGAACGAGCTGAACGCCAAGTTCGGCAACGACGTGCTCTTTGTTGGCATGAGCGACGAGAGCGACAACAACTTCCAGCAGGGCCTGCAGAAGTACAAGCTCAACCCGCAGTCGTTCACCTACTCGCTGGCGCTCGACCCCAAGGCGCGCCTGAAGAAGTTCTTCAACATCACCGGCATCCCGCACATGGCCATCATGTCGCCCGATGGCGTGGTGCGCTGGCAGGGCCATCCTGCGTCGCTCACGGAAGGCGACGTGCAGAAGCTGGTGGACGCCAACAAGGCGCTCACCAAGGTGACCGCCAATCCCGGCGCCACTCGCGGCTGGAAGAGCGCCACGTCCACCACCAAGTAGGTCGACTGCAGCAGACTGCTAGAACTGGCGCTGGATGACAGCGTCAGCGGCTGCACACAGCGCAGCGCGCGCGCCGCTCTCGGGCAGCACGTTGAGCTCGCTGCGCGCGGTGTCGCACAGGGCTTCTGCGTGGGCGCGGGCTGCGTCCACGCTGCCGCTGGCGCGCAGGCGCTCCACCAGGCGGGCGCCGTTGCGATTGCGGATGTCCTGGAACGAAGCCTCGCGCTCCGCGCCGGTGGCCGTCGCCAGGTGCAGGATGACAGGCAGCGTCAGCTTGCCCTTCTCCAGGTCGCGCCCCAGGCTCTTGCCCACGATGTCCTCGTGCCCCTCCAGGTCCAGCAGGTCGTCCTGGATCTGGAAGGCCACGCCCAGGCCCTCGCCAAAGCGGTAGAGCGCCTGCTCCACCGGGCGCTGCGCTCCGCTCAGGCGCGCGCCCAGCTCGCAGCAGGCGCCGATGAGCACGGCTGTCTTGCGGCGCACGATCTCAAAGTAGGTGCGCTCGTCCAGGCTCAGGTTGTCGCGGTGGTGCAGCTGCACCAGCTCGCCTTCGCACAGGCAGTTGGTGATCTCGCCCAGGCGCAGGTTCAGCGTGGGGTCGCCAGCCTGGCTGCAGAGGTGGAAGGCGTTGGAGATCAGGTAGTCGCCCAGCATCACGGCCACTTCGTTGCCGCGGAGGTGGTTCACCGTGTGGCCGCGGCGGCGGATCTCGGCCTCGTCCAGCACGTCGTCGTGCACCAGCGTGGCCATGTGGATCATCTCGCACGTGGCGGCCAGGATGCGGTGGCGTTCGTTCACAGGCCCGCACGCCATGCCGCACAGGAACACCATGGCGGGGCGCAGCATCTTGCCGCGGTACCGCTCCACGTGCCGGCACAGGGTGTTCACCGCAGGCAGGTCGCTAGACAGCTGCCGCTCAAAGAGCGCGCCGGCTTCCGACATGTGCTCGGCAAGCGCAGCGGCGACAGCCTGGTCCTGATCTGCGAACTTCAGCATCATCCGCGATTGTAGGGCCGCGCCCGGGGGCGTTCTGCCACCACGTAGGCAATCCACCCTGCGCAGGCTTCGCCAGAGCGGGCCTTGCGGAAAATGCCGTTTCCGCCGCCAGTCTTGTGGTCGGTGCCCTCCCAGTAGACGGCTGGGTTCACAAACCCCGCCTCCACGAGCGCTTCGGTGATCTCTGGCAGCGTCCAGAGGCGCCAGTCGTAGGTGAAGGCCTTCTTGATCTGGGTGCCGTCTGGGAAGCGGAAGTGGATGTGGTTCAGCACCTCGCCCGTGATGGGGTTGTAGCGCTCTGTCTCCCATGCATAGGAGAAGCCGTCCAGATCGCGCGTCTCCTCCTGCTCGCTGAAGCTCTCGTAGCCGCCGTACGCGTCCATCACCATCAGACCGCCCGGCGCCACGTTGCTGTGCGCGGCGCGCAGGTAGCGCAGGAGGTCCGCGCGCGTCTTCCAGATGTAGTAGCTGAAGTTCATGGCCACCAGCACGTCCGCGGGCGGCGTGGACACCTTCAGCACGTCGCCGTGGATGTACTGCAGGCGGTTGCGCTGCGCTGCGGTCAGGCGTGCGCCGTGGCGCTTCTTGCCCTCGGCCAGCGTGGTCTTGCACAGGTCCACGGCAAAGGCGCGATTGGTGGCGCGGCGCTTCACAAAGGTGGCGCTGGCGAAGGCAGTGCCGGCGAAGTCCTCGCGCAGCGTGCGCGGCAGCGTGCCGCGGCGCTCCTTGTACACACGGTCCACAAAGTCGCACTCTGCCACAGGATCCTGGACAGAGGATTCGTAGAGTTCGTGACGATCGCTGGTTGCGGCGGTGCGCCAGCCAGTGCGGCGAGTGGATCGAGCCATGGGGCGCGAAATGCTAACGCCCCGGCGTGCGCTGTCTGGGCAGCTTGGGTGTGTTTGGCTGCGGATTGGCTGGCGGGCCGCCGTCGTTGGTGCGGTACCAGGCCACAGCGCCAGAGGCCACGTTGGCGGCATCGGTGCCATAGACCGTGCGGAGCGCCTGGTCAAAGGGCTGGCCCTCCTTCAGCATCAGCACCCACGGGCCAAACTGCTGCGGGCGCTCTGCCATGAGGAGCTCCACCAGGAGGTAGCCCACTGCTGGGCCGACGCCTTGTGGGCCCGGCCAGGTGCCAGCCTCAGGCGTGGAGGCCATGACAGCCAGCACGTTGCCCCCCTGCCGCAGGAACTGGAGCGCTGGCGCGCGGCGCTGGCCATCCACTGGCGAGTCAGCCACGCTGGTGGCGGCCACCCAGTCTGCGATGCCGCTGGCCAGCCATGGTGGCAGCGGCGCGGGGGAGCGAGTGCGGTAGAGCACGCCCAGCGCTGTCTGGCGCAGGAGGTCTGCGGTCATCTGGCGCAGGTCAGAGCCACGCCAGGCGCTCAGCGCGACGTCTGGGCCAGTCAGGATGAGGTCCGCGCGCTGGCCCGCGGGAGCTGGATGCTTGAAGAGCGCAGCCTGCGCCACCTTGTACGAGTCCTCGGTGCGGCAGAGGACCACCAGCGGCTTGCTGGCAAAGGGGGCGCTGTCATCTGGCAGCCCCAGAAGGCGCAGCTCCAGCTGGATGGCGGCCTCCAGGCTGGTGGCCAGGCGGGCGGTTTCTTCCGGTGGAAGGTCGCTGGCCACGATGAAGCTGCGGGTCTCCACGGGGTCTTGCGCGCTGGCCAGGATGGACAGTGCTTCCCGGGCACGCTGGCGGGTGGTGGCGTTGGCCTGGTCGCGGTCGGCCTGCGAGACAGTGGGCCACGGTGCTGGCGGCTGCGCGGCAGCGCCTGTCTGCAGGCGGCGGGAGCTGTCGGCTGCGGTGCGGGCGGCCTCGGCATCGCGGGCGGCCTGCGCGCGGGCGCGGGCTGCTGCCAGGTCCTCTGCGGACGCGCCGTGGTTGGTGGCCTGGCGGAAGACGTCGGCCGAGAGTGGTTCGCCTGCTGGCGTGCTGGCCAGCAGCTCTGCCAGCGCCAACCACTGGGCGCTGTTGGTGCGGTCCATCAGCTGCAGGAAGATGCGCTTGAGGTCCGCAGGCGCCAGGTCAGTCCACGCGCGCTGGCCAAACGTGCCGCGGAGCGAGGTGCCATCCCACCCCTGCACCTTGCCAGAGAACGACCCGCCCGTGACCAGCTTGGCCCGGATCTCCACCGGCCGCGCCAGCGTGACCGGCGGCAGCACCAGGACCGCAGAAAGGAAAATGGTGCCTGGCACTCCTGTCCCGGGTTTCCGGAGGAGAGCGAGGTGTGCTGCTGCGCGCACCCACGCGCGGAGGAGTTGCAGCGGACCGCGTGCGATGGGGCGGGTGCAGTCAGGGCGGGTGCAGTTTGGGCGGGTGCAGTCAGGGCGGGTGCAGCCATCGCGCTCGCAACCTGCGGCTTTCGCGGTGGATGCGCGTTCACCACATCGCGGCGTCTGGGCAGAGGCTGACAGGGGTGGATGCGTGTTCACCGTTCGCGACCTCTCTCTAGTTTCGCAGAGAGCACCAGCGCTGGCTCCAACTTCCCTGCCAGAAGGGCGCACGCCGCGCGAGAAAGCGCTGGCCATCTGCCCGCTCGGCCGCCCGCTCCGCCGCCCGCTCCGCCGCCCGCTCCGCCGCCCGCACGGCCGCCCGCTCGGCCGCCCACCTTTCCGCCTGCTCCGCCTGTCCGCACGGCCCACGCAGTCCGCACGGACTGCCGCGGTCTGCCAGCATTCAGGCCTGCAAAGTCAAGCGCAACACGTTGCGAATTTCACCGGTCGTTGCAGCGTATATCACGCGCTCCGCTGCGCATCCGGAACGCTCGAACCCAGAAAGTAGGGACAGGAGTGCCAGGCACCACTTTCGGTTCAGGGGGCCGGGGCGAAAGCCGATGGGGTTGGCACGGCCCCAGGAACATTCTCTTGCGGCTGCCAAACTGGCGGGCCCGAATCCGCACCAAAGGCCGGTGCACTTCCTAGCATTCGGGCAACTCGGTTCGTAGGGTCTAGTACGGCGGTCCATATCCGCTGTGAGGAGGCTGGAATGTTCGAACGACTCACTGATCGCGCCCGCAAGGTGATGGCCCTGGCCAACCAGGAGGCCCAGCGCTTCAACCACGAGTACATCGGGACAGAGCACATCCTGCTCGGCCTGGTGAAGGAAGGCTCGGGTGTTGGCGCCAACGTCCTGAAGAACCTGGACATTGACCTCCGCAAGGTGCGCCTTGAGGTGGAGAAGCTGGTCAAGAGTGGCCCCGAGATGGTCACCATGGGCAAGCTGCCACAGACGCCGCGCGCCAAGAAGGTCATCGAGTACGCGATTGAAGAAGCGCGCAACCTGAACCACAACTACGTGGGCACCGAGCACCTCCTGCTGGGCCTGCTGCGCGAGCACGACGGCGTGGCCGCGCAGGTGCTGATGAACCTGGGCCTGAAGCTGGAGGAGGTCCGCGAGGAGGTCCTGAACCTGCTGGGCGCTGGCGCAGACCAGGAGCGCGAGGACGCACCGCAGCCATCGGAGCCGCAGTCCCCTGCCTCGCAGGAGCCTGGCCCGGTGGAAGGCGGCCCTGGCACCGCCCGCCGTGGCAAGAGCAAGACCCCCGCGCTGGACAGCTTTGGCCGCGACCTGACCGAGCTGGCCAAGAACGGCGAGCTGGACCCTGTGATTGGCCGCGAGATGGAGATCGAGCGCCTGATCCAGGTGCTGAGCCGCCGCACCAAGAACAACCCCGTCCTGCTGGGCGAGGCTGGCGTGGGCAAGACAGCCATCGTGGAAGGCCTGGCGCAGAAGATCATCGCGCAGGAGGTCCCAGACCTGCTGTTCGAGAAGCGCCTGGTGGTGCTTGACCTGGCCAGCATGGTGGCCGGCACCAAGTACCGCGGCCAGTTCGAGGAGCGCATCAAGGCGGTCATGAACGAAGTCCGCCGCGCCAAGAACATCATCCTGTTCATTGACGAGCTGCACACGCTGGTGGGCGCTGGTGGTGCTGAAGGCGCCATTGACGCCAGCAACGTGCTGAAGCCAGCGCTGGCACGCGGAGAGATCCAGTGCGTGGGCGCCACCACCTTCGACGAGTACCGCAAGTACATCGAGAAGGACGCAGCGCTGGAACGCCGCTTCCAGAGCATCGCGGTGGAGCCGCCGAACGCCGACCAGACCTTCCTGATCCTGCAGGGCCTGCGCGACAAGTACGAGAAGCACCACAAGGTGCGCATCACCGACGCCGCGCTCAAGGCTGCCGTGGATCTGTCTGGCCGGTACATCACTGGCCGCGTGCAGCCCGACAAGAGCATTGACGTCATTGACGAGGCCGGCGCCCGCCTGCGCCTGAAGAGCATGACCAAGCCGCCGGATCTGGCTGATCTGGAGGCCAAGATCGAGCGCCTCTCCATCGAGAAGGACGAGTCTGTCAAGAACGCCGACTACGAGCGCGCTGCCGAGCTGCGCGATCAGGCCGAAAAGCTGCGCAAGGAGAAGGAGCGCATGCAGCAGGCCTGGCGCGACCGCATGAACGAGGTGGACGCTGTGGTGGATGACACGGTCATCGCCGAGGTGGTCAGCAAGATGACTGGCGTGCCGCTCACCCGCCTGGAGAAGGAGGAGAGCGCCCGTCTCCTGCAGCTGGAAGCAGAGCTGCACAAGACCGTCATCAGCCAGGACGAAGCAGTCAAGCAGGTGGCCCGCGCCATCCGCAAGGCTCGCAGCGGCCTGAAGGACCCCAAGCGTCCCATGGGTTCGTTCCTGTTCCTGGGCCCCACTGGCGTGGGCAAGACCCTGCTGGCCAAGGCCCTGGCGGAGTTCATGTTCGGCGACCCCGACGCCATGATCCGCCTGGACATGAGCGAGTACATGGAGAAGCACAACGTCAGCCGCCTGGTGGGCGCGCCCCCCGGCTACGTTGGCTACGAAGAGGGCGGCCAGCTCACCGAGCGCGTGCGTCGCCGCCCCTACAGCGTGGTGCTGTTCGACGAGGTTGAGAAGGCTCACCCTGACGTCTTCAACATGCTGCTGCAGGTGATGGACGAAGGCAGCCTGACCGACAGCTTCGGCCGTCGCGTGGACTTCCGCAACGCCATCGTCATCATGACCAGCAACATCGGGTCCGACATCATCAAGGGCGGGGCGAACTTCGGGTTCACCAAGCGCCAGGAGGTGCAGGACTACGACCGCGTGAAGAAGCTGCTGCAGAGCGAGGCGGAGAAGTTCTTCCGCCCAGAGTTCATCAACCGTCTGGACGACATGATCGTCTTCCGGCCACTGGTGAAGGACGACCTGCACCACATCATTGACCTGGAGCTGGCCAAGGTGCGGGAGCGCCTGAAGGCACGCAACATGCACCTGGATGTGTCGCAGGAGGCCAAGGACTTCCTGACCGAGAAGGGCTACAACCCAGACTTTGGTGCACGCCCGCTGCGCCGCGCGATTGCGCAGTACATCGAGGACCCGCTGGCTGAGCGTCTGCTCAGCGGTGAGTTCCCCGACGGCGTGTCCATCAAGGCCACCCGCGAGCCAGAGAAGGAGTACCTGACCTTCACGGCGAGCACGGGCGATGCAGCCCCACCCAAGGAGCTCCCCGCCGCCAGCGGCGCCTGAACCGCGCCCCTGGCACCAACCGAGTATTCCAGCTTCGGCCCGCCGGCATCCCCACGATGCTGGCGGGCTTTCACTTGATGGAGACCAGCTTCATGCCGTCGCTGGTCATCTCGAACTCCACCACGTGCAGGCGGAACTGCTCCCACAGGTGGGGCGAGAGGTGCGCGCGCATGCGCGTGGGCGAGATCTTGTCCATGACCACGTCGCTGCCCATGGCGTTGAAGCGCATGCGGTTCAGGAGCTCCATGGTGGGACGGCGGTTGGTGCGGCACCATTCCTCGAACGCGCTGTAGCCGCCCATCTGCTTGTAGGCCGTGCGCGTCTCTGGCGCCAGCAACTGGTCCCACATCAGCTGGTACTCCTCGTTGCGGAAGCACTCCATGGCGTTGGCCACCACGTGCTCGGGCATGATGTTGCGCAGCACCACCTTGCCGTCGTCGTCCTGCTCGCGCGGCTGGAACACCTTCACCGGCAGCGGCTTGCCATCTGGCCCCAGCTTGACAGTCTTCTCCTTGGGGTTCTTGATGCGGTCGCGGTCGATGGTGGAGGGCCCCACAGGAGAATCCACCCACACCACATGCGTGCCGTCCGCCAGCGTGGTCTCCTTGGGCGCATTGGGGTCCGACATGTACGCCGGGCGGTAGCGGTACTCCGTGCGATCGGTGGCGCAGCCTGCCAGCACGGCGCACACTGGCACCACGGCCAGCAGCACCGCCAGCGCCGCGCTGGCCAGCTGCCCCACGCGGCGCAGGATGGGCTCGCGGCGGTCGATCTGCCAGCACAGGTGGTGCTCCTGCGCTGGATCAGTGGCTGGGAAGTCCACGCGCTGGTGCGTGCCGCGGCTTTCGCGGCGCGCCAGCGCAGCGCGGGTCATCAGGAGGCCGGTGGTGAGCAGGTTCTGCGTCTCCCAGCCCTCGGGCGTGTCAAACACAGCGTCCATGCCGTACCGGCCCCAGAAGCCGAACATCTGGAGCACGTCGCTCAGGCGCGTGCCAGTGCGCTCGATGCCCACGTTGCGCCACATGGCGCTGCGCAGGCTGCTGCGGATGTCGGACAGGTCCAGCTCGCCGTGCTCGCTGGTGTGCACGTCGCTCACCATGCTGCGCGGCAGGACTTCGGGCGGCGCGTCGCGCAGGATGGCGCCAGCCACGCGCGCGCCAAACACCAGGCCTTCCAGCAGGCTGTTGCTGGCCAGGCGGTTGGCGCCGTGCACGCCGCACGCGGCAGCCTCGCCGCAGGCGTAGAGCCCGGCCACGCTGCTGCGGCCGTCCAGGTCCGTGCGCACGCCGCCGATGGTGTAGTGCGCAGCCGGTGTGACGGGGACCAGGTCCTTCTCTGGGTCCAGGTCGAATCCCGCCAGCATGCGCGCCAGCCCAGGGAAGCGCGCTGCAAACGCGCCCTTGGCAAAGTGGCGGCAGTCCAGGAACACATGGCTCTCGCCTGTGCCAGCCAGGTGCCGCACGATGCACTTGCTCACCACGTCGCGCGGCGCCAGCTCTGCCATGGGGTGGTGCGGCAGCATGAAGCGCTCGCCCTTGCGGTCCACCAGGTGCGCGCCTTCGCCGCGCACGGCTTCGCTGATCAGCAGGCGGCCAGCACCCGCCACATACAGCGCGGTGGGGTGGAACTGCATGAACTCCAGGTCAGCAAGCTCTGCGCCAGCGCGCCAGGCCATGGCCAGGCCGTCGCCGGTGGCCACGCGGGGGTTGGTGGTCTCGCGGAACACCTGCCCTGCGCCGCCAGAAGCCAGCACAGTGGCGCGCGCCCAGATGATCTGCAGCCCATGGCGCGGGTGCCAGGTCACCGCACCCAGCGCGCGCGGCGCAGCGCCGCCCGTGCGCAGCAGGTCGATCGCAAAGCAGCGGTCGAACACGCGGATGCCGCGCGCCTGCCGCACGCGCTCGATGAGGCAGCGCGCCAGCTCGTGGCCGGTGGCGTCGCCATCTGTGTGCACGATGCGCGCGGCGCGGTGGCCGCCCTCCAGCCCTAGCGCCGGAGAGCCATCAGGCGCCTTGTCCAGGCGCATGCCCCACTCCAGCAGCGCGCGGATCTCGGCAGGCCCGCCCTCCACCAGCGTGCGCACCGCCTCTGGCTCGCACAGGCCAGCGCCAGCCTCCAGCGTGTCGTGCACGTGAGATGCCACGGTGTCCCGCGCATCCAGCACGGAAGCAATGCCCCCCTGCGCCCAGCTGGTGTTGGAGAGGTCCACAGCCTCCTTGGCCAGGAGGATCACATCGCCATGCGCAGCTGCTTCGAGCGCGGTGCGCAGGCCTGCCACGCCCGTGCCGATGACCAGCACGTCTGTGAAGATCTGCGGCAGCAGCGTGCTGCGGAACGGTATGAGCAGGCGACGGTCCTGATAGATGCTCACGGCTTGCCTGGTGGCGCAGCAGATGGGGGTGCGGCAGCCGCGCCGGAAGCAGCATGGCTTGCGCCGGCCGCACCTGCAGCAGCATCCGCATGCATGCCCTTGGTGGCTGCAGCAAGGTCAAAGTCTGCCACCCAGATCTGGCTGCTCTTCTCTGGCCCGCGCTGCGCGGTCCACATCATGAGGGTTCCATCGTGGCTGAACACGGGCAGCACGTCTGCGCCAGCGGCCTGCGTGATGCGGGCCAGCTGGCCGGGTGCGCGGTCGTCGCGCATGAAGACCTCGTAGTTGCCGTGGCCGATCTCGCTGGTGCCATAGACAAAATGGTGTCCATCCGGGTGGTAGAAGGGGCACCAGTTCACCTGCTGGTTGTTGGTCATGGGCCGCTCGTTGGCCACGCCAGTCACGTTGCCCTGCGCGTCGCGCACCAGGTCTGCGGTGAAGACCTGCAGCAGGTTGTCCTCGCGGCGGTCGCTGCGGAAGATGATGCGGTTGCCATCTGGGCTGAAGAACGGGCCGCCGTCGTAGCCAGCGACCTGCACCAGCGGCCGCTTCTGGCCGCTGCTCAGGTCCATGATCCACAGATCGCCCTGGGTCTTGGGATCCACCTGCGTGTACAGCAGCCAGCGGCCGTCGGGGCTCACGCTGCCCTCCGCCACGTAGCCGTTGCCATCGCCCACGATGGTCTTCAGCGTGCCAGCGGTGCCATCCGCCGTGCGCAGGTCGGCCTGCACGATGCGCATCTCTGGCGGGAACTGCCAGCGGTACCGCCCCGTGCCGCGCTGGTAGCCAGGCGTCTCCTTGTTGGTGGGCGGCGTGACCGTACAGCCAAAGAGCACGATGTTGGGGTCCTTGGGGTGGAACCAGCCGCAGGTGTTGGCGCTGCCAACCGGGCTCACGCGGCGGACGTCCGCGAGACCCGTGATGTGGCCTCCTGCATCGCGCTTCACGCTGGCCACGTACATGGAATAGAATTCTGCCGGCTCCTGCCCTTCCGGCGGCTTCTCGATGGCCTGGAAGATGATGCGCTGGTCGTCCGGGCTGAAGTAGCTCTCCCCTGCCTTCACAAAGCGGTCTGGGAAGGTGAGCTGCACGTGCCGCTGCAGCACTGGCGGCTCTGCAGCGCGCCAGTCTGGCGGCGCCGCTGGTGGCGCAGCTGGCGGTGCGGATGGCGCAGTCTGCTGGGTGGCCAGCAGCGTGGCGGCAAGCAGGCAAGCAGGGTGCATCCCGGAAAGTGTACGACCCACCGCAGGCTGGCATATCCCGGATAATGCTGCAGAGGTCCCCTTCCAACGTGCCTGGCTACCAACTCATCCACGCTGACAGCCATCTGCTGGTGGTGGACAAGGCGTGCGGGCTGCTCACAGTGCCAGGCATCGGCCCAGAGAAGGCGGACTGCCTGATCGCGCGCATGCAGCAGGAGTGGCCGGGCGCGCGCGTGGTGCACCGCCTTGACCGCGACACCAGCGGCGTGCTGGTGGTGGCGCGCGACGCTGACACGCACCGCGCGCTCAGCATGCAGTTTGAACGGCGCCAGACAGACAAGACCTACATCGCGCTGGTGGCTGGGCATCCACCCAAGGAGAGCGGAGAGGTGGATCTGCCGTTGCGCAAGGATCTGGTGAACACGCCGCTGCAGGTGGTGGACTTTGTGCACGGGCGCCCCAGCACCACGCGCTGGCGCGTGCTGGAGCGGCTGGACCAACCAGCGCGCGCGCGCCTGGAGCTGACGCCCATCACCGGCCGCTCGCACCAGCTGCGCGTGCACATGCAGGTGATCGGCCATCCCATCCTGGGCGACGACCTCTACGCCCCGCCAGAGGTGCGCGCGCTTGCGCCGCGTCTGTGCCTCCACGCTGCCTCGCTCGCCTTCACACACCCAGGCACGGGCCAACGGGTTATCTACAGTTCCCCACCGCCATTCTGATGATTTCTGATGGGTTTGCGGTGAGGTTCCGTGCACTTCCGCACTCCACCGTTGGTCCGACTCTATCGGACCGCTATCGTGCCTTGTGCGCAGCCTCCACGGCGGGAGGCTGTGTTCCCTTCCCTTTCCCCTGAGCAGAATCAACATCATGGAACTGAACGCTGGTCTGGCTGTGGTTCGTCGTGAAGGCCTGGTCGCCCTGCTGGCTGCGCTGGGCTGCGCTGCGGCTGCACCTGCCTCTGGCACGGTGTGGGCGTGGGGCTCCTCGCAGTATGCGCAGAGCACTGTCCCAGACAACCTGGGCGCTTGCATGCAGGTGGCTGCTGGCAACTGGCATTCGGTGGCGCTGAAGGCCAACGGCACTGTGGTGTGCTGGGGCAATCCCACTGGCACCAACAGCTGGGGCCAGACCATTGTGCCGCCAGGCCTGCTGCCTGCCACGCAGATCGCCGCGGGCGGCTACCACACGCTGGCGCTGCAGCAGGACGGCGCTGTCGTCTGCTGGGGCAAGAACACCTCTGGCCAGTGCAATGTGCCAGCCAACCTGGGCGCGGTAGCGCAGCTGGCTGGCGGCGGCGACTTCAGCATGGCGCTGCGCACGGACGGCACGGTGGCTGCGTGGGGCAACAACTCCAGCGGCCAGTGCAACGTGCCAGCCAACCTGGGCGCCACAGCGCAGATCGCGGCAGGCGCCGCGCACGCGGTGGTCTGCCAGCAGGACGGCGTGCTGCGGTGCTGGGGCTCGAACACCTTCACGCAGTGCAACGTGCCTGCAGACCTGGGCACGTGCGTGCAGGGCGCGGGTGGCTCCAGCCACACCATGGCGCTCCGCACGGACGGCACCGTGCGCTGCTGGGGACTCAACTTCTACGGCCAGTGCAACGTGCCCGCCAACCTGGGCGCCGCCATGGCGGTGGCTGGCGGCGGCAACCATTCGGTGGCGCTGCTGACCGACGGCTCTGTGCGCGTCTGGGGCAACAACGGCGAAGGCCAGGACGCTGTGCCTGCTGCGATGGGTCCTGTCACGCAGCTGGCCGCTGGCTTTGCGCACACCGTGGCGCTGGAGAAGCTGCCGCCCACGCCAGACATCGATGGCAGCGGCGTGGTGGACGGCACTGACATCGGCCTGCTGCTGGGCGCGTGGGGTCCTGCCCTGCCCGGCGCGCGCGAGGATCTGGACGAGAGCGGCGCGGTGGACGGCACAGACCTGGGCCTGCTGCTGGGTTCGTGGGGGCCAGTGGGCTGAGTGCCGCCTGCGTCTGAGGAGTGAACATGCGTACAAGCAAGCTGATCCACACCCTGTCCCTGGCCCTGTTGGCAGTGGGCGCGGCCACTGCTCCAGTGCTGGCCGCACCACCAGAAGAGCGCGTCCAGCCAGATCTGACGCTTGCGTCGTCTGGCGTGGTGGCTGGTGTATCAAGCTGGCGCGCGCAGCCGTTAAACAACGGCGTGGTGCTGCTGGGCAGCAGCAGCAGCGTGAACAGCTCGCTCTACGCGTGGACCAATGAAATCACCATTGACGGCCTGAATGCCTGGACCTGGAAGGGACTGGTCACTGCGCCAGGACTCCCGGCCGCCGGACCAGTCAGCGCAGCCAACCAGCGCCTGGCCACCGATGGCCGCAGCAACGTGGTGTGGTCGCGCAACGCCACCACGCTGTGCGTGGCGCGCCGCACCCCCACTGGCTGGGTGAACCTTGGAAGCATCACGCTCACGCCCAGCACATGGCCTTCGCGCATTGCGCTGTCTGGGGACACGCTGGCCACGCTGCACGGCACCACGGTAACCATCCGCCGCCGACTGGCTGGCAACACGTGGACGGTGGCGTCCACTGCGCAGCTTGCGCAGTTTGGACTGCTGGGCGCAAGCTCCATCAGCCTGGACAACGGCGTGCTGGTAGTGTCTGGCACCGGCCTGTGGCAGTACGGGCTCATCGGTCCTGGACAGACGGCTGTGGCCGCTGTCTCCGGCACGGGCGTGCTCAGCAACTTCCACGCCATCACGCTGCCTGCGGCGCGCTGCTGGCGCGTGGGCCCGGCCGCTGTGGCTGGCAATGGCTGGATCGCTGTGGACGTGCAACCGCTGGGTGCAGCGCACCCTGGCCTCAGCATCTACCAGGTGGGTTCGGGCGGCGTGGAGCTTCTCCGCCAGCCGGACTTCGCGCAGACGGAGGTGCCGCTGCAGATCGCCAGCGGCCACATGGTGACCACCGAGGGCGTCTGGAGCGTGGACACCAGCGGGCTGTGGCATCGGGGCGCGCAGCTGCCGCGTGCCGACGCCATGCTCTGCGGCGACCAGTGCGCTGTGCTGCAGCCGGGACCAGCGCTGTCGGTGTGGACCGCTCCCTTTGACTGCAACGGAGATGGACAGGACGACGCGATTCAGCTGGCGCAGGGCCTGCTGCCTGACTGCAACGCCAACGGCCGGCCAGACGCCTGCGACATTTCTGCGGGGCTCCTGCCAGACGCCAACCACAACGGCATTCCAGATCCGTGCGAATCGGACTGCGATGGCAACGGCATTCCCGATCTCACCCAGATCCGCAGCGGAGCGCCCACCGCCTGCGGCAGCTCCACTGCGCTGGCGTCGTGCGCGATCGCTGGCGGCGCCACCGACAGCAACAGCGACGGCATCGTGGACGCCTGCGGCCCTGATCTGGACGGCAACGGCATCCCCGACGCCGTGGAGATCGCTGCTGGCACGGCTGCTGACTGCAACCACGACGGCCTGCCAGACACCACCGCCTTCTACCGGCTTGCCAGCCCAGCCAACGTGGCGTGGCAGGCCACCTACGGCGTGGCCAACCGCGCTGCCATCGTGCGCACCTACGCCACCGACCCTGGCCACCGCTGGATCACTGGCATCGGCTTTGGCGTCTGGGGTCCGGGCATCAGCGGCGCGCCTGTGGACGACACCACGCCGCCCAGCTGCGTGCTGCCAGGGCAGGCCTACGCGGCCTTCGTGGCTGCGGACCCCAATGGCGACGGCCTGATGGACGACGCTGAGCTCCTGTGGTTCGGCACGGGTGTGTTCACGGACGAAGCCGTGCAGCAGATCGCCTGCGGCGAGGGCGTGCGCGTGGATGCGCCTGCGTTCTTTGTGGGACTGCTGCCACCCGCGCTGGCCTTCAACGCCACTGGCGGCAGCACTGCCTGCAACGGGTGGCTTGGCACATCCCCCTGCTCCGATGGCCAGAGCGCCGGCATCAGCAGCGCTGACTGCGGGCAGCAGCTCTTTGGCACGTTCTCTGCCAGCGTTCCTGTGGACACGGCACCTGCCATCACCGGCTTCCAGCCGCAGAACTTCCAGACCTCCCTGGTGGCCTACAGCAGCCGCTGCACCGTCCCTGGCGACCTGAGCGGCGACGGCGTGGTGGACGGCACAGACCTGGGACTGCTGCTGGGCGCATGGGGCCCAGCCAAGCCAGGCGCTGCAGAAGACCTGGACCACAACGGCGCAGTGGATGGCACGGACCTGGGCCTGCTGCTGGGCCTGTGGGGCTAGCGCGCGGCCCCCGTAGAACACCCGTCCTTACGGCACGTCCACGCCCTTGGCGCGCAGCGCGCGGCCAATGGCCATGAGCGGGAAGTAGAGCCGGTACAGGTGGTAGCGCAGGTAGAAGACGCGCGGGAAGCCTGTGCCCGTGAACTCTGTCTCCACCCAGCTGCCAGCTGGGTCGCCGTCTGGATTCACAGCAGGATCCTTGGCGTCTTCGGGGCGCAGCTGGCTCTGGGCCAGCCAGCGCAGCGCGCGCCACAGGTCTGGATCATCTGGCCCGTAGACCTCCTGCAGCACCATGGCGCCCCAGGCAGTCTGGCTGGCTGTGCTGGGGCCAGTGCCCATCAGCGCGCGGTTCTCGTAGGTGTTGGCGGTCTCGCCAAAGCTGCCATCCGGCTTCTGCACGCTCTTCATCCACGCGCCAGCGCGCTGGATCCACGGCTCTGTGCGCGGCACGCCCATGCGGATGGGGCCGATCACCGCCTGCCACGTGCCATAGATGTAGTTCACGCCCCAGCGGCCATAGAAGCAGCCCTCTGGCTCCTGGTGCTGCTTCACAAACTCAATGGCGCGGCGCACGCCAGGGTTGTCCAGGCCAATGCCACACCAGCTCAGGCTCTCCAACGTGCGCCCCGTGATGTCATGGCACGCAGGGTCCTGCATGGCGTTGTGGTCTGCAAAGGGCACGTACTCGTACAGCGCGTGGTGGCTGCTCTTGTCGAACGCAGCCCAGCCGCCGTTGTCGCACTGCATGGCAAACACCCAGTCCACTGCGCGGCGGGCTGCGGCTTCGTTCTCTGCGCCACCTGCGCGCTTGAGGGCCATGCTCACCATGACCGTGTCGTCCACGTCCGGATACCAGGCGTTCTGGTACTCAAAGAACCAGCCCGCTGGCTGCGTGCCGGGGCGCACGTTGGCAGTCCAGTCACCAGCAAAGCGCACTTCCTTGCTGCGGAGCCACGCGCACGCGCGCGCCAGCTCTGGGCAGGTGCGTTCTGTCAGGCCGCAGTCGGTCAGCGCGTAGGCGGCGATGCCGGTGTCCCACACTGGGCTGAAGCACGGCTGGATGTGGATCGTGTCGCCCTCCTCGATGAAGAAGGCGTCCAGGTCCCGCTCTGCGCGCTGCACCAGCGGGTCCGAGCGCTTCACGCCCAGGGCGTGGAAGACCACCTGGATGTAGACCATCGGCGGGAAGATGGCGCCCAGGCCCTCGGTGGGCGCAGGCGCGTCCTGGCTGGCGCGCTCCAGGATCCACGCGTAGGCCGCGTCAATGGCGCGGCGCCGGTTCTGCGGGCCCACCAGGCCGCCCACAGCCTTCAGCGCAGTGTCTGCTGCCTTGAAGAAGCCGCGCCAGAACCACGGCACTTCGGCGCGCATCTTCAGTCGGTGGCGGTCGTGCTGGCTCAGGAACAGCTCGTCAATGCTCTGGTTGGGCGGCAGCACGCGCGTGGGGCGCAGCGTGGCCACGATGGCCAGCGGCAGGATCATGGTGCGGCTCCACGCACTCATGCGGTCCATGTGGAAGTAGAACCACTTGGGCAGCCACACGATTTCGGGCGGAATGGCCGGCACTGCGCTCCAGCTGATCTGCCCCAGCGCCGCCAGGTAGAAGTTGCTGAAGCTATTGCACCGCTCGGCGCCGCCCATGCTGCGCACCATCTCGCGAGCGCGGCGCATGTGCGGAGCGTCTGGGCTGTCGCCGTAGAGCTTGAGGCAGAAGTACGCCTTGACCGTGGCGCTCAGGTCAACGCTGCTGCCTGGGTACTGCCCCCAGCCGCCATCCGGCCGCTGCTGCTGGCGCAGGTAGCGGACGATCCGCCCCAGCACCTCGTGGCCATCGCGCCCATCCACCATGGGCTGGTCTTCTTGCCCCAGGATCCACTTCATGAGCAGATATTCGCTCTGCAGGATGGAGTCACCCTCCAGCTCTGCGCACCAGTGGCCGTCCTCCTTCTGCAGCGTGAACAGCGCGCGCTTGGCTGCGGCAGCGGTGCGCGTCAGCTGCTCCAGCAGGGCGCGGTCTGGGCCAGCGCTGCGGGGCTGCGCTGCCGTGGGCGGATCAACGACGGGCGGCTGAGGGGTGGTGGTCACGGCGGGTGGGGTGAAAGCCCGTCATCATAGGACTTCCGACATCTTCACCGGGCGGCGCTTGCGCGCGCAGAGGATGGCCGCCTCCAGCACCCGCTGCGTCTGGTAGGCGTCTGCAAAATCTGGCAACGGCACCACTGGCTTGCCGCCACCCAGCACAGTCACAATGTCCGCCACCTGGCTGACAAAGCCGTGCTCATAGCCAAGCACGTGCGCTGCTGGCCAGTAGTTGCCAGCGTAGGGGTGCGACCCATCGGTGCACATCACTCGGCTCCAGCCGCGCAGGCGCGCTGGCAGCGTGTTGTCCCACCACTGCAGCTCGTTCATGCGCTCAAAGTCAAAGCGCACGCTGCCGTGCTCGCCATTGATCTCAATCTGGTTGCGGTTCTGGTTGCCGGTGGCCAGGCGCGTGGCCTCAAAGCTGGCCACGGCGCCATTGGACATGCGGGCCAGGAACAGCACAGCGTCGTCCACCGTGCTGCGGCCCTTCTTCTTGCCGCGCTTGGCGCCCCTGCCGCTGATGGCGCCGCCAGACTCGGACACCAGGTCGCGCTCCTTGATGAAGGTCTCCTCCAGCGCGCCCACGATCTCTGTCATTTCTGCGCCGGTGATGAAGCGCGCCATGTCAATGATGTGAGCGTTCAGGTCACCATGCGCGCCACTGCCAGCCAGCTTGCCCTGGAAGCGCCACAGGAGCGGCGTGGTTGGCCCACCCCAGTCCTGCAGGTATGCAGCGCGCACATGGAAGATGCGCCCCAGGCGCCCTTCCTTCACCAGCTGGTGCGCCAGCGCCACGGCTGGGCAGCGGCGGTAGTTGAACCACACAAAGGTGCGAACCTTCTTCTTGGCGGCCTTGGCTGCAGCGTCGCGCATGGCGCGGGCGTGAGCCAGCGTGCCGGCCAGGGGCTTCTCGCACGCCACGTGCCGGCCAGCCTCCAGCGCTGCGATGGCCACCTCGGCATGCACATGGTTGGGCGTGCACACGTCCACCAGGCCAACCTGCGGGTCGTCCAGCAGGTCCTTCCAGTCGTCGGTGCAGCATTGCCAGCCCCACCGCTGCGCAAACTGCGCCACGTCCGCTGCGTTGGGCGAGGCCGCCGCGCGCATCACCACCGCCAGCGGCAGGTCAAAGAACTTGGGCGCAGACATCCAGGCATTGCTGTGCGCCTTGCCCATGAAGCGGGTGCCCACCAGCCCCACACCCAGCGTGCGAACGACCGATCCCTTGTTCGTGCGTGCCATGAGAGCCGTATGCTAGCGGGCCACCCAAGGAGACTTCCGATGGACACTGTGAGCAGCCGCCTGGACCGCATCGAGCAGGAACTTCAGCACGCCAAGCGCACCGCGCGCCGGTGGCGCACCGTGGCGCTGGGCGCCAACGCAGCGCTGGTTGCAGGCGTGCTGCTGGCTGCAGTGCAGGACACCGGCGTGGTGGAGCTGATCCGCGCCAAGCGCATCGAGCTGCAGGACGGCTCTGGCAACGTGCGCATGCTGCTGCAGGTGGGCGAGACCGGCGGCCAGGTGGACGTGTGGAACACCGCCGGCGCCAACACCGTGCGCATCGAGAGCAACAAGAACGGCGGCGACATCGCTGTGTGGAACAACGACGGCAAGAGCGTGGGCGGGCTCTTTGCCACCGAGCTGGGCGGCCGCATCGAGATCGGCGACACCACGGGCGCCCCCATGGCCAGCGTGGCCCGCGGCGAGGAGGGCGGCGCGCTCATCCTGAACGGCCCTGGCGACGCTGGCAGCAGCCTGCGCGCCGAGGCGGGCGGCGCTGGAGCCGTGCTGAGCATGCGCCGCGCAGGTGGGCAGGTTGGCCTGCTGGCAGGCGTGGCCCAGGGCACCAGCGTGCTCACCATGATGAACGAGTCTGGCCGCGAGATCGTCTACGCCGGCGGCGCGTCCGACCAGACTGGCGTGCTGCGCCTGGCAGACGCTTCGGGCAACGAGAGCGCCGCGCTCACCAGCGTGAACGGCGGCCACCTGATGCTGAAGGACGGCGCTGGCGCTGCAGTGGCCAGCATGGGCTCGCTGGGCGCTGGCAAGGGCGGCATGCTGGAGGTGCTGAACGGCAAGGGCGCGGCGGCGGTCTCGCTGGACTGCAAGGACGATGGCAGCGGCCGCTTCATCGTGAACACCGCAGGCGGCGCTCCGGCCTTTGCAGCAGAAGCCGCTGGCACAGGCGGCACGCTGGCGGCGTACCGCGACGGCAACCGCGTGGCGGCCATCGGCGCTGGCGAGGCTGGCGGCCTGCTCAACCTGCTTGACACCAAGGGCCAGGCCGTGGTGGTGGCCGGCATGGCGGCCGACGGCGACGGCGGCGCGCTCAGCCTGCGCAACATCCGCGGCGTGGTCATCGCGCGTGTGGGAGTTGATTCAGTGGGTGCAGGCGAGCTGGCTGTCTACAACAGCACCGCCACGCACAAGAAGGTGATCAGCGCGCCGGTGCCTGCGAAGGAGTGAAGCGCGCGCCGCTCTCCACGTAGAAGTTGAGCATGTCGCCCGTCTGGAAGGCGGCAGCGCCCTGCGACGGCTCCAGCTCGAACCACGCTGGCACCACCAGGTCAAGGAGCACCGCGTTGCGCTCCAGGTCCGTGGCCAGCACGCGGCCCTGCACGATGCGCGGGTGGCCCCACACTGGCTCGATGAAGCATCCGCCAGCGCTGGCCTTCCACATGCGCAGCGCACGGCCGCGGATCACGCCCTGCACGCTCTTGCCCACGCGCTGTTGCAGCGCAGCGGGATCGCCGTCCAGCACCAGCTCCAGTCGGTACTCGTAGCGCGGCACCGCAAGGCGCACGCGCGCAGGGGTGCCAGGCAGGATCTCCTCCAGGACGGTACGGGCCACATCAGAGACGGCAACTGTCATAGGGCCGGAAGTGTAGTGCCCGCTCACATGGCCAGGAAGTTGGCCAGAAGCTGGGGCCCCTCCACTGTCAGGAAGCTCTCCGGATGGAACTGCACGCCCTCCAGCGGCCGGCTGCCAGCGGGCCCCTTCCAGCGCAGGCCCATGATCTCCTTGCGGTCGGTCCAGGCGCTGACTTCAAAGTCGGCGGGCACTGTGGCGGGGTCCACCACCAGCGAGTGGTAGCGCGTGGCCACAAAGGGATTGCTCAGGCCCTTGAACAGGCCGCGGCCATCGTGGTGCACCGGGCTGGTCTTGCCATGCACTGGCACGTCGTTGCGGCGCACGGTCATGCCGTGGCATTCGCCGATGGCCTGGTGCCCCAGGCACACGCCCAGGATGGGGATGGCGCCGCGGAAGCGCTGGATGAGCGCGCCAGAGACGCCAGCCTCCTTGGGCGTGCAGGGACCCGGCGAGATCACCAGGCGCTCGGGCCGCAGCGCCACCGCCTGGTCTGGCGTGATGGCGTCGTTGCGCACCACGCGGATGTCCAGCGCGGGTGACAGCTCTGCAAACCGCTGCACCAGGTTGTAGGTGAAGGAGTCGTAGTTGTCTATCAGCAGCAGCACGTGGCGCAGGAGCCTAGCCGCAGCGCCTGCCTCACGCAGCCGCGCGGTTGGAGGAGCCCTCGTCCTTGGTGCCAGCCACGCCGTCGCGGCTCACCACAAACAGGTCCGCGCAGATGGGGTATGGCATGCGGCGGTACTCCTCAAGGCTGCGTGCCTTCAGGCGGTCCAGGAATGGCTCTGGGCCATCGGTCATGGCCACGAACATGTCGCGCGCTGGCGCAGCCACGTAGAAGCTGGTGCCCAGGTGCCCCGCCAGCCGCTGGTGCAGGTCGCCCAGCAGCAGGCGCGCGGCGTCGTAGCCGTCGTGCAGCGCGATGATGGCCGCGCGGCCGCCCTCGCTGCTGCGCACCACCTGGATCTCCAGGTCTGGCGCGTAGCGCTGCAGGTTGGTGCGGGCCAGGTCCTCCAGGTCATCCACGGTGGTGCCCCAGCGCACCATCTGCTCGGTGCTGATGCTCACCGTGTACTTGGGCGTGTCCAGCACAAAGACGATCACGGTGTCGTTCACCCACGGCACATGCGCCACCTGCTCGCGGTCCAGCGTCTCAAAGATGGTCACCGGCTGGATGCGCGGCATGATGCGGCTGCGCGCTGTGGAGAACGGCAGATCCATGCTGGCCAGCTGGTCGCCCTCCATGACGCGCTCCAGGTGGTGCTCCATGGTCTGCTGCCACTCCTCTGGCGCACGCAGGATGGTGCGCCACAGGTTCTCAAGACCCAGGTGCCGGCCGTCCACCGTGAGGAGGAGCGGCGCAGCAAGCTCAACGTGCTTCCCGGGCCAGCGGCGCTGTGCAAACGCAAGCACCACTTGGCCGAACATATCAGGGTCGCCTGGCAACGAAGACATCTCACACCTCCTGGCATCGTGGCTGCGAAGGGAAAGTCACGCAACCGTTGCCCAAACCATGCATTACGGGCCGCCCCGCGGGAAGCGTGCTCCTGTAGTTTTCCACTATGGCGTCGGCCTGTGACGCGTGTGCCAGGAACACTGCATGAACCCAGATAACGCCCCTGCCCTCCACCCGCTCCTCAGCGCGTTCTTCTCGGCACCACAGCGCCAGCTGCTGGTCATCGCTGGTCCGTGCGTGCTGGAGGACGCAGCCACCAACAGCCGTATCGGCCGCGCCGTGAAGGACGCCTGCCAGCGCCTGGGGCTTGGTTTTGTCTTCAAGGCAAGCTTTGACAAGGCCAATCGCTCCAGCATCCACAGCAGCCGCGGCCCTGGCCTGGCGGCTGGCCTGAAGGAGCTGGCCCGCCTGCGCGCTGAGCTTGACGCCCCCATCACCACCGACATCCACGACGCCACCCAGGCCGCGCCTGTTGGCAAGGTGGTGGACCTGCTGCAGGTGCCAGCGTTCCTGTGCCGGCAGACAGACCTGCTTGCCGCTGCAGCCGCCACTGGTCGGCCTGTGAACGTGAAGAAGGGCCAGTTCATGGCGCCCGAAGAAATGCGCAACGTGCTGGCCAAGCTGAAGGAGGGCGGCTGCGCGCACACCATGCTGACGGAACGCGGAACGTTCTTCGGCTATCACCGTCTGGTGACAGACTTCATCGGCCTGGGCGACCTGATGGCGCTGGGCGCGCCCGTGTGCTTTGACGCCACGCACAGCACCCAGCTGCCAGGCGCCACAGGCACCGCCACAGGAGGCCGCCCAGAGCGCTGCGGGCTGCTGGCACGCGCTGCGGTTGCTGCAGGCGTGGACGCAGTGTTCCTGGAGTGCCATCCAGAGCCAGCGCGCAGCCAGAGCGACGCAGGCACCATCCAGCCCCTGGAGGCGGTGCCAGCCCTGCTGGAGTCGCTGTGCGCTGTCCGGAAGGCGGCGGCTGCTTGGATTGCTGCGGAGCGCGCCTAGAATCACGCACATGGCGGCCCCCTTCAAGCCCTGCGACCACTGCTCACAGCCTGCTGTGGTGCACAACACCGTCATTGTGAACGGGACCATGCATGAGGTGCACCTCTGCGAGGAGCACGCCAACGCTGCTGGCATCCAGATCCCAGGCGCGCCACCCATCGGCAAGCTGCTGGAGCAGTTTGCGGTGCCTGGCGCTGCGCGCACCAAGGGCCCTGTCTGCCAGCGCTGCGGCATGAGCTACGCAGAGCACCGCGCCCAGGGCGTGCTGGGCTGCGCTGACTGCTACCAGGCCTTTGCCGCCACGCTGCAGGTGGTGCTGGACCGCGCGCATGGATCCACGCAGCACGTGGGCAAGGCCCCGCCACGCGTGGGAGACTCGCAGCAGCGCGCCGCCGTGCTGCAGCAGATGCTGCGCGAACTGGACGAAGCAGTCCGCGCCGAGCAGTACGAGCGCGCCGCGCGCCTGCGCGACCGAATCAAGGAGATGCGCCCCGGCGGCCCAGCGCCGGTGGGGCGCGGAGGCGTGGCGTGACCCATCCTGACAGCGACGTGGTGATGAGCTGCCGGGTGCGGCTGGCCAGGAACCTGGCTGCGTTCCCCTTTGTGAACCGCGCCTCGCACCAGCAGCGCCGCGAGGTGGTGGAGACCGTGCGCGCCGCGCCGGTCAACGCTTCCGTGTCAGGCGGCGCTGGCTGGATTGACATTCCGCAGCTGGACGCCAGCGCGCGCCAGCTGCTGGTGGAGCGGCACCTGGTGTCGCGCCAGTTTGCAGAGGGCGACTCCCCGCGGGCGCTGGCGGTCACGCCCTGCGAGACGCTCAGCATCATGGTCAACGAGGAGGACCACCTGCGCATCCAGGCCATGCGCCAGGGGTCTGCGCTGAAGGAGGCGTTCCAGACCGCCATGGCGGTGGACGACGCGCTCAGCGCGAGCCTTGATTTTGCCTTCTGCCCCACGCTGGGCTACCTGACCGCCTGTCCCACCAACGTGGGCTGTGGCATCCGCCTGAGCGTCATGGTGCACCTGCGCGCGCTCCGCCAGACCAACGAGATCGAGCGGGTGAAGCGCGCTGCCAAGGACCTGCACCTGGCGGTCCGCGGCTTCTACGGCGAAGGCAGCGACGCCATCGGCGACTGGTTCCAGATCTCCAACCAGCGCACGCTGGGCGTGCGCGAGACAGACCTGCTGGAGGACTTCGTGGGCCGCATCGTGCCCACGGTGGTGGCCTACGAGCGCGAGGCGCGCCGCGCCATGCTGGAGCGCAGCCGGCGCGTCGTGGAGGACCGCGTGTTCCGCGGCGTGGCGGCGCTGCGCGCAGCCCGCATGCTGGGCCTGGACGAGACCATGAAGCTGCTGAGCAGCGTGCGCCTGGGCGTGTGCGTGGGCCTGGTGCAGGGCGTGGAGCTGGAGACGCTCAACCGCCTGACCATCGCCATCCAGCCCGCCCACCTGCGAGTGAACTTCCCCGGCATCCAGACAGAGGACGACGAACGCGAGGCCCGCGCCCGCGCCACCCGCACCTGCCTGGGCGACTGGCGGCCGTGAAGCACGCGCGCCGCGCTGCTACGCCTTGCGCTTGAACATGCCGTCCGCGGCTGCTGCGAAGTCAAAGTCCTTCTGCGTGATGCCGCCCGCGTCGTGCGTGGACAGCGCCAGTGTGACCTTGCTGTATCGCACCATGATGTCCGGGTGGTGCTGCACGCGCTCCGCCTCCTGGGCAGCATGGTTCACAAAGGCCATGGCCTGCACGAAGTCTGGAAACGCAAAGGTGCGCTGAATGACTCCCCCGCTCTGGGTCCATTCTGGCAAGGATGCCAGCTTGGCCTGAATCTGCTTCGCCGTGAGGCGTGCCATGGTCTGAACGAATATACCGTTGCGCAGCATGGCCGTTGCTGCTCCGCTGGCTGCTTCCCGTCTGGCACCCTCTCCCACAGGGCCGCTCCACGTTGGAAACGCCTGCACGTTCCTGGTGAACTGGGCGCTGGCACGCAAGCTGGGCTGGCGCCTGCACCTGCGCATCGAGGACCTGGACACCGCTCGCGTGCAGGCAGCAGCCACTGAAGCAGAGGTGGATCTGGCCTGGCTGGGCGTGGACCACGATGGCCCGCCGGTCCGCCAGTCAGACCGCATGCCGCTCTACCACCAGGCCATGGAGGCGCTGGCTGCCGCTGGGCTGGTGTATCAGAGCCCGCACTCCCGGGCAGAGGTGCGCGAAGCTGCCGCCGCCCTCAGCGCACCGCATCAGCCCGCTGGCGCGCCCTTTCCCCACACGCTCCGCCCGCCGCCAGGCCCAGCGTGGGGCTTTGCTCGCGCCGATGTGAACCATCGCCTTCGGGTGGATCCTGGTGACATCGCAGTGCAGGACCAGCTGCACGGCCTGAGCACCTTTCACCCCGCCCAGTCAGAGGGCGACTTCATTGTGTGGACCAAGTCTGGCTACCCCGCCTACCAGCTGGCAGTGGTGGTGGATGACGCCGCCCAGGGCGTGACCGATGTGGTGCGCGGCCAGGACCTCCTGCCCTCTGCCGCGCTGCAGACGCTGATCTACCGCGCCCTGGGCAAGCCAGCGCCGCGCTGGTGGCATCTGCCCCTGGTGACAGACGCTGCTGGCCAGCGCCTGGCCAAGCGTGCTGGCAGCTACTCGCTGACGCACCTGCGTCAGACTGGCACACCGCCTGAGCGGGTGGTGGGACTGGTGGCGTGGTGGTGCGGCGCGCAGCCCAGCCTGCAGCCCATGGATGCAGCACGCCTGCCAGCAGCCCTCCACCCTTCTATGCTGCGCGTCTGGGCAGCGCGCGCTGCGCATCAACCACCCTCGCTCACCGATCCCATCCTGGAATGGCTCCACACCGGCTCTGCGCCTGCCTCATCACTCTGACCGTCCTGCTGTGCGCTGCGCTGCTGCCAGGCTGTGGCAACAGCAGCGTGAAAGATGGCGGCGAGTGGCGCACCACCATCAACAACCAGCCCTTCACGCTGAAGGTCTCTGCCAGCGATCCCACGCGGCAGCGCGGCCTGGGTGGCGTGACAGACATCCCCGCTGATGGTGGCATGGTCTTTGTGTTCCCCGAAGCGCAGTACCACAACTTCTACATGAAGGACTGCGTGACCAACATGGACATCGTGTTCCTGGACTCGCTGGGATACATCACCGCCATCTACACCATGACCCAGGAGCCGCTGCAGGGGCCCAACGAAACCACCAAGCAGTACGAAGAACGCCTGCGCCGCTACAACAGCCTTTCGAAGGCGCAGTTTGTGCTGGAGCTCCGCGAGGGCCGCGCCAAGGAGCTTGGCCTGAAGACGCAGCAGAAGCTGCCCTTGGATTTTGAGACGCTGAAGACAGCCGCGCAATGACCACCCTGCCCACCCGGCGCACCAGGACACACGCTGCCACGCTGCTCATGGCGGCCACGCCATCGTTGCTGCACCGCGCGCGCGAGCTGGCCGCGCAACTGCCAGCGCTGGTGGGCCAGGATGTAACTGCAGAGCCGCTGCCGCTGGAAGAGTCTGCTGGCCGCAGCATGACCGAGGGCAACCCCGTGGTGGTGCTGCTGCTGGACGGCCGCGACGCGCCCATGGGGCTGACCGCCACGCTGGACGCCGCTGAGCTGGCGCGCGTACCTGTGCTGATGCTCATTGATGAAGCCGGCCGCCGCCGCGCTGCTACTGAAGAGGTGGCCGTAGAGCGCCTGGACGCCTCGCCAGAGACCATCGCGGCCTGCCTGCGCGGCATGCTGGCGCGGCAGACCGAGGTGGAGCGCCTGAACCGCGAGCTGGGGGTGGCCACGCGCTTCACCAGCGGCCTGCGCAGCGAGATCGCGCGCATGCAGGAGGAGCTGCAGCTGGCTGCCAACGTGCAGCGCGAGTTCCTGCCCAAGGCCTTTCCACAGGTGGGCCAGCTGCATGTGGCTGCATTCTGGCGCCCTGCCAGCTACGTCAGCGGCGACGTGTACGACGTGGTGCGCCTGGACGAGGACCACATCGGCGTATTCGTGGCCGATGCGGTGGGCCACGGCGTGCCGGCCGCGCTCCTCACCATGGTGATCTGCCGCGGCCTTCCCGCCAAGGAGACCAGCCCGGGCAGCTATCGCATCGTTCCGCCGGGCGAGGCGCTGGCACGCATCAACACAGAGATGATCGCGCACCAGGGGCGCACCACGCGCTTTGCCACCGCGGTGTACTGCGTGATCAACGGCCGCACCGGCCTGGTGCGCATGTCCTCTGCTGGGCATCCACCTTCGCTGGTGCTGCAGGCATCGGGCGGCACGCGCATGCTGGACACTGGTGGCGGCCTGCTGGGCGTGTTCGACGGCGAGGTCTACCCCGACAGCGAGTTCACGCTTGAGCCGGGCGACCGCCTGCTGATGCACAGCGACGGCTTTGAGCAGGCCTTCCCGGGCGACCCCACTGGCTCGCGCCGCGCACGCCTGCCCAGCAAGCGCTACCTGGAGGAGTTCGAGGGGCTGGCTTCCGCAGGCTCCGCCGCCGCCATGGTGGAGCAGATCGGCCGCCGGGTGGACATGCAGTTTGGCAGCCTGCAGCAGGCGGATGACCTCACGCTGCTCATCGTGGAACGCGCACGGAGCGCTGGCCATGCACGGGCTGACTAACCATCCAGCGTTCGAAGGCTTGGATCCCGGCGCGCTGTGGGCCATCACCGCAGTGGGCTGGGTGGTGGCGCTCCTCCTCCTGTGGGCGTGGTGGGCTGGCGTGCGCTTCTGCCGCCTGCTGAAGGACCTGCCCACAGTGCCGTTGCGCGGCATCTTCGTGGGCCTGGTGGAGACCACTGGGCTGGTGAATTGCCCGACGCCAGCGCGCGCGGGCATCAGCGGCACCGAATGCACGTACCACGCGTGGAGCGTGGCAGAGCACTGGCGCCGCACCCAGACCTACACAGACAGCAAGGGCCGCACGCAGACACGCACGGTGAGCGGCTCAGACACGGTGGCCAGCGGCGGCGACGCCCGCGACTTCTACCTGCAGGACCAGACAGGCCGCATCCCAGTGGCAGTGGCGGGCGCAGACTGGCGGCCGCGGGTCTCGGTGTGCCAGACGGTGGGGCGGAGCCACCCGCTCTACTGGTCCAAGGCGGAGGGCGTGGTGGTGAGCGGCAGCACTGGCCAGCGCACGTTCACAGAGTCCCTCGTGGCGCAGGAGGACAACGTGTACCTGGTGGGTTCTGCGTGCATCTCGCAGGAAGGCTCTGCGCTGGTGCTGCAGCGCGACCGCCAGGAGGACGACATGCTCCTCATCAGCACAGGCAACGAAGCCGCGGTGCGCGGCAGCCGCATGGCGTGGGCGGTGACCTCGCTGGTGTTTGGCTACGCCTTTGCCATGGGTGGCTGCATCCTGCTGGCTGGGCTGTTCCCCAGCGTCCATCCGCTGTGGCCCATGGCTGGCTTTGGCAGCGCGGCATACACGCTGCTGGCCGTGGCGTTGTGGGCCACCATCATGCGCAACGGCGTGGTGCGCGTGCGCACGCGCTGGCAGCGCGCAGTCAGCCTGGTGGATGTGGAACTGAACCGCCGCTCCGACCTGGTGCCCAACCTGGTGGCGGTGGTGCAGGGCTACGCGGTGCACGAACGGTCTGTGCAGGAGAGCCTGGCCACGCTGCGCGCAGGCGCTGCCACGGGCAAGGTGTTCACCGCGCTGGCAGAGGCGTACCCGGAGCTGAAGGCTGACGCAGCCTTCCTGAAGCTGCAGCAGGAGCTGGCTGCCACCGAAGACCGCATCGCGCTGGCCCGCACCTTTGAGCTGGAGAGCCGCAAGGCGTTCCTGGAGCGCCTGCGCACCTTCCCCGAGGGCGTGATCGCGCGGCTGACGGGCGTGGCAGCGCCACCGCCAGAGCTGGGCGGCCCAGTGGAGCGGTAGCACTGCATAACGCCCCGGCGCAACACGATTCGCGCCGCTGCACCGCGTCACGCTCCGCTGCGCGGGTTGGCCTGCAGGTACCGGCGCACCTGCTCTGCCACCATGCGGGCCATGCAGTCTGCTTCCAGGTTCACGCGGCTGCCAGCCAGCCGCAGCCGAAGCGTGGTGCGCTCCAGCGTGGCAGGGATCAGCGCCACCTCAAACCAGTCGTGATGCGCTGCTGCGATGGTCAGGCTCACGCCATCCACCGCGATGCTGCCTCGCTCCACCAGATAGGGCGTGACTGTGGCCGGCGCCTGCACGCGCGTGCGCCAGCCGCCGTGGCTGGTGTCCACGCCCACCACCAGGCCCACGCCATCCACGTGCCCCTGCACCACGTGCCCGCCCACCAGCTGGCCTGCTGCCAAGGCGTGCTCCAGATTCACCACCTCGCCTGGCTGCAGGGCGCCCAGCGTGGTCAGCGCCAGCGTCTGCGGCACCACGTCAAAGTGCAGCGCTGCGTTGCGCTCCACCACGGTCAGGCACACGCCGTTCACGCTGATGCTGTCGCCCAGCGCTGGCACGTGCTGCCAGGTTCCGGCGTCCACAGACAGACGCGCACCCCACGCCTCTGGGCGGATGCTGACCACGGTGCCTT